>JBOHGG010000029.1:0-67235 GCA_050700115.1 Pseudonocardiaceae bacterium
GTGTGTTTGAACTGCTCGACTCCCCGATCCCCCTCACACTCGCCGACAGGTAGCCACGAAGAAACCAGCACAAGCCAGGAACCCGCAGGTCAGCAGCCCCACGCAACCAAAGATCAAGTAAGTTCGGTTTAACGATCGATCGCCCTCCGGAGATCGTGCGCAACACCAGCCACGGAATCGGAACCGAACTGAGGGGTTGGATCAACCATCTTGCCGCCGGCCAACGCTGTGACACTGTCTGTTGCCAGTCCGTCACCGCAGGAGTACATTCGAACACGTGTTCGATACTAGCCACGTTGAGTGGCCGCCGCCACCGGTGGCGGCGCCGCCCGAGGAGGTCATCGACTGCTTGGTCGAGGACCAGCCTGGTACTACGGAGCCGGTGCGTTGGTCGGAGTACCTCCCGGACGGGTTGCTGGCCGACCTGCTGGCGCAGCCCGCTCAGACCGGCCCGGAACATCGCGAGTTCGAGGCCCTGGAGCGGGTGGGTGGCTGGGAGCGGGTGATCGCGTGGGCGCAGGCCCGGCAACTGCGGGAGATGGCGTCGTTCATCGACAGCGCGCAGGCTCGGAACAAGGCAATGGGAGCCTGCGACTCTCAGGCCCACGACTCGGCGGTGGCCGAGGTCGGTCTGATGCTGACCGCGTCGGCGCGGACTGCGGCCTGCCGGGTGGGTGACGCCTGGTCGTTGTGTACCCGGTTACCGGCCACGCTGGCGGCGATGGAGGCAGGCAGGATCACCCTGGTCAAGGCCCGCATCCTCGACACCGAGACCCTGAACCTCTCCGAGGAGCACACCGCGGCGGTCGAAGCGAAGGTGCTGACCAAAGCATCGAAGCAGACCCCGGGACAGTTGCGGGCCGCGACGCGTCGGGCGGTGCTGGTGGCTGATCCCGCGGCCGCTGCCAAGCGGGCCGAGCAGGCCCGGCGTGAGCGCGGGGTGCGGATGTGGCCCGAGCCCGACGGGATGGCCACCCTGTGCGCCTACCTGCCGGCCGGAGACGCCGTCGGGGTGTTCGCGGTGATCGACGACTACGCCCGCCGCGCCGGGTTCCCCGGTGATGCGCGCAGCATGGACGCCCGCCGCGGCGATGCGCTGGTCGACCTGGTGCTCAACCCCACCGGCTGGGCCAGTACAGCCACCAGCGCCGCCCGCGACCACACCACCCAGCCCGACCACAGCCACCACACCACCGGTACCACCGCCGCACCCGGCGCCCACGATGACTCCCCGGCAGCCCCCAGCGCCACCGGCTCTGCGGGCTGCCGGTGTGAGTGCGGGCGGTGTCGGCGCGGTGGTGGGGTGGATGTTCGGGTCACCATCCCCTACACCGCGCTGCTGGGTGCCGATGACCTGCCCGGGGAACTGGCCGGCTACGGGCCGATCCCGGCCGCAGTAGCCCGAGATCTTGCCGCCGGGGGCACCTGGCGGCGCGTCCTCACCGACCCCGCCTCAGGCCGGCCCCTGGATTACGGCACCACCCGCTACCGGCCCCCAGCCCACCTCGCCGGGCTGGTGATCACCCGTGACCAGACCTGCCAGTTCCCGGGCTGCCGGGTACCGGCCCACCGCTGCGACCTCGACCACGGCGTTGCTTACGACCCCGACAATGACAGCGGTCCGACCAGCGAGACCAACATCGGCCCCAAATGCCGAAACCATCATCAGATCAAACAGGCCCCCGGCTGGTCAGTCACCCACCACCCCGACGGCTGCACCACCTGGGTAACCCCCAGCGGACACACCTACCACTCCCAACCACCACCACTAACCGACCCCGAACCACTCACCACCCGCCCGACACCCGACCCGGACGAACCCCCACCGTTTTAGTGCGCCACCAGGCGCTGGCTGAAGCAGTCACACCCCTTCCGGACGTCGCTCTCGTCGGGTTCACGGGGACGCGGCACCGATACACGCCCGGCTATTGACGGCCGTGCCGTCTATCAGCTCGACGTGGCGGGAACTGCCTCCACGAGGCTGACCAGGCCGGTGCTCGGCACGATACGGGTCAGCCGAAGCCCAGCACGATCAAGCAGTGTGCGGTGCTCCGCCTCGGTGCGTTGGCGACCACCAGAGGTCATGACCAGCAATTCCAAGTCCACCAGTTTGGCCATCGACGGCGCCGCACCCTCCGGCAGCACGAACTCAGCGAGCAGAACGCAGGCGGTGTCGGCCATCGCAGCCCGACACGTGCTCAGGATTTCCACGGCGTGATCGTCGTCCCAGCTCGGGATGATGTTGCTCAGCAGGTAGGCATCGCCACCTTCCGGTATCGAGTCGAAGAAGTCCCCGCTCACCACGTTGCAGCGGTCGACAACCTCGGTGCCGGAAATGTCATCGTCGGCGCCGGCCACGACTGCCGGCACGTCGAACAGCACTCCCTGAAGGTGCGGGTGGGCGGACAGGATCGCGGCGAGCAGGCTGCCACGCCCGCCGCCAACATCCACTACCATGCTGAACCGGCCGAAATCGTAGGCCGCCACGATGCTCGCGGCCGCACTCGTGGAAATCGAGGTCATGGCCGCATCGAAGACCGCCGCATCCTCGGGATGTTCCGCCAAGTAGTCGAAGAGCTTCGCACTGTGGACTCGATCAAACGCCGATTTCCCGGTCTGGACGGTCTCGTACAGATCGGTCCACGGGTAACGGTGAAACGGCATCCCGAACATCGTCGCCCAGCCCCGTAGCGAGCCGGGGACGTCGCTGCGCAGCAGCTCACCGAGCGGGGTCAGGGCGAACCGCCGATTCTCCAACTCGGCGACGACTCCGACATCGCTGAGCACTCGCAACAGCCGATACAGCGCCGGGCCGTGCGCGCCTACCAGCTCCGCGATCTCATCCACGGGCCGGGGACCGGCGGCCAGCGTGTCCGCGACTCCGAACCTAGCGACCACACTGATCGCCTGGGAGACGAGAGCTCCCATGGTCAGCTGACGCATCGCGACCGCAGGTGGCAGCTCCTTTGATGAGTTTGATGAGCCAGCCAGGATCGGTGTTTCCTCAACTGCCATTGTGACCCCCGTACATTGCTCGCGACTGCAACATCCTGGTCGGATCTTCACCTGGGTGACGCGATCCCACGGTAGTGGCGGGGCCACTCACCGGGAAGTGTCGGTGCCAGATGCTGCCGGCGGCCCCTTCACGAGCCGAACAGAGAGGACACCTGATGCAGACCAGGGTCAACGAGATCGCCGACGGGATCTACCGGATCTCCACGCTGGTCCCGGATATCGGCGCGACCGGGTTCACGTTCAACCAATTCCTCGTCCGGGCCGAGGAGCCGCTGCTGTTCCACACCGGCCACCGCTCCATGTTCCCGTCGGTCAGCGAGGCGATCACGTCGGTGGTGCCGGTCGAGCAGCTGAGGTGGATCACCTTCGGCCACGTCGAGTCCGACGAGTGCGGGTCGATGAACCTGTTCCTCGACGCCGCCCCGGGTTCCCAGGTGGCCCACGGGGCGCTGGGCTGCATGGTGTCGCTGGACGAGATGGCCGATCGGCGGCCGAGGCCGCTGGCGGACGGCGAGGTGATCGACCTCGGTGGCAAGCGAGTACGCCACATCGACACCCCGCATGTTCCGCACGGATGGGAGGCGCGGGTGTTGTTCGAGGAGACCACCCGAACGCTGCTCTGCGGTGACCTGTTCGCCCACCTGGGGGGTGGTCCCGCCCTCACCGAAAGCGACATCGTCGGGCCGGCCGATCAGGGGGAGGACATCTTCCACGCCACCTGCCTGACGCCGAACACGGGCGCCACCATGCGGCGTCTCGCCGAGCTCGAACCCACCACCCTGGCCCTCATGCACGGCTCGTCGTTCACTGGGGACTGCGCTGGGGCACTACGGCGCCTCGCCGACGGCTATGACGCCCGGCTGAGCGCCGCCACCCCCCACGGCGCCTGACGGTGCCGGGCTGACCTGCGGCATCGGAGGCGACGGTGGATCCAAGGTGGCGCGCCGTGAACTCGACGGGACGGACGTGTGAACGACCGAGAACGTCGGTGGGGTCGAGTTCACGGACATTGGCGACCGGCTCCAGAATGCGGTCCGGACTGCGCTAACCGGCCAATGCGGCCGGGAGTTCGCTGCGGGAGGAGATGGCCAGCTTGGCGTAGGCGTGGGTGAGGTGGACCTCGATGGTGCGGAGTGTGACGAACAGTGCCTGGGCTATCTCGCGGTTTGGCAGTCCGGCAGCGGCCATCTCGGCGACCCGGCGCTCGCTGGCGGTCAGCGCTTCGACACCGCTGTGCCGCAGCCGGCGAGGTCGGGACCCAGCCGCGCGCAGCTCGACCAGGGCTCGCTCGGCCAGCGCCCGGGCACCGCAGCGGTGCGCGAGGTCCCGGCCGGCGGCCAGCGGGCCACGGGCGTCGGTGCGCCGGCCGCAGCGGCGGATGGCCGCGCCAAGGTCAACCAACGCATGGGCGTGTTCCAGCCGCGCCGGCGATCGACCCAGCACGGCCACCGCCTGGCCGAGCAGTTGCTCCCCCCGGCGCCCACCTTCGGCCAGACCCAGCGCGCGCAACGCCACCCCGGTGGCGCGGTCGCTGCGCAGCGACTGGGCCAGTTCGAGCTCCGCTCCGGCGAGGCGCCGGGCCTGATCCGCACGGCCGAGCGCCAGCTCCACCAGGGCGGCCTCGGAACGCCACGGACGCACCGCGGGGTTATCCCGCATGGGGGATCCTGGCCGGCGCCCGTACTCGGACAGATCGGCCAGCCCAGGCTCCAACTCGCCCCGCGCCACCCGCAGCCGGCCCCGGGCGAAGAGCAAAAAGTTGATCATCATGAAGTCGCCGAGCTCACCGTCGCCGTCCACCGCGACCAGCGCCGCCTGCGCCTCGTCCAGGGCACCCCGCTCCACCAGCGTCTCCACCAGCGTCGCGGTGACCATCCGGCGCAGGAACCATCGCTGCCTTCGGTGACGTCCAGGGACGCCCGCGCATGCGCCTCGGCGGCGGGCAGGTCACCGGCCCGTAGCGCGGTCATCGCCAGGAAACACGAGCAGCGGGCGAAGGTGAGGATGGAGCCCTGCGCTCGGGCTTTCGCGAGGATCGCCTGCCACCAGGTGTTCGCCGCGGCTAACTCATCGGCTACCGACAGCGCGAACCCGCAGTCCCAGAGGGTGTTGGTCGTGGTGGCAGCGTCGACGGGCAGGTCCCCGCTCGCGGCCCACCGCGCCACCTCCGCAACCCGGGAAAGGGGCCAGGCCGCCAGGACCCCGTGCAGGGCCAGCGAGCCGAGCAGGCACCGGCCGGGGTGTCCTCGACGGCGTCCGGATCGATCGCGTCGGCGCGGGCCCGGGCGGTCGCCAAGGTGGCCGGGTGCAGCCGGCCGGCGGTGATCAGGTCAGCCTCGGCCAGCAGGGCCGGCTCACGTTCACCGGCCGCCCGGGCGTCGGTCACCGCCCGCTCCAGTGTGGCCACCGCCTCCCCGTAACCGCCGGGTGGCACGTGGATGACTCCGAGCTCACGGGCCATAGCGGCCCGCTCAGCAGGATCGGGGGTCGCTGCGACGGCGGCCCGGTAGTGCTCGGCGCCGGAGTCGTCGCCGGCCAGCAGCGCGCAGCGCCCGAGCAGCCGCAACAACCCGGGAAGCGTCCCGCGCGGCGGGGGCTCGGCCAGCGCCCGCCGCAGGAACTCCGCCGTGACCACAAGCCAGTACAGCCCGTGCAGGGCGGCGAAGGACGCGTCGCCCGGGCTGGCCCTATCCCTCTCGGCCGCATCCCCGTTGGCCGCATCGCGGCGCCGGCCCAGTGGCTCGGCAGCCGGCGCCGCGGCGCCGACGAACAACGCCTTCCTGCGCGCCAGGTCGGCGAGCGCCACCTCAGCCTCGAAGAGCTGCCGGACGACGCCCCACGGGAAGTCCTGTTCCAGCTCGCCACCGCGCGCCGCAAGCACAGCGAATCCGCTGGCCATCGCGCGGGCGGCGGCCAGCAACCGGGACTTCCCGATGCCGGGCGGGCCCTCGATGACCGCCATCCCACCCAGGCCGTCGCGGGCGGCGGTGAGCGCTGCATCGAGGACCGCCAGCTCATGGTCGCGCTCCAGGAGCAGCCGGATCCGCGGCACGTCCTGATGGTAGGTGCAGTGTTTCGGTTCGGCGTCGAAAACCTTTCGGTCTCGCCACGATGTGCCGGCTGGGGTGAGCTCGCGAGCATCAGGCGACACCATTGCAGACAGGAGTTCCCCATGTTGCACACCCCGCTTTGTGACGTCCTCGGCATCGAGGTGCCGATCATCTGTGCGCCCTTCGGGCCGATCGACTCAGTCGAGCTCGCCGCGGCGGTGTGCGCGGCGGGTGGGCTCGGCAGCCTGGGTACCGCAGCCCGTGCACTGCCCGAGCTCCGCGAGCAGTGGGCCAGGCTGCGCGACCGAACCGACCGTCCGTTCGCGATCAATCACACCGTCCGGCCGCTCGACGAGGAGGCGTTCACCGCCACCATCGAGTTCGGACCGGCCGTGATCAGCTTCCATCTCGCGGTCTGCCCGGACCTCATCGCGCGAGCCCACGACGCCGGGATCCGCTGGATACAGCAGGTGATGAATCGCGATCAAGCCGACCAGGCGCTGTCGGCAGGCGCCGACGTGCTCATCGCGCAGGGGTGGGAGGCTGGCGGGCAGGCGGGCTTCGTCTCCACCATGGTGCTGGTCCCCCAAGTCGTCGACCTCGCTGGCAACGTCCCGGTCGTCGCCGCGGGCGGGATCGCCGACGGCCGCGGGATGGCCGCCGCGCTGGCGCTCGGCGCTGCCGGCGTCGCGATGGGCACCCGGTTTTTGGCCAGCACCGAGATGGCGATCAGCGAGCAGTGGAAGCAGCGGATCGTCGCCGCTGACGCAGTCGACGCCGTGAGAGTGCCCAACAGCGAGCGAGTCATGGGGCCCGCCAACCGCCCGGGCGTGCCTCCCTTCGCACCCCGCGCACTGCGCACCCCGCTCATCGACGCTCTCACCGATCACCCTGGCTCGGTGGACCCGGCGGTGGTCGGCCCGGGGCTGCTCGCCGCGGTCGCTCGCGGGCGCGTCGACGAGTATCTGCCCTTCACCGGCCAGACCGCCGGCCTGATCAACGACATCCGGCCGGCGGCCGAGATCATCACCACGGTACTGGCCGAGACGCACACAGCTTTGACTTCCGCCGCCGGGTCCATGGCGGTCAGTCGTCGGCCCACTCCTGCGCGGTGAGCGTGGCGGCCCGAAGCGCATCGCTGACCCTGCGGGCCTCGTCGCGAGTGAGCGCGACGGTCTGACCCCGAACGGTGAGAGTCAGGTAGGGGTCGAGGTCGTATGCCTCGACCCGGACCAGCGATTCGCCCCTCGACGTTCCGATATACACGGATGCGATCATCGCCTTCACCCCGGCGTCTCAGCGGTTGGAGTCCCTCTGGACATAGATGCCGAAACGACGGGGGGAAATACCTCGACGTCAGCGGGCCTGCGCTGCTCCCTCCGACACGTCGAGCACCGCCGGGGCTAGGGCTTACGGCCGACCGCTCCGACGAGGAGGAGTTGCGCGGGGTCCCGCGGCTTAAGCCGCGGGCCATCGGGCCACCAGTCGGTGCAAGGGACCAGGCCCGGCTCGACCAGTTCCAAGCCCGGGTACGTGCTCTCGAGCTCGGCGCGGGTGCGGAAATATCCGTTGCCCAGGGTGCGCAGGAAGGCCTGTTCGATCTTCTGAGCGAGTTCGCTCAGCTCGGCGGGGGTCTTGGGGTCGAGGAAGTGGCTGCTCGACACGTAAGAGCCCGACGGCAGGGCATCGATGAATTCCTGCATGATGTTCTGCAGGCTGCGCTCGCCGTCGTAGTGGAGCAACGTCCCCATTTGGAACAGCGCGATCGGCTCAGAGAAGTCGAGGTACTTGCGTACGACCTCGTTGTTGACGATCGTGTGTGGCTCGAAGATGTCAGCATCGATCAAGTGGGTTTGGTCGTTCTCCTCAAGCAGCGCCCGGCCGTGTGCGAGCACGACCGGGTCGTTGTCGACGTACACTACGCGGGCGTCGGGCTGGATTCGCTGGGCAACCTGGTGAACGTTCTCCGCCGTGGGCAGTCCTGACCCGCAGTCGAGGAACTGGGTGATGCCCGCCTCCTCGGCGAGAAATCGGGTCACCCGGATCAGGAAATTCCTGTTATCCCAGGCGAGCAACCTGGCCTGTGGGGTAATCTTCAAAACCTGCCAAAGAAGCTCTCGGTCGATCTCGTAATTGTCCTTGCCTCCCAGGAATGCGTCGTAGACCCGAGCAATGCTCGGCTTGGTCGTGTCGATGTAAACTGGCGTGAAATCATCCGACAGTGGGTCGCCAGTACCGGGCATCGGGGACCTCCCAGACGTTTGCAGTACGGGTCCGGACCGTTGCAGTACAGGTCTGGACACAGCCAAGGGTATGCGCGCGGACGCACCCGGTAAACGACGGGTGGTGCTTTGACCGTGCACCGCAGCGCGGTACGTTGAGTGATCGAGTGTCCGGCAGCGACCGCGCCACGCGAGTGCGGGACACTGGAACCACGCTGGAGGTGCGTTCGTGGCCATAGTCGATCCCACTGATGCATCCCATAATCCTGCTGCTGCTCAGAGTGGTAGCCCCACGGCCCGCCGCATCATCTTGGGCGCCCGCCTGCGCCGGCTGCGTGAGGCTGTCGAGATCTCGCGCGCGGAGGCTGGCTACGCTATCCGTGGTTCTGAGTCGAAGATCAGCCGGCTTGAGCTCGGCAGGGTCAGCTTCAAACCGCGGGACGTGACCGACCTGCTCACCATGTACGGGGTGACGGATTCCGAGGAGCGCGAGGTGCTCCTCGAGATGGTCACGGCATCCAACGAGCCCGGCTGGTGGCACCGCTACACCGATATGGTGGCCGACTGGTTCGAGAACTACCTCGGGCTGGAGGAGTCGGCGTCCCGGATCCAGACCTACGAGCTGCAGTTCCTGCCCGGCCTGATGCAGACCGAGGACTACGCAAGGGCGATCGCGACCCGCGGCTGGTTTCAGCTGGAGAACCAGAGGGCGGAACGCCAGGTCGCGATGCGGATGCGGCGCCAGGCGCTGCTTGCCCGGCCAGATGCCCCCAAGCTGTGGGCGGTCATCGACGAGTCCGTGCTGCACCGTCCGATCGGCGGCAGGCGGGTGATGCTGGCGCAGATCGAGCACCTCATCGCTCTCACCAAGCGGCCCAACATCACCCTGCAGGTCGTGCCCTATCCGCTCAGCGGGTACGCGGCCGAAGGTCCGTTCAGCATGCTGCGCTTCGCCGAGCCGGAGCTGCCTGATGTGGTGTACATCGAACATCTCAGTGGTGCGCTCTACCTGGACAAGCGATCCGAAACCGAGCTGTACAGCAGGGTCTTCGACCGGCTGATGGTGGACGCCAAGACGCCCGATCACAGCAGGCAACTGCTGGCGAAGGTACGCGCAGAGATCTGAGTGGCCTGAGCCCCGGCCCGCCGAATCAGGCCTGCTAGAGCCCGTCTTTGCACCGGCGCCGTCCCACTCCTGACAGGTTCGCGCCCGCTCATCCCACTTGCACGTGCATTTGACCGACACGAGACCCCCTGCTATGGTTCTAGCCATGCAAATGCACGTGCAGATGTAGTCACTGAGGTGAGGCAAGATGGGACAACCGATTCACAGCGGCCCGTCGGCCGCTCGGCTTGCCGCGGCGACGTGGCGGAAGAGCACCTATAGCGGCCAGATCGGCAACTGCGTGGAAACCGCATTGCTGGACGGTGGCGAAGTTGCACTACGCAACTCTCGCTATCCGAGCGGTCCGGCACTGATCTTCAGCTGCGATGAGATTTCCGCCTTCTTGGCCAGCACCAAGGAGGGTGAGTTCGGAGTTTTCACCCGGTCATGCGGCTCTGGTCGCCGCGAAGGCACAACGGGCCTGTGAACCGGCAGGGTTGTTTCCGGTGTTGGCGACGGCCCCGCCCCTGCGGCGCCCCACTGGGCCGACGGCCCGCAGCAGCCACGGCGGGGCCGGGGAGTGTCACGAACGCCCCCGGCCTCGCCGTGCACCACACCACGGGGGTCGCGACCGGCGCGAGAAGGCACGCGTGAGCTGCGCAGCGGTGCTGGCCGCCCGCTACCGGCCCGGGGTGGGCGCGCAGGCGAGCCACCCGGTGCACCTGCTCCCGCTACCGGTCCGTGCCGCGGACAGCGCGGTCGGCGCTCTCTGCGGGGCGCTGCTGTCCCCGCGGCAACTGGAGACCGTCGAACCCGGCCAGGGCACGCCGTGCTCGATGTGCGTACGGCAGCAGGCCGCCACGATCCAACCTCCGACAACTGCTGCGACTCGTCTGGACAGCACGGCCTACTGCGCACTGGGCTGGCCGGTGCACGTGCAGGGCGATCACGTGGTGCTGCCGCTGGGAAACTGCGCCACAGCACAGATCGTGCCGGTGGATCTGGCCGAAGCGATGACTCCCATCTTGATCGCACTTGATCGTCCGGCGCCGGTACTGCTGCACCCCGACGCCCCGGGATGTGGTGTGATCATCGCGGGCGAGCCTTACGGCGTGCCGCTGCCCTGGCCCGATGCGGTGCAGGTGGTCACCGGGGTACTGGCACTGCCACCAAGCCGGACCCCGAACGGGCCGGTGTACTGGTACGGCCAAGCCCCGATCCATCCGCTGGCTACCTGTCGAGAGATCGACATCTTCGCGGCGGCGCGCACGGCCGCGAAGGCCGCCCACTAGGGATCCCTGGTCCCCGAGCGGACTTCGGCGCAGCGGGCGGCGGCGGTCTTCCGATCATTGATCGCAGGTCTCCGCGTGTGCTTGCCCACAATCGAGTCAGTCAGTGAAAGCCGCCCCGCGCTCTGAGAGGCTCGGCCACGGCTCGGCGGCTCGAGGTTCGCCTCTTTAAGCGGGCCGGCTCATCTCTCGACTCGTCACGCACCTCAGATCGCCCGGTAGTCGCGGGGACTGAACCGGGGGCCGAAGCGCGGACGGCGGAACCCGGAGGCCTCGACGTAACGCACCGCCCGGTGTCGCTGCGGAACGTAGGGTGCAAGAACCTCAAGCATGCCTTCGTCGTCCAGCGGCCTGCCTAGCAGCGCGTAACCGATGACGGCCGGGATATGGAAGTCGCCGACGCTCACCGCATCCGCGTCCGCCCAGGCCCGTTGGGCCACCTCAGCGGCCGTCCAGATCCCGATCCCCGGGATCTTGCACAGCAGGTCACGGCCGGCCTTGCCGCCCAACGTCACCGCACCCTCCAGCCGGTGCGCCACCGCAGCCGCCGCCAGCAAGGCCCGGCGCCGCGAACGGTCCACCCCGGCGCGGTGCCACTCCCAGTCGGGGATCCCGCGCACCGCCGCCGGGCCGGGCGGCACCCGCAGTTCGCCGGGACCCGGCGCCGGTTCCCCGAAGCGCCAGCACAGCTCGCGCCAGGAGCGCCGGGCCTCGGTACCGGTGACCTTCTGCTCCAGCACGGCGGGCACCAGCACGTCCCACACCCGGCGGGTGGCGCCCAGCCGCAGTCCCGGCATCCGGCGCCGGACCTGCGCGATCAGCGGGTGATGCGAGACGAAGGTGCTGTCGTCATCGTCGGCACCGAGCAGCGCAGGCAGGCCGTCCAGCGCCCACGAAGCGCCGGGTCCCCATCCGGTGGCGTGCACGGTGCCACCGTCATCACGGCGCAGCGCCAGGGTGGCTGCGCCCGCCGGGGTAGTGCCGGCACGCCAGATGGTGCCATCGGCATCCACCCGCATCGTGGGGTCACCCCGGCCGCGGCGCAGCGGGGCCAGCACCGTGCGGAGGTCCAGCCGATACTCGGGTGTCCAGGATCTGCAGGTCTCGGCACCAATGCTTCGACCCTGCGAGCAGGTCTCAGGGTCAATGCTTCGACCCTGCGAGCAGGTCTCAGACATCCGCGGAGAAGCGCACGCCACCGTCGGGCAGCACGACACCCGGCCAGAGCCGCAGGCCATCCAGCAACTCGCAGCCCGCCCCCACCACCGCCCCATCGCCGACCACCGCATCATGCAGCACAGCGCCCGCGCCCACCTGTGCGCCCGCGCCCAGCACGCTGCGCTGCAGGTCCGCGCCGGTAGCGACCCGCGCGTGGTCCATCAGCACCGAGCCGAACACCTGCGCGCCACGCTCCACCACGCAACCCGCGCCCACCACCGA
This sequence comes from Pseudonocardiaceae bacterium, assembly GCA_050700115.1. Lineage (GTDB taxonomy): Bacteria > Actinomycetota > Actinomycetes > Mycobacteriales > Pseudonocardiaceae. The sequence continues at coordinate 12,122 of JBOHGG010000029.1, forward strand.
ACCACCCCCGACCTGCGCGTCGACGTGCACGGTAGCTCCGGGCAGCAGCAGCGCCTCCCCCACCGGCCCAGGAAGCTCAGGCGAGGGCGCCAGCCCGCGCACCAGGTCGGCCGACCCCCGGACGAAGGCCGCCGGCGTCCCCAGATCCAGCCAGTACGAGTTGTCCACGTGCGCGTGCAGGCGGGCCCCTGCCGCGAGCAGCCCGGGAAAGGTCTCACGCTCCACCGACACTGGGCGCCCAGCCGGGATCGAGTCGATCACCTCCCGGCGGAACACGTAGCAGCCGGCGTTGATTTGGTCGGTCGGAGGGGCATCGGTCTTCTCCAGAAATCCGAGCACCCGGCCGTCGGCAGTGGTCGGCACGCAGCCGAAGGCCCGAGGATCGGGCACCCGCACCAGGTGCAGCGTCACGTCCGCCCGCGTGGTGCGGTGGGATCGCACCACCTCGGCAGGGTCCAGACCGGACAGCACATCGCCGTTGAACACGAGCACATCTGGCTCGCTCAGCGCGGGCGCAACGTTGCGGATCCCGCCCCCGGTACCCAATGGCTCGTCCTCGACGATGTAGTCCAGCGCCAGGCCCAGTGCGGACCCGTCACCGAAATGAGCCGCGAACACTTCGGCGCGGTATGAGGTGCCCAGCACCACGTGCCGCACCCCGGCGGCGCGGATCCGGCCCAGCAGGTGGGTGAGAAAGGGCACGCCAGCGGTGGGCAGCATCGGCTTGGGCGCGGACAGGGTGAGCGGGCGCATCCGGGTACCCAGACCCCCGACCAGCACCACTGCCTCGACGCCGGCCAGCGGTGGGATCGGCCTGACGGCGCGACGCGACACCATGGCACCGTCTCCTCGCAGGTTCACCACCTATCCGGGCGACTAGTCTGGCCGCTGACTGCTTCGACGCGTGCGGCGGGTCCACCCCAGGCGGCGGGACCCGGTGGCGATGCAGGAGCGACAGGAGGCGCACCCATGGACGCTCTGAAGCGCGCTGACCAGGTGCTGGCTCGCGCAAGGGCCCGTCGGGCCGACATCGTCACTCCTGATTCAGCGACCTCGCCGATGGACCAGACCAACACCGTGCAGTTCCCGCGGGTGACGCTCACGGCGGCGGATCCCCGGACCGCGAACCCCGACGTTGACTCCGACGACACGATGGCTATCCCGACCGCTGTCTTCGGCCGGGGGACTCTCCCGCACGGTGGCTTCGGGCCCGCTCGTCCACACCGCTGACCACCTCGCCAGAACGACGCTACCCGCGCCGTGCGGCGCGACGCACCAACTCCGACCGGCCGGCCAGCGCGGCTCGCAGCGCGAGCCGCAGCGGGGCACGCAATGGACCGGGGTGCCGATCAGCGAGGTACCGGTAGGTGCTGCGATGGTGCTCGGCGAGCATCAGCTCCGAGACTCGGCTGGTGGCGTGCCCGCCGAGGTGGGTGACCTCCGCGGTCGGCACGTAGACATTGAGCCACCCCGCGCGACCCAGCCGGTCGCCGAGGTCGACGTCCTCGAAGTACATGAAGTAGCGCGAGTCGAACCCGCCGATGGACTCGAATGCGGCCCTGCGCAGGAGCAGGCACGACCCGGACAGCCACTCCGCGGTCCGCTCACCCAGCGCGGTGCCGGACTGCCGGTAGGTCGTGGTCCAGGGGTTGCCCGGCCAGACCGGGCCGAGCAGCGCGTGCCCGATGCCGCGACCCAGCGCGGGCAGCAGCCGCGCCGACGGGTATACCGTCCCGTCTGGTTGCCGGATCAGCGGCCCCAGCGCACCCGCTCTGGGCCACCGATCCCCGGCGGCGAGCAGCTCGTCGAGGCTACCGGGGTGCCACTCGATGTCCGGGTTGGCCACCACCACCCAACCCACTTCCGGCCCGAACTCGACGACCCCGCGGTTGGCGGCACTGCCGTATCCGACGTTCTCCCCGATGCGCAGCAACTGCACACCGTCGCGGCGCGTCGCGCGCTCCGGGGCTCCGTCGGTCGATCCGTTGTCGGCCAGCAACACCCGCAGCGGCCTGCTGGTCGCCTTGCCGACCGAATCCAGGAACGTCTCGAGTGTCTCGCCGGGCGAGTAGGTCACCGTGACCACGGCGAGCTCGTGGCCGTAGGAGTAGCGGGGGGTCACAGCGCCCGATTCTGCACCCCGGACCGGTGGGCGCGGCTAGCGGGACCGCCGGTGCGCGGCCACGGCGCTGTCATAGGCTCGCCGGTGCAGCGCCGCGCTGGCTGCCCAGGAAAATTCCTTGGCGCGCCGCTGCGCGGCAGCCGAGAGCTGGGCCCGGCGGGCCGGGTCATCGAGCAGTTCGACGATCCCGGCGGCGATGTCCTCGGCCTCGATTCCGCAGTAGGCGACCGCGTCCCCACCCACCTCCGGGATCGCCAACCGCCGGGTGGTGAGCACCGCCGCCCCGGCCGCCATCGCCTCCAGCACCGGCAACCCGAAACCCTCCCCCAGGGATGGGTAGGCCACCACTGCCGCACCACCCAGAAACCCTGACAGCTCGCCCAACGGGAGGTAACCGGCCCGGATCACCCGCACCCGGTGCGGCACGGCCGCCAATGCGCGCTCCACATGCCTGTCCCAGCCCGGCTGCCCGGCCAGCACCAGGACCGGCGGATCGGGCCGGCTCGCGAGGACCTGGTGCGCTCGGGCGAACCCACCGATCAGCGCGGGCACGTTCTTGCGCGGCTCGAGCGCTCCGAGGAACGCCACGTACCGGCTCCGGCCCAGCCCGAGCCGGGTCCGGACCGCGGCCACCTCCTCCGGGGACGGAAGGTGGAAGCGGTCCGCATCCACCCCGTGGTGCACCACGTGCAGAGCCCGGCGATGGGCGCCCGCGACCCGCCCCAGCTCCCGGGCCGCCGACTCGCTGGGCACGACGCAGCCAGCGGCCCAGCGCAGCGAGGTTCGCGTCCAGACCCGGAAGAACCGGGCCTTGACCGGTGAGTGCAGCTCCGGATCGGTGAAGAAGGTGGCGTCGTGCAACGTGACCACGGTAGCCAACCCAGCCACCCGCACCAGGGGCATCGTGTAGTGCGGGCAGTGCAGTACGTCGGCCCGCAGCCGGCCGGCCAGCCAGGGCAGCGTGGTCTGCTCCCAGGTCAGCCGCCCGGTCCGGGTGGCGACCTGTTCGGGAGCGGGCAGCACGTCGGCGTGCGGGGCCAGCCCGGCGTAGAGCTCGGCGTCGCGCGGCTGGCACAACACCATCGGCGCCGCGCCACCGGCCTCCAGCGCGGCGACCAGGCAATCCACGTACCGGCCGACGCCACCGCGATCGGCCGGCACCGCCGTCGCGTCGATGAGGACCCGGGGCTCGGACACGCAGGGAGCTTATGATGGCACTTTCAGTGACGACTTTCGGTGTAGTTCAACGTGGACCGACCAGACCCGGCGGGCCGCGGACTCCCAGGTGAACCGCTGCGCCCGACGCCGACCTGCGGCGATCATGGTCTCTGCCTGGCGGGAATCGGACAGCACCGCACGCAACGCGGTGGCCAGCGCGGCCGCGTTGTTGCGCGGGACCGTCACGCCGGCACCACCGGCGACCTCGACCAGCGCGGGGGCATCGGAATGCACCACCGGCACCCCGGCCGCCATCGCCTCCAGCACCGGCAGGCCGAAACCCTCCGCGCGGCTGGGTGCCGCCAGCACCGCTGCGCCGTGCAGCACGACGGCCAGATCCGGGTCGCTGATCCGGCCCAGCACGTGCACCCGGCCCGGGTCCAGCCCGGACTGCCTGGCGAGCGAAACCGGATCGACCCGCCCCCAGCCGGGCTGACCGGCCAGCACCACCGGCAGATCCGGGGCATCCGGCAGGGCCAGCGCGGCGAGCAGCGTGTCGATCCCCTTGCGGGGTTCGACAGTGCCGATCGCCAGCACGTACCGCGGCGGCAGGCCAAGCCGTCCGGCGATCTCATCAACCCGTTCCGGAGGACGCGCCACCGTCGGGCTGACCCCCGCCCCGACCACGTGCACCCGGGCCTGACAGCGCACGTACCGCGGCAACTCGTGGGCGACCGCGGCGGTGGGTACCACCAGGGCACCCGCCCGGCGGGCCGCTCGCCCGATCATCCGGCGGTGCCAGCCGACCCCGCGCCGGGTCAGCCCTTCGGGATGGGTCCAGGGCACCGTGTCGTGCACCGTGACCACCAGGTCGCAGCCGCGGCGGGGCCCGGGTGGGGCCAGCGGTGTCGGGGCGTGCACGGTGTCGCCGCCCGGCCACAGCCCGACGCCGGACTCCCAGGCAGCCACGAGCGCCCGGCGGGGCAGCGGTAACACCCGCGGCCCTTCCACTCCGGGAATCATGGCCGGGGTGGGATCGGCGTGCCGGGCCACCGCGCTGCCCACCGTCCAGCCGGCCGGCGCGGTCGCCGCCAGCGCCGCCGTGAGCTCGCGGGAGTACCGCCCGGTACCCCCCGGCACCGGCGCGAGCAGCTGCTCCAGCAGCACCACCAGCTTCGGCACGCCGCGAAGTGTGGCACGGGTACCGTCACCCGCTGTGCCGGCAGCTGAGCGAACGACGGTGGTCGTGGTCACCTGGCGCGGTCGCGGCCTGATCGGGCGCTGCCTGGACGCGCTGGGCGCCCAGACCCGGTCGCACCGCGTGCTGGTGGTCGACAACGCATCAACCGACGGCACCGCTGACGAGATCGCGGCCCACTGTCCTCAGGTGCTGCGAATGAACCGCAACGTCGGCTACGCCGGGGCACTGGCTGCCGCGTTACCTCAGGTCAGCACCCCCTATACGGCGTGGCTCAATGACGACGCCGAGCCCGAGCCGGGGTGGCTCGCCTCGCTGGAGAAGGCCCTCGACGACGATGACACCGCCGCCGCCGCGGCCTCGGTGCTGCACGCCGGGGACGGCACCATGCTGTCCACCGGCGTGGCGCTCACCCGCATCGGGTACGGCCGAGACACCACCGGGCTGGCTCCGTTCGGCTTCTGCGGCGGGGCTGCGCTGCTGCGCACGGATGCGCTGCGGGCCGCAGGCGGTGTCCCGGGCTCGCTGTTCTGCTACTACGAGGACACCGACACGTCGTGGCGGTTGCGGCTGTCGGGCCACCGGGTGATCGCCGTACCGGCCGCCCGGGTCCGGCACGTCGGGGGCGCCTCGGCGCGGCACGGCACGGCGGCCTTCCACCGCTGGAACGAGCGCAACCGGCTGCTGATGCTGCTGCGCTGCGCACCTGCCGGGGTGGCCACCCGGGAACTGGCCCGCTTCGCCGGTCTGACTCTGGTGCTGCCATTTCGCCGAAACCGTCCCGGCACCCCCAACTTCGCCCTCGGGTTGCGGCTACGGGTGCTCGCGGAGGTGGCCGGCCAGATGCCCGCCGCCTTGATCGCGCGGCACCGGATCGGCCGGCGGGCCACCGTCAGCCGATCGCTGCTGTGGGCCACCTGGGCCGGCCGGGCGCCGGATCACCTGGCGCGCTGAGGGGGCCACCAGGTCCCGGAACCGACGCTGCCCGACGGGGTCGGGCGCTGAGCACCGGGGGCCCCGTAACATCCGCCGACGCCCGACCCGTCGACGATCTGGAGGCGTCCCCCGTGGCCGAACCCGCCACCCTGCTCGCCCCAGCTGCTCCGTCCAGTGCCGCCGCGGGGTACTCGTGACCGACCATCCCGATGCGGACACCACCGGGCAGGCGTACACCCATCGCCTCGTGACGCTCGAGCAGGCCCGCTGGAAGCAGCTGCTGGACGTCCAGGCGCCGTATCGCTGGAACCTGCGCCGGCTGCTGGGCCAGCGCCGGGTCCTCGATGTCGGTTGCGGCATCGGCCGCAACCTGGCCCACCTCGGCGCCGGCAGTGTCGGCGTCGACCACAACCGGCACTCGGTGCTCACCTGCCGGGATCGCGGGCTGACCGCATACACCGTCACAGAGTTCCTCTCCTCGCCGCCGGACCAGCGGGGCAGGTTCGGCGGGCTGCTGGCGGCGCACCTGGTCGAGCACCTCCCGCCGGGCGGCGCCGCTGAGGTGCTCTCGCCCTACCTCGACTACCTCGACGACGGCCGAGACGGCGGTCCGGATCGCCCGGCCCGGATCGTGCTGATCTGCCCGCAGCAGCGCGGCTTCGCCTCCGACCCCACCCACACCGTCTACTTCGACCACGGCGGGCTGGCGCGGCTATGCGCCGAGCTCGGGCTGGTGGTGGACCGCCAGTTCTCGTTCCCCTTCCCGGACTGGATGGGTCGGGTGTTCACCTACAACGAGTTCGTCACGGTGGCACGCCGCTGAGCCCTGCGCCGACAGCCACACCGCGATGCGGCAGGCTACCCGCGAGCCCGAGGGAGGAACTCCGACGTGAGCGAGCCGAGGGTATCGGTGATCGTGGTGAACTACCGCGGCAGCGAGGACACCGTGACCTGCCTGCGCGCGCTGCGTGACGAGCTGGACTGGCCAGCCGAGGCGCTCGAGCTGATCTGCGTGGACAACGCCTCCGGCGACGGCAGCGCCGAACGGATCACCGCCGCGGTACCACAGGCCCGGCTGATCCGCTCGGCCACCAACATCGGATTCGCCGGCGGCTGCAACCTCGGGGTGAGCAAAGCTACCGGCTCGATCGTCGCCTTCCTCAACAACGACGCGCGACCGCACCGCAACTGGGTGCGCGCCGCGGTCGAGGTGCTGCATGAACATCGCGACATCGCCGCGGTGGCCAGCAAGGTGCTGGACTGGGATGGCGCGCGGATCGACTACGTCGACGGTGGCCTGACCTGGTACGGGATGGGCTACAAACCGCACGTCGGCAAACCTGACGACGGTGCCCTCGACACCGCCCGCGACGTGCTGTTCGGCACTGGCGCCGCGTTGCTGGTCCGGCGCGAGGTCTTCACCCGAGTCGGCGGGTTCGACGAGCGGTTCTTCATGTTCTGTGAGGATGTCGACCTGGGCTGGCGGCTCAACCTGCGCGGCTACCGGGTGCGCTACGAGCCGCGGTCGATCGCCTACCACCGCCACCACGCCTCGCTGCACGGCGCTGACCCGGCCCGCGAGACCTACCTGCTGGAGCGAAACGCGCTCGCCGCGCTGTACAAGAACGTCTCCGACGAGACGCTGGCCACGGTGCTGCCGGCAGCGCTCGCGCTGGCCGTGCGCCGGGCCACCGCCCGCGGCGAATGCGACCCCACCGAGCTGGAGATGACCCGGCGCAGCCCGGGCGCGGAGGCCGCCGGTCCGATGGCGGTGCCTCGGGTGACCATGGCCGGGGTCTACGCCATCGACCGGTTCGTCGAGATGCTGCCCTCGCTGGCCGCGTCGCGACGGGCTGAGCAGGCCGCCCGGGTCCGCACCGACGCCGACTTGGTCCCGCTGATGCGCAACGCCCTGGAGCGCACCTCCCCTGAAGTCCCCTACCTGCTGGCGCACGACGCGATCGTCGAGGCCCTCGGCGTGGCACAGGTCTACGGGGCTCGCCGGCGAATTCTCGTCATCACCGCGGATGCGGTGTCAGAACGGATGGCTGGACCGGCGATCCGGGCCTGGAACATGGCCGAAGTGCTGTCCGGCGAGCACGACGTGCGGCTGATCAGCCTGAACCAGCACTGCTCGCCACCTCCTGCCGAGTTCGACGTGCGGCACGCGACCCCCAGATCGATCGGCCCCGAACTGGACTGGGCCCAGTTAGTAGTCCTTCAAGGCCACGTGCTCGAGCAGATACCGTCTTTAAAGACGTCCAACCACCTCGTCGTCGCCGACATCTATGACCCGATGCACCTGGAGCAGCTCGAGCAGACCCGGGATCTCGGTGACGACCAGCGCGCCCAGATCGTCGACGCGGTCACCGCGGTGCTGTCGACCCAGCTGCGCCGCGGCGACTTCTTCCTCTGCGCTTCGGAACGGCAGCGGTATTTCTGGCTCGGGCACCTGGCGGCGATCGGTCGGCTGTCCCCCACTGTCTACGACGCCGACCCGACGACCCGTTCGCTGCTCGCGGTTGCCCCGTTCGGGCTGTCCGGCAAGCCGCCGCAACGCACCGGACCGGGTTTGCGCGACACGCTGAGCTTGGGGCCGGGCGACAAGGTGGTGCTGTGGGCGGGCGGTGTCTACTCCTGGTTTGACCCGCTGACCCTGCTGCACGCCGTACACGCGTTGGGTGCCGAGCACGGCGACCTGCGGCTGGTGTTCCTCGGGATGCGCCACCCGAACCCCGACGTGCCCGAGATGGGTATGGCCGGGCAGACCCGCCGGCTCGCCGAGACCCTCGGGCTCACCGGGAAGCACGTGTTCTTCAACGAGACCTGGGCGCCCTACGCCGACCGGCAGAACTGGTTGCTCGACGCCGATGCCGGCGTGACCACCCACTTCGAGCACGTCGAGACCACCTTCGCCTTCCGCACCCGGGTGCTGGACTACCTGTGGGCGGGGCTGCCCATCGTGACCACCGACGGCGACGCCTTCGCCGAGCTGGTGGCAGCCGAGAATCTCGGTGTGGTGGTGCCCGCCGGCGATCCGGCGGCGCTGGCTGCGGCGCTGCAACGGGTGCTTTACGACGACGCCTTCGCCGCCGGCTGCCGGGAACGGATCGCGACAGTGGCCCAGCGCTACACCTGGGAGGCGGCGCTGGCGCCGTTGATCGAGTTCTGCCGGCACCCACGACCCGCCCCCGACCGGCTGGGTGGCTCTGCGCTGGCCGCGGTAAGCCGCCGGACCGGGGTGGCCGGGGCGCTGCGCCGGGACGCCGCACTGGTCCGCTCCTACCTCGCCGCCGGCGGACCCGGCGAGGTGGCCCGGCGAGCCGCGGGGCGCCTGCACAAACTGTGGACAACCCGTGAGCGGCGATAGGAGCGATAACTCGCATCGCCACTCACGGGTGCTCATCGACGGTACGCCGCTGCTCGGGCAGCGCAGCGGGATCGGCCGATACACCGCCGCGCTGCTGCGCGAGCTGGCGACCCGGTCCGATGTGGACGTCACGGTCACCGCCTTCACCGCCCGTGGCCAGGCCGCGCTGCGCCGCGCGGTACCCCCCGGGGTGACGGTGCGCGGTGGACCGGTCCCGGCCCGGGCGCTGCGAGCGCTGTGGCAACGGGTGGGCTGGCCCCCCACCGAACTGCTCGCCACCAGCGCCGATGTGCTGCACGCCACCAACTTCGTGCTGCCGCCGTCGCGGCGCGCCCGCGGTGTCGTCACCGTGCACGACCTGGCGTTCCTGGACCGTCCGGACTATCTGGCCCCGCAGCAGCGCGGTCTGCCCGAACTGGTTGCACACTCGGTGGCCCGCGCGGCGGTGGTCTGCACTCCCAGTGTCGCAGTCGCCGAACTGGTGGTCCGACGGCTCGACGTCGCAGCGCAGCGGATCGTGGTCACCCCGCTGGGCGTGGACCGATCGTGGTTGGGTGTCGCCGCGCCCACCGAAGCGCAGCGCGCGGCGCTGGGGTTGCCGCCGCGGTACCTGCTGTTCGTCGGGGCCGCCCAGCCGCGAAAGGGCCTCGACGTGCTACTCGACGCGCACGCGTCGCAGCGCGGTCTCGCGCCGCTCGTGCTCGCCGGGCCGGCCGGTTGGGGGCCGGCCCCGGTGACCTCGCCTCGGGTGCACACCGTGGGCTACCTCGCCGAGGCTAACCTGCGCTGCGTGGTGGCCGGCGCGACAGCTCTGGTGTTGCCGTCGCGCGACGAGGGTTTCGGCCTGCCGGTCCTCGAGGCGATGGCGACTGGGGTACCGGTGGTGTGCTCCGACCTGCCGGCGCTGCGGGAGATCGCCGGCGGGCTCGCCATGCTCGTCCCACCCGGGGATCCCGCCGCGCTGGCCGCCGCGCTGGCCACCGTGGCCGACGACGGCGATCCGGTAGGCGTCGCTGCCCGACGGGCGCACGCCGCCCGCTACACCTGGCGAGCCTGTGCGGAAGCAACGGTCCGGGCGTACCGGCAAGCCTGCGACCGATAGTGAGCACCAGAGGCGGACACACCGGACACCAGTGACGGACGCACCGGACACCGGTGATGGACACACCGGACACCAGTGGCGGACACACCGGGGCAAAAGTGACCGACACGCCGGGTTAGCGGCCACCTCTCTAGGATTCACCCACGAGGACTAGCGTGATCGACGTTACGATACGTGGAGTCGCACACTCGCTACTAATGGCGCCGGAAAGGGCACTCATGCCCCCTTCGAGTGCTGGGGGATGTCGCTTGTAGCTACGGAATGCTGACGCGTGCCTGCTCGCGCGACGACGCGTTCCGGTCAGAAGGGGGACAGGGATGCTCACTCAACGAGCACGGGCCGGGGTCGCCCTAGCGGCCCTGAGCGCGGCAGTCGCGACTGTCACGGTCAGCTCCGCGACGCCCGGGGTGGCGGAGGCCGCGCCGCAGGGTCGGGCAAACCCGGTAGCCGTGATCACCGGTGCTGAGTCCATCAACGCGACCGAGGCGCGTTACAAGATCAAGGGCACCGACCTCGGCATCATGTGGACCGACGGGCGAGGGCAGATCCTGGCCGCCTTCGGCGACACCTTCGGGACCGGCTGGGCAGGTACCAGCAGCGGGTTCGGTGACCCTGCCACGATCGATTGGCGCTCGAACACGCTGGCCCGCAGCTCGGACCGCAACCCGGCCGACGGCATGTCCTTCAACAACTTCGTCACCGACCGTCCCGGTCACGCCAAGGAACTGCTGCCGTCGCTCAAGCAGAACGGCGTCGAGATGACCAAGATCCCGACCGGTGGCGTCAACATCGACGGGCGCGACTACATGGCCTACATGTCGGTGCGCAAGTTCACCACACCCGGGAACTGGATCACGAACCACAATGGCGTCGCGTACTCCGACGACGGCGGGCAGACCTGGAAGGACGTCCCCAGCACCCACCGGAAGAACACCGATGCCCTCGACGAGAAATTCCAGATGATCGCCTATGCCCGCGGGGACGGCTTTGTCTACGCCTACGGCACGCAGAACGGCCGCTTCGGCGCCGCGCACGTCGCCCGGGTGCCCGAGCGGCAACTGCTCGACAACTCCGCCTACGAGTACTGGACCGGGAAAGACTGGCAGCGGGGCGACAGCACGAACGCGGCCGCAATCGTGCCGGGGCCCGTGGGGGAACTGTCGGTCCGTTACGACGAGACCCTCAACAGCTGGCAGATGATGACCATGGATGAGTCCCGCGGTGAGATCGTGGTCAGGCTGGCCCCGCAGCCCACCGGACCGTGGGGCGCACCGATCACGGTCGCAACGTCCAAGGAGTACCCGCACCTTTACGGCGGTTTCCTGAACCCGGACTCGAAAGGGCGCGACATCTACTTCACGATGACCCAATACGACAGCTACAACGTCTCGATGATGCATGCCACGTTGCCGGCCGACGCGGTGAGCAGCGCACACCCGCGCTGAGCTGCCTCAGCTGGGATCCGTGAGCTTGGCGAGCAGGCCCTCGGCGACCGCGGCGCGCAGGGCCTGGCGCCAATGCCGCAGTTCGGGCAGCCCGGCCGCGACCCACCCGGCGGTATCCAGTACCGCGTTCGCCGGGCGAGGCGCGGGGCGGGGGAACTCCGCGGTGCTGCATGGCCGCACCCGGTCCGGGTCGGCACCGATCTCGGTGAACACCGCCCTGGCCAGCCCGAACCAGGTCGTCGAACCAACGTTGACGCAGTGCAGAACGCCAGGTGGCACCCGGTCGGCGGCCAGCGCGAGCGCGATCAAGCCGCGGGCAAGGTCCGCCGTCCAGGTCGGGTGGCCGTACTGATCGTCGACCACCCGGACAGGGTCGGACCCCTGCGCCAGCCGCGCCATGGTGCGGACGAAATTGCCGCCGTGCGCACCGTAGAGCCAGGCGGTACGCACCACATGCGCAGCGGACCCGGAGGACAGCACCGCTGCCTCCCCCGCCAGCTTGGTCCGGCCGTACACGCTGCGCGGCACCGTCGGGTCCCCCACCCGGTGCGGCCCGGCCCCATCGCCGGCGAAGACGTAGTCCGTGGAGACCTGCACCAGATGTGCCCGGTGCGTCGCGCAGGCTCGGGCCAGGTGCGCCGGCCCGTCAGCGTTGACGGCGTGCGCACGCTGCGCACCATGGTCCTGCGCAGCATCCACCGCGGTATAGGCCGCCGCATTGATCACGACCAGGCGGGTACCGGCTGAGGCGGCCGCGACTGCGTCGGTCACCGCTGCGGGGTCGGTGAGATCCAGTTGCGCCGAGCCCGGCGCATGGACCCGGGTGATCCCGGCTCGGACGGCCGCGGCCACCAGATCCCGGCCGAGCTGGCCGCTACCACCGGTCACCAGCAGGGTCATCGTCACCTCGGGACCGCCGCCGGAGCCGCTTTCAGTGGCTCCCACCAGTCCCGGTGCTCGGCGTACCAGCGCACCGTGTCCGCCAACCCGTGGGTGAAGTCCACCCTGGGGCGGTAACCGAGCTGAGTGCGGATCTTGGTCCAGTCCACCGAGTAACGGCGGTCGTGGGCCTTGCGGTCGGCCACCGGCCGGACGCTGGACCAGTCCGCGCCGGTGGCCTCCAACAGCAGACCGGTCAGTTCGGTGTTGGTCAGTTCGATGCCACCGCCGATGTTGTAGATCTCACCGGGCCGACCGCGCTCGAGCACCAGCGCGATGCCGTCGCAATGGTCGTCGACGTGCAACCAGTCCCGAACGTTGAGCCCATCGCCGTACAACGGCACCGGCAGCCCGTCGAGCAGGTTGGTGACGAACAGCGGGATGACCTTCTCCGGGTACTGGTAGGGCCCGTAGTTGTTGGAGCAGCGGGTGATCCGCACGTCCATGCCATGGGTGCGGGCGTAGGCCCGGGCGAGCAGGTCGGCACCCGCCTTGGACGCCGAGTAGGGCGAGTTCGGCTCCAGCGGATGGTCCTCGGGCCAGGAACCCGACTCGATCGAGCCGTAAACCTCGTCGGTGGAGACGTGCACGAACCTCGAAACGCCGGCCTCCAGCGCGGCCTGCAGCAGCGTGTGGGTGCCCACCACGTTGGTCACCACGAACGGATCGGCACCGAGGATCGAGCGGTCCACGTGCGACTCCGCGGCAAAGTGCACCACTGCGTCGACCCCGACCATCAGGTCGGCCACCAGCAGCCCTTCGGTGATGTCGCCCTTGACGAAGTGCAGCGCCGGGTCCGCCGCGACCGGAGCCAGATTCTCTGCATTGCCTGCGTAGGTCAGCTTGTCCAGAACCACCACGTCGGCACCGGCCAGCGACGGTAGCGCACCACTGAGCACCCGGCGCACGAACGTCGAGCCGATGAACCCAGCACCACCGGTGACCAGAAGCCGCATCGACTCACCCTCCCAACCTGGCCGGCAGTCAGACAGCGGGGATCCGACTGTTCGTGGCAACCCGACTAGGCATCCACACGTCTGCATTATGAGACGCGTGCGCCACCCGGACTCCAGCCCGCGGATACCCTGGCGCGACAAGCCTGGCACAGGCTCCGCACCAGCCGCCGGACGCAGGAGGGGATGCGTGGACGACAGGCCACCGCGGCCGGGGGATTACGCCGCGCGACCCGACCGGCGGCGGCGTCACGCGACACCACCTCCGCGGCGGCGGCCGACCAGTGGGTTCCGCGGCGCCAAGCTGGCACTCGCGATGGTCTCTGCGCTGGTGCTCGGCCTCACCGGGTACGGGTGGGCGACCTTCCAGAGCCTCCAGCAAGGCTTGAGCACCACGGACGTGATCGGCTTCAGCGCTCCGGACCGCGCCACCGACATCCTGCTGGTGGGCATGGACAGCCGGACCGACGCGCAGGACAATCCGCTGCCCGCCGACGTGTTGTCCCGGCTGCGCGCCGGCGACAACGAGGGTGAGCTCACCGACACGATGATCCTGGTACGGATCCCGAACGATGGCAGGCGCGCGGTAGCGATCTCGCTGCCCCGGGATCTGTACGTGCAGATGCCTGATGGCTACGGCGAGCACAAGCTCAACTCCGCATTCATCCGCGCGAAGAACGCCACCGCGGAACGGCTCGTCGCTCAAGGCGCCGACCCGGCCGCGGTGCGCACCGAGTCCATCGCCGCGGGGCGAAAGCTTCTGCTCCAGTCCGTCAAGGACCTCACCGGCGTCGGCATCGACCACTACGCGGAGATCAACCTGCTGGGCTTCTCGCTGCTTACCGAGGCAGTCGGCGGGGTTGAAGTGTGCCTGCGGGAACCGGTTCGCGACACGTTCTCCGGCGCGAACTTCCCGGTCGGTCCGCAAGTGATCTCGGGTCCGGACGCGCTGGCGTTCGTCCGGCAACGGCATGGGCTGCCCCGCGGCGACCTCGACCGCATCGTGCGCCAGCAGGTGTACCTCGCCGCGCTGGCCGACAAAATGCTGACGGCGGGCACGCTGTCCAGCCCCCGTCGGATCCGCCAGCTGATCGACGCGACCCAGCAGTCGCTGGTGCTCGACCAGGACCTCGACGTGCTCGACTTCGCCGCTCGGATGCAGGGCCTCGCCGCGGGCAACGTGACGTTCGAGACCGTTCCGGTGTTGGGCAACGGAGACAGCGAATCCGACGGCGACGTGCTCAAGGTCGACCCGCAGGCCGTGCAGGCCTTCATCGCCCGGGCCATCGACGTCGCGCCCGCGCCGGATCTCACGCCCGGCTCCCCGGCCAGGGCGACGGTCACCGTCGACGTGCTCAACGGTTCGGGCCAGACCGGGCTCGCCAAATCGGTCTCCGAGCAGCTGGCCGGGCAAGGGTTCGCCCAGGGCGCGGTCGGCAACACCCCCGCCCGAGCTACCAGCGTGGTGCGCTACCCGACCGGCGAGCAGGAGGCCGGCCAGGCAGTGGCCGACACGCTGGGCGGCCTGCCGGTCGAGGAGGCCTCCAACCTGACAGCCGGGACCGTGCAGGTCTACCTCGGCCGAGACCACCCCGGGCCGGTCAAGCCACGGATTGCCGGCGCGTCTTTCCTGCGGGTGGATGGGTCGGCCGCCATCAACACTGGGCGTCCGATCGCGCGCGCGGCCCCGGCCTCGGCACCGAGACCGCCGATGATGCGCGGTGACGTGCCGTGCGTCTTTTAACCCGGCTTTGCTGAGGAGCCGATGACCATCACCGACGAGCTGCTCGGCCCGCTACTGCGGACGGATCCAGCCCGGCCCCGGATCACCCACTATGACGACAGTGCCGGCAGCCGGGTCGAGCTGTCCGGCGCCACGCTGGCCAACTGGGCGGCCAAGACCGCGAACTGGTTACGCGACGAGCTGGACGTCCAACCCGGCGACGCTGTCGCGGTGTTGCTGCCGCCGCACTGGCAAACCGCCGGGGTGCTGCTGGGTGCCTGGTGGTGCGGCGCGACGGTCACCACGTCGCCCGCCGGCGCGGTGGCCGTCGCGCTGTGCGGGATCGACCGAATCGCCGACGCAGCCGGCGCCGACGAGATTGCAGCGCTGGGGCTCGACGCGCTGGGCATGGGCATCCGGGTGCTGCCGCCGGGGGTCCGGGACTACACCAGCGAGGTCCGGGTGCACGGGGATACCTTCACGCCCGGCGGACCAGGACCCGACGTCCAGGCACTCGGCGCCGCCGCCCGGTCACGGGCCACGGAACTCGGCCTGACCGCCGGTGATCGTCTGCTGTGCACCACGACCTGGGACGCGACGGTGCCCGGCGAGGTCCTGCTCGCGGTGCTCGCCGCCGACGCATCACTGGTCCAGTGCACCGGCACCGACCCCACCGCACTCCCGGCCCGCTGCACCGCCGAGCGGATCACTGCCACCCTCACCTGAGTCTCCCGCATTCAGCGGGCTCAGCGGGGTTATCAGCACGTCCTTTACCCCGCTGAGCCCGCTGAATGCGGTGGCGACGCCGATTCTGGGCGCGTCGATGACATGAGTCTGTGATCTACCCGCGATACCCTGGTGCGCAGGCAACGAGGGGGAGATTCGGCGGGGAGACCATGGGTAGCGTGTTGGGCGGCGCGCGGGCGAATCGGATCGTCTGGACGCTGGTATTGCTTGTCGTAGGGGTGCTGCTGGCCGGGTGTACCGGCACGGGGCCGGCCTCGGGAACCTCCAGCGCTCCCCCGCGCCCCGCGGCTCAGGTCAGCACCCTGCCGGGCGACAAGGCCGCGGACATCAGCCCCGTGCTGCCCGTCTCGGTGCGGGTCACCGGCGGGGTCCTGCAACAGGTGGCGCTGACCAACCGGGACGGCAAGGGCGTGGCCGGATCGCTCAGCGCTGACCAGCGCAGCTGGACCAGCACTGAGCCACTGGGTTACGGCAGGACCTACACCTGGGGCGGCACCGCGACCGGTCC
The DNA here is from genome assembly GCA_050700115.1 of Pseudonocardiaceae bacterium. Taxonomy (GTDB): domain Bacteria; phylum Actinomycetota; class Actinomycetes; order Mycobacteriales; family Pseudonocardiaceae. Next base: position 28,323 of record JBOHGG010000029.1, read on the forward strand.
TGACGCCATCCTGGTACCCATCACCGGCTCGTTCACCACCGTCGAGCCCCGCCAGCTTGTCCACGCCACCGTGAACATCGGCGACGGCGACACCGTCGGCATCGCCGCCCCGGTCATCCTTCAGTTCGACGACCACGTGTCCGACAAGACCGCCGTGGAACGAGCTCTTCAGGTACAAACATCGGTGCCGACGCAAGGTTCGTGGGCCTGGCTGCCCGACTCCGACGGCGGCTCCCGGGTGCACTACCGGACCAAGGACTACTGGCAACCCGGCACCAAGGTCGATGTCGCCGCCAAGCTCTACGGAGTGGCCTACGGCGACGGCTCCTACGGCGAGGAAGACCTGACTACATCTTTCACGATCGGCCGAGCCCAGATCGTCAAGGCCGACGTCAACAGCCACCGCTTGATCGTCATTCGGGACGGTCAGGAAGTGATGAACTTCCCGTCCAGCTACGGGCTGGCCTCGGACCCGAGGCGCCACACCACCAACGGCGTCCACATCGTGATGAGCAAGTCGCAGAAAGTGCTGATGACCAACCCCGCATACGACTATTTCAACCTACCCATGTATTGGGCGGTGCGAATCTCCAACTACGGCGAGTACATCCACGCCAACCCGGGGTCCGCTGGGGCGCAGGGCTCAGCTAACGTCACCCACGGCTGCGTGAACCTCTCCACCGCGAATGCCAAGCGATACTTCGAAACCGCGATCTTCGGGGACCCGGTCGAGGTCACCAACAGCCCGACCCCGCTCAGCGCGGCCCACGGCGACATCTACGACTGGACCGTCCCGTGGGACGCCTGGCAGGCGATGTCAGCCCTCAATTCCTGACGTCGCGAGCAGCGCCCGCCGTCACCGTACGCTGGATCTGATTACGCGGTCGATGCGCCGCCCTGACACCTGGCCGCTCGCGATCCCGATCGTGCATTCGAAGCCTGCCGCTGAGCGGCCGGACGTGTGCCGCACCGAACCACCCTTGCCCAGGCTGTACCCGTCGGCCCGCCTCACGACCATGTCGAGGCCCTGTGCCCCGTCCTGATCATGGCGTGTCCCGCAGATCTTCGGCTGATGGCTAGCCCTGCTGCTCCTGGGCTCGGCGATGATGTCCAAGGTCAGCTTGACGACGTCACCAAGGACAGAACTGCCGTGAACTCGACGGTAGCGACGTCCCAGTTGAGCGAAAACGTCCGTCACGTCGAGTTCACGGGCCCCACCCCGCAACGGGTTGCGCTGGTGGGTGGGTGGGTGGGTGGGTGGGTGTCGCACCGCGGGAGGCGCTGGGCCGGATAGGCAGCCACCCCGCTCGACCAGCATGACTTTGCAGCTCCCACAAACGACGCGAACTGCGCAAACCGCCCTAGCCAAACATCGGAAGCAATCGCTGCGCATGCGCACCACAACTTAGCGCTATCAACAGCGGGATTTGTAACGCGCCCTTGTTCGGAAACGATGAACGGCTTAAGGATGGCGCCACAGAGGTGGATCATGAGAACACGAACGAGCTGGTTAGTGACAAGCTGTGCCTGCGCCGTCACTCCGCCCGGAATCACGTTTACCTGGAGTTCTCCTGATACTCCCACCGCGGCCAATCCAGGTGAGCTTGAATAGTCAACAGACGCTGAGAGGTACTCGACCGACAAGAAGGAAGGCGCCGAGATGGGAAACTACCTGGTTAACGGCGAGGTGATCGACGTGCGTGAGGGGCAGCCAACTGCCGCCGATCTCAAGCGCCACTCCAAGAGCGTGCTGTCTGATTGGGTAATGGCCAGCATGCCCAATGGTCAGATCGTAAAGCTCGAAGATCATAAACCACTTCCTGCTGATGCTGTCGACTACTCAGTGGTGACGCCGTTCACCTATGGCCGCATTGGCTAGATCGGGATGCCGTCCATAACAAACGGTCTCGAGATTCGGCGCCGGCTTAGCCGGCTCAAGGCCGAGGCGCTATTACTCTCGCAGCGGTTTGGTGACGTCCGTCTCGACGCCGAGAGTGGCACATGGTTCTATGTTGAGCGCTTTCCGATACCCCCGGGCTGGAACAAGACTCACATCGAACTCCTCATCGACATCCCGCACGGTACCCCCGGCTACCCCTCCGTACCGCCAGAATGGTTCTGGACAGACCACGATCTCCGGACGAACCAACACCAGCCGCTCAACCACTTCTTCACGCGCGGCCCGGGCAGTGATAAGGAACACCTTCATCAAGGATGGGGGCATTTCTGCGTACATCTTATCGGGTGGCGACCAGCCGGCGGGGCCGACTTAACGCGCGGGCACAGTTTGGTAACTTACCTGAACCTGATTGCAGCAATCTTTCGCGATCGACGCACCCTGAGTGGGGCGAAATAATGACGCCTGAGGTACACGACATTGTCCTGAGTTCGAGCCTCTGGTCGCACCTCCGAAACCACCTTCTGTCTATCAATGGCGAGCCAGGCCGATGGGGCGACAATGAGCAGCTGGCGTTCATCCTCGCTGCGCCTAACGTCTCAGATAACAGGATACGCCTGGTAGGTCACGAACTACTACGTGCACAGCCTAAAGATTTAGATCGTCAGTCTCCCTCGGGGATCATCCCGAACGGCCAGTTCGTTGCGGCCGCCCTGACCCGATGCCGGCAAGAAGGCTGGAGCCTCATCGAGGTCCACTCGCACCCCTTCGATTCCGGACCTCGAACAACGTTTAGTGGCATTGATTGGTCAAATGACCGGATGAAGATGCCTCGTGTCGCGTCAATGCTACCTGAACCGTTTTACCACGCTACGATGGTCGTCGGGCGAGACAGCCTCGACGCTCATTACTACCAGCGTCTAACCGGGGCAATTCGGCCAATTCGACGAGTGACTGTCGTAGGAATATTTTCCGATGATTCACCAGTCTTGCACTACCTCCAAACATCCAGTTGCGCGCCTGCGCCAGCCCGCCCGCACGACGCACGTCATAGCCGCCAACTACCCCTGCTCGGCGCGAGCACCCAGGAGGCCTTCTCAAAAGCGCGAGTAGCTGTCGTCGGTGTTGGCGGTCTTGGCTCCTTCGTTGCCTTAGAACTCGCCTACCTCGGCGTCGGTCACCTGACTCTGATTGATCCTGACCGTATCGAGCAAAGTAATCTTAACCGCCTCATCGGCGCTGGGCCAGACGACCTCGGACGATACAAGGTTGACGTTTTCCGGGAATTTATCGAGCGCGTGGCACCCAGGGTTTCGGTAACAGCGGTGGTGGCACCACTTCTCGACAGCGGAGCTCTCGACCACGCCAAAACAGCAGACTTACTGCTCGGATGCGTCGACGGGCACGGCGCACGCCTGTCGTTGAACCACTTATCCGTCCGGTATCTTATACCATTTATCGATGCCGGAACTGGCGCTAGAATTGGGACCGGCGGTCTTGCTGCGCGGCTGGGCGGACAAGTCCAAGTCGTGGCACCGGGAGTCGGTTGCCTCGAGTGCCGGGGCTTTATTAATCCGCAGCGGGCAGCGTATGATTTGGCGCCTCCAGAGGTACAGGAGTACGAACGGGACCACGGCTATGGTACCGAGGATACCGCGCCCTCAGTCATATTCCTGAATGGTGTTGTGGCATCGATACAGGTTGCAGAAACGGTAAGGATTCTTGGCGTCACGTCAGGGCAAAAATACGTCACGCCGAAGATTGTCGTTTACGATGCGCAGGCTCAGCGGACATTCTCAGCGACGGTTCCTCACTCGCCTGATTGCGCGACCTGCGGCAGTCAGGGCGTTGCAGGGGTGGCTGATCTTGCACCTTTGCAAGCCGCGCCGACCACGGGACCAGCTTTCGCACCAGCATCACTGGATCTAGCCGGAGCCGAGTATGCCAAATCCTATTCCGCGGAATAGAAGTGCGGGTGGCCGTCAGCCGCGCCGACCTGTAGGACAACAGGTTTGGCAGATCCTACCATTTCGGCGACCCCGGGAGAACATCAGGCAGCCCGAGCCGGCTCCACTTCCATCCCCACCGCAGCCACGCCCACGAGCAAGGCACCGGGCTACGCCAGATCTACCATTTCGGCGACCCCAGGAGAACGTCAGACAACCCGGGTCACCCCCACCTCAGCCACGCCGGCCGGCAAGACACCGGGCTACTCCAGGTTTACCAGCTCGGTGGCCCCAGGAGAACATCGGACAACCTGAAACACCCACACCGCCGACTCCAACGCGATCTGGTACCCGTGTCGCGGTCGGTATAATACTTTGCGCAGTGGCTGCACTTGTAGTCTGGATCGCGGCGCCGCTTTCCCCATCTGGAACCTCCGCCGGCTCGACGGCAACTCCGCCCATGAATGACCACGCCGGGGCGACGGCTGCAGGTGGCAATCCTCCAGGCGCCGTCGGCGGCCAGCTTGCTGCCCCGCCGAGCACGTTGGCGGGCCTCGACCGTGGCCCCACGCCTGAAGGCGGAGCTCGTGGCGGTCATACCGGGGTGCCTCCTGCTGTCGGATTCCCGGTAGCACCGGTAGCAAAGAGTCAGCCAGTCCCAGCAGCACAACCTGCCCCACCGGGCGAACCAGCCAATGTCGCCGATCCGGGGCAGCGAGTCGAGGCGCCGGCGGTAGACCAGGTCCAGCGGCAACCTGTGCAACCAGGCAAGCCCGGTCACGCCGAACAGGTCCCGCCTCGGCCGCCGCAGGCCCCACCCCCTAGCCAGCCCCACATTCCTTCGGACGCTGAGGCTGCACAGCTGCGCGAGCGGCTTGCCTTATTGGCGCGCAAGCTCGCACAACACCAGCAAGGCAGCGCTCCGAAGGTAGCTCCGAAGGTAGCTCGTCCCCCGGCTAAAGCCGCACCCCCGCAACAGACGAGCCAGAAGCGGTCGGGCACCGGCGGCCAGAAAAAGGTCAATCGCCTTTCGGGCAGCGCGGGACCATCGACGCGTTCTGGTTCAGGCTCTGACTCCTCAAGTTCCAGCTCAAGTTCCGGCTCGGGTTCTGGGTCCTCGGGTTCTGGCTCCTCAGGTTCTGGGCCCTCAGGGTGAAGTCGGACACACGGCGAAGGTTCCAGCCGGTCACGAACCCGTTCCGGCGGCCGCCGACGGCGTTCGGACGGCCGAAACACCCCTCACTACCCTGCTGCCTGATCATGGACTACACGCGTCTAACCGCCGAGAGCTACGCTCCGAGCAGGGCGCGGGCCATGACGACGCGCTGGATCTGGTTGGTGCCCTCGTAGATCTGGGTGATCTCGCGTAGCAAGGGCCGACCTGGTGATCTACGGAGGAGATAGCCAGCGAACAGCGGGAAGACGTCTCAATGGTTCTCACCGGTACTCACCCCTACCCGACGCCTGACGGCCTGGACACGGCCTGATCTTGATCTTCCCGCTGTCTCGCCGTTGCGTGACGGTGCCCAGTGGCGGCGTCGCCGACGACCGTGCACGCTGGGGGCTCGTGGGGCATCCCGCCGACCTGGCGCAGCCCGACCGCGCGGCATCCCAGGGGCAGCCCTCGGTAGAACCGGCATGTGCGTCATCTAGTGACCGGGAATCGCCCCGGTGCACCGTCCGATCGGGCACGCAACGGGCACGCCGTGCTGTCCGTAGGGCACGGCGCCGGTGCTGAGACCGCTCAGGCACGTCGTTCTGGTGGGAGCACTCGCTGGGCCATCTGGACGATGAACGACTTCGGCGGCTGCCAGACGCCGCGGTCCTCGAATGACCATGCGTAGGTCAGGGCTCCGTCACGGATACAGTCCAGCAGGCCCGGCGCTGCGAGCTCGTGAGCTGACCACTCATAGAGCTGCTGCAACCTTGGGGTGATCACCCCGTAGTCCAGGAGCCGGCCGAATCCGAGTTCGTCACTGATGTAGGACCGCACACCGTCGCTGAGGGGGTACTCGTCCGGGAGCACGCGAGACAGCTGGAGGAAAATCCCGGTCATGCCCAGTCTCGGGTCACCAAGGAACGGGGCGAGCGGGCGTAACCATCCAAGTGACATCCGGGGGGCCGCGACAAGGGCGTGGGTGTACAGCACCCGGCAGAGCACGACGTTCATAAAGAAGCGCTCGGCCTCGTTCTCCGCCTCCGCCAGGTCGCGGTGCTCGAGGTAGGCAGCGACCACGCTCCCGTTGTGCGCCCGGTACCAGGCCCGAGCGGTCGGGAAATTGGCGAAGGACATCCAGAAGTCAACCGTCTGCGAGGAGGTCGACCCGGTAAGGTCCCCGCTCAGAGCCACCGCCTCACAGCCGTCACGAAGGATGCGCTCGTTCACCGCACGCCACCATGGACTACCAGGATGGTCGCTGGACAGTGGTTGCAGCAAACCTCGCCGGAGTTGCCATCGCATGAACGACATCGCCGCCCGGCGGAACGGCAGATGCCGCGGGGCCTTGCCGAACGGGCCGTAGTAGCAGCGCTGCATCAGGGCGATCCGGCCTGCCGGATCGTCGCGGACTGAGGCGACCTGCTGCTCAGTCCAGGCAGCGGCGTTCTCGCTCGTCAGCGATCCGTTCACGATGGTCAGCGATCTCTTCGCGCTCGTCGGCGATCCGGTCGCGCTCGTCGGCCGATTCGCTTGCCCCGCTGGCGCGGCGAAGCGCAAACAGTTCGCGTCATTCAGCGGCCAGCCACGGCTGTAGGCTGCCCCCTCCCGGGCGCGCGGCCTGGGCACGCGCTTCGGCCGCATAGTTGCGTAAGTCTGCGCCGTATTCAGCCAATTGAGCCTCATCTCGCACAGGACCGTCAGGCCGCACGTCCTGGTCGCCGCCCATAAAACCAGTCTAGATCTCGCCCGACCTGGCTCAGTGGCGCCTGCACGCCTCGCCATACTTCGGCCCTGAGGGCGGCTCTCCCGTCGGTCGGACAGCTTGCCCGCACCCGGGTTCTGTGCAGGGTCGCAAGACTCGACTCGTCGACCGTCAGGCTTGGTCTTGCGACCCTGCACAGGTTCGGGTGCGCCGCTCGCGGTGGCCGTCCGATGGGAGAGGCGCCGGGCGCTTCCCTCCCCGAGTAAGGACCGGGAGGTTCGGAGGGCGGAGCCCTCTGAGGTCTTCGTTGAGTGAGTCACCACCGGCTTCCGCCCGGCGAGCCCGAGGACGGCGCCCCAGCGCCGCCCGCAAGGGCGGTAGCCGGGCGGTGCGCCGCGTCAGCGGCGCCTTGATCTCATATAGGCGAATTCGGCAGCAACGCGGACCAGACACGCGGACCAGACACGCCAGTTAGAAAGCTGTGTGGAAGCGGGAGAGCTTTCCGGCCACCCTCACGTCGACCTCATGACGGGGGACAGGCCGCCGCTGGACGATGACCTTTGCAGCGTTGGTCCACGTGTGGCGTCCGTAACGGTGAGTTGACTGAGTCGAGGACGAGTTGGTCGAACTGGCGGCAGGGCCCATCGGAGGTCGCTGATAGCGTGGGGATATGCGTGGTGCGAGTGATCAACTCAGCATCGGTGAGCGTATTGCCTTCTACCGGCGTCGTCGCGGGTCTCGGCGGCGCTGGACTTGGGTGACATCACGCGGGTGATCGACTCCGCTCCCCGGATCAACGTCGACCATCTTCCGGTTGAGCGTCAGGTCACACACTTGGTCGACCTCGCCCGGGCACTGAGCCTGGTCGCGAAGGATGATGACGCGCTGCAAACGCTGCTCACGGCTGAGCGGACGTCGCCGGGGATCGTCCGGCACAGCGCGGTCGTCCGGGAAGTCGTGCGGTCGATGTACCGCCGGGCCCCGGCGACCGCTGGCACGAAGTCCTCGCCGCTCCTAGCACTGGCCGAACGCTGCAGAGCAGTGAAATAGCCGCATGGGTTCACGAGTGCTGGGCCTGGTCGGTTCCGGGGCGGGCGGGATGGAAGAGCTGCTTCCGCGCCTGATACGGCCGGCCCAGGACGCGGGCTGGACCGTCGCGGTCACGCTCACACCGACCGCCGCCCGGTGGCTGCGGGAATCCGGGACGCTCACGGAAATCGAAGAGGCGTCGGGCTTTCCGGTGCGTGTCGACCCGCGCTCACCGACCGAACGCAGTCCACACCCGCAGGTGGACTGCTACCTCGTCGCCCCGGCCTCGGCGAACATGGTCGCCAAACTCGCCCTCGGTGTTTACGACAACCAGGCATTGACTCAGGTCAACGAGGCGATTGGTACCCGTGACCTCCCGGTGGTCGTGTTTCCCCGCGTCAACGCCGCACACGCCCGGCACCCGTCGTGGGACAGTCACCTTGCTGCCCTGCGCCGGGCCGGTGTGCACCTGGTTTACGGCGATGACGTATGGCCGCTGCACGAGCCGCGGAGCGCGCCAGGACGCGAGTTGCCCTGGTCCGCGGTGCTTGACGCGGTGAACGCAGCCGTTCCCGTCGCGCGTTAACCCACTACTGCGTGTACCCGGACAGTTTGTCCGGGTAGTTGCCCCTGCCCGGGTGTTTTCTGGTTGCACCGCGCCCGACCGGACGTGGTGAGACCGAGACATCGGAGTGCAGATGGGCATTCACGTGGTAATCCAGCCCCTGGCCGGGTACGGCGCCGAGGTTGTATCGCCCTCGCCCAGCGTGCGGCAGCTTGTTGCTGGAGGGGAAGGGGGAAAGACCACCAGTATCCTGGAGTTACCTCCTCACCGAGGTTCGGCCATACGTTGCCATGCTTTATGGGGAACCCCGTAGCAGGCTCCGAGCAAACCGCTTCCATTGCGGACGAAGAGTTTTCGGATCCTTCTCGTCCTCCCAGAATTGCCGTAGGAGCTGAAACTCTTCAGGGACGCTACGATTGGTTCGCTCGGATCCCGTCTGTTTGTTCACTTCCGTCCATATCACATCAAATGGCCAACGTCTGAGTTGTGCGACCATCCCGGTCTGCCAGATTTGCCACGTCTCACCGCTGATCCAACCTTCTTTTCGGAGCTCCAACTCGTCCTCGCAGAGTCGGAGGTAGGAGCGCACAGTTTTCTCATCCGAGACTTCGATTTGCGGTCGACGGTGCCCTTTTTGGGCATCGAGCGACAGGCGGTCAAATCAGCGACAAATACCGCTCAACAAAAGTAGTCTCGAATTGACGCCGCCTCTGCTAGCGGGCCGCACGCACAGCCAGTACTGCAATGAATATACCAAAAACTGTGGCGATCGATGCAATCTCTTGAAGCATTTAGGTCTTCCCCTCGGGCAGGCCAGATCGTCACGCGCGGCTCGCCCACACTGTTCGGGGACCGCCAGGCGTCTAGTCAATAGAACGACGTGCGCAAGCTCGCGGTACACAGTCCAAGCGAGCCGCCGCCCTCGCACGCGGGGTTCGTGACGGATCGGCCAACGGTCCAGTTGGTGTTCCGGTTATCACTTGATGTGACTATTGCGGATGACCGCCCGTCCCTGACATGGCATCATCGCCGTGATCGCCGCGCCCAGGCGAGCCACACCGGGGCAGCGCTAGCCTGGTCGGCGTACCCCTTCGCCGAGGTACAGCGCCCCGGGGCGACGGTTCCGGGGCATCGGCGGAGGAGATCACCTCGGCGATGGAGTGGTGCTCGGTGGACGCTGACGACGAAGCGCGGACGATCGGCCGGCGGGTACGGCAGATCCGCTATGCCCGGCGTAAGTCGCTGCGGATCGTGGCCGGTCTGGCTGCGATGAGCACCACCACACTGCACCGGATCGAGACCGGCCAGCGCGCGCTGGATAGCCGCTCGGAGATCGTGGCACTGGCCAACGCGTTGCAAGTCGCCCCGTCCGAGCTGACCGCGATGGATGTGCCAGCACCCGGCAACGGCACGATAGACCTTGCTGTCGAGACGGTGCGGGTGGCGTTAATGGCCGTCAACCACGGCTATCCCGGAGGCGAGGCGCTGCCGGTGGACGTGCTGCGAAGCCGCGTGGCTGCGGTGATCAACGCGGGCTGCACCGGCGATCAAGAGCTGATTGGACGAGAGCTGCCAGCTCTCATCCGGGATCTGCATACCAGCATCGCTTCCGGGCGCGATGTCACTGAGCTGCTCGAACTGGCGGCGTTACTGCACACCCAGGGGACCATCGGATGGTTGCGGACCGCTGGCGCATCGGTAGACCTGCGTGAGCAGGCTGCGGTGCTGGCCCGGCGGGTGGCGGAGGAACGCGACACCCCGACCGTGCGGGGCCTCGCCGCAGCCGGGGCGGTGCGGGTGATGCTCTCCAGCGGGGCGTTCGACCTTGCGCTAATCGAACTCGACTCGGTGACGGTGCCAATGACTACCCCGGAAACGATGCAGCTTGACGGGATGCTCGCGTTATACCGGGCCGAGGTCGCAGCCGCGGACAGCCGACCAGGGGACGTCACGCCAGCGCTGGAGCACGCCGACGAGCTGGCCGAGCGGACCGGAGAGGGCAACGCCTACTGGCTGGGCTTTGGCCCGACCAATACCGGATTCTGCCGCGCGTCGGTGGCATTGGATCTGAAGGACTACGACATGGCCGTAGCAGCGGCCGAGAGCGTGGATCCGCAGATGCACTCGAACCGGTCGCGCCAAGCCGCGTACTGGGTGTACTACGGCCGCGCGCTGGCTCGACGGCGGGAACGCCACGACGATGCCGTGATGGCGCTGCGCCGGGCGGAACTGATCGTGCCGCACCGCGTACAGCGGGACCCGTTCGCCCGGGACGTGCTCGCCGAATTGGTCGTCCGCTCCCGCCGGGATGCAGTTGGCCGTGAGCTACGCGGGATGGCTTACCGGACTGGCCTACCGGTGTAGCCCGTCCGGGGGACGTTCCACCTGTAGAACATCCCGATCTTGATCGCGTTCACTCTCGTCAGCCGTGACCAACACCACCAACCACGTACCCGCGGACTCTCCCGCTGAACCGCTCCTCACCCCGGGCGAAGCGCTGGCGAAGCTGTATTTGGATAACGCCGATAGGGGCTGCAACGCGGAGAACGACGTCTTCGTGGAAGAGCTTCTGAAACGACGCGGGCGAGCCAGGCGCTCGCTAGCCCCAGCGGGCGATGACCCGATGGCCGGCAACCAGTCACACCGGTTTGTCCTTACCGGCCACGACCCCGAAGGCCGCAACCGCACGATCATCTTGTGGCGGGAGACGGATCTGATCGACGGTCGCGTGGTGCGCCGGGTGGTGGTCACGCTGGACGCCACGATGACCACCGCGACGGTGCTCACCTTCCCCGAGGCTGTTCAGGTGGCGCAGGCGATCCTGGAAGCTGCCCGGTGAGCGCCACCGGCACCACCGACATCGACCCGTGCCCATACTGCGGGACCACCACCGGGGTGCAGCCGACCACCGGCACCTCACCCCAGGTGCAGGCGTGGTTGTGCACGGCGTGCGGCACGAGTTGGGCCGTCACCGTAGTCAATCCACAGCCCTACTTAGACCAGCTCGCCGCGTCGGTTGAGCTGCTCGGCGCCGTGCGTTCGGTTCTGCGGGCAGTGATCGCGCTGAGCGACGAACTGCCCCAGCTCACCGACGTGGAGCTGCGGGCTCGGCTGCTCGCGCTGGCGACGGTCCCCACGCAGAGATCGGGCACGCGATGACCATCAAGTGGGGGCTGAGCGTGCTGGACTGGTGCAACCACGCCATTGATGATCGGGCCGACCACCCCCTCGGCATCTACCGCGCCCTGTGCGGGCACCGACTGATGATGATCACTGCCCTGCAAGACGACAAGCCGCTCGGGTCCCGCTGCGAGGTGTGCGTGGCTACGCAATGCGCCGAATCCGAGTCCCGCGAGTTCGGCACCGCCCGGCGGGCCAACCCCGATGATCCGCCCGCTGACGTGACGGATGCCCCCTCCCCTCAAACCCCGGCCGCCGCCGGTTTCGAGACGATGGGAGCGCCCCCCGCAACGCTCCCGAGAACTCCCGGCGGCGGCCGGTCCCAAGCCCCCGGCCCCGGGTCCGCCCGGTGAGCCGTTTCGGGCTCTTCGCGATGTCCCCCGTGGACTCCTGCGTGCACCTGCTGACACCCGGGTGTGATCCGGACGTGCTCACGGCGCGCTGCGGGTTGCTGCTCGCGCCGGTCATCACCTGCCACGACCAGCCACCACCCGGCCCGCCAGGCGAGCGCTGCCGTCTGATCTTGATTGTCGAGGCCAGCGCCAGGGCGTCGACCCCGTGCTCGACGCGCTACCCGCGGCCTTCACCGAGCTGCAAATCCTCGACCTGATCGTGTCCAGCAACATCGCCCGCCGGCACCTCAATCAGGGTCAGCGCGCCTGTCTAGCCGTGGAATACGAGGAGCACTACGCGAAGTGGCTGAGACCGAACGCAACGTCCGGCCGCACGCGGCTTTACCGTGCCCTGGGGTGAGCCAGGCGGCAAGCCGGTCACGGTACGACTCTTGGTGACCGGCGACGGTGGTCGGTTATACACGGGTGACCTGTTTCACAAGGTCGTATGGCAGGGCGCCTTTCGCACCGCTGGCGTGGAGTACCGCAAGCGGGCGGACGGGATGCACGCGCTACGGCACTTCTACGCCTCGACCCTGTTGGCGAAGGGCGTATCCATCAAGGAGCTGGCCGAGTACCTGGGCCACTCGGACCCCGGATCCACCCTGCGGACGTACACGCACCTCGTGCCCTCCAGCTACGAGCGGGCTCGACTGGCCGTCGAGGGCGTATTCGGCCTGATCATGGGAACCAGAGATCGTCGGACTGGCATCAAGATCGTTGATCTAGCCGTTGAGCAGGGCGCGGGCCATGACGATGCGCTGGATCTGGTTCGTGCCCTCGTATATCTGGGTGATCTTGGCGTCGCGCATCATCCGCTCGACCGGGAAGTCCCGGGTGTAACCGTAACCACCGAAAAGCTGCACCGCGTCGGTGGTCACCTCCATGGCCACGTCGGAGGCGAAACACTTCGACGCCGAGGAGATGAACCCGAGCTTGCCATCACCACGCTCGGCGCGGGCCGCCGCGATGTAGACCAGCTGCCGGGCCGCCTCGGTCTTCATCGCCATGTCGGCCAGCATGAACTGCACACCCTGAAAGTCGGCGATCGGCTTGCCGAACTGCCTGCGCTGCTTGACGTAGGCGATCGACGCATCCACCGCACCTTGAGCGATACCCACGGCCTGCGCCCCGATCGTCGGACGGGTGTGGTCCAGGGTCGCCAGGGCTGTCTTGAACCCGCTGCCGGGCTCGCCGATGATCCGGTCGGCTGGTATCGTGCAATCGGAGAAGTAGATCTCCCGGGTCGGGCTGCCCCTGATCCCCAGCTTGCGCTCCTTGGGCCCGACCGAGAATCCCGGGTCGTCCTTGTGCACGATAAAGGCGCTGATCCCGTTGGCGCCCTGGTCCGGGTCAGTAACGGCCATCACGGTGTACCAGGTGGACTCGCCGGCGTTGGTGATCCAGCACTTGGTGCCGTTGAGCACCCAGTGGTCGCCGTCGCGCCGGGCCCGGGTCCGCATCGCCGCGGCGTCACTACCCGCCTCCCGCTCGGACAGCGCGTAGGACGCCATCGATCCCGCCGCCAGCGACGGCAGCACCTGCTTGCGCAGCTCCTCGGATCCGGCCAGCAGCAGTCCCATCGTGCCCAGCTTGTTCACCGCGGGGATCAGCGAGGATGACGCACACACCCGCGCCACCTCCTCGATCACGATGCAGGTCGCGACCGAGTCCGCGCCCTGGCCGCCGTAGCCCTCGGGGACGTGCACTGCATGGAAACCCGAGCGCACCAGGGCGGCCAGCGCCTCGTTCGGGAACCGCTCCTGCTCGTCGACCTCCGCAGCGTGCGGGGCGATCTCTTTCTCCGACAGCGCCCGCACCGCGTCCCGCACCGCCTCGTGCTCCGGGTTCACCGCTACCTCCCGTCCGCGCAGCGCGTTCTGGATACAGACTGCCCTAATCGCGTGGCGGTTTACTGCAGTTTGTCTCCAGAACGCGGTGGGGTCTGCCGGAGTTCGGCGTCGGAGTCGAGGACTCGTTGGGCTAGGTCTTGCTGGAAGGCCCGCATTTGATGAGCGAGGGCTGGGGTGGCGGTGGCCAGGATGCGGATGGCGAGCAGGCCGGCGTTGCGTGCTCCGCCGACCGACACGGTCGCGACCGGCACTCCGGCGGGCATCTGCACGATCGACAACAGCGAGTCCAACCCATCCAGGTGCGCTAGCGGCACCGGCACCCCGACCACCGGCAATACCGTGGCGGAGGCCACCATCCCGGGCAGGTGCGCCGCGCCGCCGGCCCCGGCGATGATCACCTTGAGTCCCCGGTCCGCGGCGTCACGCGCGTAGTCGAGCATCCGCTCCGGGGTGCGGTGCGCGGAGATCACCGCAACCTCGTGCGGCACCTCGAACTCGTCGAGAGCCTCGGCAGCAGCGCTCATCACGGTCCAGTCCGACGAGCTGCCCATGATCACACCCACGAGCGGGCTGTTCACGCCGTCTCCTGCACCAACCCGTGCACCGGATGCCCGTCCGGCCAGTGTCCGGTGGCCAGGAAAGCCGCCGAGGCCACCGCCGTCTCGCGTACCGGCGCCAGCTGTGTACCGAGCACCGTGACGTGCCCGACCTTTCGCCGGGGCCGCTCTGGCTTCGCATACAGGTGCACCTTCACCTCCGGGTATCGGGCCATCAGGTGGTGCAGCCGCTCGTCGGCCCCCATCGTCGGCGGGGTGTCGGCAGCGAGCACGTTGGCCATCACACAGACCGGGGCACGCGGCGCGGTCGACCCCAACGGGTAATCCAGCACCGCCCGCAGATGCTGCTCGAACTGGGATGTCACCGCACCCTCGATGGTCCAGTGCCCGCTGTTGTGCGGCCGCATCGCCAGCTCATTAACCAGTAACTGCCCATCAGGCGTTTCGAACAGCTCGACGGCCAGCACGCCGACCACCCCCAGCTCGCGAGCCACCCGAAGCGCCAGCTCCTGGCCTGCTTGCCCCAGTCCGGTGTCCAGGCCAGGTGCTGGGGCGAGCACCTCGACACAGATCCCGTCGCGCTGCACCGTCTGTACCACCGGCCACGCCGCACCCTGCCCGAACGGCGAGCGGGCCACCAACGCGGCCAGTTCCCGGCGCATCGCCACCCGCTGCTCGACCAGCAGCGGGGTGCCTGTGGCGAGCAGTTCGGCCACCACCCGGCGCGCACCACTCGGGGTATCGAGCAGCCACACACCCCGCCCGTCATAGCCACCACGGGCCGCCTTGAGCACGCACGGCCAGCCATGCTCGGCGCCGAAGCCGACCGCGTCCTGCGGTCGGTTCACCTCGCGATACGGCGGGACCGGCACGCCCAGGCCGGCCAGCACCCGGCGCATCAGCAGCTTGTCCTGGGCATGCGCCAGGGCGTCGGGGCCCGGGTACACCCGCACCCCCTCAGCGACCAGCGCCCGCAGGTGCTCGGTGGGGACGTGCTCGTGGTCGAAAGTGAGCGTGTCGCATCCCGCGGCGAAGCGACGCAGCACGCCCAGATCGTCGGGCCGACCGAGGACCACCTCAGAGGTCACCAGGGCAGCAGGCTCACCCGGGCCTTCAGCCAGCACTCGCAGGGATTGACCCAGCGCCACAGCGGCCTGGTGGGTCATCCGGGCCAGCTGCCCGGCGCCCACCATGCCGACAACGGGCAAGCCGGTACGGGAGTCCACGAGCGAACGATCTTATCGCCCCCACGCACAGCACGTGGCAGACACTCTCGCTCGGGGGGACCGACGGGAGACCACGTAAGCGGACTTGACCGGTGCGGATGTATCACCGTGCCCTCGTAGCGTGTCTATGAGAGGAGGCCAAGCCGCCTACCTTGTGAGGGAAGCTATGACGGTTACCTGTGAACTCGCCCAGCGGACCCGGATCCGCGCCTTTCGCGCCCAACAGTATGTGCTGATCATCGCCGAGGGTGAGCTGCCCACCCCCGGTTTCACCGTCGACATCGCCCAAAGCCCCTTGCTGATCTTTCCGCAACAGTTCAACCTGCTGCGCTGCCCACGACCGGGCATCTGGCCCCAGGTCATCACCCCCTACCGATACGCCGAATCAGTCCGCTTCCCCGCAGATCAGCCGGCAGTGACGGTTCATCACGCCGATGGCACTGACCAGGTTGACATCGAAAAGTGCGGCCCGAGGCTTGCCGACTACGAACGAGTTATGAGCGGAGACGCCGCCCGGACGGGCACGGAGGGCGCTGACCATGCCACCGGCTTTTCGAAGAATCTCAGTTTCGACGAAGCTTTCGCAAACGCGCGGGCCGACCTTCCGCCGGTGAAGTCCCCCGTCGCTGACGGGTTGGAGCAGATCCAGGTGGTCGAGATCGGTGCACTGTTCGGCGGCATTGCCGGCTTTCACGACTTGTTCGTCCGCATCTGCCGTACCCACGACTGAGGAGGATAGGACCTTCGACAACATCCGCCGGCAGGTCGTCGGCCGCTGAATCGGGTCTGAGGAGTTCGCCGTATCCTCCGCTGTTCCGGCGCACGGTGGTCGCCGTGGCGTTGCCCCGGAAGCGGCGTGGGAGCAGTACGCCCCGGTGTCAGCTACCGGGACACCTGCGGTGACCATTGATGATCATCGACTGGGCGCGGGGCGTCCTCCCTACGGTACGTACACTGCGGCCGTGTCCATGGTCGATGCCGTACTTGTCCGGATTCCGCAGCCGTACCGTGATATCGCCGTCCGCCACCGCGAGCTGGTGAAGTTCGCCATGGTCGGCGGGATCGCCTACGTCGTGGACATCACGCTGTTCACGTTGCTCAAGACGACGGTGCTGGAGCCCAAGCCGGTCACCGCCAAGATTATCGCGGTGCTGGTCGCGACGATCGTGTCCTACGTGCTCAACCGGGAGTGGTCCTTCCGCACCCGGGGCGGCCGGGAACGTCACCACGAGGCGACGCTGTTCTTCCTGGTCTGCGGCATCGGACTGGTGATCAACGCCACCCCGTTGTGGATCTCGCGGTACGTGCTGGACCTGCAGGTCCCGGCGGTGAGCCTGCTGGCCCAGGAGGCCGCCGACTTCGCCAGCGCCAACGTGATCGGCACCGCCGTGGCGATGGCCTTCCGGTGGTGGGCCTTCCGGAGATACGTCTTTCCCGATCAGAACGTGCGCCGCCAGGTTCCGGTGCCCTGACAGGTCTCAGCGCACCACCCCGGTACCCGACCGTGCCGATCCCGGCAGCTCCTCGCCCCGCGGTACTCGCAGGTAGACCGCGAACCTTGCGGGTCGGGCCGAGCTGAGCTCGAGGCGTCCCCCGTCTGCCTCGATCAACGCCCGGGCCAGCGCCAGGCCGACTCCGGTGGAGGAGGCACCGGAGACCCCCCGGTCGAAGACGTGTGGGGCCAGCTCCTCGGGCACCCCCTCGCCGCCGTCGGTCACCTCCACCACGACCATCCGGTCCGGTCCCACCCCACCCGGGCGCGCGGACAGCGTGACCACCCCGGCCCCGTGCCGCAGCGCGTTGTCGATCAGCACTCCGAGCGCCTCGCGCAGCCGTCCGGGCGTGACCCGGGTGACCAGCCCGTCGGCCACCCGCAGCCGCAACGGTCGCCGGTCGGCGTCGGCCTGCGGCCGCCAGTCGGCGACCACCTCGCCGAGCAGCTCGGCCAACTCCACCGGCTCAGCAGTAGCGGCCCGAGCCTCCTCGGTGGCTCGCATCAGGTCGTCGAGCACCGCGCCGAGCCGCTCTGCTTGCTCCAACGCGGCCTCGGCCTCCGCGGCAGTGACCGGGTCCGGGTGCGCGGCCAGCTCGTCGAGCCGCAGCAGCAGCGCGGTCAGCCGGCTGCGCAGCTGATGCGACACGTCGCCGACGAGGTCGCGCTCCCGCTGGACGAGCTCGGCCAGCGCGGCCGCGGAGGTGTCCAGCAGGTCGGCGACCCGATCCAGCTCCGGGATGCCGTGGCGCTCCGGCGCGAGGCGGAAGTCCCCGGCCCCCAGCCGGGCGGCCCGGTCGGCGACGTCCTGCAGCGGGCCCGCCAGCCGCCGGGCGGTCACGGTGGCGACGGCTGCGCCGATCCCCACCGACAGCACCACCAGCAGCCCGACCAGCGCGGTCACCTGCAGCTGGTCGCCCCACATCGCATCTGCGGGTACTGCCAGCCGCGCAGTGCCGCGCGGCCCCATCGGCAACGACTCCACTACCGCGCCAGGCCCCGGATCGGCGCCGAGCACCAACCGGCCGGTCCACGGCGAATCCACCACCAGCTGCCCGTCGGGCGGAAGCGCCAGCGCGACCGAGCGCAGATCCGGCGGTGTCCGGGTGGGCGAGCTCTGATCGTCCAGCCGGGACACCACCTGCTCCAGCCGGGTCAGCAGGTCGTTACGGGTGAAGTCCTCCACCAGCCGCCAGCAGGCGAAGGCCAGCGGGCCACCCAGCACCAAGCCGGTGATCGCGACCACGATCAGCGTGGACTGCAGGATCTTCCACCGCACGACCGCACGCTACTTCGTCACGACGCGTCGAAACGAAACCCGACACCCCGGACGGTGGCGATCCGGCCGCTACCGATCTTGCGGCGCAGCCAGGATATGTGCATGTCCAGCGTCTTGGAGCTCTTGAGTTCCGGGTCGTTCCACACTTCGCGCAGGATCTCCTCGCGGCTGACCACCTGCCCCGGCCGGGCCAGCAGCACCCGCAGCAGCTCGAACTCCTTGTTCGCCAGCCCGATCTCGGTGCCCTCGATGAGCACCCGGTGACCGGCGAGGTCCATCCGTACCCCGCCCACCTGCAGCGCATCCGGCGCGCTGCGGCGCAGCAGAGCCCGCACTCTGGCCAACAGTTCGGCCAGCCGGAACGGCTTGGCGACGTAGTCGTCGGCGCCGGCGTCCAGCCCGACGACGAAGTCCACCTCGTCGGTTCGGGCGGTCAGCATGAGCACCGGGACGTCGGGGCGCACCAGACGCAGCCGGCGGCAGACGTCCAGGCCGTCCATCCCGGGCAGCCCGAGGTCGAGTACGAGCAGGTCGACCTCCTCCTCGACGGCGCGGGCCAGCGCAGTGTGACCGTCACCGACCACTACCACCTCGTGGCCCTCTCGTTGCAGAGCACGGGACAGTGGCTCGGCGATGCCGGTGTCGTCCTCCACAAGGAGCACAGTCGTCACGCCATTCAGCCTAGGGCGACGTGGCAGCATCCGTCTTGTGACCGATCTCGCTCTGGCTCTGGCCCTCGCGGATGTCGCCGACACCATCACCCTGGATCGGGCGGGTGCGGCGGACCTGAAGGTCGACCGCAAGCCCGACCGGACCCCGGTCACCGACGCCGACCTGGCCGTCGAGGACGCCATACGGGCAGTGCTGACTCAACAGCGGCCGCAGGACGCGGTGCTCGGTGAGGAGGGCGGCGGTCCGACTGGCGAGCGAGCGGGCCGGATCTGGCTGCTGGATCCGATCGACGGGACGAAGAACTTTCTGCGCGGCGTGCCGGTCTGGGCCACCCTCATCGCGCTCGTCGAGCACGGCACACCGGTGGTCGGAGTGATCAGCGCACCGGCGCTCGGGCGACGCTGGTGGGCCGCGGACGGGACCGGTGCCCACACCCGAGATGCGCACGGGACCCGACTCATTTCAGTGTCCGGGGTCAGCGATCTCGCCGATTCCTACATCTCGACCACCCACTTGGGCAGCTGGGTAGAACACCACAGCCGGGAGCGCTACCTGGCGCTGGTGGACGCCTGCTGGGAGAACCGCGCCTTCGGCGACTTCTGGCAGCACTGCCTGGTCGCCGAGGGGGCGATCGACCTGGCCGCCGAGCCGATCGTCAACCCCTGGGACGTGGCCGCCGCGCAGGTACTGGTGGAGCAGGCCGGCGGGCGGTTCACCGACCTCGACGGGGTGCCCCGGTACGACAGCGGCACGGCACTGTCCTCCAACGGCCTGCTGCATGAGGCCGCCCTGGCGCTGCTGGAGTCGTGATTGGGACCGGCACTGTCCCGGGACAACCTCGCTCGATAATCGGACAAACTCGGGACAACGATCCGATCCGCCCAGGACTGCCGCTACCCCATGATCGGACTTTCCGAAGTGTAACCCGCTCGCCGTAAAGCCGGGAGCTGACTTTGACCCTCCGGATCGGGGCGCAATGTCGATAACAACAACCACTCGCTGCATCCCCACCGTCGCGTCACTGAGCGTTACTGACCTTTTACGACAGGCCGGCGACGGCGACCAGGCAGCCTGGGAAGAAATCATGCGGCGCTATCACGGCCTGGTCCTTGCGAAGGTGCGCTCGTTTCGGCTTCAGGACGCCGACGCACACGACGCATCGCAGATGACCTGGCTTCGGCTCGCGGAGAACTGTCACCGAATCCGGTTCCCCGAGTATCTCGGCGGGTGGCTGGCCACCGCTGCCAGCCGTGAATGCCTATGCCTTCTGGATGACGCCAAGTACACCCCGAACCCGAACGCCACGGTGGTAGAGAACATGGCCGACCCATCCGTTGGGCCCGAGCAGCACGTCATCGACATGGATACCGCACAGACGCTACGCGACCTCATCGCTGAGCTGGAGCCCCGCAAGCAGATCCTGCTGCGGGCGCTGTTCGCCGACGAGCCGCCCCCCTACGCCGAACTCGCTCGCATCACTGGAATCCCGCTCGGGAGCATCGGACCCACCCGCGCGCGGGCCCTGCGGCAACTCCGACGGAAGTTCGATGAAAACCAGATCGGTCACAGGCGATCTCACGATGAGGTCGCTCCGAGCCAGTTACCGGCCGGCGCGGGCGATTCGAAAGACACCGTCAATCGCGGAGCTGGCCGAGTCCGGCGTTACGGGCTCTAACGATGGCCTCGGCGCGATTAGCAGCGTGAAGCTTAGCGAAGAGGTTGGACACGTGATTGCGGACGGTCTTGTCCGACAACGTGAGGTCTCGGGCGATGTGCCGGTTGTCGTAGCCGCGGGCGACCAGGTCGAGAATCTGCCGCTCTCGGGTGGTCAGGTTGGGAAACGCAGCCTGACTCTCTGCGGCTGGGCTACCACCGGCCAGGAGCCCGGCCAGGCGTTCGGCGGCATGGGGGCAAAATACGGCCCCACCCATACCGACGGTGCGCACGGCTTGCAGCACCTCTTCGCGGCCCGATCCCTTGACCAGGTATCCCCTGGCACCGGCTCGCAGCGCTGCGACCAACGCGTCGTCATCGTCGTACATCGTGAGCACGAGCACTCGAACGGCGGGGTGGTCCCGGGTCAACACCCGGATCGTTTCGATGCCGGACTGTCCCGGCAGGTGCAGGTCCATCACGACCACCTCCGGCGCCCGTTCCCGAACCAGACCGAGCGCTCGCTCGGCATCGTCGGCCTCGTCCACCACCTCGATGCCGTCGGCCGAGTCAAGCGCGACCCGCAGCCCGGCCCGGTACAACGGGTGGTCGTCGACGAGCAGCACTCGCAAGGCCATTCGGAGCCCCTCCCAGGGCAACGTACAAGATACCATCGGGATCTGCCGCGGATTTTTTCCACTAGGGCACCGTGCTGAACGGGCGATGCTGATGGCCACAGTCGCGCAACGCTGGGGGAGAGTCACCGCACGTCTGCAGGGCCTGTATACCCGTGACCGGTGGCTTGCACTTGCCGCACTTGTCGTGGCGTGGAGCCTTGCTGGCGTCGTGGCGATATGCGTACTGGCCATTTGGCATAAGCCTTCATGGCTTCCCTGGAATGACGCTTTCCTGAGGGTCCAGCTGGTCGTTCAAGGCGCCTGCTACAGCGTGGTGGGTCTCCTAGTCATAGCGCGCCATCCTCGGCGATTTGTGGGATGGCTGGTTCTTGCTACCGGATTATACTTTTCCACCGCGTCGCCGCTGAAGCTCGTGCTCGCTTATCATCACCCCACGGGCATCGCGTTGATATCTTTGGCATGGCTGATCCCGATACTATACTATCTTCCGGGCACATTGGACAACTGGCTGCTGCTTTGGCTTCCTGACGGGAAGCTGCCCAGTCGCCGATGGCGGGTTTTTGTGGCCGCATCCTTCGTCCTGTTGGCCTTCGAGGGCGTGATCCAGGCCGGCGCATCGCCAACATTATTCCGCGTTTATGGAGTCGCCAGTCCGCTGACCTCCTCCTGGTGGGCACCTATAGCCAGCCACCTCGCAATCGAGTGGGATTGGGTGAGGATCGCGATCTCCCATCTCGGTTGGATCTTTATTGTGGTGCTCCTGCTAAACTGGCGACACATGAGCGGTGTCCAGCGTCGTCAACTCGCTGTTGCACTGCCGGTCTATACGTTGTGGCGCATAATTTCCCTTGCCTGGAGTTTCCAAATAGCACAAGGTTGGCTCTTCTGGATAATAACGGTCGGCTCATCGTTGCTGTGGCCAGCGGCTTTGGGCTATGCTCTTATCCAGAATCGGTCGCAGCTTCTGGATCGGGCAGCCCGTCGGGTGATCGTTGGCAGTACCGTAACCATCACCTTGGTGGCCACTTACGTGGTGGCCGTCGTCGCATTCTCGAGATTGCAGATCACTGGTATCGAGGTATCGGTGCTACTTGCCGCATTGATGGGCTTCGGGATGCGCCCACTGATCACCTGGATGAGCCGGCGAGTAGACGAAATTTTCTACGGAGAACGGGCCCAGCCGTATGAGGTGGTACGTGCGCTGGCGGCACGATTACGGGATGGGTTGAGTTCCGCCGAGGTGCCCGAGACCGTCTGCCGAACGGTGGTTCACACGCTGCGACTACCGGCGGCGGCGTTGGTGGCACAGACCCGTAACGGGCCACGCCAGCTCGCTATGATCGGGTCGACTGAGATCCGTGATCTAGACGAAGCATTCGAGTTGCGCTACCGGGGCAGCGCAGTCGGCCATTTATGGGTCCGGCCGCGGCAGGGCCAGCAGAAGCTGGACGAGCCGGACCGGACGCTGTTGCAGTCACTCGCCGACCAGGCGGCCCCGGCGGTGGCGGGATTACGGCTTTTGGAGGATCTGCAGGCCAGCCGAGAGGGATTGGTGGCAGCCCGGGAGGAGGAACGACTGCGGTTGCGCCGGGATCTGCACGATGGGATCGGTCCGACGTTGGCCGGGGTACGGCTGCAAGTAGACACCGCGCGTGCCGCACTGCCGCCGGACTCCCCGGCGACCGGACTGCTGCGGAAGGTGGGAGCGGATATCGGCGCAGTGGTTGCCGAGCTGCGGTTGATCACTGACAGTCTGCGTCCGCCCGCGCTGGACCAACTCGGCTTGGCCGGCGCTGTTCGTCAGCTAGTGACTCGACTGTCCAGCCCGACGTTTCACATCCACGTGTACCTGCCCCACGACTTGCCAGGGTTGCCTGCGGCGGTGGAAGTCGCCATCTACCGGATTCTGGCTGAAGCGCTGGCCAACGTCATCAGTCACGCGGGCGCCAGCAACGCCTACGTGGCGATCCTGGTAGATGAGGACACCGTGAGTCTCGACGTGGTCGATGACGGTGCCGGACTACCGAAAAAGCCTCGACGGGAGGGTATTGGGCTGACTTCGATGCGGGATCGGACGCAGGAGATCGGCGGCCAGTACCTCATTACGACCGTCCCCGAAGGTGGGGCCCGAATGCACGCTATCCTGCCCCGAATCCTGGCCAAGACCGTTCCGACCCCACCGGAAACAGGATCCTCGAACGGACCGCGAGGGGCAATGGGAGCCATCAACATACCCGGGAAAGCAGGATAGTCGCCGCACCCCGGCACTGGCTTGTCGTCACTGGCAAGAGAGACCCTGGCCCTGGCCTACGGCGCACCATGGGGCTACGCGGGCACGTACAGACCGAGATCAACACCGTATCGAAGATCAACCCGTGCGACTCCCGCGTGGTGCACGGTGAGTAGGCCCGGGCTCCCACAACGACCTGAGGGGTTACAGAAGCTCAGCCTCCAGGAGCGCTGGGCCAATCGGGTACAGATTCGCTGTCAGCCCAGCAACATGTATCAACCGGGACGCAACCGCCCTCTTAACTAACCAAGGCGAAGCGGTTAACGAGAAATTAAGAGCAAGCACTGACTGATCCTGCCCCGGGGGTGGCGTCATACATGTCATCTGTGCCGGTAGATCTTTGCCACTTGCTTGCCGAGGCACCCCCGACCTTTGTAAGACCAGGCCTGATGATGGAGGCGACGCCGGTCATCGAGGCAGCCGCACCCGCCGCGACTCGACCGGTCCGAGTATTGCTCGTCGTCGGGGCCGGCTTCGTCAGGCGTCCATGGCGCGACACCGTGCTCGCCGGCTTGCGACCGACGCGGCTCGCAAGTGCGGTCCAGGCCGGGCTACCGACGCCGGAGTCCGTGGCGACAATCGCTCGCCAGGCCCGCACTCACCGCGCTGCCGCGCTGGTCGCGGTCGGCGGTGGCAGCGTAATGGATGCGGCCAAGTGCGCCGCCGTGCTCGCCGGACACCCTGAGCCGACCTCGGAAGTGGTGCTCAGGTGGTGTGCGGCCGGCGCGCCAGCTCGCGGGCTGCCGATCGTCGCGGTTCCGACGACTCCCGGTACCGGCGCGGAAGCTACGCCGTTCGCCACGGTGTGGGACAGACGGGCTGGCCGTAAGCTGTCGCTGCGCGGCCCTGGGCTGCTGCCCGCAGCCGCGATCCTCGACGCCGATCTGCTGCTCGGGCTGCCATCCGATCAGCTGGCCAGCTGCCTGCTCGACACCCTCGCGCAGGGCATCGAAAGCGCCTGGTCGACGAGGGCCGACGAGCGGGCCGAGGCGCTGGGCTGCGCGGCCATGACGCACCTCGCTGGACTGCTGGACCACCCGCCGGACGGGGTGGGCGCCGCAGAGCGGCACGCGCTGCTTCTCGCCGGACATTGTTCTGGCCGTGCCATCGCGATCGCAGGCACGACGGCGTGCCACGCCCTGTCATACCCGCTCACCTTGCGCTACGGCCTGCCGCACGGTCACGCCTGCGGCGTCACGCTGGCCGGGATGCTGCGGTACAACGCGGCAGTCAGTGCAGCCGACTGCCGGGACCCGCGCGGACCCGACCGAGTGCGCCGGGCCATCGCCGGTGTCGTGACTGCCGCCGGCACCGACGACGTAGCCACCCTGGCCCGCCGCGTGGACACGTTCCTGGTCGCCGCCGGACTGCGGGCCGGCCCGGACCTGGGGGTCGACGCAGCCTGGGTCGTCGACGAGGCGCTCAGTTACGACCGCGCCGGCAACAATCCACGGGAACTCGACCACGGAAAGCTGGTGCAGTTTCTGACATTCGTATCCTGACCGAATCGGGGAGGCAGGTAGAAAAATGCGTGTAGACACATACAAGGTCGTTCACTGGATGAACGTCCGGAAGATCACTGCCGAGCAGATGGCGGAGGCCACTGGAAGCGAACTCGACCGATTGCTCGCCGCGGGAACCGCGGGCGACTGGCCTGACGGGGCGGCGGCGGCTGTAGCGCGAGTTCTGCGGATTGAGCCGGAACAAATCACCGCCAGCAGGCGCCGCGATCTCACCGTGCTCACCCGCAGCGCGGTCGAACTGCGCGATACGCGGCGCCCTATCCAGCGCGACGGCATCCACTTTTACAACTATTACACGATGGCGGCGCCGCCCGGTGCGGTCGCTCCAGTCATCCTCGACATCCTGTGCCCGGCCGACCGGATCCCCGCCCTCAACAACGGCCACCTCGAACCCGCAATCACGGTCAACCTGGGGCCGGGCGACATCCACGGCCGCTGGGGTACGGAGCTGACCGACGCGACGTGGCAGGTCATGCGCGCCAACTCCGGACCCGACGACTGGATCGTCGGCGACTCCTACGTCGAACCGTCGTACTGCCCGCACAGTTACTCACTGACCAGCGGCACCCCGGCGCGGATCGTGTCGTACACCGGCCAGTCCAACCTCGCGACCCTGCTCGAGGACATCAACGACTGGGCCACTCCGGCCGCCGACGCGCTGTTCGCGCGGCTCGACGATGGACTGACCCCATCCGTGCTGGCTGAGTTGCTCCTGGCCAGGCGCGGACACACGGTGGAGTCGGCAGCTGCGGTGCTGGGCATACCGGGCGGTGCGGTTACCGTCGCGCTCGACGGCGGTGACCTAGCCGTGCTGCGCGATCTCGGGCGTACGTTCGGCTTCGATTACCGGCTGCTGCTGTGGCCGGAGTGGCGGCGCGACAGCGTCGGCAAGACCTACTGCGACATCGACGACTGCCGCAAAGACGTACGCCGGTTCCAGGGATACGAGGTTGCGTCGATGGCCAGCGCGCCACACCTACCGGACCTGACCGGTCTTTTCGTCCGCATTGACGGCGACAGCGGCGCGGAGCTGCGTGAACCGGCCGAGACCCACTACCTGGTCACCCGGGGCGAGGTTGTCCTGGACTGGACCGAAGCGGATGGTACGCGGCGGCGGGCGCGTTTGGACCCCGACAGCACCGCCTGGGTCGGGCCATTCGTGGCGCACCGGTGGTCCGGCAACGGAGCGCTGGTGAAGCTGGGCTCCGGCCGGCATCTCAATTACCTCGACCTGATCGAGCTGGCGAACACCTACGCCGCGGCAGCCACGCTGCGACGTGGCCGCCGCGATGGCCATAGCTGGGGTTACGACTCCTGACCGATCCACATATCGGCGCCGGCGCACCTGATCGAACCCCGGTGCCTCGTCAATCACGCCCACACAGGAGGACGGTCGTGCGCGTTGTATACACCGATCCAGTCTGGGCCCTCGATGCCACCGGCCGCCCTGACCTGGCGCTGGCCGATGTGGAGGCCGCGGAGTTCGACCCGGACATCATCATCGCCCTCGGGCTGTTCACGGACCGGTACCAGCTTTCCGGACCGGCGTTTCTCGACCACGTGCGCGGCACCGATGCACTGGTGATCTACCGGTGCCAGGTCACTCCGGAACTGCTTGACGCGGTTGGGCCCACCTGCCGTGTCATCGCCCGCAGCGGGGTCGGTGTCGATAATCTCAACGCCGCCCTGTTGGCCGGGGCCGGTATCCCCAGTTTCAATGTGCCGGACTACTGCGGCGACGAGGTGAGCGCCCACACCTTGGCGCTGCTGCTCGCTCTGGAACGTCGGGTCTGCATACAGGACCGCCTGGTGCGGGCCAACCGCTGGAACATCCACGCTGGCGGGGTACCGCGCCGGTTGGCCGACCGGGTCGCCGGCATCATCGGATTCGGGCGGATCGGCCGGGCCAGCGCCCGCAAACTGCAGGCCTGCTACGGGCGGGTGGTGGCGTACGACCCGTACGTGTCGGCCGACCTGATGGCCAGCCATGGCGTCGCCGCCGCAGGCAGCCTCACCGACCTCTTCGCCACCGCCGACGCGGTTGTGCTTCACGCCGCGCTCACCGAAACTACCGACCAGTTCGTCGATACGGTCGCACTTGCGCACGCTCGACCAGGCGCCGTGCTGGTCAACACCGCACGAGGCCGCCTGGTCGACACCAGTGCTGTGCTCGCCGCACTCGAAGAGGGCCGGCTCAGTGGCTTCGCCTCGGACGTGTTTGCGCCCGAGGACCCCAACGACTGCCCTGTTGCACGCCAACTGCTCAACCGCGACGACGTCGTCGTTTCCGCTCACCGAGCGTTCCTATCAGTCGAGTCCGAGCTCAGCATGCGACGGCGGGTCGCGCAGGGCGTCTCGGCGGTGCTGCGCGGTGGCACCCCACCGACCGGGGGCAGGGTCACCTGAACGACCGGGCCACTGTAGCGACCCAGGAGAGGATCACCTTGACAACAACCAATTCGCACCGCCCGCTTCTGCCGGCTCCGGCGTCTGTTAGCCACGCTGCGACCAGCCCAGGCGCCCGGCTGCGAGCGCTGCTCAGCGAGCCGGCGCCGAGCCCGATCATGGGCGCCCACGACGGGCTCAGCGCACGAATCGCCGCCGAAGCCGGATTCTCCGCGCTGTGGGCGTCCGGCCTCTGCATGTCCACCACGCTGGGCGTCCGCGACAGCGACGAAGCATCCTGGACCGACCTACTGGCCCTCGTCGCCCGGGTGGTGGAGTCCGTCGATCTGCCGGTACTAGTCGACGGGGACACCGGCTACGGCAACTTCAACACCGCCCGCCGGTTCACCGCCCGCGCGGAGCGTATCGGCGCAGCGGGGGTGTGCCTGGAAGACAAGACGTTCCCGAAGATGAACTCGTTCGTCGGTGGCGGGCACCACCTGGCGCCGATGTCTGAGTTCTGTGGCAAGGTCGCTGCTTGCCGGGACGTGGTACGCAACTCCGACTTCGTGGTGGTAGCTCGGGTCGAAGCGCTCATCGCCGGGGCCGGACTGGCCGAGGCCCTGCGTCGGGCCGAGGCGTACCAGCAGGCCGGCGCTGACGCCATCTTCATCCACTCGCGTCAGTCCACCGTCGCCGAGATCGCCGCATTCGCCCATGAATGGGCAGGGCGGCTGCCGCTGGTAATTGCGCCCACCACGTACCACACAACGCCCTTGTTGGAGTATGCCCAGTTGGGTATCGCAGCGGTGATCTGGGCCAACCAGAGCATGCGCGCGGCAGTCACCGCGATGCGGCGGGCCTGCCGGTCCATCCGCACCGACGGGCCGACCTCTGTGGAGCCATGGATCGCACCGCTAGAAGAGGTATTCACGCTGATGGGCTACCAAGACCTGACCGCTGACGAGGCGTACTACCTTCAGTACGGTGCCAACCCGGCGTTGGTCGGACGGGAAGCCCGGTGATCGGCGCCGGCACCCTGCTCGCCGCCCTCTCCCGGCGGGGCGTCGCCGAGGTGACCGGGGTGCCCTGCTCGTATCTGACCCCGCTGATTAACCGGTCGGCGTCCGACCCGACAGTGCGCTACCTACCGGCCACCCACGAGGGCGAGGCGGTGGCGCTGTCTACCGGCAGCTGGCTGGCTGGCGTGACCGCGTGCGTGATCGGGCAGAACTCCGGGCTGGGCAATATGGTCAACCCGCTGACCTCGCTGAACTACCCGGGCCGGATCCCGATACCCCTGGTTGTCACATGGCGTGGAGAGCCGGGCCGGCCGGACGAGCCTCAGCACGAGCTTCTCGGCGCGATCATGCCCGCGTTGTTGGAGCTGATGCGGATCGGACAGGCCGTTCTCCCGGCCGACCCGGCCCACCTAGACCGCGTGCTCGACGAGGGCTGGACAGCGATGGCACACGGCCAACTGCCGTACGCTTTCATCCTACGCCAGGGTGTCGTGGCTGCGGAGTCGCTGGCCGAGCCGCCGCCCGCCGCCCGCACCGTCCCACACATCGTCCGGTACGACCCGCCCGAGGCACCGCCAGCGCGGATCGCCGCGCTGGAGACCCTGCTCGGTGTCCTGCCCGACGAAGCGGCGGTGGTGTCCACCACCGGAAAGACCAGCCGGGAACTGTTCACCCTGGCCGACCGGCCGCAGCACTTCTACCTGGTCGGCGCGATGGGTTCGGCCAGCGCGGTTGGGCTGGGTGTGGCCCGGCACACCGGCCGGCCAGTCGTGGTGGTCGACGGCGACGGCGCAGCGCTGATGCGGTTGGGCACCCTGGTCACCGTCGGCGCCCACCCGGCACCGAACCTGCTCCACGTCGTGCTGGACAACGGTGTGCACGACTCCACAGGCGGACAGCGCACCCTGGCTGCCCAGGTCGACTTCCCGGCGCTTGCCGCGGCCTGCGGATACTCTCAGGTGCACGACTGCGGTGGTCTGGCCAGCTTCGGTGACGCGCTCAAGGCTGCGCAGAGCAGCCCCGGCCCAGCATTCGTGTACCTGCGAATCAGTCCCGGATCGCTGACCGGGCTGGGGCGCCCCGACGTACAGCCGGTAGAGGTGGCGCGCCGGTTCCGGGCTTTCGTGACAGGCGCCGATTCGTGACCGCGATTGGCGTCGTCCACGGGCGGTTCCAGCCGCTGCACCTGGGACACCTGGAGTACCTGCTGGCCGGGGCCGCACGCTGCGACACCCTCGTGGTGGGCATCACCAACCCCGATCCGAGCCAGATCGCGTACGAGGCCAGCGATCCCGAACGCAGCGAGATTGCCGCCAACCCGTGCACCTACTACGAGCGGTACCTCATGGCCGAAGGCGCACTGGTCGAGGCCGGCATCGCCCGCGATCGGCTGCGTATCGTGCCGTTTCCGCACTGCTTTCCGGACCGGCTGCGCTACTACGCGCCGATCGACGCCACTTACTTCCTCACTGTCTACGACGACTGGGGCGAGTCCAAACTGGACCGCTTCAGCCGGCTCGGCCTGGCGACCGAGGTGATGTGGCGGCGTACCGACAAGCCGATCAGCGGCGGGCGGGTCCGGCGAGACATCGCCGCTGGCCGGCCGTGGCAGGACCTGGTGCCACCGGCAGTGATCCACGTGATCAGGGAGTACCACATCGATGAACGCATCAGACAAACCAGCTCCTGACGGCCGCGTGTTCGTGCTGGCCCTGTGCGGGGGAGCGGACTGGCCGATTCCGGCGCTGGGTGGGCGTACCCCGTTCGAGGCGGCTCCCACTCCGCGCTTGGACCAGCTGGCGGCCCAGGGATGTACAGGCCTCCTGGAGGTCATCGCCTCGGGAATCCCACCAGAGTCCGATTCCGGGGCGATGGCACTGCTCGGCTACGACCCGGTCGTCTACTACACCGGCCGCGGCCCCCTCGAAGGCTTCGGCAACCGGTACTGGGACCCTCGCGGCCACTCGGTGGCGTTTCGGATTAACTTCGCCAGTCGCAATCCCGACACCGGGCAGCTTGACCGGCGCACCTCCCGCGACCTGACCGACGACGAGCTCCGCCGGCTCGTCGCCGAGATCCTCGACCAGATTGACCTCGACCCGGAGGTCACCGTGCACCTCACCGGCTGGGGCCGGCATCGGGGCATCCTGGCCTTCAGCAGCCGGCGGTGGCCACTGTCGGGCGAGGTCTCCAACACCGACCCCGGATTCGTCAAGGTCGGCCCATTCGGCCTGCCGGTACGCAACCACCCCGACCGGCCGCTGGCCTGCCGGCCGCTCGACGAGAGCGAGGCAGCCACCCGGGTCGTCACGCTGGTCAACGAGTTCGTCGAGCAGAGCGCACGGGTACTGGCCAGCAGCGAGGTCAACGCGCGCCGGGTGGCGGCCGGCCGCAAGCCGGCGAACCTGCTGCTGGTCCGCGACGGCGGGCACCTGCTGCCGGACTTGCCACCGGCCACCGCCCGGATCTCCATGTACGGCCAGGTACCGGCCGAACGCGGACTGGCCCGGCTGATCGGGGCGTGCTTCACCGTTGCCAAGGTGGCGCCCGGCCAGTCCGAGCCGGACTTTTACGCCAGGCTCGTGCCGCAATTGGTCGCCGA
Source organism: Pseudonocardiaceae bacterium (assembly GCA_050700115.1). Classification (GTDB taxonomy): domain Bacteria; phylum Actinomycetota; class Actinomycetes; order Mycobacteriales; family Pseudonocardiaceae. The sequence continues at coordinate 59,385 of JBOHGG010000029.1, forward strand.
CCCCGCCGACGTGGTGTTTGTGCACGTGAAGGGACCCGACGAACCCGGGCACGACGGTCAGCCCGAGGCGAAGGCACGGGCGATCGCCGAGATCGACACCCACCTGGTCGCGCCGCTGCACGATGCGCTCAGTCCGGCCGACGCCCTCGTCGTCACCTGCGACCACGCGACTCCGTGCGAGCTGGGTATCCACTCCGCAGACCGGGTACCAGCTGCGGTGATAGGGCCGGGGGTGCCGGTGGACGGCGTACGAGAGTTCAGCGAGGCGGCCGTGGCCGGTGGCGGGTTGCCGACCGGTCGCGCCTGCGAACTGCTGCCATGGCTGGCGAGGGTCCGAGAAGAGGCGCGGTGCTGATAACCGACATACGGCTGCGGGGGGTGCTCGACTCGCGGGCCCACCCGACGATCGAGGTCGATCTGCGGCTGACCGATGTCACCGGACGGGGTTCGTGCCCGGTGGCGATCGCACCGGGGCGGCTGGAGCGCCGACGGGGACTGCATACCGGGGGGCTGGGTGACCTCACCGGCGGATCTGCTGGGCGGTTGCTGCGTGACGCGTTGGTCGGCTGGTCGCCGGCCAACGCGGGTGAGCTCGACGCGCGGCTGACTGAATTGGACGACAGGCATGCGCTTGGCGGGGACGTCACTCTGGCGGTGTCGCTGGCGTACGCCCGCAGCGCTGCCACGCGCGCGAGCCAGCCCCTGCACGCTTGGCTCGCGATCCAGGCCGGCGCTCGCCCAGCTATGCCGCGTCTGTTGGTAAACGCCTTCTCCGGTGGAATCCACCGCACCGGTCCAGCCGCCTCCTTCCAGCAGGTGATGCTCATCCCGCGTGTGGGTGACCTGCTCAGTGACGTGCGGGCGGCGCTGGGCGTCTTCACGGTGCTCGAACAGTGGGTGACCGAAGAGTACGGCACGCCGGTGCTCTCCGCGTCCAGCGGGTTCCTGCTGCCAGACCGAGACACGGCCTGGCAACTCGACGTGTTGGGCCAGGCTGCCGAAGCCGCCGGCTACGCAGATCAGGTCACCGCCGGCGTGGACGTCGCCGCGGAGCATCTGGTCGGCGGCCCCGGCCGATATCGCTTCGAGGGCCGAGAGCATCCTGCCGCAGCCTTCGCGTCTCTGCTTATCGACCTGGCCAAGGCGTACGGCATCGAGTACATCGAAGATCCGTTCGACCCCGCCGACACCACTGCCTGGAAAGCGTTCCTGCCGGCGGCCCGCCAAGCCGGGGTGACCGTCGTCGGCGACGACCTGTTCGCCTCCGATACCGCTCGGGTTCGGGCTGGGCTGGCCGACGCGGTGCTGCTCAAGCCCAGTCAGGCTGGCACCGTCACTGCGACGCTGGACGCCGCCCGTGCTGCCCGGACCGCCGGGCTGACGCTGGTGGTATCGCACCGGTCCGGGGAGACCGAGGACACCGCCATGTGCGACCTGGCGGTCGCGCTGGGCGCCGAACTGATCAAGGTTGGCGGCCCGCGACGCGGCGACCGCCTGGCCAAGTACAACCAGCTGCTCCGCCTCGCCGAGATGGAGCTCCCGACCAGCGAAGGGGAACTGGCATGTCGCGTGCCAAGCAGTTCAAGGAATTGATGCTCGCGCCCGAAATTCTCGTGGTGCCCAGCGCTTACGACGCGTTGAGCGCGAAGGTGATCGAGCAGGCCGGATTCCTGGTGGTGCACATGACCGGGTCAGGTACCTCGGCGAGCATGCTGGGCCTGCCGGACCTGGGGTTCACCACGATCACCGAGATGGCGTGGAATGCCAAGAACATCACCCTCGCGGTGGATCTGCCGGTAATCATGGACATCGACGCCGGGTATGGCAACGCGATGAACACCTGGCGCTGCGTCCGCGAGTTCGAGCGAGCTGGCATCGTCGGTGGGCACCTGGAGGACCAGGTCGTGCCGAAGCGCTGCGGTCACCTGGAGGGCAAGCGGCTGATTTCGACCGCCGAGATGGTCGGCAAGATCGAGGCGGCGGTCGAGGCGCGGGTCGATCCGGACTGGACCATCATCGCCCGCACTGATGCCCGCGAAAAGTTGGGTCTGGATGAGGCGATCCGGCGCTCGAAGGAGTACATCTCGGCCGGGGCGGACTGCATCTTCCTGGAGGCGATGCTGTCGGCCGACGAGATGAAGCGGGTCCGCGCTGAGCTCGATGTGCCGCTGCTCGCCAACATGGTCGAGGGCGGCAAGACACCGTGGCTGACCGCCAAGGAGCTTGAGGCGATCGGGTACAACCTGGTGATCTATCCGCTATCGGGCTGGTTCGCCGCCACGTCGATCCTGCGCAAGGTGTTCGCCGAGCTACGTGACGAGGGCACTACCCAGAAGTTCTGGGAGCGCTACGACCTTCAGATGACCTTCGATGAGCTGTTCGAGGTGTTCGGGTACTCGAAGATCTCTGAGCTGGAGGCCAGGTTCGTGGTCAAGGACGACGATGTTTCTTGACGGCGCCCGCCATGCTGGTGATGGCGAGTTGACGGTCACCAGCCCATGGCGTGGCGAGGTCGTCGGCACGGTACCCAGCGACACCGCCGACCAGGTCAACGATGCGGTACGCCACGTCCGCGCCGCCTGGCGACCATTGCCGCCGGCCGAGCGGGCGGCCGTACTGCGCCGTGCGGCCACCCTGCTCGGCGAGCGGGCTGACGAGTTCAGCACGCTGATCGCCAGCGAGTCGGGCGTATGCGTGCGGGAGACCCGGCGCGAGGTTGAGCGCGCTGGGAGCAACCTGACCGTGGCCGCTGCAGAGGCCGAACGGCTGCGCGGAGAGAGCATCCCGGTGCCCGGCCACCACCGTCTGGCGGTAACCGTGCCCGAGCCGGTCGGCGTGGTGGCCGCGCTGACACCGTTCAACCGACCGCTGAATCAGGTAGTCGTCAAGGTAGCGCCAGCGGTCGCGGCCGGTTGCGCGGTGGTGCTCAAGCCGTCGGAGAAAACCCCGCTTACCGCGCTGGTGTTCGCCGAGCTCCTGGTGGCCGCCGGGTTCCCGGCGGGTGCGCTGGCGGTGACCACGGGATCGCCGGGGACGATCGGACCCGCCCTGGTCGGCCACCCCGACGTGGACATGGTCACTTTCACCGGTGGCATCGCCGCCGGGCGTGCGGTCGCCGCGGCGGCGGCCGGCAAGAGACTCCTACTCGAACTCGGCGGCAACGACCCGCTGATCGTGCTGCCCGATGCCGACGTGGACCTCGCGGTGACGTTGGCCGCCGACGGCGCCTTCGCCACGGCAGGGCAGTCCTGCCGAGGAGTCAAGCGGATCATCGCTGTCGGCGACGTGGCCGAGGCGCTCGTACCGCGGCTGGTCGAGACGGCCCGCGGCCGGCGTGCCGGTGACCCGCAAGATCCGGCCACCGACCTCGGCCCGTTGATCACCGTAGACGCCGCCGCGCTGGTCGAGCGGCGGATCGCCGACGCGGTGGCGGCCGGCGCGAAGCTGCTCCACGGCGGTGAGCGGACCGGCGCCCTGCTCACCCCGGCCGTACTCGACCACGTGCCACCGGACGCCGAATTGGTCATGGAGGAAACGTTTGGGCCGGTCGCGCCAGTGATCCGGGTGGACCGGGTGGACGAGGCCCTCCAGGTCGCCAACGGGACCCGGTACGGCCTACAGGCCGGAGTGGTCACCGGCGACCTGGCCGCGTTCTGGCGATTGGCCGCGGGGCTGCGGGTGGGCGCGGTCAACCTCGGGGCCGGGCCGCAGTTCGACTCGCCGCACATCCCGTTTGGCGGCGTCAAGGCCAGCGGCATCGGCCGTGAGGGCATCCGTTACGCCATCCGGGAGATGAGCGTGATCAAGACGATCACGATTCCCTATCTCGGATAGATCACTGATGGGGCCGCGGGCAGGCCCGCGGCCCCATCAGATCACAGGGGGAATCACGATGGACCGCCGACGAGCACGACGCAGCCTTATCACACTCGCCGCGACCTTGCTGCTGCTCAAGTCCACCTGGTTCTCCGCGACAGCGGTAATGCCACAGGTCCACCAGGAGTGGCAGCTCTCCGCCGGCCTGGCTGCCTGGTTGACCATCGCGGTGCAGTGGGGCTTCGCGGCAGGAGCGGTCGTTTCCAGCTTGTTGAGCATTTCCGACATCCTCAGGCCCACCAAGCTGATCTTCTTCAGCGCGATCGGCGCTGCTGCCGCCAACCTGATCCTACTCGGCGCACACGGGGCCGGGTTGGGCGGTGCCGCGCGGTTCGCCACCGGTTTCTTCATCGCCGGCGTCTACCCGCCGGCGCTCAAACTCATCTCCACCTGGTACTGCCACGGCCGGGGCGCGGCCATGGGCTTGCTAGTCGGTGCGCTGACTGTGAGCTCGGGCTTGCCGCACCTGGTCAACGGCCTCGGCGGGCTAAACTGGCGGACCGTCATCGTGGCCACCTCGATACTCACCGTGCTGGGCGGGATCATCACGCTCACCGCCATTCGCGAGGGTCCGTACCCGTTCCCGCCGGCCGCACTGGATCCCCGGCAGATCCGGCAGATCCTGCGCGACCGACCCGTGCGACTGGCCATGGCGGGCTACCTATGCCACATGTGGGAGCTGTACGCCATGTGGACCTGGTTTCTGCTGTTCATCTCTGCCGCGCTGCGCCCACGCGGCCTGGATGCCACGGTGCTGCCGGTGTACCTCACGTTCGCCGTGTTCGCCGTCGGCGGTCTGGGCAACTGGACCGGCGGCATGCTGGGAGATCGGGCCGGCCGGGAGCGCACCGCGATGGCAATGATGGGGGTATCGGCCGCGTGCGCTCTGTTCATCGGGCTGTTCATGCACGCGCCGCTATGGCTGCTCGTCACGGTCAGCCTGGTGTGGGGCTACGCCGTGGTCGGTGACTCGGTGCAGTTCTCCACGCTGGTCACCGAACTGGCTGACCAGAGCTATGTGGGTACCGCGCTCACCCTTCAGATGGCGTTCGGGTTCGGGCTGACCAGCACGACAATCTGGCTGGTACCCGCCGTTGAGCAGGCCGTGGGGTGGCGGTGGGCGTTCGGGGTCCTCGCACCGGGGCCGCTGCTGGGAATCGTGGCGATGTGGCTGTTGCTGCGGGCGCGGGCGGCCATCCCCAACGCCACGAAGCTTGTGCCAGTTGAGCAGTAGATGAAGCCGTGACATAGCGGCTTTGACCCCCGCAGCATGAATAGCTCACTAAACAGCTGTCCCGGAATATGGGCTCGCTGATACCACCGCCCAGGGTGACACTCCACGCTCACTTGGCCGCTGGTAAGGTCACGTGTCCGTGGGCACCCTGCTTGTGGCTGCAGGTGGAGGCGGCGATGCGATCACCGCATCGGTCCTTGCACCCATTCTGGGCGCCGCTGAGACACCAGGCATCATGACCTACTCCTGGGACCGTCTCATTATCGATCCGCTGCCTGGGCCTCGGATCGCAAGCGACTTCACTGGCCTACGTCAGCTTCACCCCGACGTTCTGGAGATCCTGCCCTCCTCGCAGACCGTCAGCCCCGCTGGGTCGTCGTTGCCCAGGCTCGCCGCCGAACTGTCGGCGCGGCTGCTGCTGCTCGACCCGACCGGCGGAGCCGTCGGCATGGCTGCGCAGCTCGACGCGGCCGCCAGCCTGTTCGACGCCGACGGGCTGGCCCTTGTTGATGTCGGTGGTGACGCGCTGACCCGCGGCACCGAAGCCGGCTTGCGCAGCCCACTGGCCGATCTTCTGGCAATCGCCGCGTGCACACTGACTGGCCGACCTGTTCAGCTACTCATCCCGGCGCCAGGAGTCGACGGCGAGCTAACCGAGGCTACGCTGCTGACCAGGCTTGCCGACCTCCATTCCCACCAGGTCGCGATTGTCTCCGCTGATGATGTCCGCCCGGTCCGTTCGATCTTCAACTGGCACCCGTCGGAAGCCTCCGGGCTTTTCGCGGCAGCGGCCTATGGTGCCCGCGGAAGCGTCGAAGTCCGCGACGCCGGGTGCCAGGTTCACTTAACCGACAACACCCCAGCCGTGTTCGCCCTCGACGCCCACGAACTCGCAGCAACGTCCCCAGCCGCTGCCCTGTGGTCCACGACCACACTGGATCAGGCTGATCAAGTGATCAGTCAACTCACCGGAGTATCTGAGATCAGCTACGAAACAGCTAAGGCCGCCCGTCTCCGCCACCGCCGACCATACCTGCCAACGCACGCCGACCTCGTCACCATCGATCGGCATGCAGCCGACGCGCAGGCCCGCGGGGCTGACTACGTGACAGTCCGTCGATTGGCCGAACTTGTAGGCGTCACCAGCGAAAAGGAATTCACGGCGTTCCGAACACTCCTCGCCGACCGACGGGCAGACCGTTACCAGCCACCGCTATACCACGTGTCGCGGCCGAGCTGTCTCACCCAGGCGTGATCTGGCCACTCACGGGTGCGCAGCACCCGACCGAGCCGCTTGCGCCACCAAGTCGCCCGCTGCAGGTCGGCCGGTTGGTACGTCTCCAAGAGCGCTGGATCGAGTGCGACCGGTGCGGCCTCGGCTACCTGCATGAGCGCCGGACGCCGCCAGCGGGGTGCACTTGAGCACCGCAATGTCGACCGCACCCGCGACTGCGACCCGCAGCGGATCCTCGGCGCGGCGGATCGACTCGTCCGCGGCGATCCGGACCTCGACGCGGCGGCGGACGGTAGCGAGCTCCTCGATGGTCCGCAGGGCTGCTCGACGTACTCCAGCCCGCCAGCTGCCTGGTCCAGCAGCCCGATGGCACGCACAGCGTGTCGACGTCCCAGGCTCTGTTGGCGTCCACCCGGATCGCCCCGTCCGAGCCGAGCGTATCCCGGACCGCCTCAACCCGAGCCAGGTCCTCAGCCAGCGACTCGGGGTATCAGCGACCTTGACTTTGGCGGTGGGACAACCCGACTTCGCGGTGATCTCGTGCGCTTCGAACGTGGAACTACCTCGATGACGCCTCGCGGCGGCGCTCCCGGCGGAGGCGGTCGAACCCCGCGGAACGCCGCTCGCCCGCTCGTCGACATCGCGCAGCACTACGGCGGCTTGCGGTCGTCAACCACCAGCCGATCACGCTGCACAGGGATTCGTCACCGCGCACACCCGGATGCACCCACCGGGCTCTTGCCCGCCAGGCCATCGACAGGTAAGGATATGCGAATGCGGCGCGCTGTGCTCGAGCAGTTCTGGCCGAGCCGGCGCATGGACGCCTTCGATCAGTTCTGTAGTTAGGCCGCGCGTCGGCGCATGGCCTCCCCCGCCCCGCGCGGCCGGTTCCCGGTGCCCTTGTCAATTCCCGCCACACCAGGAGAGCACGTGTCCGTTACCGATGAACTGCTCGCCAACAACGCCCGATACACCGAGACCTTCTCCGGTCCGCTACCGCTGCCGCCCGCCAAGGGCGTCGCGGTGGTGGCCTGCATGGACGCCCGCCTGGACGTTTACCGCATCCTGGGCCTGAACGAGGGCGAGGCCCATGTGATCCGCAACGCCGGCGGCGTGGTCACCGACGACGAGATCCGCTCGTTGGCGATCAGCCAGCGGCTGCTCGGCACCCGGGAGGTCATCCTCATCCACCACACCGACTGCGGGATGCTCACCTTCACCGACGACCAGTTCAAGAGGTCCATCCAGGACGACACCGGGATCAAGCCAGCGTGGGCCGCCGAAGCCTTCCCGGATCTCGACGAGGACGTCCGGCAGTCCATCGCTCGGATCAAGGCCAGCCCGTTCGTGCCGAACAAGGACTCCATCCGCGGTTTCGTGTTCGACGTGGCGACCGGCAAGCTCAACGAGGTCTTCTAAAGGTTGGTGGCTCTTCAAGGACCACCAACCCCCGTCTGGGACGCCTCTAACGGCAGCCAACCCCGCTGGCATGCCAGCGGGGTTGGCT
>JBOHGG010000030.1:0-65213 GCA_050700115.1 Pseudonocardiaceae bacterium
GTGACATCTCCTCCAGCGCGGACACCGGAAGATCAAACCGCACACCAGACGATCACACCGTGACCGACACGCCCACACCACCGTCGACCTCAAACCCGCACGTCAGAGAAAGGGCTGAATGTTTACGCACTAGACTCTCGAGCTCCTGACCCTTCGACTCCTTTGGTACGGCAATGACATGCGCAACAGACAGGGCTCGATTGCGTATGTAGAGGACGATGATCGGACGTTTGCCTTCACCATCGTTCTTGGCTGCCGAGTGAGGCGCGGGTAGCACGGGTTCGCCGACCGCACGGTCCCGGTGCCAGATAGCGGCAAGCTCGCCCACCAGCTCACCCCAGTTGTTGTCGAAGGCGTCGACATATTGGCGCGGCGCCAGCAGCGGGGGCAGGGGGGTCTTGTCCAGCCGCACGATGAAGAGAAAGGATCGTCGTTCCTGGAGTTCACGGGCGAACGCGGCGGACCACTCTGCGTCGACCCATGGGCGATCGCGAGACGCCCGCGACCACAGGAGTACGAAGTAGTCCGACTGCGTAAGGGCGCGGTTGATGTCAAGTACAAGGTTTCCGCCCGGCGAAAAGACAAATGCCTCGATGTCGCATTCTTTGAGATCTTGGCGAAGCCGCTCTGCCATTGATCGATCGTTTCCTGCAAAGGAAAGGAAGACCCGCGGTAGACCCGCCTTACGGGTGCTTCGCACGTCGCCTCCGCTCGTCAAGGCTGCGCCGCAGCGCCCGACGGACCGGACCAGCTCTCGTCTGCCAACCCGAATCCCCGTACAGCGTCCAACACGCCCACCGGGCCGGATGGTCGACGGCGGGGATATCCGCCGGGACACCGGGCGCGCCACGACACACGTCGAGCTGGGCACACTGTAGCGCGAGATCGCGCGGCAAGTAGCGGATGTAGTGTTCGAATCGATCGAGCACAGTCGCCGCGATAGCATCCTTCGCTATCCACCTGGCTGCGATTACTGCTGGCGCTCCGGCGTGGACAGCAGCTCGGACGAAGCCGATCCGCTCGTCTCGCCCAATACGCTGAGACATCCCCGACTCACACGCGCCGAGCACCAGTGTGCCGCAGCCACGCAGATCCATCCGCTGCAGCTCTGCGGCCCGCAGCCGCCCATCGTCCGGTCCCGCGGGCGTGAGCTGCAGCCACGACATCGTCGGATCGTGATGTTCGTGCACACCGTGACAGTCGATCCGGACCAAGCGATGGCAGCGGAGCGCGAGTTCCGCCGCCAGCCTGGCGCGGGTGGCATCCCCGTCATCCAGCGCCCTATGAGGGCGCCGACCTGCGGCCCGGGCAATCCCGCCGGCCGGTGGACTGATCGAAAGCAGCCTGTCACCACGCAACCGACGCGATCGACGATACAGCGGGAGCCGAGCGGACAGGCAAGGCAGATCGGACAGCGCGAACCGAAGACCGATCGGCACGGTTCTTCCGGTAGTTGCCATGGCCGCGAAGGGAACATCGGACAGTTCCCCGCCGGCCACGATCGCGATCCGGCGCACCTGCGGTGGAAGTCCTGGAATCACCGCTTCGATACCGACTTGTGCAGCGACCTCGTTGAGGGCTTGATCGAACTCGCCGCTCGCTATGCTGCCTTCCAGCGACTTGTCACCCTCACTCCAGCAAGCCATGAGATCGTCGATCGCTGCCGTCAGCTTCTTTCTCTGGGAGGGGACGGACTTGTAGTAGAGCAGTCCTGGGCCTATAACGGCATGGTGCACTCGGTCGGGAGTAGAATGGATGATCCAGGCCACCTGAGACGGCGGCAGAGTGTCTGCTGTATCACTCACCCATCGCCAGGCTCCGTTGAGATCACTCGGGCTGGGGAGGACCCGGGAAAAACCATTCTCATCGGGCAGGATGCGTCCTAGAATCGTTGCGCCGCGAGCTGCTTCCATGGCAACGACGATCGCGGCGGTCGCCTCGGGACCACGATTGTTCAGCTTCTCAGCGGCGGCGTTGATTCGCTCGTCGTATTCGTCCGGAGCGGCCTGCAACATCCCGATTCCCACGTCATCGGTGAGCTGGCGTCCGGCGATACCTTCCTCCAGCCGATGCGCTTCGGCCCAGCAAGCCGCAGCTCGTTCGTCGGCGTCGAGCCGATCGTAGGCGTGGCCCAGCGATCGCAGCGCGCAAACCCGGACCTCGACGAGCGCGACTGCCGAGGCGCGCGTGACAGCCTCGGTCAGGTGGTCGACGGCGACCTGAGCGCTGGATCGGATCTCGGAGCGCCGGTGTCTGGCCAGCTCGAGTTCTCCGGCGGCCAAGTGCCAGGTCGAGATATCGCGGTCAGTATCTGCCTGTGGGTGAAGCCCACCCAGCAGAGATCCGGCCTCCTCGAGCCGGGTCTCGATGATCAGCCGGCGGGCGTGCTGGACCCGCCGATCAAACCGCGGAGAGAGGGCATCTCTGCTCACCCCATCGCTGGACAGCCGAGCCACCGCCGCGGCTGCTGCCTCCGGATCGACCGACGCGGCCGCAGCGACCCGCAGCGAAGGGAACAACCGTTCAGCGAGCTCGTCTTGACGCATAAGCCGAAGTAGCAGGATCAGCTCGTACCACACGTGCCAGGCCAGCGCCGGGTCGATATCGTGATCGACACCGTGATACAGCACCAGGAAGGCCTCTTCGTAGCGCAACTGACGCCGCAGCGCCGCCGCGAGCAGAAGATGGTCCGAGACGTTCTGCGGTGGTTGACCGGACAGCACGTCGGATACGGCCGACTCGTCGCCCTGCCGTACGTCGAGCAGGAGCCGGTCGAGCTCGATGGCCGCCACGCCGGCCTGATTGCCGGCCTCCAGGAAGCTTTGCCCTGCCGCATCCAGGTGACCAACTGCCCGGTCGAGATCCCCCATATCAGCCGCCCACAGCCCGTGCACCCGGTGCAGCCTTGCGCTGTCGTCAGCCGTCAAGGCCTGAGGCGCAGCGCTCAGTGCGGTCCGGATCGCGGCGGCATCGGCACCAGCACCGCGGTGGTCACCAAGAGAGGAACGGATCTCCGCGCGCAGCAACCGCAGCACAACGTGGTTCGGGCCGACGTCGACGTACTCATCGCAGCGCCGCAGCGCCAGCGTGACGCGCCCTAGCTTTCGCAGTCCCTCAGCGTGGTCGGCAGCCAGCGCCGACCAGAGCTGGGGATCTCCCACGGCCAGCCCGACTGCCTGCTGGTAGGCCGCGTCAAGACCCGCCGAATCGGCCCTCGCGGCGGCCTCCCGAGCCCGGGTCATCGCATCAGCGACCGGGGTACCGGGTTGCAGCGCGATCGGACGCCTCGGGGGTGGTGGCATCACTGCTCACAGGCGGGGGTGTTCTCGTCGTTGTCCGGGCAGACCAGGAGAACCTGCCCACTCGGCACCGGAACTCCACTGCCAGGACCGGTGCCAGGACCGGCGGTGGTGCCGGTACCGCTCACTCGCCACCACTGCGCACCGTCGTGGATGCGGATGTCGGGTTGCGAGACCGCGCCCTCGGCGTTCGGACGCTCTGCGACCTGCACGATCACATTCTCTTCGCGCGGTAGGGCCGCTCGGACGATCGCACCGTCCTCGACCGTGAGCATGGACCGGTGGAGGTACATATCGCCGCTGGTCGTGTTCAGTACCTCGCCGAGACCACGTCGTTGTACAGAACCAGGCAGTACTGTGAGTTCGCTCCGGTCGACATGAAGCAGACGGCCGCCCTCGATGTGGAACAGCGCTGCCTGCTGGGCAGAATCCGGGCCGATCACCTGCTGCATTCGAACGGCCCACGGATGGTCCGCGGCGGCAAGCATCACTTCGTTGCCACGGACCAACGCGACGCCGTCGTCACCGAGACGGACACCGTGGAGCAGCCCATGGTCGGCCCCGGTGGGACTGCGCATCGCTTCGACGACGCGGGGAAAGTCTCTGCGCAGGGCGGTACCTTCGACGGTGCCGTTGATCCCCAGGATCGGGTCGTCGGCTCGAGCCACAGCGCGATCACCGATCTGGAAGGCGGTAGCGGTGGCACCGTCCGGAGTGGTCACCTTCACGGTGGGGGCATTGGGCTCGGGTAGCGCGGCGGCGATCATTCGGGGCGGCTGTCCACCGGTCGCGGGAGTGATCTCGATCCAACGCGGGGGTCCGCCGTCTACCGGCGGCAGCTCAGGGCGCTGTGAGAACCTGCCCTCGAAGAATTCTGGTCGACCGGTTTCCGGGTGCGGGCTACCACTGCGCAGGACCATCTCCTCGCCGGGCGCCGTCCGCTCTTTGGTGATCGACAGCCAAGGGTCGCCCGGACCGCCGATCTTGTACCTGACCTGGCCGCTGACGTCCTGCACGCTGGCCAGCACCCCGTCCGTGGCGGCTGGCAGTTCGGCGGCAGGCTGAGACCGCAGACGGTCCTGGATCGACTCCATCCCACGACGAGCACGGTCGAGCCAACCCGGCCGCCACTGAACCGTGACCGTGTTAACCGGGACCGTGTCGACCCCCTTGCGAGCCGTCAGTTCGCCCAACTCATGGCCTTGGAACTCGACCCGCTGCGCAACCTGCCCCCGGCCAGCAGCCACATCAACCCCCAGCTGGCGAGGAGCGGTCTCGGCGCGCCAGACCTTCAGGCCCCCGAACGGAATCACCCGGCGGCCCTCGGCCACCACGTCGATGATGGCGCGACCGTCCGCCCTCATGGAGAACGTGCGCTGGAGGCTGCCGATGACGTTGCCGCTGCCGTCGATCGACAGCTGCTCGATCCGGCCGACCCCGGTCAACGGGTCCACCCGGGAGGTCTCGTTGAACAAGCCGGTACGGCGGACCGGCACGGGGAGGTCGGCCTGGTAAGTCCGACCACTCTTGCGCTGGATGGCGTCGCCGAGCGAGACACCTCCGACGATCCGCAGCAAGCCGCAGTACTGGTGGGTTGCCGACGGTTTGGTCAGGATGGCTTCCTGTGTTGCCGACGGTGCCGTGACGAACTCGATGTCTGACCGTTCCCGCAGCTCGCTGTGCTGCGCGTACCAGTCCTCGAACCGCAGATCTGACTGGATCGCGGCGTCGTCCAGATGGGGCAGCGTCACTTCGGTGGTGGAGGTGAGCCAGTCCAGGGCACCGCTCCACCGCATGATCTGGTCGAGCCGCTGGTACTGCGGCTCGTAGTCGGCGACGGCCTGGTAGTGCTGGTCCCACCAGCGCAGACCCCGGCCGAAAGCGAAGCTCCGTTCGACCTCGGTGTCTCCGTCGCCGTCCGATCGGGCGAACAGCCGCGTGGCCTGCGCCCCGATGCTGACCCGGTCATCGTCGAAAGCGAAGCCGGAGTCGTTCTGGCCGAACCACAGGCGCCCGGACTCACGCTGTGGGCCGGGCCCGGCGCAATGACTCCACGGGATCATCGCCTCCGGATCCGGGATGAACCCCCCGACCGCCTTGGTCGGAACGCCGGTACCGACCCCGTGCACCCAGTCCTTGGCGATGAAGTCGTTGTAAAAGAGGGTCATGCCGACCTTGGTGCCCTCCAGCCCTCCGTCGTAACGCGCCTGGCTGTAGGCCTGCTGACCGGCAAGCACCAGATATAGCGCCCAGAGCTGGGTGCGATCGGAGGGCAGTCCCACCTCTGCAAGGAGCGCAGGCGGCGCCTTGTCATCCAACAGGGCCGTCTCCACTACCGTCGTGAACTGCTCGGCCGAGTCGAACCGCGAACCTTTCCAGTTGTTTGCGATGAGCCGGTCAGCCAGTTCCGGACGTAGGTCCGGGAGCACCGCTGCAATGTCCTCTCGGGTCGCCGGTGGCCCGGGATCCAACGAGAAGCCAGGACGCGACTCCGAAGCCGGCTGTAGGTATCCGCGCTGGAGAACCGACACGTCCTCGAAGTCCAGCGGCGCCCCGGGCACGCCGGGCCAGTTCCATCCACCGGCCCAGATCTCCGACCCGCGCACCTCGAGCCAGGACAGATGCCGGGTCTGCGCCAAGAAGTCGGTCAAACCCTCGGTCTCGTCGACGCGCATCGTGACGAACCCGTTCGCCGACCGGACCTCGGAGGTCGGTGCCGGCTTCTCGTGCGTCAGCCCGATCGTCTGCGTGCCGGAACCGATCTCGTAACGGTGTACCTGAACCTGCTGCGGGTCAGAGCCGGCGTCGGACCGGTGCTGGTCCAGGAGCAGTCCGATCATGCGGGCTGCGTGTGGATCGTCGCGCGGAACCAGCAGATGCAGCACATCGCGACCGTCGAACAGAGCTCGACCCGGACCCGTGGACTGCCTCGAGAGATCGGCGAACGCCAAGTCCCGAACCGGCAGGGTGTCGTAGACCGCATCGCGGAAGTGAGCGGTGTCCAGCTCCAGGTAGGAGGCCAGCCCGGTCCGAGCCCAATCCCGCAACTGCTCCTGCACCTCGGCCGGCTCCAGCCCGTTGAGCCGGCTCGCAGCTCCCGCATACGAGATGACGGTGGGATTTTCGACTTCGTCAGCAGGCCCGCTGGTGCAACTCACCGATGCGAGCAGCACACTGACCGTGAACCACACAGCGACCATCCGCCACCAGTTGATCCGGTGGCGCTGGGATCCACCCCTACGGGAACGTGACGAAGCGCTCACGGAGCTCCCCTCCACCAAACGGCACTACTGACGTTCTGTGCGGCTCCGCTCACGGTGAATTAAGAAGCCCGCTCACGGCTCGAACCACCACTGCAGAGAAGAGGACGAGCAACGCCCGGTAAGTACGTCACGCTCAACCCCGATCGTGTGAACTTGCTCCGCTGGCCGAGCCCCCATGTCGCGCTGGCCGCCGCCGCTGCGGTCCTGAACCGACTCGATGGTCTTCGGCGCGGTCGCGGGGCAAGGAGGCCGCGCAGTCTCTCGCAGCGAACGGCTCGGACATCGGTACGTGCTATTGCGTGCTACGACGACGAATGTGAGATATCCGTTTTTGGACCCGTGCGGATCCCGCTCGACGGCCGTTCCGGATTCGACACGGTGGCAGTTGAGGCAATCGAATCTCTTGGAACCACCGTGCGCAGCCAGCCGAGCACCTGCGCAGCGTGCCGGTCCGGTGGGAACACCGGGTACCAGACGCGCTCGATCCGGCCGTCCCGCACGATCATGGTCAGCCGGCGCAGCAGGGTCTGCCCGGCAACCTCAAACGTGGGTAACCGCAACGCGGTCGCAAGTTGCAGCCGGGCATCGGACAGCAGCGGGAAACCCAGCGACAACCGCGCAGCGACGTCAGCCTGGTAACCGGTGGGCTGGGTGGACACACCGGCCACGGCCGCACCCAGCTCCCCCAACTCCGCGGCGTGATCCCGGAAGTCACAGGCCTGCGGTGTGCAGCCACGCGCCCCGGGAATCTGGTCCCAGTCCGAGCTAAGTGGCTCGGCACCCGGCTCACCAGTACGGGAATAGGCGTAGAGCACCAACCGGCCCGCACCAGCCGGCGGTCGATCCACGCGCAGCGTGCCACCCGTCGTCGCCGGTAGCTCCAGTGCCGGGACTACCACACCAGGCAGGTGGTCGGCCGCTCCATCGTCGCTTGGGACCGGCAGGTCAGTCGGCAATCTAGACGGGTCGTGCGCCACACCGCCCATCCTGCCCCGAGTTCCTTGCGAAGGGCCGACCGAGCGGCCACCGTACTACGCACTGATCGACAACTCACTGCAAGTGATCATCATTTGGGAAGAAGCAGCCGCGCTGATCGCGGCTCATTCTTCCGATTCGACGATCATGGGTGATGTTCCGGTCGCCGGGCGCGAACCGCCGTTGCAGCACTATCGGGACTACCGGGCGATCCGGGATCACCGACCGCTAGGCAGGTCGGAAGTTTTGCGCGGTCACGGTTGCGCCGGCTGAGCGCCGGTGAGATGGCTGTGCGACGGGCAACGTTTGCCCCCCTGCACTGGACGCCGCACCGATCATGTTCGATGCTCTGCGGGTGACCTCATCGCAGGACCAGCAAGGCACCCGGGTCGGCGTCCCCCGGGAATCGCGCGACGGCGAGCGCCGGGTCGCCCTGGTGCCCAAGATGGTTGAGAAGCTGGTCGGACGTGGCATGCAGGTCGTCGTCGAGTCCGGTGCCGGAGTGGGCGCGCTGATGCCCGATGAGCTGTTCACCGAGGCCGGCGCGACCATCGACGACCCGTGGGGCGCCGACGTTGTCGTCAAAGTGGCGCCACCGACCGATGCGGAGATCGGGCGGCTGCGCCGCGGGTCGGTGCTGATCGGGTTCCTGGCACCACGGTCCGATCCGGAGATCGCCGGCAAGCTCCGCGCGGCGGGCGTGACCGCCTTCGCGATGGAAGCGATCCCCCGGATCTCCCGCGCGCAGTCGATGGACGCGCTGTCCTCGCAGGCCAACGTGGCCGGGTACAAGGCGGTGCTGCTGGCCGCCGACCAGTCCACCCGGTTCTTCCCGATGCTCACCACGGCCGCGGGCACCGTCAAGCCGGCGACCGCGCTGATCCTCGGCGTCGGGGTGGCCGGGCTGCAGGCGCTGGCCACCGCCAAGCGTCTCGGGGCCCGGACCACCGGCTACGACGTCCGGCCCGAGGTCGCCGACCAGGTCCGTTCGCTGGGCGCCAAATGGCTCGACCTGGGCATCGAGGCGGCCGGTGAGGGTGGCTACGCCCGCGAGCTGACCGACGACGAGCGCGCCGACCAGAAGCAGCGGCTGACCGAGGCGATCAGTGGTTTCGACATCGTGATCACCACCGCGCTGGTGCCCGGACGCCGGGCCCCCATCCTGGTCACCGCCGAGGCGGTGAAGGGGATGCGCCCGGGCAGCGTGATCGTCGACCTGGCCGGCGAGACCGGTGGCAACTGCGAGCTGACCGAACCGGGTGAGATCGTGGTCCGCCATGATGTGACGATCGCCTCGCCGCTGAACCTGCCGGCGACGATGCCCGAGCACGCGAGCGAGTTGTACGCCCGCAACGTGCAATCACTGCTGGAGCTGATGGTGGACGAGCAGGGCCGGTTGACACCAGACTTCGATGACGAGGTGCTGATGCGCTCCTGCATCACCCGCGAGGAAGGGGACAACGGCTGATGCTGCTCGCCAACCTGGCGATTCTTGTGTTGGCCGGTTTCGTCGGCTTCGCAGTGATCTCCAAAGTGCCCAACACCCTGCACACCCCCCTGATGTCGGGCACCAACGCCATCCACGGCATCGTGCTGCTCGGCGGCATCATCGTGCTGGGCCTGGGTCACGACCTCTCGGTGTTCGACAAGCTGCTGGCGGTCGTGGCGATCGCGTTCGGCACCATCAACGTGGTCGGTGGCTTCCTGGTGACCGACCGGATGCTGGGCATGTTCAAGGGCAAGCAACCTGCCAAGGCGGTAGCCAAGGCCAAGGGGAACGAGCCACGATGACGGCCCTGGTCCTGGTCCTTTATATCGTCGCCTTCGGGATGTTCATCTACGGCTTGATGGGGCTGACCGGGCCGCGCACCGCTGTGCGCGGCAATCTCATCGCGGCGGCCGGGATGGGCATCGCGGTGGTGGCGACCGTGCTGATCCCCGGCATGAGCAACTGGGTGCTCATCGTGGCAGGGGTGGTGATCGGCACGCTGCTCGGGGTGCCGGCCGCCAAGCAGGTGAAGATGACCGCGATGCCGCAGATGGTGGCGCTGTTCAACGGCGTCGGCGGCGGCGCGGTCGCGCTGATCGCCTGGGTGGAGTTCAACACCACCGCCGGTTTCAGCGCGGAACCGGCGTACGTGATGGTCGCCTCGCTGTTCGGCGCGATCGTCGGCTCGGTGTCGTTCTGGGGCTCGTTGGTCGCCTACGGCAAGCTGCAGGAGCTCATCCCCGGCCGGCCGGTCAGCCTGGGCAAGCCCCAGCAGTTGGTCAACGCATCGGCGCTGCTCGCGACCCTGGCTTGCGCGGTCGCGATCGGGTTGGGCAGCGACGCCCAGCTGCTGATCATCGGAACGCTGGTGTTCGCCGCGGCGTTGGGGCTGCTGGTCGTGCTGCCGATCGGTGGCGCTGACATGCCGGTGGTGATCTCGCTGCTCAACGCGGCGACCGGGCTCTCAGCCGCGGCGGCCGGACTGGCCCTGAACAACACCGCGATGATCGTCGCCGGCATGATCGTCGGCGCCTCGGGTTCAATCCTCACCAACCTGATGGCCAAGGCGATGAACCGGTCCATCCCGGCGATCGTCGCCGGCGGGTTCGGCGGGGGTGGCGTCGCCGCGCCAGGCCGCGAGCTCGGGGACAAGACCGTCCGGGAGACCAACGCGGCCGATGCGGCGGTCCAGATGGCCTACGCCAGCCAGGTCGTCGTGGTGCCCGGGTACGGCATGGCCGTGGCGCAGGCCCAGCACACCGTGCGGGACATGGCCCGGTTGCTGGAAGACAAGGGCGTCGAGGTCAAGTACGCCATCCATCCGGTGGCCGGCCGGATGCCCGGGCACATGAACGTGCTGCTCGCCGAGGCCGACGTGCCCTATGAGCAGCTCAAAGAGATGGACGAGATCAACGGCGAGTTCAACCGCACCGACGTCGCCCTGGTGATCGGCGCCAACGATGTGACCAACCCGGCCGCCCGCAACGACCCGAACTCGCCGATCCACGGCATGCCGATCCTCAACGTCGACGAGAGCAGATCGGTCATCGTGCTCAAGCGCTCGATGAGCCCCGGCTTCGCCGGCATCGAGAACGAGCTGTACTACTCCCCCGGCACCGCGATGCTCTTCGGCGACGCGAAAGCCTCCGTCGAATCGGTAATCGAGGAGCTCAAAGCCCTCTAACCCCGCGTGTCCGTCCCCCATGCCCGGTGTGTCGTGCTCTCGTGCCCGGTGTGTACGCCCGCGGTGCCCGCGAATCGTCCAGACGGGAAACTTGATGGCCGGCACTCGGGGTTCATCGCCTGCTACGCCGCGCTGGCCCGCAACGACGCCGACGTGGTGCCCATCCCGGAGGTCGCATTCCAGCTGGACGGCGACGGCGGCCTGCTCCACCACTTGGAACGCCGGGTGCGAAAGCGTGGCTACGCCGTCGTGGTCGCCGCCGAAGGGTCGCCGCGGCCGGCATCGAGGCCTGCATCCGGTTCATCGACCCGAGCTACGCCATCCGCAGCGTGCCGGCCAACCCCTACGGCAGCGTCTACTGCGTGCGGCTTGCGCATGCCGCGGTGCATGCCGCGATGTCTGGTCGCACCGGGATGGTCGTCGGCCGGTGGCGCCGGCGTTTCGTGCACATCCCGATGGCGCTGGCCGTCAGCAAGCGCAACCAGGTTGGACCCGCACGGTGATCTGTGGATGTCGGTCCTGGAAGCCACCGGGCAGCCAGTGCGATTCGGAGAATGACGCACCCGGGAGATAGCGACCTCAGCGGCACCGCATAGCCTGCTCACCCGGATGCAACCCAGTGGGGCGTGTCCGGCATGATCAGTCGACCGTCGGGTCGGGAGTCCGGCAGAGCATCGCCGTGCCGCGGTGATTGGGCCCTTGGGTGATGTGGGCTCTGGAGGGAGTGCAGTGGAGAACCGCTTGGGTATCAGCCTGCGTGGCCTGAACGTCTTCGATGGTGTCGCCATGCTCATCGCCCTCGGGCTCGTCGGCGCGGGGTACTTCATCGGGACCATCGGCAGTGGCGGTGAGGCCGGTGAGACCATCCCAGTCGAGTTCACCGTCACCCCGAACGACCAATCCCGGCCGCTACCCCCCGGTTCGGCCAAGACGTTCACTCTGTACGTCCACAATCCGAAGGACTACGGCGTTCGGGTCGCCGCTATCAGCGAGGGCAGCTCGACAGCGACCGACGGAGGCTGCCCAGCCGGTGCCGTCACCAGCGCGCCGGTCGAGAACCCGACGGGCTTCATCAGCCCAGCGGGCTATCGGGCGTACGACGTCAGCGTGACGATGGCGGCCAACGTGGCCGACAAATGCACGGGCCAATCGTTCATTTTGCCGCTGACCGTCGAGCTAGCATCTGCCGTTGCGGACCGGTGAGATCATCCGGGCAGTGCTCGTCAGTCACGTTGCCGGGCTGAGCAGCCGGGCGCGGATCGCGGCAAAGTCTTCGTCGCCGAGGCCAGCGGTCCGGAGGTAGGCGTCAACGTCCAGCGATCCCAACAGCGAGATGATGACCTCGCGAACAGAAGTTCCCCCGCGAGCCAGATACTCATCGATCATGGGGCCCGGATCCTGCTGGCCGAGGAGCGTGAAGAGCGGCGCCAGGCCGCTGGCGCTCAACGCGTAGTCAGCGGCGATGTCCTCAGCCGATACACCGACCAGCGCCAGCACCAGCACCAGCAGGGTGATCAGGCCCGTACGATCGCGGCCCGCGGCGCAGTGCACGAGCACGCCGCCCGGACGGGCATGGGCGACGGCGCCGAGGACATCGGCGATTCGGTACGGGAAACTGTCCAGGAAGGGTCGGTAGTACAGCGGCGTGCCGTATTGCCCACCAGTGGCCCAGCGGTCCCAGAATTCGGCGTCCTCGGCTGCGTCCAGTGGCCGGCGGACGATGTCGAGGCCGGCCGGTCGTTGGACGTCACGTGTGAGTTCGTCGTCGTTGCGCAGGTCGATGATGGTGCGGATGCCGTGTGCGTGAAGCGCCGACCAGCCGTCCGCGGTCAGGAGATCGGGCGCCTCCGAGCGGACGACAGCGCCCCAGCGGGTCTCGCGACCGTCAACGGTGGGCAAACCACCGAGGTCACGGACGTTGAAACTACCGTCCCAGTCGAGGCGTCGATCAACGGTCATGATCGGGCACCCAGTTGCCGTGGAAGCCGTTCGGGACGCGGTCGGGCAGGTGGATCGCGGCGATCGTCTCGAGGCTGTCGGCGTCGAGGATGACCAGGTCACTGCGGTCGGTGCCGGCGTCGTAGACGAAGCCCATGAGCACCCCGTCGTCCTCGGGGCCCTGCGCAGTGTTGGGGACGAAGACGAACTCGCCGACGCGCTTGTGGGTGCCCAACCGCGCAGCGGTGGTCCGGCCATGGCGCAGATCGTGCTTGAGCACCGAGTCGCCGGCGCTGCACCCGGTGCCGGACGTCTGCATGGCGTACCCGTAACGGTACGGACGGCCGACGAGCCGGTCGTCGATACGCGGGAATTCCTGCGGGTGGTCGTCGAGGCGGGTCTCGCGGACCTTGCCGTCGGCGAGGTCGACGGTCCAGCGGTCCAAGGTGGCGGGGCCCTCGTTGGGCCCGTGGAAGTCGGTGGCGAACATCTGCGAGTACCGCACGACGTCCAGCACGATCGCGTCGCCGTCGTCGTAGGCATTCAGTGGATGGAAGATGTAGCAGGGCTCGACGTCGAACCAGCGAACGTCGTGGGCGCCGCCGGTACGCGGCATGACGCCGACGCGGGCCGGATAGCCAGGGTCCCACTTATAGGGCAGGTTCGCGTTTCCATGCATCCCCTTCCCGGCTATCGCCAGGATCGGGTCGGGTACCCGGACCCGGCCGATGAGCGCAGAAAGCACCAACCTGGCCAGTGCGCGCAGGGCTGGCGGCACGGAGACGGCGGCGCCCTGCCGGGGATCGAAGGTGACCGGAAGATCGTAGAACACGACATGGTTTTCGGTCAGCGAGAAGTCATGCATCAGCGGGCTGCCGGTGACCTCGACGTCCACGGTGCGGCGGGCGCGCCCGTCGACGCCGATGACTGAGTACTGCACCCAGTTGCCTCGGCCGAATGAGTAGGAGACCGCGTGCAACTCGCCGGTGTCCGGGTCGAGCTTCGGGTGCGCGGCGTAGCCACCGTGCACGGTGCCGTCGAAGTCGCAGGGGCCGACGGTGTCCAAGTCGTCAGTGAGCTCGTAGTTGACGATCCCGCCTTCTACCAACGCAAGCGTACGGCCGGCGTGGCGGACCACGTTGGTGTTGGCCCCGAGCAGCTCCAGCCCGGCCCGGATGGGTGCGCGGGAGCGTGCGGGCTCGCCAAGCGCGCGCGCCACCGCGGGCGTGCGGATCCAGCGATTGCGGTACCACTCGGCCTTTCCGTCTCGCAGGCGCACCCCGTGGACCATGCCGTCGCCGGTGAACCAGTGATAGGTCTCCGGGTCGACCTCGGCGATCGGGTTCGGTCCGTTGCGGAGGTACCGGCCGTCGAGATGGCCCGGGATGGTCCCGGTGACGGCCAGCTCGGTGACCGTGCGCTCCCGTGGCACCGGCGCATAGTTGCCCTCAAGGTAGTCGTTACCCATGGCCTCCCAGCTCTCGCTCGTGTGTAACCCTGTTACGCCATAACATCGTTACAGTTGAGCCGCAATGCGTCGTAGACCGCACCGGACCGCGCCCCCAGCAGCCATGATGCCGTCGCCGCGCCAGCAGCGCTCGGCGACGCCGGCCGAGAACGGCGGCGTGGCTGGATCCGCCGCAGCGACGCAGGTCCACGCCCAGTTCGCTCGTGACGCTTGGCGTCTGCGCCTTGACCCGGAGTGAGCGGCGACCGTACCCTTGGCGTACGGTCGGGGACCATGCCATCGAGAGGGGTCACCGACTGAACAGCAGCCTTCGCATACTGCAATGTGAACGCGCGCTACTAATCCGCACCGGTCGCGCGTGAGCGGCTGATCACTCCCAATCTAGAGCGACGTAATGGCTGGCGCGGCCATTGCTGGCCTGAGAACTTTAGCTCTCCGCCAGCGTGCGCGCGCATCGATGGCTCGGCTTCGGGGAGTTCGGTCGAAGAGGAGGGGCGTTAATGAACTTTCGCTGGCTGCGTTCGAATCGAACCTTGCTGGCGTTGCTGGCTGCTGCAATCGTGACCGTCGTCTTGCTTGCCATCCTGGTGGTTCGCCAACAACAGGATGACACCACCGACCAAGGGCCGGTTTCCCTCGGTAAAGCTGGCAGCGACGACGCGGGTCCTATCCCCATGATCCCCACCGCCCCTCCCCCGGCAGCGGCCGATGACCGCGGGGAAGAAATTGCGACCACTTCACAATCGGAAAGTACTGATGAACTTGCCCACTCCGATAAACCCGCCCAAGCCGAAAAGCTGACCCCAACCACCAGCATCCCGCACCACGACCTGACGCAGCCCGCCAAACCCGTCCAGCCCGCCAAACCCATCCAGACGGATAGGCCCACCTCGCCCGATAGGCCTGCCCAGCCCGACAAGCCCACCTCGCCCGACAGGCCCACCCAGCCGGAAAGGCCTACGCCTGGCAAGCCAGATAGGCCCGATAAACCCGGCAAGCCAGATGAGCCCAGCAAGCCGGGTAAACCGGGCAAGCCTGATGAGCCCAGCAAGCCAGGTAAACCGGGCAAGCCTGATGAGCCCAGCAAGCCAGGTAAGCCCGGCAAGCCTGATGAGCCCAGCAAGCCAGGTAAGCCCGGCGGGCCTCATGAGCCCAGCAAGCCAGATGAACCCGGCGGGCCTAATAAACCCGGCAAGCCAGATGAGCCCAGCAAGCCAGGTAAGCCCGACGAGCACACGCACCCCCGCAGCCCCGGCAACGAACGCGACAAGCCCACCCAATCCAGCGATCCTGGCAAGTCCACCAAATCCGATCAGCAAGCTCCCAAGCCCGGTGCGCCCAATCGGTGAACTCGGTCGCTAGAAGCGGTAATCCAGGCACGCAAATGACTTTGAGCTGCGACATGCGAACGTCGACGGGAACCGCTATTTGCTTCGAAATACAGGTGACCACGACCCGCTCTGCTGTCGCCGAGTTCGACACCAGGGCTGTCCGAAGCCGCTTCGACAGCCCTGGTGTCGAACTCGGCGCATGTAGGGCTGTCACGCACGGGGCAGCCCGCATTTCATCCTTCAGGGCGGCGCGCAGCGCCTACGGAGTTGGCTCCGAATGGCCCCCTCCTCCTGGTCAGGCCGGGTCGGCCAGCTCGGCCGGCGCGGGGCGCGGCGCGACGGGAGCCTCCGCCTTGGCAGTCGGCGGGTCCGCCATCGCCACAGTGACGAACGCCACCAGCGAACCGACTGCTGCCACGACCGTGGCCCACCCGTCGAAGCCAGCACCTACCACCGAGTTGGGGATGTAGAGCAGCGTGTTCGGCACTCCGTAAATGGTGGGAGTGAGCACAAAAAACCCGATCCGCAGAATCGACCCGACGGTGATGGCTGCCACTGCGGCGGCGGTGCTCGCGCGGCTCCAGTAATGGCCGAAGATGAACGGGAACACGAGGGCCGCGAGCATCACGTCGAAGGCCAGCGTGAGCAGGATGCCGGTCTGGGGCACCCGCAGCGCGAAGAACACGGCAAGGGCCACCACAGGGATCAGCGTGATCCGGGTGGCCCGGAGCAGGCGGTCCCTGCCATGCGCGTCTGACTGCAGTTGCACGCCTGCGACGTTGCGCGCCGCGACCGCGGCTGTGCCGAGGATGGCGCCATTGGCGGTGGAGCAGGAGGCGGCCACGATCCCGGAGAGCACCAGTATCGTCAGCCCGACCGGTGCGTACCCGTCGAGCAGGGTGAACAGCACCGGTCCCGACCCGGAGTTGTCGCCGAGGACGGCGACGCTGGACAGCGCCACCAGGGAGAACGGGATACCGACGGCGAGGACGCCGAACGCGCCGACGAAACAGGCCCGCTGGGCGATCTGCGGTGAACGGGCCGCGAAGATCCTTTGCATGAAGTCGATCGCGACGATATCGCCGATGCCCAAGGCCAGCAGGGTGGCCCAGTTGAACATCGCGCCCTGATCGGTGCTGGTGAGCTGCCCGACATCCAAAGGCCCCATCCCGTCCGGAATGGTGATGCCGAAGGTCAGCGCCACCCACACAAGCAGCGCCCCGGTGGCGACCACGGTGATGACCATCTGGGCGAACGCGGTGTAGGCGTCGCTGTACATGCCGCCGGTAGCGGTGTATAGCAGCACCACCCCGACGATGAGCAGGACACCCAGCGGGTAGCTGGTGCCCAGGAAGCGTTCGAACAGGAAACCGCCCGCGACGAGGTTGCCGGCCAGCAGAATGCAGAAGCTGAAGATCATCAGGATCGAGGCGGCCACCTCCACGCCACGGCCGTAGCGGCGCCGGTAGAAGTCCCCGATGGTCAGCAGCTTCATGCTGTTCATCCGCTTGGCGAAGAACAGGCCGGTGAGCACCAGGCAGATCGCCAGCCCGATCGGCAGACTCGCGCCGGCCCAGAACCCGCCGGCGGCCGACAGATCGGTGTTGCCGAGGGTGGCGTTGGTGTCCACCGCCTGACCCATCAGACCCGCCGCGGTCAGCGGCAGCGCTAGGGTACGGCCCGCCACCAGGAAGTTCGTGCTGTCACCGGCCACCTTGCGGGCGACCGAGAGCCCGATGAGAACCACGACGAGCACGCCGAGGCCCACGCCGAGTATGGCCATGATTCCTCCGGGATCGGTGTCGGGCCGTCAGCCGGCCGGCGGGCGGGGTAGGTGACCGGCGCGCACCAGGCAGCCCAGGGTGTCGCAGATCACCCGGGTCGCGATCAGGGCGGTGATCTCGGCGTTGTCATAGGGCGGGGAGCACTCCACCACTTCGATGCCGGCAAGCGGGCGGGCGGCGATGAGCTGGATGAATTTCAGCACCTCGCGGGGCAGGAAGCCGCCGGGTTCGGGCCATCCCGTGCCGGGCACGAACGCTGCGTCGAGGCAGTCGACGTCAAAGGACAGCCAGACCGCGTCGGTGCCGTCCCAGGCCACGTCCAGGGCACGCGCCGCGGCGGCCTCGATGCCCATCTCCACGCAGTCGGTGACAGTCATGATCGTCGTGCCCCGCTCGCGGCCGACCCGAACCCCGGGCCGTGGTGCCTGCCAACCCCCGATGCCGATCTGCACCAAGTTGTGTGGTGGCACGTTGGGGAGGTCGGTGGCGTGAAACCACGGGGTGGTGTGCATCCGCTCGTCGAGGTCGGTTTCCTGGGTGTCGACGTGGCGGTCGAAGTGGATGATGCCCAGCTTGCCGCCGTGTAAGTGTTCGGCGACGGCGCGGGTGGTCGGGTAGCCGATGGAGTGGTCACCGCCCAACACCACCGGAAAGGCCCCCGAGGCATAGACGTGGCCGACCGCCTTGGAGATCTGGTCGAAGGTCTTCTCGATATTGCCCGGGATGGTGAACACATCACCGAGGTCGGCGATGGTGATCGACTCCCGCAGGTCGACGCCGAGCTCGAAGCTGTAGGGCCCGTACAACGCGGAGATCTTGCGAATCCCTTGCGGACCGAAACGGGTCCCCGACCGGTATGTGGTACCCCCATCGAACGGGGCTCCGAGCACCGCCACGTCATACTCACCGCAACGGCGGACATCCTCCACGTAAGGCGCCTTGAGGAAGGTGTTGATACCGGCGAAGTGCGGCAACTCACCACGGGAGAAGGTTGGGATCCGCCGGTCCACGATCGAATCGGCACCTGGCAGGCCTAGCTCAAGCCCGCGGGCGATCTCCTGTTCCCATTTCGCCGTCGGCAGCATCGCTTCCGCATCGACGCCGTAGCGCGCTTCCGGACCGTAGCGATCCTCCAAGTCAGGCCTCCGCATCAACGGTGCCCGGCCGCCAGGCAGCTCGGCGGCTGGCCTCCGGGGCTTCATCCCGTGGTGTACGGTACTGCCCGTCTGCCCCTCTTGGAGCATCTTAGCTGCTTAAAGTGATTTATTTCCGATTTTTCTCACTCATTAGAGTGATATATGATCTTATCAAACGATATCATCGTCAACGTTCTGTAATTGCGGTGTTCCAGTCACGTCACTGGTGCAAGGTTCCACACAGGAGTTCCTGCGAATCCGAATCACCGATGCGTTCACCAACCGGCCACTTTCCGGTAACCTCGCGGCGGTCTGGCTGCGCACCGGGCTGCGAGCGTCCGCCCGTGCCGGCCTGGCTACCACCGCTGTCCACGGAGACCGGGTCCACCTCACCGGGCACGCCATCACCGTCCTCAACAGCACTCTCCATCACACCGCCGGATAACCACTCGCGTCAGGTAGTAGTGCAGTGTCTGTTAGCCACATACGTGTTTGATCGCGCAGTCCACGATGATGGCGGCCTGCTGCGGTCTCCACTGACCGGGGAAAGCTGCCATCAGCCGGTCCGCTTGCGCTGCCACGTTGGTGTCGCCTTGCTGGGCACACACGCTGTCCGCAACGAGCAGTAGCGTTGGGATGTCCACAACGGGGACACTCTCCCGTTTCAGCGCGTCGAGGTACGCCACGGCGCGTGGGCCGATCGGGGCAGTGGTGTTCCTGGAGGGATCGGCCACCGTCGTGTTCGCAGGGCCCACCCGCGGTGGCGAAGCTGGCGCGATAGCGGCACGTTGAGTCGGACCATCAAAAGACGCGACCCCTGCCACGGTCGCCAACCCAACGACGATAAACGCCGCTACAACCCTCACCACCACTACCGTTGGGGTTTCGCCTGGCTTGCGGTGCCGGCCAGAGGTAACTGTCCCTGGTGGTTCCACGTGTCCACCGTAAGACGGAAACGGAAACAACCCTATGGCCCAGTAGTCTGTTTAGCTGCTATTTCCCTAGCTGTCAGCTCGGTCCTGGGGTTGTCGCTGGACCAGCCTTGATCATTTCACCGGAGTGCCAGGTGCGACTCCCGCCGCTCAACCCAGTCAGCGATGAGCCGCAGCGCCGCCGCCCCGGCGTGGTGGATCACGTCCCGGCTGCGGCCGTGAACGACCGGCCTGCTCTCGCTTCGCAGCTGGCGCGTTACCACTGACACCGGGCTCGGGACGACACTCGCACAGGTGAGGGGTCGTGCGACGGGAACGATGGGTCGTCGCCCGATCGTAGCTTGTAGCTCAACGTGTGCATTCACTCCACCATAGTGACCACGGTACCGCTGAATGGGTGAAGATACTGGTGTTTGTTATCGCATACGGTAATAATCGTAAGATCAATGCTCGATAGGGCCATAAGTAGGGTCGTTTCGCGACAGGTGAACACCTTGCTGATCGTGCCGGCGCTGCGGGTGGTGTCGCTCGTGTTGTTGTGATGGCTGGGGGAGAGGTTTATGTTACGCAGCGCGCGGAAGATCTGGACCGCTTCCCAGCCTTACAAAGGTTTCGGGGGTGGGCACACTGCTGGTCGCCTCCTGCTGCGGTAATGACGGTTCTGTGGGCTCGACACCCTGGATCGGCAGATAGTCAAGCAAAAGCACACGCCTTAGACCACATTTGAGGCGAGCAAGGCCAGAAAACGGCCGCCTAAGACGGGGCACACCCGCTTCTCACGGGACCGCCTGCGAGGGCGGCAAGGGGAGATATCATGACTGATCGGGAGCTGAATAAAGCAGGTCTGCTGGAGCAGAAGTATTTTAGGCGCCACTGGAAGCACACCGGCTGTAACGGTAAGGTAGCCGAGTGGCGTGGCCCGTGGCTGTTCCGCATCTACTATTGCAAGAAATGCGGCAAGCGCATGACTGTGTGAACCGATCCGCGGCGACGGCCGTGTATCGTGTATCTTGGCCCAACGAGCATTCGCCGCTTTCTTGGCTAGGACCTTCAAGCGGCGGTGGGCAGGTGCTCGCGGTCGGGTGATGTTTCGGTGAGGAAGCGACCGTTGACGCAGCTCAGAACGCTGTATGGAGGGGCGCTGCAGGTCTGTCAGAAGCGGTAGTAGAGGAACGGGCTGAAGGTGCCGGTGGCGACCAGGAGCGTGGAGTAGAACAACCCGACGGTCATCACGCCGACCCGCAGCGCTGTGGCCGGCCTGGACCGCACCGATTCGAGGTACCGGCCGGTGATCGGCCTGTCCGGCAGCAGGAACACCAGCGCGGCTAGCAGCAGGATCGCCAGTCGCTGGTTGGTCAGCGAGGCGTCCACGACATCGGTCAGCCCGCCGAGATCGAGAATCACCATATGCTGCAAGAAGACCAGTGCGGTGCCGAGGTTCGGCGATCGGAACAGTACCCAGCCGAACACCACG
Source organism: Pseudonocardiaceae bacterium (assembly GCA_050700115.1). Taxonomy (GTDB): domain Bacteria; phylum Actinomycetota; class Actinomycetes; order Mycobacteriales; family Pseudonocardiaceae. The sequence goes on from JBOHGG010000030.1 coordinate 20,774, forward strand.
ACGAGCAGGGTCAGCACCCGCCTTAACCAATGCCCGGGCTCGACTGCCGCAACTCCCCACCCACAACGGCGCTCGAGCACCAGCGCCGTGCCGTGGTAGAGCCCCCAGACCAAGAAGGTCCAGTTCGCGCCGTGCCAGAGCCCGACGAGCGCGAACACGATCCACAGGTTGCGGTAGGTGGTCTGAACCCCCTGCCGGTTTCCGCCGAGTGGGATGTACAGGTAGTCGCGGAACCATCGGGACAGCGATATGTGCCAGCGCCGCCAGAACTCGGTGATACTCGCCGACGAGTACGGGCGCGCGAAATTCTCCGGCAACCTGAACCCGAGCATCCTGCCCAGCCCGATGGCCATGTCGGAATACCCGGAAAAGTCGAAGTACAGCTGCAAGGTGTAAGCGATCGCGCCGAGCCAGGCGATCGCAGTGGTCATCTGGTCGGCCGGAGTGTTGAAGCAGGCGTCCACCACCGGTGCCAGCGAGTCCGCAATCACGACCTTCTTGATCAGGCCGAGAGCAAAGCGTGGGAGCCCGGCGGCGATGTCGTCCAACCGGTGGCTGCGCTGCTGCCCGAGCTGATCGGCGATTTCGCGGTAGCGCACGATCGGCCCCGCGACGAGCTGGGGGAACATCGCGATGTAGGCGACGAACGCGACCGGATCACGCAACGCCGGCCGTTCACCGCGATAGACGTCCACCACGTAGGAGATGTGGTGGAAGGTGTAGAAAGAGATCCCGATCGGCAGCGCGAGCTCGACGATCGGCAGGTCGAGCCCGGTGAATGATGCCAGTCCGGCAGCCTGGGCGCTGGCGAAGCCGGCGTACTTCCACACGACCAGCACCGCGACGTCGAAAACGACGACGCCACGCAACCAGTGCCGGCGCCGCTGTGGCTCGAGGTCCCAGTCGTCGGGTTCCAACGCCGGACCCACCAGGTAGTTGACGACCATGCACCCCAGCAGCAACAGCGTCGTCGGGCCCGCCCCGACCGCATAGAAGACCAGGCTGGCCGTTGCCACGACGCCATTGCGCCAGCCCCGGGGCGCGATCAGCACGGCCGCGAGCACGGCCGGCATGAAGTACCACAGAAACAGCGGGCTGGCGAAGGACATGGCGGCGGCGCAGCCTAGCCGAGCCCATCCGCGTCTACGGAGCTCAGCTCAGCAGCTGGCGCAGCAGAGCAAGCCCGTCACAGATCGTGCGGCGTTGCTCGCTCGTGGCGTCGCCCAACGCGGTAGCCAGCCGGCCGAACGCTCCGACCTCCAGATTCTCGACGTACCGGTCCACCTTCTCGGTGACCGAAATACGCGTGTAGCGGCGGTCAGCATTGTCTTGAACTCGCTGGACGAGCCCGCGCGCCTGGAGCCGGTCAACGATCCCGGAGACGGTGCTGTGGCCAATGCCCAGCTCACGGCCCAGCTCGGTCACCGTGGCCGGACCATTGAGCACGAGATGGGCCATGACGCTCACCTGTGGACCGGTCAGTCCGCTGCGCGCGATGTCGTCCGCGCTGGCGCAGAGCAGATCGCGGCGCAGCGCCCGGATGTGCGCCACGATCTCCTGCGCCTGGAGGCGCAGGTCGCGCTCGGTCACGGTCATCAGGAGCGCAAGTGTATGGCCCTCAGTGATACGTTGCACAGGACGCGTCGTATACGACGGATCATGGGAGGCGACCCTAGTGAGCACAGCGATCCAGCGGGTGACCACGCCAGCCGGCGACCCCGCTTGGCTGGTCACCAGCTACGACGACGTGAAGGCGCTGCTGTCGGATCCCCGGCTGGGCCGCTCGCACGCCGAACCGGAGCGCGCGGCCCGCGTCTCCCAGTCAGCGATCTTCGGCGGGCCGATGGGTCACCCGTCGACCGAGGCCGCAGAGCACGCGCGGACCCGCCGCCTGCTCGCGCCGGCGTTCTCCGCGCGGCGGATGGCGAGCCTGCGGCCACGGGTGACGGCGATCATCACGGACTTGCTGGACGCCATGGCGCAGCAGACCCAGCCGGTCGACCTGCATGAGGCGGTGTCGTTTCCGCTTCCGGCGCTGGTCATCTGCGAGCTGCTCGGCGTGCCTTATGCCGACCGGGAGGACTTCCGGCGCTGGTCCGACGACGCCGCGCACCAGGCCGACGCCGCCCGCTCTCAAGCCGGGCTGATGAAACTCTGGCAGTACATGCGCGAGCTGGTGGATCGCAAACAGGCCGAGCCGGGCGACGATGTGCTCTCCGATCTGGTGGCTGCCACCGCCGCCGACCCTGAACTGACCGTCGACGGCATCGCGATGCTCAGCGCCGGGCTGCTGTTCGCCGGCCACGAGACCACGGTGACGGCGATCGACCGCGGGGTGGTCCTGCTACTCACCCACCCCGACCAGGCGGATGCGCTGCGCCATGATCCGGCGCTCATCGAACCGGCGGTCGAGGAGATCCTTCGCTCGTGGCTGCCCATGCGAACGTCCGGTACCGAGCAGGCCGCGGGACTGCCCCGTTATGCCAACACCGACTTCACCTTCGGCGGCGTCACCATCCAGACCGGTGAGCTGGTCATGCTCGGGTTGCGCGGAGCCAATCTCGATGAGCGCGCATTCGGCGACCCAGAGCGGTTCGACGTACACCGCACCCGCAACCCGCACCTGACCTTCGGCCACGGACCGCGCTTCTGCGTCGGCGCCCCGTTGGCCCGGATCGAGCTGCAGGCGCTGTTCCCTGCCTTGCTGGACCGGTTCCCGACGCTGCGCCTGGCGGTTGCCGTCGAGTCCCTGCGGGGACGCGACGAGCTGCTCACCGGGGGCCTGGTGGAGCTGCCCGTGACGTGGTGATCATTGATCCCCATGCCTGAGCCGGCAGCGCAGGACGAGCAGCGCGCGTGCCGCGACGCGCAGCCGGCCACCGGGTTTGGCGTGGCTCTGCCTGCGCCGGGCCTTGGCAAGCAGCGGGTCGGCGGTATCGACCACGATCTCCCAGATCCGGCCGTAGGCCTGATCGGGCAAGGTGAACATGATCGACCCATGGTGGGCGTTGAACAGCAGCAGGAACGAGTCATCCATGATCCGCTCCCCCAGAGCGTCCCGCTCGGGGATGCCCCGGCCGTTGAGGAAGATCCCGACTGCCTTGGCGTGGTCGACGTTCCAGTCCTCGTCGCTCATCTGCTGGCCGTCCGGGCGCAGCCAGGCGATGTCGTCGATGTTGGAGCCCCGGATCGGACGTCCCTGGAAGAATCGGCGGCGGCGGAACACCGGATGTGCGGCGCGCAGTTCGGCGAGTGCCGCGGTGAAATCGGTCAGCACGTCGTGCAGGCGGGCGTCTTTCCAGTCGATCCAGCTGGTCTCGTTGTCCTGGCAGTAGACGTTGTTGTTGCCGTCCTGACTGCGCCCCAGCTCGTCACCGTGCGCGATCATGGGTACGCCTTGGGAGAGTATGAGGGTGGCCAGCAGGTTGCGCTTCTGGCGTTCCCGCAGCGCGATGATGTTGCCGTCGTCGGTGTGCCCCTCCACCCCGTGGTTCCACGACCGGTTGTGGCTCTCGCCGTCCCGGTTGTCCTCCCCGTTGGCCCCGTTGTGCTTGTCGTTGTAGGAGACCAGGTCGGTGAGGGTGAACCCGTCGTGCGCAGTCACGAAGTTGATCGACGCGTGGGGCCGGCGGCCGTTGGCCTCGTAGAGGTCCGATGAGCCGGTGAAGCGGGACGCGAACTCCGCAAGGCTGGCCGGCTCGCCGCGCCAGAAGTCGCGCACGGTGTCGCGGTACCTGCCGTTCCACTCCGTCCACAACGGCGGGAAGCCGCCTACCTGGTAGCCGCCCTCGCCGACGTCCCACGGCTCGGCGATCAGCTTCACCTGGCTGACCACCGGGTCCTGGTTGACCAGGTCGAAGAACGCCGCGAGCCGGTCGACCTCGTGGAGCTCACGGGCCAGCGTCGCGGCGAGGTCGAACCGGAATCCGTCGACGTGCATCTCGGTGACCCAGTACCGCAGCGAGTCCATGATCAATCGCAGCGAGTCGTGGTGGCGCACGTTGAGGCTGTTGCCGGTGCCGGTGGTGTCGTAGTAGTGCTCGGGGTCGCTCTCGACCAGCCGGTAGTAGGCGGCGTTGTCGATGCCCCGGAACGACAGCGTGGGCCCGAGGTGGTTGCCCTCGGCGGTGTGGTTGTAGACCACGTCGAGGATGACCTCGATGCCGGCCCGGTGCAGCTCCCTGACCATGGTCTTGAACTCCTGCACCTGCTCCCCCCGGGTGCCGAAGCAGGCGTAGTCGTTGTGCGGGGCGAAGAAACCGATCGTGTTGTAGCCCCAGTAGTTGCGCAGGCCGCGCTGCGCGAGGGTGGAATCGTGCACGAACTGGTGTACCGGCATGAGCTCAACAGCGGTCACTCCGAGCTGCTGAAAATGCCTGATCATGACGGGATGGGCCAGGCCGGCGTAGCTGCCTCGGACGTCGTCGGGAATCTGGGGATGGCGCATCGTCATGCCCTTGACGTGCGCCTCGTAGATCACCGTCTGGTGAATGGGGATGTGCAACGGCCGGTCGTTGACCCAGTCGAAGAACGGGTTGATGACCACTGACTTCATGGCGTGCGGGGCCGAATCAGCATTGTTCACCGACCTGGGCCGGCCGAACCGGTAGGAATACAGCGACTCGTTCCACTCGATACGCCCGTCGATCGCCTTGGCGTAGGGGTCCAGCAGCAGCTTGTGCGGGTTGCACCGCTGTCCGGCCGCCGGTTCGTAGGGACCGTGCACGCGATATCCGTAGCGTTGACCGGGGCCGACGCGAGGGAGGTAGCCGTGCCAGATCAGGCCGTCGCGTTCCGGCAGCTGCAGCCGGGTTTCGGTGTCGTGGTCATCGAACAGGCACAGCTCGATCGCCTGCGCCACCTCGGAGAAGATCGCGAAATTCGTGCCGCCACCGTCGTAGGTGGCGCCCAGCGGGTAAGGCGAGCCGGGCCAGATGTGCACGCGAAACCTCCAGCAGATCCCCACGTCGGAACCGGCCAGCTCGCTGCCACCCGGCGCAAGATTGTCTACCGCCAACGGCCGGCATCCGCCAGTCCGGACCGCCCGGCACTACCTGCGCAGCGATTGTGTGCGTCGTGAGCTCGACCCCAGCGACGTTGCGGGCCGGGTGGATGTCGCTGACGTCGAGTTCACGACGCGCCAGCCCACCTATCGGCGCGGTTGGGGTGGACACCCGGTGAGCGGGGAGAGGTCAGAGCCTCAGCCCTGCCCACCGGGCGGCTCGTGAGTCGCCGACGAGCATGAACTGGTTCGTTGGCTGCCGCGGATCGGTTCGGATCCGGCACGCTGGTCCAAGATGAGCAGCGCGCGGCGCACCACGCCCCGCAGCCGTCCAGATTCCAGCGGCGTCAGCTGCCACGGCCCGGGAGCCGTGGGGACGATCGTGATCCCGGCTCTGGTGAGGCTGATCTGCAGGCTCGCCGAGCGCCCCCGCTCGTCACGGCAGCGGACGGTCCACAGCCTGGCGTGGCGCTCCCCGCTCAGACGAGCGAGCAGCTGCGCCACCGGGATGGGTGCCGGCCGCCGCTGTGTAGAGTCTTCTCTGCTCATCATGAGAGAGTGTACGTATGTTTCTACAGAAGTCCATACCGGACTCGCTTAGATGCGACGACCGGAGGGAGCAGTAGGTGCCGGTGCGAGCAGATCCCTCCGCGCTGCGGTGGCTGATCGGCGTACAGCTGACCAACTACCGCAAGCGGGCCGGCCAGACGATGGCCGCCGCGGCGACCGCGATCGGCTGCACGGCTGGCAAGATCGGCCACCTGGAGAGCGGTCGAAACCAGCAGCAGCCGACGGAGATCACCGGGCTGTTGCGCTTCTACGGTGCTGACCTCGCTGACATCGAGCGGCTGGCCTCGCTGGCCGGCAGCGCCGATCGGCAGATTTGGTGGGCACCGTGGACCGACGTGGTACCCGACTGGCTGCGCACCTTCGTCGGCCTCGAGGGCCTCGCTTCGCACGTGGCCGACTACGCAACATCCGTCTTTCCCGCGCTTCTTCAGACCGAGGACTACTCGCTCGGCCTCACCACCGGCAGCGGGCGAGTCCGGCCAGACCACCACGAGCGCACGGTCAGCCTGCGGATGGAACGGCAGCGCAGGCTGTCCAACGACGCCGAGCCGCTGAACCTGACGGCGCTGATCGAGGAGTCCGTGCTGGACCGCCCGATCGGCAGCACCGCCACCATGCGGGCCCAGTTGGAGCACCTGATCGCGGTGTCCGAACGGGACAACGTGGAGCTGCTCGTGCTGCCCACCGCCATCGGCGCCCACGACGGGTTGGTCGGCGCGTTCACGCTGCTGGACTTCGCCGCCGCCCAGTCCATCGTGTATGTGGAGATCGTCAATGGGGCAATTTACGTGCAGGACCAGCAGCAGGTAGCGGGGTACACTCGGATCGTTGACCGGCTTCGCGCGGCCGCCCTGTCGCCAGCACGCACCGCGGAGGTGATCCGGTCGCGCTTATCGACATTGACTTGAACCCCGGAGGAACCGATGGCCACCGCGAAGCGTCGCGCGGGGTGGCGCAAGTCGAGCTACTCGGCCCAGGCCAACGGCTGTGTCGAGGTCGACTTCACCAGCGCGGGCGCACAGATCAGGCACAGCAAGATCACCGACAGCCCGGTGATCGGCTTCACCACCGAGCAGTGGTCGGCCTGGCTGGCCGAGGTCACCACCGACCGCCTCACCAACACCAACGGCGCCGTCACCGTCACCGTCGGGCCCAACGCCTGGACCGTGCGCAGCCTCGACACCGGCCACGCCCTGGTCTTCGACGAGAACGAGTGGATCGCCTTCCGCCTCGGCGCCACCGCCGACGAATTCAACCCCTCCCTCTCCCGCGAACTGGCCTCCATCTGACCGAACCCACCATGGTTACGAGTGAGTGCCCGCTGGCCAACCTCGTCCTCGTTGCCTGCGAAGTTCGGGAAACCCAGGTATTCCGCTGTCAACGGAGAAGGTCCATTAGGCAGTTCAAGGTCGGTCCCATCTCGCCACCCAGCTTCGGGCCGAACTCCACGCAGCACTCATCGGGCCCCGCCGACTTCGCCCACTCGCTCCGGGAGTGCAACGCCGGGCGCGCCTTCTCGAGGGTCTGCTCCAGTGTCTCGGTGGCACGCACCGCTACCTCGTACGGTTTGGCCGCGGCCAGGACCAACTCGCCCGGCACCTCGCGCCGATCCACCTCGACGACCAGGCTGTGGCCGTCGGCCAGCGGCACTTCCATCATCAGGTCGGTCACGCCAGCCGCCATTCGCTTCGAAATACCAGTGACCATGACCGCTCTGCTGTTGCCGAACTCGACACCAGTGCTGTCCGAAGCCGCGCGGGCAGCACTGGTGTCGAACTCGGCGACAGCAGAGCGGTCGGTCACACCCGTATTTCGAAGCGAATCGCGGTTCCCGTGCCCGGCTGAGCAAGGTCAGCAGGGAATCACCGGCACGGACCTGGTGGCCGCAGTGACCAGGCGTTGAATGTCCGGGGGGTCGCTGGAGAGGATGCGGTCGCCCGGAGTGCGCCACCAGCACCAGGGTGGCGTCGATCGGATCCTGGGTACCCGCCCGGCCGATCAGTACCCCGGCCGCATGTCCCGCCTCGTCGTCGGCTGGGCGGATATCGACGCTCCGAAACAGTCGCGCCAACCGCGCCTGGCGGCCCTGGGAATCATGCCACACCTGGGCGACGACGATCGCGTTGCTGCGCAGCTCCACACCGTGGCGCTGCGCCACCCGCAGCCGAGCGATCAGCACCTGGTCATCGCGCTCCGCGGCCACGAACGCGCCGTGCTCGCGCTCCCACTCGTCCAGATACTGCTCGAGGGCCTCCGCGCGGAGCTTGGTCGCCGCGATATGCCGGAAGGTCTCTGGTGCAACGACGCCGGCTGGCGGCCGAGCTTCGCCTAGACTGCGCGTTGTCGGGTAACTGCCAAAGGGTGGTGTCATGGACCAGGCCTGGGTTCCGGAGGAGCTCAACGTTGTGGTGCCTAGCTCAGCTCGCATCTATGACTACCTGCTGGGCGGGGGGCACAACTTCGAGACTGACCGGCAGGCAGCGCAACGGCTACTCGCGGCGGTACCGGCGCGGGACATGGCCCGGCGCAACCGCAGTTTCCTTCGCCGAGCGGTGCTGTTCTTGATCGACGCCGGGATCCGGCAGTTCCTCGATCTCGGCTCCGGCATTCCGACGGTGGGCAATGTGCACGAGGTCGCCCAGGAAGCTGACCCAGCGTGCCGGGTGTTGTACGTGGACATCGAGCCGATCGCGGTCGCCCATAGTGAGTTGCTGCTCGCAGGCAATGACAACGCCTCGGTGATCCGCGCCGATCTGCGTAAACCAGACACGATCCTCGACGCTCCCGAGACACGCCGGTTGCTGGATCTGCGACAGCCGCTGGGCGTGCTCATGGTCGGTGTTATGCAGTTCGTCCCGGACGACGATGATCCGTGGGCTATCGTCGCCGGTTACCGGGAGCACCTCGCGCCCGGCAGTTACGTCGCGATGTCGCACTTCACGCCGGACGGTATGCCCGAGCGGATGGCCAAGGCAGTCGAAGTGTTCAAGAACACCCAGGAGCCGGCCCACCCCCGCCCCCATGCCCAGGTCATGCGCATGTTCGACGGTTTCGAATTGGTGGAACCTGGTCTGGTGTACACCTCGCAGTGGCGCCCGGAATCGGCGGAAGACGCCGACGACCAGCCACACCATTCCAACCTCTACGCAGCCATCGGCCGAAAGCTGTAGAGCGCTGCGGCCGAGGCGAAACCCTCACCCCCCCGGTACCGGCAGTAGGTCTCCCTCGCTCGGGGGTGGCGGCGGGGGCGCGGATGGCGGCGCGCCGCGGGCACACTGGTAGCGAGGAGCGGTCGGGTCAAAGCCCTCGGCGCGTTCGCATGTGGTGGTCGACCCGTCGGCCTCGGCGACGGTCCAGCCCACCGGCGGTTCGCCCCGCAGACCCGGCGCTCCCTGGGCACCCTGGCACTGGGTGGGTTCGACCAGGCACGGCGGGGACTCGCCAGGCTCTCCGGGGTCTCCAGGGTCACCCTGGGGTCCGCGTAGCGCCTCGGCATTGGCCACCAGGTAGGCCTGCACCGCCTCATTGAGCTGTTCGGGAGTGGGCCCAACGGGCGGCGGGGGCAGGGTGGTCAGTTGCGCCGCAATCTCGGCCTTGATCCGTTCGGGGGTGGCCACCGCGATGGGCTGGCTGGCGATCTGCGCTGCGACCTGCGCCGTGGACGCCGCGCTGAGCACCTCGGAATCCGATGCGGTCCCTGGTGGGGGGATCGGTACGGTCGCCAAGCCGCGGCGCGTGAGTTCGGCGTTTGCCACCACCCCGAGGTCGTAAGCCCCCTGCGCGAGCTGCCGAATGTCCTGCGACGCGGCCTGGAACTGGGTCGCGCGCACCTGATCCTCAGCGGTGTTCTGGGCGATGCTTCGGTTCAGCAGCAGCAGCGGGACGCCGACGAGCAAGGACGTGACCACCGAGGCCGCGACCGCGCCCCGGAAGTAGGCGCGGCCTTCACGGTGGACCTCTTGCCGCGCAACCTGGGGAGCGGCCCGGGCGGTTTGCGCGATGGAGTCACGCAGCCGGTCCAAGCCTTCAGTGAGCTCATCCACGCTTGTCATGGACAACCGTCATCTGCAGCGCCTCGAGTCGTCCGACTCGGGTTTGCAGGTCTGCGATTGCGGACTGGATGAGCGTCACCGCGTCGCTGGCCTGTTGCGCGATCACCCCAGGTGTCATCGGTTCAAGGGTCGACCGGCCCGGTTTGACCCGCTCCACGATCATTGGACCAATCACAGCCGTCACCACGATTCCGATCAAGGAGATGGCCGCGATCGTGATCGTCAGCCACGGTGGCCCCCCCGCCTCCACAGTTCCTCCGTTCTACCGTCCAGTACCTGCTCGTGTGCAGGTTCACCGACGGCGAAGACACTCCCCGGTAGTCCCCTAGCCGGAGAACGCCGGAAGCTTGCCACTATTCGTCACTCCCTGATGGTTCGCCTCCCAGGCGTGCACGACGTTGAGCGGCAACCGACCACGGTCGCTGACATTGTGGCCATTCTGCTTGGCCCACTCGCGGATGGCCTTGAGGGTGTCGCGGTTGTAGCCGCTTCCCGCGACCTTCCCGTTGCCGTTCGCACGGCCGGCCGAGCGGTCTGGGCCACGAGTGCCCGGGCGCCGCCCACTGGTCTTACGGGCGGCCGCGACGTAACTGGACAACTTATCACGAAGCTGGGCGGCGTTGTCGTCGGCCAGGTCGATCTCGTACGTGACACCCTCGAGCGCGAACTCGACTGTCGTAATGTCTTCAGCTTCCTCGCCAGTGAGGTCGTCGATGAGGGTGACGATGGTCTTCTGAGCCACGGCTACGGATTCTCCTTGTCGAGAGGAACGCGGCGTACCGAAACTGCCGCGTCATGAACGCTGATCGCGACAAGATACACACAATGCCGGCGATGCGAACATGCGGCATGCCGTAGCGCCCGTTTCGCCACGTTGCGTCGGACTCAAGGCGGCCCGAACAGCTCTGGTGCCGGGTTGGACGCAATAGAGCGCTCGCGGCCGCCAGCTCGCCCGACGTGGGCGCAGGGGTCATCCAGCGCGGCGTAGGCGCGCTACCTCGGCGAGCACCACACCGGCGGCCACCGACGCGTTGAGCGATTCGACCGGCCCCGCCATGGGTACCGACACCGTGGCGTCACACGTTTCACGGACCAGCCGGGACAGCCCCCGCCCCTCCGAACCGAGCACCAGCACCAGCGGTCCGGTCGCCAGCGGGAACGAGTCCAATGACATCGAGCCGCCGGCGTCCAGCCCGACAACCATCAGGCCGGATGCAGCACAGTCCTTGAGCGTGCGCACCAGATTGGTGGCCCGGGCCACCGGCAGGCGCGCGGCCGTGCCGGCCGAGGTCCGCCAGGCCACCGCGGTCATCCCCGCCGAGCGCCGCTGCGGCACCAGCAGTCCGTGCGCACCGAACGCGGCGGCCGAGCGGACCACGGCACCCAGGTTGCGCGGGTCGGTCACCCCATCGAGCGCGACGAGCAGTGGTGGTGACCCGGAGTCCTGGGCGGCAGCCAGCACGTCCTCGGCTACGGCATACTCATACGGGGGCACCTGCAGCGCCATCCCCTGGTGCAGCGCACCCCCGGCCAGCCGGTCGAGGTCAGCTCTGGGCACCTCGAGAATGGACAGACCGGCATCGGCGGCCAACCGTACGGACTCGCTGACCCGGTCGTCGGCATCCACCCCGATAGCGACGTGCAGCGCGGTGGCCGGTACCCCGGCGCGCAGGCACTCCAGTACCGGATTGCGACCGAGTACGGTCTCTCCCGGCTCGGTACCGGCTCGGCGGCGGGCCCGAGCGGCCGGGTTGGCATGACCAGCTCCCCGCTGGGCCGGTTGACGCTGGGCCGGACGGCCTGGTCGTTGGGCAGGATGGCCGGTTCGCTGCTCGGCGGGCGGCGTGGCGCCGCGGCCGCGCAGCCCCTTGGACTTGCGCCCGCCGGAACCCGCGACGGCGCCCTTCTTGGTGCCCGGCTTGCGCATCGCACCCCTGCGCTGGGAATTACCAGCCATCACGTCAGCTCCCCTTGACCGTCCACAACGGACCATCGGGGGTGTCCTCGACGGCGATTCCGGCAGCGAGCAGCTGATCACGCACCGCATCGGCGGTCGTGTAGTCACGGCGGCCCCGAGCCTCGGCACGCTCCACGAGCAGCCGTTCTACCAGCACCGCCAGTGCCGCCGACGTGGCATCCGATCCCGACGTCGAGCGCCACTGGTCAGCCAGCGGGTCCAGCCCCAGCACGCCGGTCATCGCACGCACCGAACCGGCCGCCGCTACCGCCGCCGGGTGGTCCCCGACGTCCAGCGCGGCGTTGCCCTCGTGCACGGTGCCGTGAATCGCGGCGAGCGCGGCCGGCGTGCCGAGGTCGTCGTCCATCGCCGCGACGAAGTCGGCGGACCAGGTGCCCGGCTCCGGTACCCCGCAACGCTCCCGGACCCGGTGCACGAACGACTCGATCCGCCGGTAGGCGGCCACCGCCTCGTCCAGCGCGCCGTCGGAGTACTCGATGGCAGATCGGTAGTGCGCGCTGATCAGGTAGTAGCGCAGCTCCACCGCACGGACCCGGCGCAGCGTGGCCGGCACGGACAGCGTGTTGCCCAGCGACTTGGACATCTTCTCGCCGGACAGCGTCACCCAGCCGTTGTGCAACCAGTACCGGGCGAACCCGTCACCGGCGGCGCGGGACTGGGCCAGCTCGTTCTCGTGGTGCGGGAAGATCAGGTCCAGACCCCCACCGTGGATGTCGAACTCCGCACCGAGGTAGGCGGTGGCCATCGCCGAGCACTCCAGGTGCCATCCGGGGCGACCCGGCCCCCACGGCGTCGGCCAGCACGGCTCACCAGGCTTGGCGCCCTTCCACAGCGCGAAGTCGCGTGGGTCGCGCTTGCCCGACGCTGCGGATTCACCCTGGCAGACCTCGTCGGGTCGCTGTCGCGACAGCGACCCGTAGCCGTCCACTGTGTCCACTGCGAAGTGGACGTCGCCGCCCGCAGCGTAAGCGTGCCCACGGTCGATCAGCCGCGCCATCAGCTCGACCATCTGTGGAATATGGCCGGTGGCGCGCGGCAGCGCCGACGGCGGCAGGCAGCCCAGCGCGGTGTAGGCATCCTCGAACGCCCGTTCGTGGAGGTAGGCCCATTCCCACCACGGCCGACCAGCCTCGGCGGACTTGGCCAGGATCTTGTCGTCGATGTCGGTGACGTTGCGCACCAGCAACACGTCGTGGCCGGTGGCCATCAGCCAGCGACGCAGCACGTCATAGTTCAAGGCCGAACGCACGTGCCCGATATGCGGGACGCCCTGCACGGTGGCACCACACACGTAGATCGACGCCGTGCGGGGTCGCAACGGGACGAACTCCCGCTGGCTGCGCGTCGCGGTGTCGTACAGGTGCAGGCTCACGACGCGATGGTACGGGGCACCCGTGAGTGGCAATCCGGGCTATGGCTCGCATCGCCACTCACAGGCCGCGCAGCAGCACGGTGGCCACTGCCGCGATACCTTCGCCGCGGCCGGTGAGCCCGAGACCGTCGGTGGTGGTGCCGGAGACCGAGACGGGGCCGCCCAACGCCTCGGACAGCACCCGCTGCGCCTCGGCCCGGCGGCTGTCCACCCGCGGCACGTTCCCGATCACCTGCACCGCGCCGTTGCCCACCGCCCAGCCCTCGACGGTCAACCTGCGACGTACTTCGGTGAGCAGTTCGGTGCCGTGCGCCCCGGCCCAACGCTGCTCACCGGTGCCGAACACCGCACCCAGGTCGCCCAGCCCTGCCGCGGACAGCGCAGCGTCGCACAACGCATGCGCGGCGACGTCACCGTCGGAGTGCCCGGCGCAACCCGTGATCCCCGGCCAGTGCAACCCGGCGAGCCAGCACTCCCGGCCGGGCTGTACCGGGTGCACGTCAGTGCCGATCCCGACCCTCATATCCGACCGGCCGCTACCGCGCCGGCCAGCACCTCGGCAACGACGAGGTCGAACGGAGTGGTGATCTTGAAGGCGTGCGGATGGCCCGGCAGCGTGGTCACGGTGTCCCCCAGCCGCTCGACGAGACCGGCATCGTCGGTCACCGGTCCGGACGGCGCCTGGTGCGCCCGGCGAAGCAGGTCCCCGGCGAATCCCTGCGGGGTCTGCACCACTCGCAAAGCCGAGCGGTCCACTGTCGACAGGACCCGACCGTCGGGATCCACCCGCTTGATCGTGTCAACCACCGTCAGGACCGGCACCACAGCCCGCTGCCCGGTCCGGACCGCCTCGACCACTGCTTGGATCACGCTGACCGGGGTGAGGCAGCGAGCGGCGTCATGCACCAGCACCACCTCGGCGTCCGGCACGCTCTGCAAGGCCAGACGGACCGAGTCGGACCGTTGCGCCCCACCGGTCACGAGCCGCACCCGCTCGCCCGCATCGGCGAGTGCGGCTCGGGCCTGCTCCCGGTGCTGGGCACCGACCGCAACCACCACCAGCTCGACGCAGCCAGCTGCCAGCAGCCCCCGCACGCAATGCCAGAGCAACGGGCGGCCAAGCAGCGGCACGAAGGCCTTGGGCATCCCGGCTGCCAACCGCACGCCCTGCCCCGCAGCCGGCACCAGCGCCGCGACCCGGGCCGGGGCACGGGCCGCCACCCGAGCCGCCGGCTCGTCAGGAAGCTGCAGCGAGGACCTCGTCGAGGAGCACCTCGGCGTTGTCTTCGTTGGTGCCCTCGGCGAGTGCGAGCTCGCTCACCAGAATCTGGCGGGCCTTCGCGAGCATTCGCTTCTCGCCAGCCGACAGGCCGCGGTCACGCTCGCGACGCCATAGATCCCGGACCACTTCCGCCACTTTGTTGACGTCGCCAGAGGCGAGCTTCTCCAAGTTGGCCTTGTACCGCCGCGACCAGTTCGTCGGCTCCTCGGTATGGGGAGCACGCAGCACCTCGAAAACCCGGTCGAGACCCTCTTGGCCGACCACGTCCCGGACGCCGACGACTTCGGCGTTAGCAGCGGGAACGCGGACGGTAAGATCACCCTGAGCGACCTTGAGGACGAGGTACTTCTTCTCCTCGCCTTTGATCACTCGAGTTTCGATGGCCTCGATAAGAGCGGCACCGTGGTGCGGGTAGACGACGGTCTCTCCGACCTTGAAAACCATGTGTCCTCTGCCCCTTTCGATGTACCCAGGTTACCACGCCCGGAAACCGTCCGGCGCTGGGGATCGCAGCGTCGTCGCAGGTCAGGGGATCGACAACCGGCTCCCCCCAGGCAACGCTGCGCTCCCCCAGCTCAAGGTAGCTCCACTGTAGACTGACACGAGCCCGATACGAGCCCGGCGCCAGACCGGCGCCGGCTGGGCCGGGCGCGCCGAAGCACCGCGCCTGCGGATAGGATTCACCCTGGTCAGATGAGGCTGGCCGGACGTTCGGCGAGCAGGACATGAGGAGGACTTTGCCCGTGAGCCGCCGGCCCAGCTCTATGCGGCGCCCCCTCGCTGTCACCGCCTTGGTCGCGGCCTGCTGCGCCGCCACAGTAGCGCTGGCCGGCTGCGGTGCGGGCCAGATCACCCAGACCGATAGCCAAGTGGCCGCCGTACCCGGGGCCTACGGTGATGTCGGGAACATCGCGCTGCGCAATGTGCTGATCCACTACCCGCCCAGCCCCAATGGCATCTACCCGGCCGGTTCGAACGTGCCGGTGCTGCTCACCATCGTCAACCTGGGCACCAGTGCCGACGAGCTGATCGACGTGACCAGCCCAGCTGCCAGCCAAGTGCTCGTGCTGGGCACCAGCACCATCCCCCCCGGAACGAACGTCACCAGCACCATCGGCTCCACGCTGGCAGGTGCCCAGAGCCCGCTGGTCGCCGGGGAGCTGCGCATCGTGCTCACCACCACCCAACCGCTGCGCGCCGGGTTGAACACCCCGGTCACCTTCGTGTTCCGGAACGCAGGCACGGTGACCGTGCCGGTGCCCATGGCGGCACCCTCGAACTCGGCGGGCGAGATTCCCGAGAGAGTCGCAGAGAGCGACGAAGAGGGCCACGGAGGCGGCGGGCACGGCTGAGCCGCGCGGTCGCACTGTCGGGTCAGGCAGATAGCGTCCGCGCCCATGGCAAGGTCCCCGGTGAACGCCCGCGCTGCACACCGCTGCACCGAATGCGGCCACCAGGTCGCCAAGTGGGTTGGGCGCTGCCCGGAGTGCCAGACCTGGGGCAGCGTGGCGGCGACCGGTCCGCGCCCGGTGACGCGGGTCGTGGCCGGCGCTCCGTCGTCCCCGGCCCGCCCGATCTCCCAGGTCGACCTGCATTCCGCGCGAGCCACGGCGACCGGGGTGTCCGAACTCGACCGGGTACTCGGCGGCGGGCTGGTGCCCGGCGCGGTGGTGTTGCTGGCCGGCGAACCCGGGGTCGGAAAGTCCACGCTGCTGCTGGAGGTCGCGCACTGCTGCGCGGTGGCCGGCAGGCGCGCGCTCTACGTGACCGGCGAGGAGTCCGCGGGCCAGGTCCGGCTGCGGGCGCAGCGCACCGGCGCACTGCACGACGAGCTGTTCCTGGCCGCCGAGTCCGACCTCGCCGCGGTGCTCGGGCACCTCGACGCGGTCGATCCGGGGCTGCTGATCGTCGACTCGGTGCAGACCATGTCCTGTCCCGGCGCCGAGGGCAGCCCGGGCGGGGTGTCCCAGGTCCGCGCCGTGGCCAGCGTGTTGATCACCACCGCCAAGCAGCGCGGGCTACCGGTGGTGCTGGTCGGGCACGTCACCAAGGACGGCACGGTGGCCGGGCCCCGGGTGCTCGAGCACCTGGTCGACGTGGTGCTGCAGTTCGAAGGAGAACGGCACTCAACGCTGCGGATGGTCCGCGGGATCAAGAACCGGTTCGGGCCCGCCGACGAGGTCGGCTGCTTCGAACTCACCGACGATGGCATCACCGGTCTGCCCGACCCGTCCGGGCTGTTTCTCACCCGCCGCGATGGTGCCGTGCCCGGGACGGCGGTGACGGTCGTGGTGGAGGGCAAACGGCCGATGCTGGGGGAGGTCCAGGCGCTGGTCGCCGAGTCCGCGCTGGCCAACCCGCGCCGGGCGGTCAGCGGTCTGGACTCCTCCCGGGTGGCCATGATCCTGGCGGTCACCGAGCGCCGCGGGGGCGTGCGGTTGGCGGGGTCGGACGTGTACACCGCGACGGTGGGCGGGATGCGCGTGGTGGAGCCGGCGGCCGATCTCGCCGTCGCGCTGGCCGTCGCGTCGGCAGCCGGTGACCTCCCGCTGCCCCCACACACAGTGGCGATCGGGGAGGTCGGGCTGGCCGGCGAGGTCCGGCACGTGACCGGGCTACGCCGGCGCCTCGCCGAGGCCGCTCGGCTGGGCTTCCGGCACGCGCTCGTGCCCCCGGAAAGCGACCCGGCCAGCGCCCCGGGCGGCGATGGCGCCTCGCCGCCCGGAATGCGCCTGCACGCGGTGGCCGACCTGAGCGCGGCGCTGCGCTGGTTGCGCTAGTAGGGTCGATGCACCCGAACACCCTGCCCAGGCTGCGGAGGAACCGGCGCAGAGCATGAGCCCATTGGAGTGGTACAGCATGGCACCGAGGTGCGGTCCTTGTGGCCAGCGTGCCCTCCTGAGCCGACTGGCGGCCGAGAGACTTGCGGACTACTCCGCAGACCGCCTCGTCGTGTTCGAGTGCCCCCATCAGCCCGATGCATGGCATGTCTGCGCTCCCGATCTAGAACTCACTCCGCGAACTCGCGGGCGCGCATAAACCGCCATCCCGCTGACCGCCATTCGGAGCCGGGATGCGCGCCAGTGGCTACGCCGCCGTCCGTACCGCGCTGCACACCCAACGGCAAGGTCTGCGCAGCAACCGCGTCGCCGTGGCGGGGGCCCGAGCCTGGTTCCGGGCCTGCCATGCCGTCCCGGCGCTCAAGCGGCGCAACCTCGCTCATCGCGCGCAGGCCCGGCCGCGGGCATGGGAGCGTTCATGAGACAGGGCTGTCTATCTGGGCGTCCCCCGCGATATGCTGCCCGAGGGGTTCGGGGTCACGAGTTCATGAGCCTCGGTGGCGGTAGGTCTGCATCGGCACCTGGCGGTGCGACGCGCCGGGCCACCGTGACGTTCCCGTCCCTGCCAGAGCCACAGCCCTACGAGCCCGAGGTTTCGCCGATGAGTGCTCTGCCCGCTGACTTCTTCACCAAGCCGGTCTCCGAGGTCGACCCCGAGATCGCCGAGGTACTCGCCAACGAGCTCTCCCGCCAGGAGCACACCCTGGAGATGATCGCCTCGGAGAACTTCGTGCCGCAGGCGGTGCTGGACTGCCAGGGCTCCGTGCTCACCAACAAGTACGCGGAGGGCTATCCGGGCCGGCGGTACTACGGCGGCTGCGAGCACGTCGACGTGGCCGAGCAGCTGGCCATCGACCGGGCGAAGGAGCTGTTCGGAGCCGAGCACGCCAACGTCCAGCCCAACGGCGGTGCCTCGGCCAACGCCATCGTCTACAGCACGCTGATGGAGCACGGCGACACGTTCCTCGGGATGAAGCTCGACCACGGCGGGCACCTCACGCACGGCATGAAGATCAACTTCTCCGGCCTCTACTACAACGTGGTGCCCTACGGCGTGGACAAGGAGACCTCGCTGGTGGACATGGACGAGGTCGCCCGGCTGGCCAAGGAGCACCAGCCGAAGATGATCCTCGCCGGCTGGTCCGCCTACCCCCGCGAGCTCGACTTCGCCCGCTTCCGCGAGATTGCCGACTCGGTGGGCGCCTACCTGTTCGTCGACATGGCGCACTTCGCCGGCCTGGTCGCCGGCGGCGAACATCCCAACCCGGTCCCCTATGCCGACGTGGTCACCACGACGATCCACAAGACGCTGGGCGGGCCCCGCAGCGGGATGATCCTCTGCAAGGAGCAGTTCAGAAAGAAGATCAACTCGCGGACGTTCCCCGGCTGGCAGGGTGGCCCGCTGATGCACGTGATCGCCGCCAAGGCGGTGGCCTTGAAGATCGCCGCATCGGAAGAGTTCCGGGAGCGCCAGCAGCGCACCCGCGCCGGCGCCCGGGCGCTGGCCAAGGAGATGCTCGAGGGCGGGCTCAACGTGCTCACCGGTGGCACCGACACCCACCTCGTGCTCGCCGACCTGCGGGAATCCCCACTGAACGGCCAGCAGGCCGAGGACCGGCTCGCCGAGGTCGGGATCACCGTGAACCGCAACGCGGTGCCCTTCGACCCGCGGCCCCCGGCCGTCGCGTCCGGGTTGCGGATCGGGGCCTCGCCGCTGGCTACCAGGGGCCTGCAGGAAAACGACTTCCACGAGATCGGCAAGATCATCACCGAGGCGTTGACCGGCGATCTGGACGACGCCAAGCGGGCGTCGCTGACTGAGCGCACCAGGGCGCTGACCACACGCTACCCGCTGTACCCGCAGCTCACGCCGACCGCCAAGAAGCGGTGAAGGGCGTGCCCAACGGACCCGTGCACCTGTTCATCCCCGGTCCGACCAACGTCCCCGACGCGGTGCGCCGCGCGATGAACGTCCCGATGCAGGACCACCGGGCGCCGGACTTCCCCGAGCTGACCCTGCCGCTGTTCGCCGACCTGAAGAAGGTCTTCGCCAACGAGACCGGCCGGGTCTTCATGTACCCGTCCTCCGGTACCGGGGCATGGGAGGCGGCGATCAGCAACACCCTCAACCGGGGCGACCGGGTGCTGATGTCGCGCTTCGGCCAGTTCTCCCAGCTCTGGGCCGATATGGCGGAGCGGCTGGGTCTCGACGTGATCTGCGTCGACCGGGAATGGGGTGAGGGCGTCCCGCTGCAGGACTACGCGCGCCACCTCACCGAGGACCAGACCATCAAGGGCGTCTTCGCCTGCCACAACGAGACCGCCACCGGGGTGACCTCCGACATCGCCGGGGTCCGGCGGGTGATGGACGAGGCCGGCTCGGACGCCCTGCTGTACGTGGATGCGGTGTCCTCGCTGGCCTCGATCCCGTTCGAGCAGGAGGCCTGGGGTGTCGACCTGGCGGTGAGCGGCTCGCAGAAAGGGTTGATGCTGCCCGCCGGGATGTCCATGCTCGGGGTCAGCGCAAAGGCCCTGGAAGCAGCGAGCTCGTCGACGATGGAGCGTTGCTACTTCAGCTTCGAGGACATGCTCAAGACCAACGACCTCGGTTACTTCCCCTACACCCCGTCCGTGCCGATGCTGCACGGCCTGCGGTGCTCGCTGGACCTGCTGTTCGCTGAGGGTCTGCCGCAGGTGTTCGCCCGGCACCACCGGCTCGCGGAGGGGGTCCGTCGCGGGGTGGATGCGCTCGGCCTGTCGCTGTGCGCGCTGGGTCCGCAGTGGTATTCCGACACCGTCACGGCGATCCGCACGCCCGACGGCGTGGACGCTGGAGAAGTCTGCCGGATCGGCTACCACCGCTACCGCACGGCGTTCGGGGCCGGCCTGGCCAAGGTCGCGGGCAAGGTGTTCCGGATCGGCCACCTCGGCGACCTCAACGAGGTGGCCTGCCTTGCCGCGCTGGCCAGCGCCGAGATGTCGCTGGCCGACGCCGGGGCCAAGATCGAGCCAGGGGCCAGCGTCGCCGCGGCCCAGGAGTACTACCGCAGCGCGCTCGCCGCGCTGGAGGGCAAGGAGGCGAGCCCAGCGCGATGAGCCACACCCTTTACCCGATGCGTCAGCCCCGGTTGCAGCGAAGTGAGCTAGCGGTGCCGGGATCGAACACCAGCTTCATCGACAAGGCGGCGGATAGCGCGGCCGACTTCGTTTTCCTGGACCTGGAGGACGCGGTCGCGCCGCCGGAGAAGGAACAGGCGCGCCGCAACGTCGTCGAGGCGCTGCGTGACATCGATTGGGCAGCCAAGGGAAAGACGGTGTCGGTGCGCATCAATGGGCTCGACACCCACTACATGTACCGCGACGTCATCGACGTGATGGAGCAGGCGGGTGACCGGGTGCACACCATCCTGGTACCCAAGGTCGGGGTGCCCGCCGACCTTTACTGCGTGGAGACACTGGTCGACCAGATCGAGCAGGCCAAGGGTTACCAGACCAAGGTGGGTATCGAGGCGCTGATCGAGACCGCGCTGGGGATGGCGAATGTGGAGGCCATCGCGAGCAGCGCCGGTCGGCTGGAAGCGCTGCACTTCGGGGTGGCCGACTACGCCGCGAGCAACCGGGCCCGCACCGTGAGCATCGGTGGACTGAACCCGAACTACCCGGGTGATCAGTGGCATTTCGCGCTGTCGCGGATGATCGTGGCGTGCCGGGCTTACGGGCTGCGCCCGATCGACGGCCCGTTCGGTGACTACTCCGACCCCGACGGCTTCCGGGCCGGGGCCCGGCGGGCGGCCGCGCTGGGGTGTGAGGGCAAGTGGGCGATCCATCCCAGCCAGGTCGAGCTGGCCAACGAGGTCTTCAGCCCGCCGCCGGCCGAGGTGGACCGGGCCCAGCGGATCATCGAAGCGCTGCGCGAGGCCGAGGCGCAGGGCAGGGGCGCCGCGTCGGTGGACGGCAAGATGATCGACGCCGCCTCGGAGCGGATGGCCAAGACGGTGATCGCGATGGACGAGGCGATCCGGGCCGCCGCGGCGAGCCGGGCCTAAGGGGCGGGTGTGGACATCCACGAATATCAAGCCAAGGAGATCCTGGCCCGTTTCGGGGTCCCCATACCGCGAGGAGGTTTGGCCTACAGCCCCGAGCAGGCGTCCTACCGGTGCACCGAGATCGGCGGGTCGGCCTGGGTGGTCAAAGCCCAGGTGCATGCCGGTGGCCGCGGCGAGGCCGGCGGGGTGAAGCTGTGCCACTCCGACCGGGAGGTGCAAGACGTCGCGAACGGCATGTTCGGCCGGCGGCTGGTCACCAAGCAGTCCGGGCCGCGCGGCAAGCTGATCTACCGGGTGTACGTCGAGGAGGCCACCGACATCGCCCGCGAGCTGTACTTCGCCATCGTGCTGGACCGCCGCATCGAGCGGGTATGCATCATCACCTCGGCCGAGGGCGGGGTGAAGATCGAGGACCTGCTCGCGTCCAAACCGGAGGCGTTGATCCGCACGACGATCGAACCCGCGGTGGGTTTCCTGGAGTTCCAGGCCCGGGAGCTCGCGTTTGCGGTGGGCCTGCAGCCAGCCCAGCTCGCCGAGGCCAGCCGGATCTTTCGTCGTGCTTACCGTGCCTTTCGAGATCTGGACGCCACCATGCTGGAGATCAACCCACTGGCCGTGACCAGCAAGGGCAGCCTGGTCGCGCTGGACGCCAAGATGTCGTTTGACGACAACGCCCTGTTTCGTCACCCGGACATCTCCGAGTTGCGCGACCGCAGCCAGGAAGACGCCCGGGAAAGTCACGCCGCCGATCGTGGGCTGGCCTATGTCGGTCTGGAGGGCAACATCGGCTGCATGATCAACGGCGCCGGTCTGGCGATGGCGACCATGGACATGATCAAGTTCGTGGGCGGCGAGCCGGCGAACTTCCTCGACATCGGTGGCGCAGCGTCGCCAGAGCGGGTGCTCAAGGCGTTCCGCGCGGTGCTGCGCGACGACAAGGTCGAGGCGATGCTGATCAACATCTTTGCGGGCATCAACCGCTGCGATTGGGTCGCCCAGGGCATCGTCGCCGCGTTCAAGGAGATCGACGTCGAGATCCCGGTGGTGGTGCGACTGGCCGGCACCCACGTCGAGCAGGGCCAGGCAATCCTGCAGGATTCCGGGCTGCCCATCATCACCGCGGACACCCTCGCCGAGGCGGCCGAGAAGGTCGTCGGCGTCGTGGCCACCGCCGGTGCGACCATCTAGAGAGCTGGAGGGTCATGGCCATCCTGATCGATGAGCACACCCGCGTGGTGGTCCAGGGCATCACTGGTCGCATCGGGCGCTTCCACGCCGAGGAGATGATCGACTACGGCACCAACGTGGTCGCCGGCGTCACCCCGGGCCGAGGTGGCGAGCGAGTGCTGGACCGCCCGATCTTCAACACCATGAAGGACGCCGTGGCCGAGACCGGGGCGACCGCCTCCATCGTGTTCGTGCCACCCCCGTTCGCCGCCGACTCCCTCATGGAGGCCGCCGACGCCGGAATCCGGTTCTGCGCCTGCATCACCGACGGCATCCCGACCCAGGACATGATGCGGGTCAAGCGCTACATGCGGCGCTACCGAGCCCCGCAGAAGATGACCCTGACCGGACCCAACTGCGCCGGCACCATCTCCCCGGGGCGGGCACTGCTGGGCATCATGCCCGGCCACATCTACCTGCCTGGCCGGGTCGGGGTGATCGGGCGCTCCGGCACGTTGGGCTACGAGGCCGCGTCCCAGATGAAGGCGCTGGGGATCGGGGTTTCCACCTCGGTCGGCATCGGCGGCGACCCGGTCAACGGGTCCTCGTTCCGCGACCACCTGGAGCTGTTCGAGGCCGATGGGGAGACCGACGCGGTGATCATGGTAGGCGAGATCGGCGGCCCGCAGGAGGCCGAGGGCGCCGACTACGTGCGCGACCACATGACCAAGCCGGTGATCGCCTACATCGCGGGGCTGTCCGCGCCGAAGGGCCGCAAGATGGGGCACGCCGGCGCGATCGTGTCCGCCGCCGGCGAATCCGCCCAGGAGAAGGCCGAGATCCTGACCGCCGCGGGCATCACGATGGCGCCGAACCCGTCGGCGATGGGGGAAACCGTGGCCCGGGTCCTCGCCGAGCACAGCCTTGCCCCAGCCGCCGTCTGATCTGCAGGAGGTGTTGCTGTGCCCGAGCCTGTGATTGTGGTGACCCGCACGTGGCCGGCGTCGGTGGAGCAGGAGCTGCAGCGGCGCTTCCCGGACGTCCGGCTCAACGCCGACGACATCCCACTCGGGCGCGACGGGCTGCGCGCCGCGCTGGAGCAGGCCGACGTGGTGCTGCCGACCGTTTCCGACCGGCTGCCGGCCGAGCTGTTCGACGGTTCACTGCGGACCAGATTCCTCGGCAACTTCGGCGTCGGCTACAACCACATCGACACCGACGCCGCGGCTGCGGCGGGGATCGTGGTCACGAACACCCCGGGGGTGCTCACCGACACCACCGCGGACACCGCGATGACGCTGTTATTGATGGTGGCCCGGCGCGCCGGCGAGGGAGAACGGGAGGTCCGCGCCGGACGGTGGACCGGGTGGCGACCCACCCACATGATGGGCGCCGACGTCACCGGCAAGACGCTGGGCATCGTGGGCATGGGCCGTATCGGGGTGGCGGTGGCCCGGCGCGGCCACTTCGGTTTCGGCATGCCAGTGGTCTTCTACGATCCGGTAGACTTCGAACCCGACCACGGGATCACCGGCGCCCGCCGCGTCGCCACCGTGGAGGAGCTGCTGGAAGCCGCCGACTTCGTGTCCCTGCACATGCCCGGCGGCGGGGAGAACACCCACCTCATCGACGCCGCCCGGCTGGCCCGGATGAAACCGACCGCATTCCTGATCAACAGCGCCCGCGGCGACGTCGTCGACTCCGAAGCGCTGGTCAAGGCACTGCAGTCGGGCACGATCGCCGGCGCCGGGCTGGACGTCTACGAGGGCGAACCCGACGTCCCGCAGGCGCTGCGGAAGCTGGAGAACGCTGTACTGCTGCCCCACCTGGGCAGCGCCACCCTGGAGACCCGCACCGCGATGGGCATGCTCGTGCTGGACAACCTGCAAGACTTCCTGACCGGCCGCGAACCCTCCTGCCGGGTGAGGTAGCTCTTCAAGGACCACCAACGTCCGTTCGGGACGCGCGTCGTCAGCCATCCAGCGCCCGGTACTCATCGGCGACACGTCGTAGCTCGGCGCGTGCCTCGTCCCCACGGATTGCGAGGCGCTCAAGCGCCGCCAACATCGCCACGTACCGGGCGACGTCCGCCGGATCGTTGTAGTAAGCGGAACCTCCGACAACCCCCACTACCACGGTGTGCTCGTCGTACAGATCAAACCCACACGGCGGGAAGACCTTGGCCGCCACGCCCCACCGGATCACACCGACCCGGATGTGAGGTCGCCGGCTCACCTCAACGATGTACTCGATCTGCCGCGCCATCACCTCGGGGGCACCCACACACCAACCGAGCGCACCCGCGGTGAGGACGAACGTGAACTGGCGGCCGGGTTCTTCCAGGATCTGAGCCCTCAGGAGCCGCTCAGCGACCCGAGCCTCGACCTCCGGTCGCGTCAGGGTGCCGGAGGTGAAGATGGCACGGACATACTCCTCGGTCTGCAGGAGGCCGGGGATGACGATCGGGTGGAACACCGAGATATGCCTCGATCGTGCCTCGTTGCGGCGTACTCGTTGTTCATGGGCTGCAGCGGAGCGGCTGATCGAAACCCGGGCTGGCGTCGCTGCCCGATGTTGCTCGTGGAGGTCCCGCGCCATCGCGACGAGCTGCCGCCGGACCGTCGCAGAGGCACCTAAGGCACGGGCGTAGTGGTCGGCGTCCTCTGGAGTGGGAACGAACCGGCCTGCCTCCATGCGAGAGACCTTGGCCTGGGAGAAACCGGCTCGTCGGCCCGCTTCGATGCCCGAGGTCACTCCAGCGCCGTCACGGATTTTCCGCAGCAGCTTGGCTATCTCGCCGTGCGCGACTGGTTGAGACCTCCCACGTGGCACAGGGTCATAATGCCTGGTTGTCGCGGTGGTAACTCGGGTGCGCCGCCCACCAAGCGGTGAAGTCGGTCGCCTGGTTCCACAACAGCTCGGCAAGAGCCACCAACGGTGCGGCGCTGCAGGGGTCGGCTATCACCTCGGCACCGGCGAACCGGCAATCCTCGTCATAACGGGAACGGACGACATGCTCCCCGTCAAGCACGAAGAAGTCGCCGACCCGGGCGAGCGCCGGAGTCAACTCCGCGATGCGGATCTGCTCACCAGCTCCGGTGTTCGGCAGGTACCCCCACTCGCACTCGTAACGCACGTAGTCCGGCAGCGGGTCGCTGACCGCGTGGATACGTCGCCAGGACCGGCCCGCAGCGACGTCGGCCCGGATCCGGTCCAACCACGGCTGCTTAGCCTCGGCGGTCGGTGCCGGCTCACCTCGCAGGTACCGACCGAGGTCGTCATCGTCTGAGGCCGCGTTGTAGAACGTCAGCGTCTCCAGCCGGAACAGGTCCCGAGTGTGGTGCTTGGCCACAAACTCGCCGAGTTGGTCAATGGTGAGCACCTCGCGAACATCCGGAAACAGCTCAGGCTCGACGATGACCACGCCTTCATGGTCAGGCAGGGGCCCCAGCTCGGCGAGGACCGTGGCGTCCGGTTTGTCGCCTCGCACGGCCCGTCGCCCATCTCCCAGCCCGTAGACCTTGTTGCAGTCCAACGTGTTGGGGCAGGACAGGTCGCGCAACACCTTGATCATGGGTCTCCCCTCCCATCCGGATCCTTCCCAGTTGGAAGCGAGTGTCCCGGGTCGGTACATGTGTAGTCAATCCTGGTTCTTGCATTATACTTCTTCCATGTGTGCATAATAACCCACGGCTGGCCCACCGGCTCCGGGTTCCACGTCAGACCCACGGCAGATGACGCAGCGAGGAGTGGGTACCGGACAGTCCGATGCTCTAGCCCCTCGCCTGCCTTCCCGGCGCACGTGCGGGGCGCAGCCAACCGCCACGTGCCGGCCCGCAAGACAGGGAGGCATGTCGCATGAGCACCGCGACGTGATGAGGAAGGGGACGCAGTGTTGAAAGGGGTACCTCGCCACCGGCGGCGGGGGCGTGCGGTGACCGGCGCCGGTGGCGCAGTCGAGACGCCGCGCGTCATCGCGATGACCGATGCGCGCACATATCGCGCCCACCTCGTGACCGACGCGGCCGCCGCCGCTGGCCAGGCGGACGTGGGGCGCTATGTCGCGGTGTGCGGCGTGGTGGTGCTCGCCGCGAGCCTGACCACCCCGGAAACCAGTTTTTGCCGTTCCTGTGCCTACTGGCACAGGAACGGCGGTCAGGCGTCAGTAGGTAGGGGTAGCGGCCGCCGTGCGAGCGGGGGTGGTGTCCGATGGAGGCTGATAGCCCGGATGTGGTGATCGCAAAGCGACTGCTCGACCACCTCAAACTGGGTGGCTTTCAGTTCCAGCGGATCGCGCCGGGTGAGGACGGGCCGTTGGTGGGGAACCGGGTGACCGATGAGTGCGTTGACATGATCCATATCGAGGGATTCAGTCGCGACTGCTTCGCCTGGCGTCAGCGGACATCGTCGCTGATCGTTCCCGGTGATGGACTGGTCGAGCGTCGGGCGAGCGGCGATGCAATAAACGTGGTCAACGAGGTGCTGACCTGGAAGACGGGGCGGCAGTGAGACTGTTGCCTGAGATGAGGAGGATGACACGTGAGTAGCAGTGTGCAGATCGAGCCGTTCGGCCTGACCTTCCGGGTTCCGGTACCCCCCTCGGCGGTACCGACTGAGGCAGTTCGGACAGCGGTGTATGACCAGCAACGTCAAATAGCACTGTTCAATGGTCGGCCGTTATCAGAGTTGAGCGCACAAGAACAGATGGCCACATCAAGCCCGACCGAGACTGACGGGAAAGATCCGATCTCGGTGGACACCGACCCGTTCTACGACTAATGGCACGGATTCGTCACCCACGGGTGCTGGTGCTCACCGCACCCGTGGACCCGACCGCAGACATGGTGCTCAACCACCTGCACAGTGACGGGGTTCCCTTCCTCCGGCTCGACGCCGCGCAATTCCCCACCGAAGTGACCCTCGCCAGTGAGATCGGGCAGCACGCCCAGTGGAGCGCTGAGCTGAACGGTGTGTCGCTGGACGAGATAAGGACTGTCTACTATCGACGGCCGGGGAGCTTCGAGTTCGACACATGCATACCCTTGGAGATGGTTTCCTGGTGCGAGAGGCAAGCGCGGTTCGGGTTCTGGGGTGTGCTGGAATCCCTGCCCGCTACCTGGATCAACTCGCCCAGCAGCGTGCAGCAGGCCGAATACAAACCCCGCCAGCTCGCACACGCCACCGCGGCTGGCCTGACCGTGCCACCGACCCTCGTCACCAACGACCCCGAGGCCGTGGCGGACTTCGCAGCCCAGCAGTCGCACGGGATCGTCACCAAGGCTCTGTACGCGCGGATGCCCCGCACGGAGGACGGGCAACTGTCCGGAGTGGTGTACACCAGCGACGTGCCACGGGACCGATATCGCGACCCCTCCATTACCGCGACCGCGCACCTGTTCCAGGCTAAATTAGTAAAGAGGGCTGACCTCCGCGTGACTGTGATAGGTGAGTCAGTCTTCGCCACCCGCATTGATAACCCCGGTGAGCTGGATTGGCGCCAAAGCTATCACAACATCACCTACCGGCCTTACGAGTTACCCGATACCGTGCGCAGAGGAGTCCATCTGTTGATGCGTTCTCTCGGCCTCGTCTTCGGCGCCCTGGATTTCGTCCTCACCGACCAGGGACACCAGTTCATCGAGATCAATCCGAATGGTCAGTGGGGATGGATCGAACATCAGACCGGGCAACTCATCTCCCGCGCCCTCGCGGCCGCGTTGAAAGGGACATCAGCGTGACCGACACACCGGCCATCGGGCAAGGCCCCGACACCACCGTCGACTTCGACGAGACCCGCTCCCTGCGCCGCGAGATGGTCACTGCCTTGACCAACGACGGCACGCTCACCGACGACCGCTGGCGCGATGCATTCCTCGCGGTGCCCCGGCACGTGCTGGTACCGACCTACTACCAGGCCATCGAGCACGTCGACGGCGAGGCGGACCGGGGCCGTTGGCTTCGGCTGGTCTACTCCGACACGACACTGATCACTCAACGCCGACCCGACGCCGTCACCTCCTCGGGCACCATGCCCAGCCTGGTGGCGATGATGTTGGAGGCGCTTGAGGTCGAGGACGGACATCGGATCCTGCAAGTGGCCACCGGCACCGGCTACACCGCCGCCCTGCTGTGCGAACGCCTGGGCTCAAGCAAGGTGACCAGCATCGACGTCGACCCCGACCTCACCACCGCAGCCCGACACCGGCTGCGACGCTGCGGCTACACCCCCGCCGTGATCACCGGCGACGGGGCACACGGCTATCCCAACCGCGCTCCCTACGACCGGATCATCGTCACCTTCGGAGTGACCAGCATCCCGCCCGCCTGGATCGATCAAACCCGGGCCGGGGGCGTCATCCTGACCCCGGTGTTCTCCGGCCTGGTGAAACTCAAGGTCACCGGCGAGGGCAACGCACAAGGAGCCTTTATCGGTCCGGGGTATTTCATGCGCCACCGCCCTACCCCGAATGCCTCGCCTGGCGGGAACTCAGTGGCCGTGACCGGCGAGCCCCGATGGCCACAGCGCACCACCGACCTGCCCAGCAGTGTCTACTACGACACCGACTTCCGGTTCTTCCTCGACTTGGCCATCCCCGGCCTCGCGCACGGTTACCGCGACAACGACCTACACAATCTCACGATCAGGGCACCTGACGGGTCACACGCTCACGTCACCCCTGCGGGCGACCTCATCCAATCCGGGCCACGCCGGCTCTGGGACGACATCGAAACCATTCACCAGGGCTGGTGTTCACTAGGCACCCCGCCCCGCGAACGCTTCGGCCTGACCGTCACACCACAACGCCAATCGATCTGGCTGGACACACCCGACAGCAACCATCGATGGCCGACGGGTTGACGTCCCCGCAGCCAGCGACCGTAACGTGCACAGCATCATGTGACGGGGGAGGCGGTTGTGAGCGGGGAGCTGGCAACTTCCGCACTGGTGGTTCTTGTGGTGGGGGCGCTCGCTCTGACTGGCTGGACCGCGCGGTGGGTGGTGAGGCGTCCGGAACGGATCCGAGCCGGACTCGCCTGGGTCTCGGACCGCCCGGCGGTGGTCTGGGTGCGGTCGCGCTACCCCAGGCAGTGGGGATTCCTGGATCGCCGGTTCACGCCGGGTGAGGCCGCGGGGTTGACGTTGACACTCGGCGTGGCCACGGTGCTCGCGTTGGGTGTGGGATTCGGGCAGCTGTTGGACAACGTGCTCGACGGTGAGGGCATCGCGGTGGCCGACCGCCCGGTAGTGCAGTTCCTCGCCGCACACCGCCAGCCTTGGGTGACCACCGCAGCGCGGGTGATCACCGATATGGGCAGCCCGGCAGGGGCGGCGGTGACAGCCGTCGTGGTGGGTGTGGCGTTGGCCTGGTTCCGGCGGTCATGGCTGCCGCTACTGGTCTTCGCGCTCGGCGCAGCCGGTATCGGGGTGATCAATATGGCGGTGAAGAAGCTGGTGAGCCGGGATCGCCCGCCGCTGGTTACCGCGGTGCTGGGTGAGCAGGGCTTCTCCTTTCCTTCCGGGCACGCCGTCGGCACCACGGTGGTGTGGCTGCTCTCGGCGTGGATGATCGGCCACTGGGTGATCGGCCAGCGAGCCGTTCAGATCGCGGTGTGGACCGGGGCGCTGCTGATGATCGTGGCGGTCGGGGTGACGCGGGTCTATCTGGGAGTGCATTTCCCCAGTGATGTGCTGGCAGGCTGGACGTTGGGCGCGGCGTGGGCCGTCACCATCGCACTGGTGGTGAACGTGTGGGAACAATCCGGCCGGACCCCGATCACCTCGGTTGGCCCAAAAACGAGCGTCTCAACAACGACCGACACAGGCGGGTAGGCCCCCGCAGGGCCACGCGACTTGGAGCGGATCGTGGTCGTCCTGCGTCGCGCACACCGGGCAGATCTGGTCAGGGTCGGACGGGTCGCCGGGCAGCGCCGGGCCACTACGCAACACCGCAGCGGTGTGAACTCCACGCCGCATGCGGCGACCACCCTGCCACGGTGCGAGTGGCCGCGGTGGGTGTCGTGATCGCCCGAGGATTGCAGGTACCAGCTCATCGTGACCTCTGGCCGGGGATCGAGCCGCACGACGTGCACCGCCGCCTCGGTGGTTCGGCCAGCGCGGAGCACTTCTGTGCCGCATACGGCGTAGTAGCGCCCCCGGGCAAGCCAGCCAGGGAACACGCGTGGTCGGGATGGGACGACGCCCGGTTAGGATTATTTGGCGGACTCCCGGCAGCGGGCCAGGTCGGCGGCGCCGATGAGACCGGCCTCGGGGCCCAGCTCGGCGATCCGCAGCTCGGCCACGGGCCGGTACCCGCCGCCGGTCAGGTATTCGCGGAAGGCGGCCAAGGCGGGGGCGCGGAGCACCTCGCCGGCTGCGGACACCCCGCCGCCGATGACGAACAGGCCGGGGTCGAGGACCGCGGCTAACCCGGCCAGCCCGCGCCCTAGCCACGTCCCGATCACCTCGAAGCACTGCAGTGCCACCACATCGCCAGCCGCAGCCGCCTGGGTGACCATCTCACCGGTGATGTCCTCGAGCCGGCCACCGGCAAGTCGCACCAGCCCCCCGGCCATCGCGGGTGAGACGCGGGCACGTTCCTGGGCTTCCCGCACGAGCGCCCGACCGCTCACGTACTGCTCCCAGCAACCCCGCAATCCACATCCGCAGCGTCGCCCGTCCGGGACGACGGTGAGGTGGCCGACCTCTGCGGCCGCGCCGAACTGGCCTCGCAGCAGTTGCCCGTTCACGACGATGCCGCCACCGATCCCGGTGCCGATGGTGAGGGTCACCACGTGATCAGCACCGCGGCCGGCGCCGAACCGGACCTCTGCCCAGGCGGCGGCGTTGGCGTCGTTCTCGATCACCACCGGCAGCCCGAGTCGGCGTTGCAACGAGGCCTGCAGCGGCTCGTCGCGCCAGGCGAGATTCGGCGCGAACATCACCGTCGACCGCTGCGCGTCGATGAATCCAGCCGCCCCGACCCCGACCGCTTCGACGTCGTGCTCCTTGGTCAGATCCCGGACCGCAGCGACGATCGCGTCCTCGATCTGCGACGTATCGTCGGCGGGCGTGTCCCGGTGCGTTGTTGCGACGGTCGTCCCGCGTTCATCGACAACGCCGGCTGCCACCTTGGTGCCACCGATGTCCACACCGATGGTCAGGGTTCTCGTCGTCGCAGCCGCGCACGCTGCGGTCAAGGAGCCAGTGCGTTCGAGAACCGCTGCACCTCCCCGATCGGCTCCAGCACGAAGACCGCGGCGGAGTCCGGCCGGCCTCCTCCGGGTCACCGACGTCGGCGACGATAACACCGGAGCGAGCCTCTGCCGCGAAGCCTGTGTCCGAAGTGGAAGGGAGGTTGAGGCGGTTCTCCGCCGGATCGGGTCCGCTGATCAGCGTTTGTGGATGTGCACGGTGACGTTCATGCCGGGCACGAGGTCGAGGCCTTTGGAGTCCGCGATCGCGATCCTCACCGGGATGACCTGGGTGACCTTCTGGAAGTTACCCGAGGCGTTGGCCTGCGGGAATAGCGAAAACTCCGCAGCGGCGCCACCTTGGATCTCGCGCACGTGGCCGGTGAGCTCGGCGTTGGAGAAGGCATCGACAGTCATGTCGACCTGCTGGCCGAGGCGGACCTCGTCGATGTCAGTCTCATCGACGCGGGCGGTGACGAAGATCTTGTCGAAGTCGTAGGCGACAGCGAGTTGGGTGCCGGCGGTGACGAACCCACCCTGAACGACGTTGTCCACCGCGACGGTGCCATCGGCTGGGGCACGGATGCTCATGAGGGGTTGAGCGAACCCACCTTGGATCTCGATGCGGCCGACGACCTGGTCTTTGCTCAGGACGGTGCCTTCGGTGGCACGCCAGTCGACGAGGATGCCGGTGGTAGGCGCATTAACCAGAATCTTGTTGCCATCGACTTGAGCATTGTCGGTGCTGACGAAGTTGCGGGCATTGAGAAAGTAACTCGTGGCGAAACCGACGGCGGCGACCAGCGCCACGATCAGGATGATGGCCAGTGCGATGCGCGTGGAGCGTTTGAGCTTGCGCCGTCCAGGTGCGTCAGCCACGGTGCCGTCGGTGGGCACCCCATCAGCCTGCGCAGGGGGCGCAGGCGCTGGGCCCTCCATGGTCACACCTCCCCGTCGATGTGATCAAGCTCGTCAGCGCGAGCCTCATCCGTAGACTACGCGCCGTACCCTATTTTGGGGAGTGAGTTATGGACGGACCAGGGGAATGATCACGTCGTCGACAATCTCAACGAGCACCCGGTCCGGGATCGGTGAACTGTGCGCCAGGAAATGCTGGCGGAGCAGGTCGGGGCCGACACTCGCAATGCGGCGCGAGAGCGCGGTGGTGCGAACCTCGCCACGAACGACTCCTCGCCGGAGTACGTCGAGAAAGAGGCTGACGCCGGGATCGATGAAGCGGATCCGGATGACCTCCATGAGGTCCGGGTTTCGGATGGTCTCAGCCATCAGGCCGCGAACCGCCTCGCCGGAGGCGCCATTGAGCAGGTTGGCGAATCCCCGCAGGCAGGTAAGGAGGTCCTCACGAACGTTGCCGGTATTCGGTGGCTCGCTGCAGCCGGGAAGGGTGTAGTGGACCGCGTCGGCCACCAGTTCGGCGCGGCTGGACCAGCGCCGGTATAACGATCCCTTGCTCGCGTGGGCACGGTTTGCCACATGTTCCATCTTCAGCTCGGCGTAGCCGACCGCAGTCAGCTCGTCGAGGGTGGCTTCGAAGATCGCCGCATAGAGGGCGTCGCCGCGGCGTCGCGGCCCCTTCCGGTGATCGACCACGGCTTTCATAGGCTCACAAGCCTCGTGAGTCTTGTCGACGCTGCTCAACGTCCACACCTCTCGTGCTCTAGGTAACACCAAGAGTTCCCCTCGAAGGGGTAGAACAGAGTAGAGCACGCGGCGTTCCGATGGCACAGTGGAGGCATGACCCGCGCGGCAGCGGAGGCGAGCCCCAACGGGCCGCCCCCTCGAGGTGCACCCGCTGCGGGAGCCCAGCAGCGATCGGCGCCGGGCTGGGGGCTGCCGCTGGCAGTGCTCATCGCCGGGATGTTCATGTCGATCCTGGACATCAGCATCGTCAATGTGGCTATTCCCACCATTCAGAACGAGTACGGGGTGACCACCGACGAGGTGCAGTGGGTGGTCACGGCCTACACGCTGGCGCTGGGTGTGGTGGTACCGGCCACCGCGTGGCTGGGGGATCGCTTCGGGCTGAGCCGGGTGTACAACCTGGCGCTGCTGGCCTTCGCCGCCGGGTCGGCGCTGTGTGGGCTGGCCTGGGACCTGAACAGCTTGGTGGTCTTCCGGATCGTCCAGGCGATCCCGGGCGGGATCCTGCCGGTGATCACGCTGGCGATCCTGTATCGGATCGTGCCGCGGGACCGGCTCGGCGCCGCCATGGGCATGTATGGCCTAGGTGTTGTGTTCGCCCCGGCGATCGGCCCGACCCTGGGCGGGTATCTGGTCGAGTACGTCGACTGGCGGCTGATCTTCTTCATCAACGTGCCGATCGGGATCCTGGGTGCGGTGGCCGCGGCGATAGTGCTGCCGGCGTTTCCCGGGCGGGCCGGGAAGCGATTCGACGTGCTGGGCTTTGTCACCGTGGCGGGCGGGTTGTTCGCGCTGCTGCTGGCGCTGTCGGAGGGGCAGGACTGGGGATGGGACTCCTACCGGATCATGGGCCTGATCACCTTCAGCGTGCTGAGCCTGGCGCTGTTCGTGGTGATCGAACTGGAGGTGGCCGACCCGTTGCTGGATATCCGGGTGTTCCGCTACTGGGCGTTCACGCTCTCGCTGCTGTTGATCTCGCTGCTCTCGGTTGTGCTGTTCGGGGTGCTGTTCTATATCCCGCTGTTCCTGCAGCAGGTCCAGGGACTGGGGGCGTTTCACACCGGCCTCATTCTGTTGCCCCAGGCGCTGGTGATGGGGCTGTTGATGCCGATCGCCGGGCGGGTCTATGACCGCATCGGGGCGCGCTGGCCGGCGGCCATCGGCCTGGCGATCGTGGCCGTCGGCACCTACCTGCTGCACACGATAACCATCGACACCTCCCGCGAGCAGGTCATCTGGTTGCTGATGGTGCAAGGCGTCGGTTTGGGGATCGCCATGATGCCGATCTTTGCCGGTGGTATGGCGATCCTGCCGGTGTCCGACGTCAACGTCGCGAGCGCGTTCAACAACGTCGCGCAGCGGGTCTCGGGTGCGCTTGGGTTGGCCGTGCTCACCGCGATCTTCACCACCCAGCAGGCCCAGCAGATGGCCGGGCGTGCCGCGCTGCTGCCCACCAATACCGCCACCCCGGACCTCGGCCCGGCCGTCCCGACCTGGATGAGTGCGTATGCCACCCATCGGGTGACCGAGCTGCAGGTCTTCGTCGGGGCGCTGGATAACCTGTTCCTGATCGCGGCGGCGCTGGCCGCCGTGGGCGCGCTGGGGGCGCTACTGCTGCCGTCCGGACCTGCTCACGCGCCTGCCACCAGCTCCACGCCGCAGCAGCAGGCAACCCCGCCCGCGGCCTCCGACAACGGCGGCGGCCCAGCCCGACCTGCCCAGGAGCTGGCCGACGTCTGGACTTCTCCGCGGGACATCTGACCCGTGCGTGACGAGCGTGAACTGTTCCTCGCCACGGGCCTGGACCAGGTCCTCGCCCGCCCGGCACCGGGCGAGCCGGAGCAACGCGCGCTGGCACTGTTCGAAAACGTGGTGCCGACGGTACCGGCCTATCAGGCGTTCCTTACCGAGCACGCCGTCGACCCGGCAGCGGTGCGGACCGTCGACGACTTCACCACACTGCCGCTGCTGACCAAGGACAACTACCTGCGCCGGCATCCGCTGGCCCAGCTGTGCCGCGGCGGCACGCTGGTGGGCTGCGACATGGTCGCGGTGTCCTCCGGCTCAACCGGCGAACCGACCTTCTGGCCGCGGTCGGTGGCCGACGAGTTCGCCGTCGCCGCCCGGTTCGAGCAGGTCTTCCACGACAGCTTCGGCGCGGATCAGCACGCGACGCTGGCCGTGGTGTGCTTCGCGCTGGGCACCTGGGTCGGTGGGATGTACACCGCAGGTTGCTGCCGGCACCTGGCCGCCAAGGGCTATCCGATTACGGTGATCACCCCGGGCAGCGATGTCGAAGAGATCCTGCGGGTGGTCACCGCACTGGGTCCGCAGTTCGAGCAGGTGGTGCTGCTCGGCTACCCCCCGTTCCTCAAGGGTGTCGTCGACACCGGTCGGGTCCGCGGCGTTCCGTGGCCGGATTATCGCGTCAAGCTGGTACTGGCCGGTGAGGTGTTCAGCGAGGAGTGGCGCACGCTGGTGGGCGAACGCCTGGGCGGTGGCGATCCTTGCTTCGGTTCGGCCTCGCTCTACGGCACCGCCGATGCGGGAGTGCTGGCCACCGAGACGCCGCTGTCCATCTGCATCCGCCGTTACCTGGCGGCCCACCCGGCCATCGCACGGGAGCTGTTCGGCGAGCCACGGCTGCCCACACTGGCCCAGTACGACCCGCGCAGCCGGCTGTTCGAGACCCACGAAGGCACCCTGCTGTTCACCGGTGACAATGGGATCCCACTGATCCGCTACCACATCGCCGATACCGGCGGGCTTACCTCGTTCGACGCGATGCTGGGCTTCTTGACCGACCACGGTTTCGATCCGCTCGCCGAGCTCAGTCCTGGTCGACGGATCCGCGAACTGCCGTTCGTGCACGTGTTCGGGCGCTCGCAGTTCACGGTGTCCCACTTCGGCGCGAACATCTACCCGGAGAACATCACCGTCGGCCTGGAACAGCCACCGATCGCGGCGTGGGTGACCGGCAAGTTCGTGATGGAGTCCACGGAAGACGCCGACCGTGACCGGCACCTGGCCATCGCGGTCGAGCTGGCGCCCGGGGTGGCCGGCACCGAGGAGATGCGGGCCGCGATCGCGCAGTCGATCGCCGGCCAGCTCCGCAGGCTGAACAGCGAATTCGCCCACTACACCCCACCGCAGCGCCAGCTCCCGCAGGTGACCCTGCACCCGTCCGGCGACCCGCACTACTTCCCACCCGGCGTCAAACACCGATACTCCCGCCAGCCGGGTCAGGCAGTAAAGGAGACGCAGTGATCACGATCATGGGCGCGAGCGGCAACACGGGGAACCCACTGGCCAGGCACTTGCTGGAGGCAGGCGTCGAGGTCCGGGCGCTCGGCCGCTCAGCGACGAAGCTGCAGCCGCTCGCGCAGGCCGGCGCAGACGTCTGCGTCGGCGACGCGACCGACGCCGGCTACTTGGCCCGCGCCTTCGACGGGGCCGATGCCATCTACACCCTGCTGCCAGACGACTTCGCTTCGACCGACTATCGGGCGTGGCAGGACCGCATCGGCGAGGCCGTCACCAAGGCCATCCGCAGCAGCGGAGTGGGTCATGTGGTGTTCGTGAGCAGCCTCGGTGCCGAGAGGCCTGACGGGACCGGCATGATCGAGGGACTGCACGCGCACGAGGCGCGCATGCAAACCCTGGCCGGGGTGAACGTCCTCATCCTGAGGAACGGCTGGTACTTCGAGAACTTCTTCGGCACCCTCGGCTTAATCAAGCACCAGGGCATCAACGGCGGCGCCATCACAGCGGATCTGCCGATTCCCATGATCGCGGCAGGCGACATCAGCGAGGTTGCGGCATTGGCGCTGTGGGAGCGGGACTTCGACGGCATCCGCATGCGGGAACTGTTGGGCGAGCGCGACCTCACCTTCGCCGAGGCAACCCGGATTATCGGCGACCGAGTCGGCCTGCCGAACCTCGAGTACGTGCAGTTTCCCTATGACGACTACGCCGCGTCACTCGCCCAGGAGGGCTTCTCCCACGACGCGGCGAAGCTCTTCGCGGAGATGTCGCGAGCAATCAACGAGGGAAGGGTGAAGCCGCACGAGGCCCGTGACGCCGGCAACACGACGCCTACCCGTTTCGAGGCGTTCGCCGACGGGGTACTGGTCGACGCATACAACGCCACCTGAACGGCCGAGGTGCGGCTGCTGCCCCAGATGCGCCCACCCTTGCCTCCCCCGGACCCGGCCGATGACGTCCGAGGTCAATCGACGACGTCACGGAGGACATCACCGCCGTGAACACGACACCAGCGACGTCCGGGATAGGGCGAAACGTCCGCAGCGTCGAGTTCACGGGACTTACCCACCAGCAGCGACCAGCCGGGCGAAGGCCAGCTGGAACTCCGGATCCCGATAGCTGAGGTTGGGTGCCCACCCGGCGCCAGCGACATGTGCGTGTCCTCCCACGCGCACCACTGCCGCGCCGCCTGTGCACGCACCTGCGGGTCGGGGTCAGCCAGCAGCCGCGCGTGGGCCGCAGGAAAGGTCGCCTCCCCGCTGCGCCGCCGGGACGGTGCCGACGAACTGTTCCCACTCACGGGAGAAGATCCGACCCATGTCGCGAGTGATCCAGTCGGTCTCCCGCCGGGTGCCCGCGGTGACCGCGCCGAGCACCATGGCGATCACCCGTTCAGGATGGCGCTGGGCGTAGACCAGGCCGAGGGTGACGCCCCAGGAGCCACCGACGACGACCCAGCGGTCGCGCGTCACCGCTTCGAGAGGAGCTTGTCGCCACAGCGGACGACAAAGGCAAAGGCAAGGAGGTTGCCCACTCCTTGCCACTCTCAACGTATAGCGCACCGGGGGCCTTGCGGCAAGACCCGGGTCGTGCCGCAGAATCTCCGGTCGAAGCCAGAACCTGCGGAAATCAGGGATTCGCGAAGTACGTGTGCCTTTGTCGACGTAAGGGTCGCGCGGGACATCGAACCGCC
This sequence comes from Pseudonocardiaceae bacterium, assembly GCA_050700115.1. Taxonomy (GTDB): domain Bacteria; phylum Actinomycetota; class Actinomycetes; order Mycobacteriales; family Pseudonocardiaceae. The sequence continues at coordinate 58,894 of JBOHGG010000030.1, forward strand.
GGTGGGACCTGCGGTGCGGCTGCGGGCACTCGGCGCGCAGGTGCGGGTGTGCGCGCCGCCGGACTGCGCGGAGCAGCTGGCCGAAATGCAACCTTGTTGAATGGGGCGGTTTTCATGATTGACGTGATCGTTGCCGGCGGCGGACCGACCGGCGTGATGCTGGCCGGCGAGTTGCGGCTGCACGGTGTGCACGTGGTCGTGCTGGAGAAGGCGGCGGAGCCGACCGGGTATGTCCGCGCGCTGGGCCTGCACGTGCGCAGCATCGAGGTGATGGACCAGCGCGGTGTGCTGGAGCGGTTCGTCGCGCACGGCCAGCAGTACGCGGTCGGCGGTTTCTTCGCCGGCATCGACAAGCCCTCGCCCGACCGGCTGGACACCGCGCATCCCTATGTCCTCGGCATCCCGCAGACCGTCGTCGAGCGCCTGCTGACCGAGCGCGCCATCGAGCTCGGTGCCGAGATCCGGCGCGGCTGCGAGCTGGTCGGGCTGAGCCAGGACGACCACGGGGTGACCGCCGAGCTGGCCGACGGCACACAGCTGCGCTCGCGCTACCTCGTCGGCTGCGACGGCGGCCGCAGCACGGTGCGCAAGCTGCTCGGCGTCGGCTTCCCCGGCGAGCCCACCAGGGTCGAGACGCTGCTGGGCGAGATGGAGGTGGCCGTGCCACCGGAGACGCTGGCCGCCGTGGTCGCCGAAGTCCGCAAGACCCAGAAGCGGTTCGGCGCCGGGCCCTTCGGGGACGGGGTGTACCGCGTCGTCGTGCCCGCCGAGGAGGTAGCCGGGGACCGCTCGGTCCCGCCGACCCTCGAGGAGTTCAAGCAACAGCTGCGGGTGTTCGCCGGCACCGACTTCGGCGTGCACTCACCGCGCTGGCTGTCCCGCTTCGGCGACGCCACCCGGCTGGCCGAGCGGTACCGGACCGGCCGGGTGCTGCTGGCCGGCGACGCGGCGCACATCCACCCGCCGACCGGCGGGCAGGGCCTCAACCTCGGCATCCAGGACGCGTTCAACCTCGGCTGGAAACTGGCCGCCGAGGTCGGCGGCTGGGCACCGGAGGGGCTGCTGGACAGCTACCACACCGAACGGCACCCGGTGGCCGCCGACGTGCTGGACAACACCCGCGCGCAGATGGAGCTGCTGTCCACCGAACCGGGCCCCCGGGCGGTGCGCCGGCTGCTGTCGGAACTGATGGACTTCGAGGAGGTGAACCGGTACCTGATCGAGAAGATCACCGCGATCGGGGTCCGCTACGACTTCGGCGAGGGGCATGACCTGCTCGGCCGGCGGATGCGGGACGTGGGGCTGAAGCGGGGCCGCCTCTACGAGCTGATGCACGGCGGCCGCGGGCTGCTGCTCGACCAGACCGGCCGGCTCTCGGTGGCGGGTTGGGCAGATCGGGTCGACCACGTCATCGACGTCAGCGAGGAACCGGACGTGCCCGCCGTGCTGCTGCGCCCGGACGGCCACGTGGCGTGGGTCGGTGACGATCAGCAGGATCTGCACAGCCAGCTGCCACGGTGGTTCGGCGCTGCCGTCAGCTGAGCGCGCAGTTGTGGCTCGAAAGGGCGGGTCCACGAGCGCGGCCAGGTTGCGGGCGGCGTTGTGGTCCCGATCAAGCCGGGTGCCGCAGTTCGCGCAGACCATCCCGCTCGGCGAGGGTGAGTTGGGCTCGCACCGCACCGCACGCCGAGCAGGTCTTACTGGAGGGATACCACCGGTCGGCGACCACGAGGCGCACCCCGGCATCGGTGGCCTTGTAATCGAGCTGGCGACGCAGCTCGACCATACCCAGCCCGCAGATGTGCCGGGCCATGCGGTGGTTGCGAATCATCCCGGCCACGTTGAGGTCCTCGATCACCACGACGTCGTGCTCACGCACGAGCACACCGCCCCCCTACATTGAGACGCCTGCACCCTCGCCGCTCGGCTATGACGTCGACCGGCTACTCCGCGCGCTGGAGGCGTGGCAGCGCCTGGAGCCCCGGCGCCGACGTTGTCAGTCGAACTCGCCGTCCTGCACGCCCCGGATGAAGGCGTGCCACTCAGTCGAGGGGTAGTAGTGGGCGGGTGTGGCGCGGTCCTTGGTGTCCCGCAGCCACCGGCCACCGTCGGGGGCGACGGCGACCTCGACGCATCCGAGCTGATCGTTGCTGTAACTGGACTTGCGGAACTGGCTGTCCCGCGGCTGCTCGTTCACGTGGGTGCCTCCTCGAGCGCTCGCTGCATTAGCGCCCGTGATTGTTCCTGGGAGGCGGCCTGCACGCGAAGCCGGGTCATGGCCCGGTCGTACCGGGCGACCTGCTCGGGATCGTCGTAGTAGCGGCCTTCGCCGAACAGCTCGATATACACCACACCGGGGTCGCCGACCATTTCGGCGGGGAACTTCAGTATCTGGAAGCCACCCTGCTGTGCTACGTGTGCACCGGAATCCAGCGGCAGCACCTGGAGGTCAATCCTGGGCCGCTGCGAGGCCTCGATGAGATGCTCGATCTGCGCGGCCATCACCTCCGGGGTACCCCGCCGCCGGTAGAGCACGGACTCTTCCAGCACCACCCACAACCGGACCGGATCGTCCTCGCGGTCGAGGATCTTCTGCCGACCCAGGCGCACCTCCATCCGTCGCTGGAGCTCCTCGTCCGTAAGCTCAGGGTCGGCCCGGAACACCGCCTCGGCATACCCGGGGATCTGGAGCAAGCCCGGCACGAGGTAGATGTCGAAGCAGTTGATCTCAGCGGCGCCTGCCTCCAGGCCGAGGAAAAGATCAAGCCAGGGCGGCACCCCTTCCACCAGCCGGTCCCACCAGTTGCGGCCCTTGCGCGCTCCGTTGACCAGGTCGCGGAAGAACGGCAGGCGTTCGGGCACCCCGTAGTAGCCCAGCAGCACCTCCAGCGCCGGCCCGGAGGGCAGGTTCCGGCCGGTCTCCAGGTGACCGATCGCGGTCCGGGACTGGTTGAGCCGCGCGGCCACCTCCGGTCGGCTTCTCCCGTTCGCCTGGCGCAGCCGGCGCAGCTCCAGCCCGATCCAGCGCTTGAGCACCGCGGGGCTCGATGACGTCACCATCGGGGTCACTTCCTCCTCGCCACAGCAGGTAACCGGTGATCATCCCAGACCCCGTCTCACCCGCATCGAGAGCCCCCGTAGATGTTGACACGTACTCGGCCTAATGTAGTGTCTACAAAGTGTCTACGAGTGCGCCGATGGTGGCCGTGGTCCGCCAGGAACGGCGAAGCGGCCACACCTCCCCGCCGTCGAGCGCAGTTGTACGACCACCTGAGCTGGCGGCGGCCTCGGGCAGATCCCGACTCGGCCGAGGTCGCCGTCGACCATCGCCACGGGTCCCGTGAGCCTGGCGCCGTCACCGGGTCTGCGCCCCGGCGGCCAGGAGTGCCTACCCCCGGAGATCGAACAGCTGCTGGTCGACGTGGTCGCCGACGGTTTCGCCGTCTATTGCTGCGGACCCAGAGCCGCACCGTTGGCCCTGGTGGCGGCCTACCAATGGGAGGACTTCGTCGATCTGGCCACGATCCGGTGTTTCGACCGAGTCACCACGGCCAGGGTCCCCGCACCCCAACGCCGCCGGATCGACGTGTTCGCCCCCGAGACCGTGGTGTGGGCGTATCAAGGCTCGCCGCAGCGGGCACTGCGAGCATTGCTCGACCTGGTGCACCCCCAGCACCCCGACGCCCCGGCCAGCACCTACCCGGCACCACCGGCCCTGCGGATCCCCCGCGCCGAGCAACGCCCGATGACCATCCGGCTCCCGGCACGGGGTAGGGCCGGGACGCGAGCCACCCGCCTCAGCGAGGCAGTCGACCTGGCGCTACGCCGCCTCGTCGGCCCGCAGCTCTCCCCGGAGTTCCTGGCGAGCTTGGAGGGCATCGGCTGGGAAGGTGACCTGGACACGATGCGCCGCTCGGACGTGCCGCAGCTGTAGTGGAGCTGATCGCCCTTACCGACGGGCGGCGGCTGCTTCCCGTCGATGCATTACCCGACCTGCGGGTGCGCTCGCTGGTTTAGGCGTCCCGCACTACGACCGGGACGTTCCGGGCGGCGAAGATTCCGCGGTCATAGAACTCCAACGGCACCCCGGGCGCCACGCGGATCTCGGCGTACCGGTCCAGCAGCACGCCCACGGCGACCCTTCCCTCCACCCGGGCCAGCAGCTGACCGATGCAGAAGTGGATGCCGTAACCGAAGGCCAGGTGATGGTTGCTGCCACGATGGATATCGAACCGATCCGGGTCGGCGAACTCGCGTTCGTCCCGGTTGGCGGACAGCAGCCACGGCGTGACGATCGCGTCCGCCGGGATGATCTGCCCGGCCAGCTCGGTCTCTACCATGGTCACCCGGCCGACCTGGGTGAACGAGGAGCGGTACCGCAGTACCTCCTCGATGGCGGCCTCCACCAGGCAACGGTCCGCACGCAGCTCGGCCCACACGTCGGGGTGCTCATCCATGCACAACACCATGTTGCCGAGCAGCGCGGTGGTCGTGATGTGGCCGGCGATCAGCAGCACGACGGAGAAGTTCACGACCTCCTCGTCGGACAGCCGCTCACCGTCGGCTTCCACGGCGGCCAGCCGGCTGATCAGGTCCTGCCGCGGGTGGGCCCGCCGATCGGCGCAGTGCTCACGCAGGTAGGCGAGCATGTCCGCGGTGGCGTCGTCGATCTTCCGGCCGAGCTCCGGGTCGTTCAGGTCGGCCATGTCCCGGTCGAAGAGCTTGTCCGCCCAGGACCGGAACAGCTCGCGGTCGGAGGCCGGCAGGCCGAGCAGTTCGGCAATCACGGTCACCGGCAGCGGGTAGGCCAGGGCCGAGACGAGGTCGAACTCGGCGGCGCCGGTGGAGTCGAGCAGCTCGTGGCTGATCTCGGCGATGCGGGGAGCGAGCCCGGTGACGACCTTCGGGCTGAAGGCGGCACCGACCAGCCGGCGCAGCGTGTGATGGCGTGGCGGATCGGTCCGGAGCAGATTGCCTTGGGTGAACTTCTCCCCCACCGGGAGCACGCGGCCCACGTCGGAGGAGAACACCTGCGGGTCGGAGATCGCCCGCTCCGCGTCGGCGTAACGGAAGACGTGCCAGATGCCGTAACCATCGCGCCACACCGGGTGCTCATCGCGCATCTCGCGCAGCCAAGGCAGCAGGGTGCGGCCACCGTCCTCGATGGTCGGCGGGAGGGTGCGCAGGCTAGCGGTCATGGTTGCTCCTGTCTTTCCGATGCTGGAGTGGCTGCGCCGGGGTCACATTCCGCGCGCATCCGGTCGAAGAGGTCGATGGCCCGGGGCGCAATCGCGCAGAGCGTGCCGGGATCGGGCTCGCCGAGCGGCTCCAAGGCCAGCCGGATGACCTCGGCCAGCGCCGCCGCCTTGCGCTCGAGGGACAGCTCCCGCAGGTGTTCGGGCAGGAACTGCTCGGTCACGTAGAAGCCGGTGCCGACTGCGTTCAGCACGTACATCTGAGTCCGGCGGTCGGTGTCGTTGCGGAGCAGGCCGTGCGCCCGCATCAGGTCGACGTAGTCGTCGAACAACGCGTCGGAGACCCGTCGCCGGGCTGCCAAGCCGCTGGCGTCGCTGGCAGCGAGTTTGCCGAGGGTGTCGAGATCGCGGGTGTACAGCGCCCTGGCAAGCGGCCGTCGCATGATCGCCAAGAAGCTCGCCCGCGTCACCCGATGCAGCAGCACCTCGGCTGGATCGGCCCGCATGCCCGCAAGCAGTTCCCGCGTCACGTCGGCGACCTCACGCAGCAGCAGTACCGCGAACAGCTCGTGCTTGGTCCTCCAGTGCAGGTAGACCGTCCCCTTGCCGACCTCGGCTCGGGTTGCGATGTCCTCGATGGTGACCCGCTTGTAGCCGAAGCGCAGCAGCAGCTCCCCGGCCGCCTCCAGGATGCGGTTCGCCCGAAGATCCTGCTCAGACCGGCCCCGTGCTCGTTCCATCCGCCACCTCGTCGTTCGCTGACCGATGACTGACTATCAAATTTGGTCATCGACCATACGCCGAAGCTAACACCACGCCCGACACCGGTCAACTGGAACAGTCCCGGGCCGCAGGTCGAGGCGGTCCCCGCCGCAGGACAGCCCTACGCGCGCCGACAGCAGAGCGGGTTGTGGTCACCCGTATTTCGAAGCAAGCAAGCAAGCAGTCGCGGATCAGCTGGCCTCCGGGCTTACTCGGCGGCCTAACAACCGTTACTACTGGAGGGTTATTCAGGCGGCCGTGTAGAAGTGCAGGCCGATTACAGCTGAGATGGTTGTCGCGAATGTTGCAAGGGGGCGACGGTAGTCGGTGTGCATGATTCTCCAGGTCTTGAAGTTTGCGATG
>JBOHGG010000031.1:0-62388 GCA_050700115.1 Pseudonocardiaceae bacterium
CCCAGCTGCTCAACTGGCTCGCCAGCCTCTGACCACGCCCGGATTATGCGCAGCGCCCCACCGCCGCCACCGCCCCCACCAGCGGCAACCCCCAAGCGCTGCGCATAACCCAGCGCTGCTCATAGGGCGGCGTCATCAGCCCCTTGTTGCTGAACGTCGCGTTGCATGGGCTGGAAGACGCCGCTGGGGTCCGGTATGTGACCTCCGGCAGGAATGCCGGGGACATCAAGAGGGGATCCCCGGTGGTGATCAGATACGCCGACGACATGATCGCGCTCTGCCACAGCCAGGAGCAGGCGCAACAGGTCAAGGCGCGGCTTGCGGAATGGCTGGCGCCCAGGGGCTTGGTCTTCAACGAGGACAAGACGAGAGTCGTGCACCTCGGAAAGGACGGGTTCGATTTTCTGGGATTTCACGTCCGCCGCTACGGCGGCAAGCTGCTGATCAAACCCAGCAAGGCCGCCATTGGGCGGATACGCAAGAGGTTGGCCGCCGAGATGCGCGCCCTGCGCGGCTCCAACGCGCAGGCGGTTCTGGCCACGATCGTCCCGATCGTGCGGGGATGGGCGGCCTACTATCGGTGTGTGGTGTCCAAGAGGGTGTTTAGCACTCTGGACGACTACATGTGGAAGCTCACCTACAAGTGGGCCACACGCAGCCACTCGAACAAGTCGAAGTCCTGGATCGTCGACCGGTACTACGGCCGGTTCAACACCGCCAGGCAAGACCACTGGGTGTTCGGCAACCGCGACAGCGGTGGCTATCTGCCCAGGTTCGCCTGGACCAAAATCGTTCGGCACAACATGGTGCCAGGAACGGCGTCTCCGGACAATCCGGACCTCGCCCAGTACTGGACCGATCGGCGCCGCAAGCGCAAACCCCCGCTGGACAACAGCACCCTGCGCCTGATCCAGGAACAGAAGGGCCGATGTCCGCTATGCGGGGACTACCTGCTGCACGTCGACCGGGAGCCAAACAGCCCACGCGAGTGGGAACAATGGCTCACCACCACCCGAAAAGCGATCACCAAGCAAAACTTGGTCGCCCACGGAGGGAAAGGCACGCCGAACAAGTTCCGCCTCGTACACGTGCACTGTCATCGCCGGGCGACCGACGCAAACAGAGTCCCGGCACTTCTGCATACCTGAGCCGCTTTGCGGGCTTGCTTGAGCCGTATGCCGCGATGAGTGGCACGTACGGTTCTGAGGGGGGCGGGGCCTTTGCCCGGAGTTCAGCCGAACTGAAGGGTCTTCGCCGGGAACTCAAGGGTGTTCGGGCCTGTTTGCGAGCTTGCGTCCTTGGGTTCGTGGTCAACCTGGGTGTTGTCGTTCGGCGGGGGTGAGGAGGAGTTTGCGGGCGGCGGTGCTGTATCGGATGGCGGTGGTCTCGTCGAGTCCGAAGACGACGGCCAGGTGCAGCGGGTCGGCGCCGTGGGTGAGGGCTTCGTCGAGTTGGCGGTCCACGCGGAGGGCTTCGAGGGTGGCCCCGCGCCGGCGGAACGGCGCGGTCAGCGCGTTGTCGCTGATGGGGCGGGTGTTCGACGCGGTCTGTTTGTTGATGATCAGGTGCGGGTTGGCGGTGTGGGGCCAGCGCTGGTGGCGGTAGGTCAGCCAGCCGGTCAGCGCGCGGTGGGTGAGCTCGTCGAGGGGCCGGGTGAGGCCGGCGATGGTCAGGCGCCGGTTGCCCAGGTCGGCGTCGCCGAGTTGGAGGTTGCGGATGGCCTTGGGGCGGGCGGCGTGCACGGCGGCCAGGGCGAGGGCGAGCCGGGCGGCGGGGGTGGTTGCAGCCTGCGCGGTGTCCTCGAGTTGTTCGGGGGACAGCGGCAGAAGGACGGGGTCGTCTTGGTGGCTGATACGGATCCGTGTGGTCGGGTCGGTGAAGATGCTGCCGGTCTTTTTGCAGTGGCGCATCAACGATCGCAGCGCGCCCAGCGTGTGCCGGCGGGGATGACCGTGCAGGGATTGGGCGAGCGCGGTGACGTCGCTGGTGGTGACTTCGCGCAGGTGCTGGTAGCGGGTCGACCATTCGGCCAGCACCGGATGGATGGGGCGCAGACAGCGGCGCACGGTGCTGGGGTGGCGGGGGTGGCTGCGCGGCCCGCCGTGTTGCAGGACACCGATCCAGGCGCGCACGTCGGCGGCGATGGCGGGTGCCAGGTCAGCGAGCTTGTCCCCCAGCCAGGACTCGAAGGCAGGGACCCGATCGTCGTCGAGGAGCCCACCGCGGGAGAGGACCTCAGCGACGCGAGTGATGCTGACCCCATAACGGCGCAGCACATCAACCAGCTGCGAGTACCGCAAGGGCTGGTCATCGGCCTGCCCGGAGAGCAAGACGACCAGCGCACGGTCGCACTCGGCGCCCAGTGTGGTGTTCCAGCCCTGTGTTCGGCTCATCACGTGGGCGATCTGACGCATCCGGACCAGGGCGGGGTTGGCCGGCTGCGCGTGCGCAGCCCAGTCGAAGGCTCGCCCGGGTCCGGGTAGATGCAGCTGCAGCTGCCCCCCATCGGCGCCTGGGGAGACAGCGGAATCGGGGCTCGCCGCTGGAAGCTGCCGCACAGCGCGCCGGTTCGCGCCGGAGCGAGGGCCGCGCATCTTCGTGGTGCCGGCGAAGGACAGCTGGTGGTGGGTGACACCGGCGAGGTCGGCTTCGGTGACCACCGGAGGGTTCGCGGCTTGCAGCGCGGCCTGTAACCAGCACAGCCGGCAGTAGTTCTTCTTCACCGGCACATCGCGGCGACAGCCAGCACAGCACGCGCTGAGGTGCCGGCGCCGGAAGTCGTAGCACGCACGGCAGTACCCGCCATAGAGCACTCCCCAGGACAGACACGCCGGGCAGCTTGACGCCGGCTTGGGGACGGCCAGTGTTCGCGGCACCATCAGCGATAGTGCGTGCTGCCCGGTCATACTGGCGGCAAAGACCGGCCGTCGCGGCGTTTGGGCGTGACCCTCGCTCCGGTGCCCGTCGCGGCTGGTGGTTCGCACTCGGAAGCTGACCGGGACACTGTGTCCGGCTCGGGGATCAGCAATTCTTCGACACCGCAATCCAGCACGGCGCACAGGACGTCCAGGTCCTCGAGCTTGAGGCTGGCCGGGTGGCCCGACCACCATCCGGACATCTTGCCGGCGCTGATCACCAGCCCGTGCCCAGCCAGCGTGGCCTGCAGCTCGCTGGCCTTCCAGATGCCCCGCTGAGCAGCGGCCAGACGCAGATTCCACCTCATATCATCAGCCCCTTCAGCCGCGCGGCGGCGCGGTCTTGCCCGGTGATCCAGGCATCCTCGATATGGGTCCGGTGGACGTGCACATAATTCATGGTTGTCGCTATCCAGGCATGTCCGAGTGTTTCTTGGATAGCGATCAAGTCCATTCCACTGAAATAGAGCTGGCTCGCGCAAAAATGGCGCAGCACATGTGGCGTGAGTTTGTCCGGCCAGGCCGGCAGATGCCCGGCGGCGGCCTCGGCCAAGCCCGCACGCACCACCTCGCTGCCCACCCGGGCAGCACTACCGTCGGTGTTCTTGCGTTCGGAGCAGAACAACGGAGCACCAGGCCGGTCCGGGGCATCGCCGAGCTGGCCCCAGACGTCCTCGACGAACCAGCGCAGTGTCCGTCCCGCATTGTTGATCAACGGCACCATCCGTTCCCGGGGTCCCGAGCCGCGGGCGCCCTTGCCGTGGCGGACGTGGATTTTGCCGAACCGGCCCAGATCCCACTTGATATCGGCCAGATCCAGATGGCGCAGCTCGTTGATCCGAAGCCCCACCTCTGCCATCAGCCGGGCCGCGGCGTAATTGCGCGCGGTAGGCCCGAACTTGCGGCAGGTCGCCAGCTCACCACGCCATCCAGCGAACAGTTGCCCCACCTGCCCGGCCGTGGGCGGGATCCGCAACCGGGCCACCCGCCGGCCACGTGGCCGGTTCATCTCATCGATCGGACACTCCACGACCCGGCCGGTCATCTGATGGATCTCAACCTTGTGCCGCAACTCCACGAACTCGAAGTACGTCTTCAACGCCTGCGCACGTGCCAGCCGCGTACCCGAGGGCGCCGCGCGCAGCACCGTGCCGAAGTAGGCGTCCGCATCCCCCGGCGCCATGTCCCACAACGGCCGGCCAAACCAGCTCCGCACCTGCTCGAGATGGCTCACATCGCCGCGGATCGTGCCATCCGACAACCCCGCGGCCGCCCGGGCCAGCACAAACCCCGCGACCACGTCAGTCTCGAACCGCTCGATCTCCTCCGGACAGGCAGGAGCACGCACCTCGCGCAGATCCCGCACCACAGCCAACCCCACCGCGACACCCCGACTTCAGCCCGATCACCCAAACCTCGACATGACCGTCAACGGCTCAGAACCAACGAGATACGGTCAGATGCCACAAGATCACCCAGATGAGCCGAAGCCCCTGGTCCAGGGCGGCAGGCCAACCCCAGGCCCCAACGAACCCAAGGGTTGTTTTTTAGCAGCAATGCGCCCCGCCTACCCGGCACAGCTTGCGTAACCGCTTCGGTGTCGGCGGCCACGGTCCGCGGAGTGTGGACAACTAACTCGATCTTCACCGCACTGTCTACCGGGTGACCGCAGCAGAGCAGCCACCCGAGACCGAGCGTCGGCCCAGCCAGAATCGACGCGTCATCCACGCCACCTGCACCAGTCACGGCGGCGCGGTCGGCTTCACGAACCTTGCGGTCATCAGACGTGGCGGGGTTGTCGTGCTCGATCCTCACGTGACCGGCTTCTGCGTGATCGTCCTGGACGAGGAGGCCGCCGCGGCGCTGCGTGACGTTCTCGGGGAGTGGCTCGGGTGAGCTGGGTCCGCCGGTGACGTTGGACTCAAAGCGGGGTTCGGGCTCAGTCGAGGTAGTCGCGCAGTGCCTGGGAGCGGGAGGGGTGGCGCAGCTTGGCCATCGTCTTGGACTCGATCTGCCGGATCCGCTCCCGGGTGACCCCGTAGACGTGGCCGACCTCGTCCAAGGTTCGCGGCCGGCCGTCGGTGAGGCCATAGCGCAGCCGGACGATGCCGGCCTCCCGCTCGGACAGCGTGGCCAGCACCAATCGCAGGTCGTTCTGCAGCAGGGTGAAGGACACCGCGTCGACCGCAACCACGGCCCCCGAGTCCTCGATGAAGTCCCCGAGTGGGGAGTCACCCTCGTCGCCGATGGTCTGGTCCAGTGAGATGGGCTCCCGGGCGAACTGCTGGATCTCCAGCACCTTGTCTGCGGTGGTGTCCATCTCCCGGGCAAGCTCCTCCCTGGTGGGCTCGCGGCCCATGTACTGGAGCAGTTCGCGTTGGATGCGGCCTAGTTTGTTGATCACCTCGGCCATGTGCACCGGGATCCGGATGGTGCGAGCCTGCTCAGCCATCGCGCGGGTGATCGCTTGTCGGATCCACCAGGTGGCGTAGGTGGAGAACTTGTATCCCTTGGTGTAGTCGAATTTCTCCACCGCGCGGATCAGGCCCAGATTGCCCTCCTGGATCAGGTCCAGGAACGGCATGCCGCGGCCGGTGTAGCGCTTGCCCAGCGAGACGACGAGACGAAGGTTGGCCTCCAGCAGGTGGTTCTTCGCGCGCTCGCCGTCGCGGACGATCCAGCGCAGGTCTCGGCGCAGCTGTGGGGAGAGCTTCTCGGTGACGTCCTCGGCCCTGCGCACCCGCTCGGCGGCGTAGAGCCCAGCCTCGATCCGGGTGGCGAGCGCGACCTCCTCCTCAGCGTTGAGCAGCGCCACTTTGCCGATCTGGTTGAGGTAGGCGCGCACCGAGTCGGCGGAGAGTGTGAGTTCGGCGTCCTGGCGTCCCCGGCGTAGCGCCTCTGACTCCTGGTCGTCCCAGTCGAAATCCCCGGACTGCTCGACCTTGTCCGTCGGCTCCTGAAGGGTTTCGGCGCCGACAATGGCTAGCGGGACATTTGTCTTGATCACTCGACGGCCTTCGCGGGATGCACGGCGACGCTTAACATCCTCACCTCCTCGACCCGTTTCCCGGCGACACCGAGATTTCTGGTGGCAACCTCACCGAGCGCGAGATGCGGGCGACAGGACTTCAGCCTCCTCAAAAACCCGGTTTGCCAGCTGGGTACCTCTGGACTGTACGGGAAGCGAACGATTCAGGCTGGCTGGGTCTGTGCCAATTGTCCGCATGACTGTCCGCATGACGTGGCCAGCAGCCTGATCTGAGGTCGCCGGTCAGCACCGCGCCGATGACGTACCAACCTCCCGCGGGTGGCCCCGGTGGGGGTTCACCAGATGGGCTGGTGAAGAGCACTTCGGCTCAAGCTGATCGGCGCCGCCGATCAGCTTGAGCCGTTCACCGTCACAGTACTGCCGATCGGCGCAGCGCAGGGTCATGGTGGGTTTAGTGCCCTACCTTCCGATGATATGGAGGCGCACTTGCTGACCACCCCTGTCCACGATCTACGCGCAGCCGACTTCCGCCGCTGCGGTGGCGTGCTGTCGCACATCAACAGCCTGGCCGAGGACGGGGAGTGGTTGTGTCACCTGCCTGACGGGCACGACGATGTATGTCGGGCTCCTGACGGCACCACGTGGTAAGTCCCGGCACCTGGTAGACCGGCCCACCCGCGGCAGCGTCGAGCAGCGCGGGAGCCCCCGGTTGATCTCTGGGCGCATGGTCGGGAGGACACAGGTGGACGCTGCGACGTTGCGGCAGCTGCAGGCTCCGCTGAAGGAGCGGTATCGGAACGAGCCGGGCAGCGCGGTCGTCCTGCTCAGCGCGATCGGCGAGTTGGACGGCACCGGGGTTGCTTGCCGGGTGCGGACTGCTAGGGCGCTGGTCGAGGCCGGGCTACACCCGGCGTCGGGTGGCGATGGCACCCAGCTGTGCTCTGGCGACATGCTGCTGGAGGCGCTGGTGGCCTGCGCTGGGGTGACGTTGCGCGCCGTGGCTACTGCAATGGACGTGGTGGTCCGGGGCGGCACCGTTCGTGCCGACGGCGACCTGGACTTCCGCGGCACGCTGGGAGTGGACCGGGAGGTAGCTGTCGGTTTTCGGGAGATCCGGGTCGACATCGTGCTGGACACCGATGCCGACGACGGCCAGCTCGCCGCCCTGGTCAAGCGCACCGAGCGTTACTGCGTCGTGTACCAGACGCTGCGCGGTGGTGTAGATGTCAGCATGCTGCTGCGCCGCCCGGGGAGTGACCCGCGCGCAATCTCGGCAGACCGTTGATCGGCCACCCGGCCGATCGGCTGGGTCTCGCGAAGCGTGCGCTGGTGTTGCCCGGCGCGGGAGGTTGAATGTGGGCTCGCGCCCCTATCGCGGCGCGCGCGCTGGACGTACGCTCAGATTTATCTCGGCCTGTCGATCGGAGGGCCGTTCCGGTGCGGATATCGAATGTACTGCGCGCCAAGGGATCGGTGGTCGCGACTGTTACGCCCGACGCGCCGGTTGCCGCCCTGCTCGCCGAAATGGTCAAGCACCGCGTCGGGGCTGTGGTCGTCGTCCACTGCGGCGCGGTGGTGGGCATGGTATGGGAGCGCGACGTCGTCCGCCTCCTGCACGAGCGCGGTGCTGCGCTCGTTAACGCCCCGGTCTCGGAGATCATGAACGTCGACGTGATCAGCTGCATGCTTACCGACGAGGTGGATGGCGTCCTGCGGATCATGACCGACCGGCGGATCCGGCACCTGCCGGTGATGGTCGACGGCAAGCTCAGCGGTATTGTCAGTATGGGCGATCTGGTCAAGGCGCGAATCGGCGAACTGGAGGCCGATCGCGCGTATTTGCAGTCCTACATCGTCGCTGGCTGATAGCACGCCGGCCTGGGTCGAAGTCGCTTGACTGCTGCGTATCCGAGAAAGGCTGCTGCCGTGTCTGAGCTTCTCGTCGTCGTGGACATGCAGAACGGGTTCCTCCGCGAGGGCAAGCTGGCCAGCGACCGGTGCCTGGCGGTGCTCCCCGCGGTGCGCCGAGAGGTAGACGATGCCCTCGCCGCTGGCCGGCGGGTGTTGTTCACTGCCGATACTCACGAGATCGACGACGCGGAGTTCGCAGTGTTTCCCGAGCACTGTGTCCGCGGCACCCGGGAGGCGGATCTGGTGGACGAGCTGCTCCCACTGCTGGATCGCGACGATGTTCTGCTGTTGCGCAAGCGGCGGTACTCGGCGCTGTTTGAGACCGAGATGGAAGGGTACCTGCACCGCTTCGGCGTCGACTCAGTGCGGATCTGTGGGGTATGCACCGACATCTGTGTGCTGCACACCACGGCAGACCTGCGCAACCGGGACCTTCCGGTGACCGTGGCTGTCCACGCCACCGGCACCTTTGACGGGCCGGGCCATGCGGCGGATGAGGTGCAGGAGTTCTCACTGATGCACCTGGAACGAGTGCTCGGGGCGAGACTCGATCACGGCTAGCGGCCTCGGGGGCGAGTCACTGCTCCTTCGGGCCCCAGAAGACATAGAGCGCGGTGTAGGGAACGCTCACGGTGTCACAGCCATTGACTGGTTCCCCCTTCGGTGGTGGCTGGCCCCCGTCGGTGAGTACCCGCTGGATGAACGTGACCTGACTGAGGACATCGTTGTCCCTCCCGAATTTCTCGACAGCCTCCAGTCTCAGCCACTTGATATTCCTCGCGCTGTCAATGGGCGCTTCCGTCTCCCCGGAAGCCTTGGCCTTTACTCTGCTGCCGTCGGTGTCGGTCCAATAGGGACCTGCGAAGTGAATGCCATGCTGAACCCCGGTCTCGATGTCGTACAGGTTCGCCTGGGGCTCGCGCAGCGCCCACGTGGAGTTCGCGCTGTCCTGGTCGTAGATCTGTACTCCGACTCCGACTCGCGTGGCCAACAACCTGCTACTATTCGCGTCAACCTGAATGGCAGGGGGGAGCTTCTCGTTCTCTGGCAGCGGGTCGAACGGACCGGGTTTTGTGGCCTGGTCGAGGGCGAACGGATCCTTCTTGTCTGAAGTGTTGCAGCCGTCCACCTGCTGGTCGACGTCGACATTGCCGGCCTGACCAGGTGCGTTCTTGTTCGGCTGGGGACTGGTGCAACCAGAAGTAAGGAGCAGCAGGCCACCTGCCGCGGCCGCGAATAATTTGACCGATATTGCGCGGCGCATGGACGGCTGCCTTTCGTGCACACCGCGCGGTGTGCGTCGTGTTGTCGCCTGCTCACCTCAGGTTGCCGATGCATATCGGTGACGCAACTGTATCTACAGGACGCCAGCATGTCGATAGCCTGCGCAAACAAGTCATAGACCGTTTTACGGAACGTGGAAGCGGAATCCGCCCCGGAAAATTGACAGTCTCCCCTTAGCGATGGCGCGTGTCACCCGACGCACTCGACTGTCCCGGCGACGCGGTACCTGGCACCCCGACTCCTGAGCCACCTGCAGACGGCCTGTCGTCGTGTCAACCTGCGACGGACTTTCGGCGACCACTTAGCGGCAGATCGAGGTGAGCGCGCGGGCCAGGGCGTCCTCGTGCAGCGGGTCCAGGCGCCGGGCGTGCTCGACGCGGTGGCGTGCGCCGGTCAGCCTGGCGGCGCAGGAGGGTTCGGCCCGGAGCTGCTGAGTGACCTTCAGCTCAGCCAGTAGCTGATCGGTCATGCGGTCCAGGATCGGGCGGACCTGTCCCAGATCGGGCCGGGTGCGGGGAGCCTGACCCGGGTGGGCGCTCCACCGTGAGTAGAGCCCGTATTGGACCGCCTTGCTCGCCTCGATCTGATCGGTGAAAACCGCCACTGAGACCACTGGATTGATGCCCAGCTGCGTTGATTTGGCGACCACGGTGTTGAGCACGGCCTGCTCTCGCGCCGGGTCGTTGATGGGAGCGTCGGTCCCCCATTTCGCCGCTGCGACAGTGTCTGCGAGCTGCAGCCGCTGCGCGGCGACATCGGTCAGGGCTAGCAGGGGCTCACTGCGGCTGGTCTTACCGGCGGTCGGCGGCGCGACTGCCGAAGCGCTGAGCGGGGTGGCTGACGCGGCGACGGCGAGGGTGGTGGCGAGCACGGCGAGGATCAGGCGCATGTATACGACCTTTCCTGATCGGACGGTGCAGCACACGACGGTCGTCGTCTGCCGCGCCGCCGCCAGGCAGCAGCTGATGGCGAGCTCTTGCCTATGGTGGACGAGTGGCGGGGACGACGGCACCTGGGCACGTACGGGTTGCGTTGCCGCGCACATGGTGGACGAGCTGAGAGGATGCGGCCGTGAGCGATACGCAGATCATCATTGTGCTGCTTGCTGGCGCGTCCTCGGTCATCATAGTCTGCTGTGTGATCTTGGCCGTGATGGTCCGGCTGCACCGCGTCGTGAAATCGCAGCTCGAGACCGTCGATAAGCTACTCAGCGCCCAGCGCGCTGGTGGAGGCCGCGACACGCCCCACGAGCCCTCGTAGCAAGAGACACCATGTTCGAGAACCACCAGGGGACCGGCGGAGGGTGAGACGTGGACGCGAGACGTAAGCCAGAGGAGCTCTCGGACGAGCAACGCCAGCAGCTTCACCAAGCCCATCAGCGCTTGCGCAATGCCTCGCACGCTCTGGAAGCATTGACTGTGGTCGCGCCGGTTCGAGGCCGTTGGGTTGCTACGCCGGTGCCTGACGATGCCTTCGAGGCGGCCCAGCATGACCTCCATGACGCGTGTCAGAAGTTCTGGCGTGCTCAGCAGGAGCTCCTGCAGTGCGAACCTCCCGCTGGCGCTCTCAGCGTGACACCCGGTGGGGCGTAGCAGCCGTCAGCGAGGTAGCCCACCGGTGGCGCATCTGCTGCGCTGCCGGTTCTGAGCGGTTACGATTCGCTCATGATCGAAGAGGGCGCGGAGCAACCACCCCAGCAGAGTGAGCCTGCAAGTGCCACATCTGACGATATGGCCGAAGCGCTCAAGGCGGTGAAGGCCTCGTCACCGTCGCTGGGCGCAGCGATCGATGCCGCCGGGGTCACCCCCGACGAGCTGGCTGGCGCACACGACAGAGCCACGTCCGACGAACCCGACGCTGCGAAGCCCGCACCGGACGAGCGGGCCGAGCAGGGCTAGACATCCCGGCTCACCGCACCATGGGCGCCGCGAGCGGGCCGGCCCGGTGGGTATCAAGTGGCCGCTCCAGCGCCCCCGCTGGCTGCGGGCAGCGTTGACCACTCGCTGTCGCATGTTTCACCCTCTTGTGTAAAGACAAGGCTAAACTTACCCTCTTTCAGGTGAGCCTTACCTTAGCCAAAGTGAACGTCGGGTGACCTGCTCCTTGCGCCTGCACGAGATCGCGGTGGCGGCGCGGGCCGGTGTTCGCGCTGGGCGGCGCCTCGGCGGACGCGCCGTGTTCGCGATGCTCTGCGTCGCTGTCGTGGCGAGCGGATGCGGCGCCGAGGCCGACCGATCGGGGCCACCTGATCAGTTGCGCATCGCGGTCGCGGAGGACGTCGGTCCGCTCAACATCCTCAACCAGAGCGACGACCCGCTGACCTTCCTGGTCTACGACCGGTTGGTCGCCCCCTCGCCGTACGCGCAGGACCCGCAGCCGTGGCTGGCCACCGAGGTCCGCAACGTCGATCCGAAGACCTGGATGATCTCCCTGCGCACGGACGTCACCTGGCACGACGGGGAGCCGTTCACCGCGGACGACGTGGCTTTCACCATCGACTGGTTCAAGCGGGTACCCAGCGGCACCTACTCCCACCACATCACCACGGTGCCGCACATCGCGCAGGTGGAGGTGCTCGGCACCCACGAGCTGAAGCTGACCTGCGGGTTCAACTGCCCGTTCCTCGGCAGCGTGACGCTCGCCCACGTGCCGATGATGCCCGAGCACATCTGGAGCACGATCGAGGACCCGGAGCGCTACGACGGGCTGCCGGTGGGCACCGGCCCGTACCGGCTGGCCTCCTACCAGCCGGGGCAGAGTTACCGCTTCGAGGCCAACCGCGACTACTTCGCCGGTGAGCCGCTGGTCAACGAGCTGCTGATGCCGATCATCCCGAGCCCGACCACCACGTTCACGGCGCTGCAGACGGGCGAGATCGACGCCGCGACACAGTTCCTCCCACCCGAACTGGTCGACCAGTTCCGCAACTCCGACGACATCGAGGTGGTCACCACCTCTGCGCTGCAGTTCCCCGAACTCCGGATCAACTTCCAGCGCGCACCGTTCGACAACCCCGAGTTCCGGCGGGCGCTGTCGGCTGCGATCGACCGCAACGAGCTGCACGAGGCCGTGTGGCTGGGATCGGGCCGGCCCGCCGATCGCGGCTACCCGCACCCTGATTCCCCCTGGACCAACCCGAACCTGCGCACCCCCTACGAGCCGCAGACCGCGCGCCGGATCCTCGACGACCTCGGGTTGCGCGACACCGACGACGACGGCGTCCGGGAAGGACCGGGCGGGCCGCTTTCCTACACCATCTACGTCGACGGCAGCGTCCCCATCCGGGTGCGGGCCACCCAGCTGGTGACCGAACAGCTGCGGAAGGTCGGCATCGCCGCGACGGTCCAGACGCTCGACACCGGAGCGTTGTCGGACCTGCTCGACTCGAAGAACTACGACATCTACGTCAACAACATCACCGCGCACGGCGTCGCGGACCCGACGCAGTTCATCATGTCCCACTTCTCCGGGTACCTGTGGAAGCTGCCCGACGTGCCGTACCCGGCGTTCCAGGCGCTGGTCGAGGAGTGGAAGGCAATGGAGACGGTCGACGCGGCGGCGGCCGTCGGTTTCCGGATGCAGGAGCTGTTCAACAGCCAGCCCACCTCGATCCCGCTGCACTACCCGTCCGGGGAGCAGGCTTACCGCCCGGAGGCGTTCGACGGGTGGGTCGAGTCCCCCGGCTACGGCATCATCCACAAGTGGTCCCTGCTGCCCCGTGAGGTGGCGCGGAAAGCCGGGGCCATCATCGAGCCCGGACCATGAACCAACTGCCCCGAGTGCTGGGCCGGGCAGGGCAGTACGCGCTGGTGCTGGTCGTCGCTACCACGGTGAACTTCCTGCTGCCACACCTCGCCCCCGGCGACCCGGTCACCTACCTCTACGGGGGGGAGACCGCAGGTTTGACCGACGACCAGATCGCGGAGCTCCGGGCTGCGTACGGGCTCGACGAGAGCCTGATCGAGCAGTACGGGTCGTTCTGGGCCGGGTTGGTCCGCGGCGACCTCGGCGTCTCAGTCGACTACAACCGCCCGGTCCTCGACGTGCTGGCCGAGCGGCTGCCGTGGACGTTGGCGCTGGTCGGTATCGCGACGCTGCTCGCCTTCGTGCTCGGGACGCTGCTCGGCGCGGTGGCCGCGTGGCGCCGCGGCAGCCGGCGCGACGCAGGGATGGTCACGGGCGTGCTCGCGATAGACGCCATGCCCGGGTTCTGGATCGGGATGCTGCTCATCGCGGTGTTCTCGGTCGAGCTCGGCTGGTTTCCCTCGTACGGGGCCGTGGCGATCACCGCGGACGGCGCCGCCCACTGGGTCGAGGTGGCGCAGCGGATGGTGCTCCCGGTTGCGACCCTCACCCTTGCCACCCTGGGGTCGATCTTCCTGCTGGCTCGCGCCTCGATGACCTCGGTGCTCGACGAGGCGTTCGTCCGGCTCGCTCGCTCCACCGGGGTCTCCGAACGCCGCATCGCGGTGCGGCACGCGTTGCGCACCGCGTTGCTGCCGGTGTACACGAACCTCACCCTCACGGTGGGCGCCCTGGTCTCGGGCGCGGTGGTGGTGGAGACGGTCTTCGCCTACCCGGGCATCGGCCGGTTGATCTACGACGCGGTCATAGCGCGCGACTACCCGCTGCTGCAGGGTGCCTTCCTGATCGTCACGCTGGGGGTCGTCGCCGCCAACGTGCTCGCCGACGCGACGTACCCGCTGCTCGATCCCCGGGTCGGGCGCAGCGGACCCGCTGACGCATTGGAGCGGGTCGGGTGATCGCGCTCGCGGTACCCGCAGGCGGCTGGTTGGCCGGGAGCCGCTCCCGCCGTTTCGCGATCGCCGGTGCGACGATCCTCGGTGTGCTGGTCACGGTGGCCCTCATCGCGCCGCTGCTGGCGCCCTACGACCCCACCGCACGGGTGGGAACCCCGTTCGCCTCGCCGTCGGCGGCGCACCTGCTCGGCACCAACGACATCGGCCAGGACCTGCTCTCCGAGCTGATCTACGGAGCGCGCATCTCCCTGGTCCTCGGGATCGTCGCCGCGCTGGCTGCCACCGTCGTCGGTACGGCGATCGGTGTGGTCGCGGGCTACGCCCGCGGCTGGGTGGACGCGGCTCTGATGCGGCTGGTGGACGTCGTCCTCGCGCTGCCGGTGTTGCCGCTCACGATCGTGATCGGGGTCTTCCTCGGACCTGGCCTGTCCACCCAGATCTTCGTCGTCGCGTCGGTGATCTGGGCGGGGACCGCGCGGGAACTGAGGTCGCAGGTGCTGTCGCTGCGCGAGCACGACCACATCCAGGCCCTGCGGGCGATGGGTGGGCGCGCCGGTCACGTCCTGCCGCGCCATGTGCTGCCCGCGGTGGCGCCGCTGGTCGTACCCCAGTTCGTGCTCGCCACGAAGACGGCGATCCTGCTCGAGGCGTCGCTGGCCTTCCTCGGGCTGGGGGACATCACCGCGAAGAGCTGGGGCACGATGCTGTCGCTGGCGCAGTCCCGCAGCGCCTTCCTCACCGACGCGTGGCTGTGGTGGGTAATTCCGCCTGGCGTCGGGATCGCGCTGACGGTGCTGTCCTTCGCCCTGCTCGCCTTCGCCTTCGAGGAACGGGCCCGCCCCTCGCTGCGGGACGGTAGCTCTTCAAGAGCCACCAACCCGGGTCCCGGCGGTCTCAAACAGCCGCCAACCCACCCGCTGGTGATCGACGAGCTCACCGTGGCCTACGGCGACCGCATCGCGGTGGAGGGGGTGAGCCTGTCCGTGGAGCCCGGCGAGCTGGTCGGTCTCGTGGGGGAGTCCGGCAGCGGCAAGTCGACCGTCGCCGGCGCGGCCCTGGGCCTGCTGCCCGCCGCCGCGCGGGTGACGGGCGGCCGGGTGCTGGTATGCGGGCACGACATGTCCACGCTCTCGCCGCGGGCGCTGCGCAGCGTGCGCGGCCGGTGCATCGGGCTGATCCCGCAGGAGGCGGCGAGCGCACTGAACCCCGTGCGTACCGTCGGCGCTCAGCTCGGCGAGGCGCTCACCGCGCACCGGCCGATGAGCCGCGACGCCGTCCGGGAGCGGATCGTGGAACTGCTCACGCTGGTGGCTCTGGACCCCTCCCACGCCCGGGACTACCCGCACCAGCTCTCCGGAGGCATGCGGCAGCGAGCGGTGATCGCGATCGCCCTGGCCGGGCAGCCAGCCGTGCTGATCGCCGACGAACCGACCAGCGGGCTCGACGTGCTGGTGCAGGCCGAGGTGTTGGAGCTGCTCGACGAGTTGCGCCGGCGGCTGGGACTCGCCGTGCTCGTCGTGTCGCACGACCTGCCGCTGATCGAGGGGATCGCCGACCGGATCGCGGTGATGCAGTCGGGTTCGGTGGTCGAGCTCGGGCCGGCCGCGCAGGTGGTCGCAGACCCCGTGCATCCGTACACTCGGCGGCTGGTCGAGGCGACGCCCCGGCTGCGGCTGCCCGCCGACGCACTTCCTCCCGCGGAGGCGGCTAGATGACGGCCGACGCACTTCCTCCCCCGAAGGCCAGGTGATTGAGGTGACCCCGCTGCTGGCCGTGGAGGGGCTGTCGGTGACGTTCCGGCGCGCCGGAGGGCGGGTGCCGGCCCTCGTCGACGTCGACCTCGACGTGGCAGCCGGCGAGACCGTCGGGCTGGTCGGCGGATCCGGCGCGGGCAAGTCGACGGTGGCGCGGGCCGTGGTGGGCCTTGTGCGGCCGGACTCCGGACGGATCCTGCTCGACGGGACCGACCTGGCCACGATGTCCCGCGCGGAGCTGCGGGCCCGCCGACGCGAGATGCACCTCGTGTTCCAGGACCCCTATTCCACGCTGCCGCCGACCCTCACGGTGGCGCGGATCGTCGCGGAGCCCCTGGTGATTCACCGGCTCGGAGACCGGGAGGCCCGGGTGCGCGACGCCCTCAGCGCGGTGCACTTGCCGGCCGAGCGCTACCGTGCCCGCTACCCCCACCAGCTTTCCGGCGGCGAGCGGCAGCGGGTCGCGTTCGCCCGTGCGCTCGTCACCCGGCCCCGCCTGATCCTCGCCGACGAGCCCACCCAGATGCTCGACGCCTCGCTGCGCGCCGAGCTGACCGACCTCATCGAGGAGCTGCGGGCCAGGCACGGCGTGGCGGTGCTGCACATCACCCACGACCTGGCACTTGCGCAGCGCTCGTGTGACCGTCTCGTCGTCCTGCACGGCGGCCGGGTCGTCGAGCAGGGACCCACCGGCGCGGTCCTGACCCGGCCCGAGCACCCCTACACCCGCGCGTTGATCAATGCCGCCCGACGGCTGCACCACCGCACCGCCTGAGGAGGAGCCCCATGACCGTCGCCACGCTCGACATGGACATCCGTTCCCCGGAGACGCGACCGCGCGGCACCGACCGGGTGGACCTCTACGCGCTCGCCGAGACCGACCTCTCCGGCTACGCCGGGCTGATCGTGTCCGCGATGGCCGACCAGGAGCACCTCGCCCGGCACCGCGACGTCATCCACGGCTACCTCGACGGCGGCGGTGTGGTCGTGTTCGGCGGCCATCTGCACCGGGACTGGCTGCCCGGCGCCGCCCCGTTCGTCCCGCTGACCCCGCCGTCGCTGCGGGGATACCGCGTCGCGGAGATCGCCGAGCACCCCGTCTTCGACGGTGTCGAGGCCGATGACCTGACCTTCCGGCGCGGCGTGGCCGGTTTCTTCGCGCGCGGGCACCACCCGGTGCCCGACGGCGCGGAGGTCCTCGTCCGGTTGGCCGGTGGACAGCCCGCGACCTACGTCGACCGGGTGACCACCGCAGGCACGATCCTGGTGCAGGCGAGCTGCGACCTGCTCGGCTACGCGGGAAGCGCAGGCGGCACCGCGCAGCGGATCCCGGAGCAGCTCCTGGACTGGGTTCGCGCGCAGTCCCGGATCCGGCCGGGCACCGTCCCCGGTCGGACGGACGCCGCGGCTGACCTGACGTGGCTGGGCGACGGCGGCCTCGCCGCGGTCTACGGGGGCTCCGCGCCGCACCACCGCGCGCTCACCACCCCCAAGTACGCCTGCCACCTCACCGGCGGCACGGTGTACCTACCGGATCTCGCGGACACCGACCTCACCGGCCTGGACGGACTCGTCATACCTGAGCGGATGCACCGCGGCCTGCTCGAGGCCGGAGCGCGCCGCGTGCTGGACCTGCTGGACGCGGGTGGCACGGTGATCGCCTTCTCCGGCGGCGAGCCGCTGCCGGCGTTCCTGCCGGGCGTGCGGTGGGAGCATCGCGCCACGAACTTCTGGTGGTGGCTCGAGCCGGGTGCCGAGCTCGGCCTGCGCGCCCCGGACCCGGACCACCCGCTGTTCCGGTACTTGGGGCTGCCCGACTGCACCTGGCACTACCACGGCGTGCTGTCACCACCCGAGGGCGCTGAGGTGATCCTCGAGCTCCCCAGCGGGGACGCGCTGCTCTACGTCGACCGGGTATCCACCCCCGGTACTCTGATCGTCGCGACCCTGGACCCGCTCAGCCACTACGGCAGCCACTTCATGCCCGCGACCGAGCGGTTCCTCGACGGGTTCCTCCCCTGGGTCTCGGGCAGTTAGAACCGGGTTGCGCCAGGCGCCGGGCAGCGCTACCAGGCAGCGCCGATCGCCCAGATCACCAGCAGAATGCCGACGGCCAGGGTCACACCCACGACCAGCAGCGCCCAGGCAACGGCCCCACCCCGGGGCTCGTCGATGCAGGTCAGCTTGGGCAGGGCCACCTCGACATGCTCGGGTTCGTTCACCACTGCTCCTCGTCGGTCTTCTCGACGTGGGCCGGGAAGAGTCGATTATCGCGTGGACGCTGTTCGCCGCCGGCGACGTTGCGGAGCCTAGCTAGCGACATAGCCGCAGCGTAGCCGCTCGACCTCATTCAGTGACCATCAGCTCCGGAGGCGTCGCGGCGGTGGGATTTTACCTTTGGCTAACCGATCTCACGCCGGGACATAACGTAGCTCTCCATAGAGTCTGTGTCATGGCACACCAGCTCACGCCGCAGCCCGGTCGCGAGGACTCGAATGTCCCCCTGCCGCGGACCGGCGCCAACAGCGCTCTTGCCGGCTGTTTCGACTCCGACCTGCGCCTCAGGAGTGATCTGGGTGTGCGATCGGGAGAGTCGGACGCAGGTCGAATGTTGGGTGCGGTGCTGCTGCTCGTGGCGTTGGTGGTCATGGTGGCGCTGGGGTTGGCGTGGGGGCTGGTGTGATCTGTCAGGGTGTTGGCGATGCCGCCCCCCCGGCCTGGGTGCTACCGGCGCGGCCTCGACCGATCGCCGCCAGCGGCGGGGCGACGTCCTCCAGAGACTGGCGTTCGGCGGCCACCCCGAAGAACACCGCGACCAGCCCACCGGCGATCATCACCAGCGCGGCGAGCAGGTAGCCGAGGAACAGCTTGAACGGTTGGGTCCCGTCACCGATGAGCCCGCCGTAGATGACCGGGCCGAGCGCACCGAAGCACTGCGCGATGGCGAAGAACACCGCGATCGCCTTCGCCCGCACTTCGAGCGGGAAGATCTCGCTGACCGTGAGATAAGCGGCACTGGCACCGGCCGAGGCGAAGAAGAAGATCACGCACCAGGCGAGTGTCTGGGTCATCGCAGTGAGCAAGCCGGCGTTGAACAGAAAGGCCGTGATCGCGAGCAGGATGCCGGAGGTGATGTACGTGCCGGCAATCATCACCCTGCGACCGATGGTGTCGAAGAGGTACCCGATGCTCAGCGGACCGATCAGGTTGCCGGCGGCGAAGGCGATGAGAAAGAGCGGCGCCGACGTCGGGGACACGCCATAGAACTTGCCCAGCACCAGGGTGTAGGTGAAGAAGATGGCGTTGTACAGGAATGACTGGCTGATCATCAGCGACGCGCCGAGCACGGCCCTGCGCGGGTACTCGCGGAACAGCACCCGGGTCAGCGCGAGGTAACCGATCTGGTCGGTCGGCCGTAGTTCGATCGCCTTGCTCTCGTCCAGCGGCGGCAGTGCCTTCCCGGACCGCTCCACCTCGTGCTCGATGTGGGAAATGGACTTCTCGGCAGCCTGCTCGCGGCCGGTCATCACCTGCCACCGCGGGCTCTCCGGCAGGTTGCGCCGAACGAGCAGGATCACCAGACCTAATACCGGGCCGATCAGGAATCCGATCCGCCAGCCGATGCTGGGGTCCATCACGTTCAGCAGGATGAAGGTGCCGAGCGTGCCGAGGATTGCGCCCGCCCAGTACGTTCCGCTGACCGCCAAGTCGACCCGGCCGCGGTAGCGGGCCGGGATCAGCTCGTCGATCGCGGAGTGGATTGCGGCGTACTCCCCGCCGATTCCCATACCGGCGATGAAGCGGGTGAAATAGAGGAACACGATCCAGCCGGTGCCGCTGCCCAGGGTCAGCGCGGTCAGACCGCTGCCGAACAGGTAGAGGCCCAACGTGAACATGAACAAGTTGCGCCGGCCCCACTTGTCCGACAACTGGCCGAAGAACAGCGCGCCGACGACCTCGCCGGCCAGGTACACCGTCGCGACGAGCCCGATCTCGGCCGAGGACAGGTTGAGCGTGTCAGGCTGGCTCCACACGGCTGCGACCGCGCTCGCGACCGTGATCTCGAGGCCGTCGAGGATCCACGCCGTCCCGAGCGCGAACACCATCCGGGTATGGAATGGCGACCAGGGCAACCGGTCGATCCTCGCGGGGATCAGGCTGCGTACCGCACCGGGCGTCACATGACGTGCGGTGGTCATCTGTACCTCCCCGAGTGCACGGCCACCACGGATACCACAGGAGTGGTCTATCCGCACCGGCTCTGCCCAGACGAGACTTGAGATCCTTGCCGAGTGAGCGAGATGCGCGATGGGGTTTCACGGCCGTTCGGGGCTCGGTCCTCGGCGGTGCGCCGGTGGCGGCGGCGGCTGGCCGACGAGCGTGAGGAGGCCAAGGTTTACCGCGACCTCGCGGCCCGGCGCTCCGGGGAGGAGCGGGAGATCCTGCTCGGTTTGGCCGAGGCAGAGGAGCGCCACGCCGCTCACTGGCAACGGTTGCTCGGCGACGACGTGGGGCCGGTCCGTCGCGGTGGCGTCCGCATGCGGCTGCTCCAATTGCTCGCCCGGCGGTTCGGCTCGGTCTTCGTGCTCGCGCTCGCCCAGCGAGCCGAGACCCGGTCGCCCTACGAGACCGACACCGACGCGACCCGTGCGATGGCGGCCGATGAGCGGATCCACGCGGAGGTGGTGCGTGGGCTCGCGGCCCGGGGACGGTCGCGCGTGTCGGGTACCTTCCGCGCCGCCGTGTTCGGCGCCAACGACGGCCTGGTCAGCAACCTCGCCCTGATAGTGGGCGTCACCGGGGGCGGGGTGCCCGCGAACACGGTGTTGCTCACCGGCTTGGCCGGGCTGCTCTCGGGGGCGTTGTCGATGGGGGCTGGGGAATACCTCTCGGTGCGCTCGCAGCGGGAGCTGCTCGCGGCCTCGACCCCCGATCCGGAAACCCGGCGAGTTCTGCCTCACCTCGACGTCGACGCCAACGAGCTCGCGCTGGTCTACCGGGCCCGGGGCATGCCCGCCGAGGAGGCACAGCGCCGGGCGGAAGCAGTGCTGCGCGACTATCCCGTTGGGACCACTGACGCCACGTCCACAGGCGCACCAAAAGAGGACCAGCACGAGATCGTGGGCACCGGGATCGGCGCGGCGCTGTCGAGCTTTGCCTTCTTCGCCTCGGGGGCCGCGGTACCCGTGCTGCCGTTCCTGCTCGGGTTCACCGGCACCGCCGCGCTCGTCATGGCTATGGTGCTCGTCGGGCTCGCGCTCATCCTCACCGGCGCCACCGTCGGCGTTCTCTCCGGAGCCCCCCCAACGCTGCGCGCCCTACGCCAGCTGTTGATCGGCGCCGCAGCCGCCACAACCACCTATCTCCTGGGCGTCGGTTTCGGCGCAACCCTCGGTTGATCACCGCATTCAGCGGGCTCAGCGGGGTTATCCGGTGCCTGATAGCCCCGCTGAGCCCGCTGAATGCCCAGGCGGCGGCGTTGCGTCATCATTGGTCGGTAGGCGAGTGGTCGACCTCGACGTGCTCACCTGAACCGGAGCGCCCATGGATGAGAAGGTGGACGGCACGCGACTGAGTGGAGTCCCGGAGACGACGCTGTGGACCCTGCACAATCGCGCCAGCGAGGCTTCCCGCCCGGACTCGCTGATCCACGACCCGTGGGCCGTGCAGCTACGCCGCAGCATCGACCACCCGTACCAGCGCGCCTTCGGCCGACCGTCCCAGAGCCACCCGTTGCGTGCGCGGTGCTTCGACCAGGTGATGCGCGAGTTCCTCGCCGAACACCCCGGCGGAACAGTCGTCTCCCTCGGCGAGGGTCTGGAGACCGGCTTCTGGCGCATCGCCGATCCCGGGGTCCGCTGGGTGTCGGTAGACCTTCCCGAGATCATCGCCCTGCGCGAGCAGTTGCTGCCCGCCGAGCCCCAGGTACGCAACGTTGCCTGCTCTGTGCTGGACCGGTCCTGGATGGACGTTGTCGAGCGGGACGCCGATCTGCTCATCAGCGCGCAGGGCCTGCTGATGTACCTCCAGCCCGCCGACGTGTTCGCCCTGATCACCGACTGCGCACGACGCTTCCCGGGCGGTCGGATGATCTTCGATACGATCCCCCCCTGGTTCAGCAGACGCACGCTGCGCGGGTGGAGGCTTTCCCCCACCTACACCGCGCCGCCGATGCCGTTCGGTATCTCCGTGCCCCAACTCGCCCAGTTTCCGCAACGGCTGCCGGCCATCGCCACGCTCACGGACCTCCAGCCACCTCGTGGCCGCGGCCTCTGGGGATGGCCCGCGCCGCTGCTGGGGCGCCTACCGGTACTCCGCGCGCACCGTCCGGCGATCTCACTGGTCACCTTCGCCGAGCCACTCTCGGGTGCAGACCCGGGGCGCTCTATTTTCTGAGCACGCAGCACGTGCCGTGGTGAGGGAGAGCCGCAAGTGAAAGCCCCAGTGCCGGGACTCGGTGGCCGGATCGGTGCCACGCTGCACCTACCCGCCCAGCGCGGCAAGCGGATCGCGGTGGTCGCCGCCGTCCTGGTGCTCGCAGCGGTCGCCGGGACCGGCGTCGGGTTGGGCGCCCCGGTGCTGGCCAGACACCTGACAGCGGCCGGTGTGGTCGCGGCGATCGCGCCACCACCCGCGCCCGTGATCCCGCATCCGGCGTTGCGGCCGGCTGCGGTCGACGGCCCGGCACCGACCAGCTCAGGGGTCGGCGCCGTGCTCGCCCCGCTGGTTGCGGCCGGCGGGCTGGGCACGCTGTCCGGTCAGGTGGTCGACCCGGTGACCGGCACAGTGCTCTGGCAGCGAGAACCGGGCACGCCGGTGGTGCCCGGATCGACCGCCAAGCTGCTCACCAGTGCGGCTGCGCTGCTCGCACTGGACCACCAGGCCCGGTTGCACACCACCGTGCTGGCCGGCTCCGAGCCGGGCACCGTCGTGTTGCTCGGCGGCGGCGACCCGACGCTGTCCGCGGCGAAACCCGGCACGGTGACCGTGTACCCCGGTGCCGCCCGGCTGGACGACCTGGTCGCCCAGGTGCGCGCGGCCGCACCCGGTCCGGTGCTTCGCGTCCTGGTCGATGTGGACCGCTACACCGGCGACGCCTTCGCGCCGGGCTGGGTCCCGGCCGACGTGGCCGGCGGCTACATCGCGCCGATTCAGCCGGTGATGCTCGACGGAGCCCGCGAAGATCCCACCCAGGAGGTCTCGCCCCGAGCCGCCCAGCCGGCGATCGCGGCGGCGGCGCAACTGGCCCGCCGGCTGGGCGCCGACTCCGACACCGTCGCGGTCGGCAGCGCTGCGCCCGGTGCTGCGGTGCTCGGCACGGTGTCGTCCCCACCGGTCGGCGACCTGGTCACCACGGTGCTGAGCAGGTCGGACAACGTGCTCGCCGAGGCGCTGGCCCGCGAAGTGGCTCGGGCGACCGGTGCGCAGCCGTCGTTCTCCGGGGCAACGCAGGCGGTGCTCACGGTGCTGCGCGACCACGGTTTCGACGTCAGCGGCGTCACCCTGATGGATGGCAGCGGGCTTTCGGTGCAGGATGCGGTGCCGGCGCTGCTGCTCACCGAACTGCTGAGCGCCGCCGCTGCCCCCGACGAGTCCCAGCGGCGGACCGCCGCGCTGCGACCGATGCTGGCGGGACTCCCGGTGGCCGGAAGCAGCGGCACTCTGGTCGACCGCTACGACGGTCCGGCGGCTGGCGGCCGGGGTTGGGTCCGAGCCAAGACCGGCACTCTGACCGGCGTCAACAGCCTCGCCGGCACCGTGCTGGACTCCGAAGGGAGGGTGCTGGTGTTCGCGCTGCTGTCCAATGGGCCCAACCCGGTGTCGGTTCGTCCGCGGCTGGACGCCTTGGCCGCGCAACTGCGATCATGCGGTTGCCGCTAGTCCGGGTTACCGTCGTGACTATGGGACATCTCGCGCTGGACACACCGCCGGCATCCGGGGGCGGTCCGCCCGTCCGCGTCGGCTCCCCCATCGACTGGGCTGTCGCGGCGGTCACCGCCCAACGCCTGCTGCCGGCCGGGCCCGCGGTGCCCCCCGAGGAGGCGGGGGCAGCGGTGCGCCAGATGCGCGCGCTGTCGGTCACCGCGGAGCGGCACGTGCGGGACCTGACCGGGCTGGACGACGGTCGCCCGCCACGTCCCGCCGATGTGGTGGATCGCCCGGGGTGGGTGCTGGCTGCGACCGAGGGCCTTTCGCGGCTGCTGACCGACTACCGGATGCCGGAGGGGAGGGCCCGCCGGCTGCTGGCCACCACCGCCGGTGTGCAGACCGGGGTTGCGCTGGCGTTCCTCGGGTCCCGGGTGCTCGGGCAGTACGACCCGTTCGGCGGGCCGTCTGAAGACCCAGGCCGGCTGCTGCTGGTGGCGCCCAACGTGCTCACCATCGGATCGACGCTGGACGTCCCCGCCACTGAGTTCCAGATGTGGGTGTGCCTGCACGAGGCCACGCACCGGCTGCAGTTCAACGCCGTGCCGTGGCTGCGCGAACATTTCTCCAACCAGGTGCAGGCCTTCGTCGCCGCCGCGGAGGACCCCGAGACCGTGGCCAAGATGGCTGGCAGGTTGCCCGCGGCGCTGCGCGGCGCCCGGCGCGGGGAGGCGTCGGATGCGCTGGGTGTGCTCGCCCTGCTGCAGGGTCCCGAGCAGCGGGCGGTGCTGGAGCGACTGCTCGCCCTGGCGACCCTGCTGGAAGGGCACGCCGACCACGTGATGGACGCGGTCGGACCGTCGGTGGTGCCCTCGGTGCGGCTGATCCGCCAGCGGTTCACTGCCCGCCGGCAGGGCGGTGGCCTCGCCGAGCGGCTGCTGCGGGCGGTGCTGGGCATCGACGCCAAGCTGCGCCAGTACGCCGAAGGTGCGGCGTTCACCCAGCATGTGGTGGATGCAGTGGGCATGGACGGGTTCAATGCAGTGTGGACCTCGCCCGAGACCCTGCCCACCCGTGCCGAGATCATCGACCCAGCGGCGTGGCTGTATCGAATGACCTGAGCCCCGGTGCTGGTCGCGACACTGGACCGAGCGGCCAGCCTGGATCGCCGCACCCAGCGGTCAGCCAGGTGCGCACCGCGGTCCGCCGTTTCCTTGCCGCGCACCGGACCGGGGACGCGGTCGCAGTGGCCTGCTCCGGTGGTGTCGACTCCCTGGCGCTGGCCGCGGCGACCGTGCACTGCGCCGGGCGGCTCGGCCTGGCGGTGCACGGCCTGGTGGTCGACCACCAGCTGCAGCCGGGCTCTGAGACGGTGGCGCAGACCGCTGCCCAATCCCTACGCCAGCTCGGCTGCGCCGCGGTCCGAGTACTCCAGACCACCGTGGAAGGTCCGGGCGGTCCGGAGGCGGCAGCCCGCCGGGCCCGGTACGCCGCATTGCGGGCAGCATCGCCGGCCGGTGCCCTGGTGCTGCTCGGGCACACCTTGGACGACCAGGCCGAGACGGTCCTGCTGGGGCTGGGGCGCGGCTCCGGGCCCCGGTCGGTGGCCGGGATGCGGGAGATTGACCCACCCTGGGGCCGCCCCTTGCTGGGGGTGCGCCGCGCAGTCACCGCCGCGGCCTGTGACGCACTGGGCCTGGACCCGTGGGTCGACCCGCACAACGCCGACCCCCGGTTCCGGCGAGTAAGGCTGCGCACCGAGGCGCTGCCGCTGCTGGAGGACGTGCTCGCCGGCGGGGTGGCCGAGGCCCTGGCCCGCACCGCCGGGCAGCTACAGGAGGATCTCGACCTGCTCGACGAGCAGGCTTGCGCGCTGCTGGCGCAGGCGCGGCGGGGTGCTGTCCCGGACGTCGCCGCGTTGGACGTCGCCGCGTTGGACGTCACGAAACTGGCTCAGGCGCCAGCCGCGCTGCGCCGCCGGGTGCTGCGTCGCTGGCTGCTCGACGCCGGGGTGGTCGAGCTGACCGACGCCCACCTGCGCGCGGCCGACGACCTCATCGGCCGGTGGTCGGGCCAGGGCGCGGTGCGGCTGCCGGGCGGTGTCGAGCTGTTTCGATCCCATGGCAAGCTGCACGTTTCCTGACACCGTCTCTCGACACCCAGTCCTGAAACCCTGTCCGGTTCTGCACGCTGCATGTTCTGACGCCCAAGGGGGTGATCCCCGTCGTTTATTCGGGTGATATCGCATCCGTGCTCGTCACGGAGGAACAGATCCGGTGCCGCAATGCGGAGCTGGCCGAGCAGGTCGCCGCCGACTTCCAGGCCGAGCACGGCACGGGCGATCTGCTGCTCGTCGGCGTGCTCAAGGGCGCGGTGATGTTCATGACCGACTTCGCCCGGGCGCTGCCCATCCCGGTCCAGTTGGAGTTCATGGCGGTGGCCTCGTACGGTTCGGCGACGTCGTCCTCGGGTGTCGTACGAATCCTCAAAGATCTTGACCGCGACATCGCCGGTCGCAACGTGCTGATCGTGGAGGACATCATCGACTCCGGCCTGACGCTGTCCTACCTGCTGCGAAACCTGGCGGCCCGCCACCCTGCTTCGTTGCAGGTGTGCACGCTGCTGCGCAAGCCGGATGCGGTCACGATCGACGTGCCAGTGCGCTACATCGGGTTCGATATCCCCAACGAGTTCGTCGTCGGTTACGGCCTGGACTACGGCGAGCGCTACCGCGACCTGCCCTACATCGGTACCCTCGATCCCAAGGTGTACACCAACTAGCGGTTTGCTGCGTGTCCCCCAGTGGTGTACGCCGGGTAGGTCTGGGTGTAACCCTGGGCACCCAGGGGAACACTGCGGGGGGTAGTACCGTTGTTGCGGCATCGGCTCCGGTTCGTCCGGAACCGGCGGGCGGACCCGCCCGGTAGGGTGGATCGAACGGGAGTGCTCCGCTGTCCTGCTGTGTTCTGGGACGGTGGAGCACCACCATCGACGTCAGCTCAGGAGGGTTGAGGCCGCCGAGGGCCGTAGCCGAATGGATCGCAAGAAATTACTCCGCAACCCGTTGCTGTGGGTCGTGGCCGGGTTGCTGTTGTACTTCGCATTCGGCTTCCTGCTCGACGACACCCGCGGGTACACCAAGATCACCACCTCGCAGGCGTTGGAGCAGCTCACCACGCGCAACGTCAAGCAGGCGACTCTTGAGGACAAGGAGCAGCGGCTCCGCCTCACCCTGGTCCAACCAGTCCAGGGCATCGAGGGCACCCAGGTGCTCACCCAATACCCGGCGCAGAGCACCGACGAGATCGCAGAGGCGCTGCGCGAGTCGCAGGTCGCGGACGGCTGGGACACCAAGGTTACCCAACAGTCACTGCTGTTCCAGGTGTTGATCTACCTCATCCCACTGGGTCTGCTGCTCCTGCTGCTGCTGTGGATGATGAACAACGCCCAGGGTGGCGGAAACCGGGTGCTCAACTTCGGTAAGTCCAAGGCCAAGCAGCTGACCAAGGACATGCCCAAGACCACCTTCTCCGACGTTGCGGGTGCCGAAGAGGCCGTCGAGGAACTGGAGGAGATCAAGGACTTCCTTGCCAACCCCAGCCGCTACCAGGCGCTCGGCGCAAAGATTCCCAAGGGCGTGCTGCTCTACGGTCCGCCCGGCACCGGCAAGACACTGTTGGCGCGGGCCGTGGCCGGTGAGGCGGCCGTGCCGTTCTACTCGATCTCCGGTTCGGACTTCGTGGAGATGTTCGTCGGCGTCGGCGCGTCCAGGGTGCGGGATCTGTTCGAGCAAGCCAAGCAGAACGCACCGTGCATCATCTTCGTCGACGAGATCGACGCGGTGGGCCGGCAGCGCGGTGCCGGGCTCGGTGGCGGACACGACGAGCGCGAGCAGACTCTCAACCAGCTGCTGGTCGAGATGGATGGCTTCGACGCCCGCGGCGGCATCATCCTCATTGCCGCGACCAACCGCCCGGACATCCTGGACCCGGCGTTGCTGCGGCCGGGCCGCTTCGACCGGCAGATCCCGGTCGCAGCGCCGGACATCCGCGGCCGTCGCGCGATCCTTGAGGTGCACTCCAAGGGCAAGCCGTTGGGCCCCGACGTCGACTTGGAGGGGCTGGCCAAGCGCACCGTCGGCTTCTCCGGAGCCGACCTGGCCAACGTCATCAACGAGTCGGCGCTGCTCACCGCGAGGGAGAACGGCACGATCATCACCGGCGTCGAGCTGGAAGAGGCGGTCGACCGGGTGATCGGCGGTCCGCGCCGCAAGAACCGGATCATCTCCGAGCGGGAGAAGAAGATCACTGCCTACCACGAGGGTGGGCACGCATTGGCTGCGTGGGCGATGCCCGACATCGACCCGGTGTACAAGCTGACGATCCTGCCCCGCGGGCGCACCGGCGGGCACGCACTCGTCGTGCCCGAGGACGACAAGCAGATGATGACCCGGTCGGAGATGATCGCCCGGCTGGTGTTCGCGCTGGGCGGGCGTTCGGCGGAGGAACTGGTGTTCCACGAGCCGACCACTGGGGCGTCCTCGGATATCGAGCAGGCCACCAAGATTGCCCGCGCGATGGTCACCGAGTACGGCATGAGCGCCCGGCTCGGTGCGGTGAAATACGGCCAGGAGCAGGGTGACCCGTTCCTTGGCCGTTCTGCAGGACGGGCGCCGGAGTACTCCCTCGAGGTCGCGCACGAGATCGACGAGGAGGTGCGGGCGCTCATCGAAGCCGCGCACACCGAGGCCTGGGAGATTCTCAACACCTACCGAGACGTCCTCGATGAGCTGGTCGTCGAGCTGCTGGATCGGGAGACTCTGCACCGCAAGGACCTCGAGCGGGTCTTTGACCGGGTGGAGAAGCGGCCGCGGATCACGGCGTTCAACGACTTCGGCGGGCGTACCCCATCGGACAAGCCGCCGATCAAGACGGCTGGCGAGCTGGCCAAAGAGCGGGGCGAGCCGTGGCCGCCGGCGCAACCCGAACCGCAACCCACCCCGGTGGGTGTGCTCCCGGGTGCGGGCGACTTGCCTGGCGGCCCGCCGCACACCCCGCCAGGGCACCCCGGTCCTAACGGCGCCGGGCCGCAGGCTCCAGGTCAACAGGTGGGGGGTCGCCCGGCGGGTGACGCCAACGGTGGGGCACCTGGGCAACCGATACCGGGCTCCCCGCAGGTCGGTTTCCCGTACCCGCGGCCGCACCCGCCGTCTCCGCGCGAGCCGGGTGGCCCGCCACAGCCGGGCGGCGGTCAGGGTCCGCCGAACTCCGGTCCACCGAACTCCAGCCCGCCGAACTCCAGCCCGCCGAACTCCAGCCCGCCGAACTCCGGTCCGCCGAACTATGGCGCACCACCGGGATGGCGTCCGGCCACCGAACCGCCTGCTCCTGCCTGGCAGCCTGCACCGCCGACCGGTAACCCACCCCAGGTTCAGCCGTCCCAAGGTCAGCCGACTGGTTCGTCTGAGGCGCGCACCGACGACCAGTCGACGTTCTGGTTCGGCGATGACGTTGGCCGCAACCCGCGGGATGGCGATCGCTGAGCACTCGGACCGGCAACCGGGCGCGGAGGTCCGCCATGACGAGCACCGTCGATTCCCAGTCCGGCGCGTCCCAGTCCGGTGTGAACTCGCGCCGGGCCTTCGACCAGGCCCGCGCCGAGGCAGCTGTGCGTGAGTTGCTGATCGCTTGCGGTGAGGACCCGGATCGGGAGGGGTTGCGCGAGACTCCCGCGCGCGTCGCGCGCGCCTACCAGGAGATGTTCGCCGGCCTGTTCCTCGACCCCGACTTGGTGCTGGAGCGGACCTTCGATGAGGGGCACGACGAGCTCGTATTGGTGCGGGACATCCCGATGTACAGCCAGTGTGAGCATCACCTGGTGCCGTTTCATGGCATGGCGCATGTCGGTTATATCCCGAACGCCCAGGGCCGGGTGACCGGGCTGTCCAAGCTGGCTCGGCTGGTCGACCTCTACGCCAAGCGCCCGCAGGTGCAGGAGCGGCTCACCTCGCAGATCGCCGACGCCCTGGTGCGCAGGCTCGAGCCGCGGGGGGCAATCGTGGTGATCGAGGCCGAGCACCTGTGTATGGCGATGCGCGGCGTCCGGATGCCCGGATCGACCACCACCACCTCGGCCGTCCGAGGGTTGTTCAAGACCAGCGCGTCCTCCCGCGGCGAGGTGCTGCAACTGATGATGCGGAGGTGACGGTGCACCCTGCCCTTCCCGATCCCGGCCGCTGCATCGTGATGGCCGTACTCAACGTCACGCCCGACTCGTTCAGTGACGGCGGGCGCTACCTGGACGTCGATGACGCCGTGGCGCACGGCTTGGGGCTGCGTGCGCAGGGTGCCGATCTGGTCGACGTCGGGGGCGAGTCGACCCGCCCGGGGGCGCAACGCGTCGACGCTCGCACCGAGATCGCCCGGGTAGTGCCGGTGCTGCGGGAGCTGGTCGCCCACGGCGTGCCGTGCAGTGTGGACACCACCCGCGCGGCGGTAGCCGAGGCGGCCCTGGAGGCCGGCGCGATCATGGTCAACGACGTCTCGGGTGGCCTCGCCGATCCCGCGATGGCGCCGGCGATGGCCCGTTGCGGCGTGCCGTGGATCCTCATGCACTGGCGCGGGCACAGCGACCGGATGGACGAGCTGGCGAGCTATACCGATGTCGTCGCCGACGTGCGTGCCGAGCTGGTGGCCCGGGTGGACACCGCGGTGCTGGCCGGGGTGGACCCTGGCGCGCTGGTGCTGGACCCCGGGCTCGGTTTCGCCAAGACGGCGGCGCACAACTGGGCACTGCTGGGCAACCTGGACGTGCTGACCGAGCTGGGGTTCCCGGTGCTTGTCGGGCCGTCCCGCAAGCGGTTCCTGGGCACCCTGTTAGCCGGCGCGGACGGTATCCCACGTCGCGCGGACGGCCGGGACACGGCGACCGCGGCGGTGTCCGCGCTGGCCGCGGCTGCGGGAGTCTGGGGGGTGCGGGTGCACGACGCTGCGGCCTCGCGCGACGCCATCGCGGTCGCGGCAGCCTGGCAGCTCGGCGCGATGAAGTGCAGCCGGTTGTGAGCCCCAGCAGCTCGAGCCCCAAAGACTATGGGGACCGGATCACCCTCACCGGCTTGCGCGTGCACGGCAGGCACGGGGTGCACGAGCATGAGCGAGTACAGGGGCAGGAGTTCGTCGTCGACGCGACGGTCTGGCTGGACCTCGGCCCCGCCGCGGCCACTGACCAGCTGTCCGCCACGTTGGACTATGACGCGCTGGCCCGCCGCGCCGCCCGGATCGTCGGTGGGGACCCCTGCAACCTGATCGAGACCGTGGCCGCCAGGATAGCCGCCGACGTCCTGACCGATCACCGCGTCCAATCCGTCGAGGTCACCATCCACAAACCCCACGCCCCTCTCCCTCTACCCTTCACCGACGTGGCGGTCACCACCCGCAGGTCCCGCTCATGACCGCGTTCTGGATGCAGAACGCGGTGAATCGAGCCCGTTTTACCGCGTTCTGCATCCAGAACGCGGTAAAGGGTGGGGTGTGGGGTGAGTAGGGCGGTGTTGTCGGTTGGGTCGAATGTGGGGGATCGGATTGGGTATTTGCGGGGGTGTGTTGGGTTGTTGGGGGATGTGGTGCGGGCGGTGTCACCGGTGTACTCCACGACGCCGTGGGGTGGCGTCGCGCAGGGCGAGTTCCTCAATGCGATCCTGCTGGTGGACGACCGGGACGTGGACGCGCCGGAGTGGCTACGCCGCGGGCAACGTTGCGAGGCCGCCGCGCAGCGCACCCGCGAGCTCCGGTGGGGGCCGCGCACCCTGGACGTGGATGTGATCGACGTGGATCAGACCCGCTGGGACGATCCGCAGCTGACCCTGCCGCATCCGCGGGCCCACCAGCGTGCCTTCGTGCTGGTGCCCTGGCTGGACGTGCAACCGGGCGCAGTGCTCCCCGGCCACGGCACGGTGGCTGAGTTGGTCGCCGCATTGCCGACCGCCGAGAGACGGGGTGTGCGCCGCCGCGACGATCTAGCGCTGAGATCGCCGTGACCCCCACTCGGGCCCGTGACCTGGTTGGCGTTGCCGCCGTCGCGGCGGTACTGGTGAATCTGCTCCTGCAGCTGTCCTATGGCGACTTGCCCCCGTTGCCGACGCTCGCCGGGACCACGCTGCTTGCCTTCGCGGTCGCCGAGGTGGCGCTGGGGACGACCCTGCGGGCGCGGATCCAGCAGCGACCGAGAACCCGGCCGGTGCAGGCGCTCACCGCGGCGAAGGCGGTGGTGCTGGCCAAGGCGTCCTCGCTGGCCGGCTCGATCACCGGAGGTGCCTGGCTGGGGGTGCTCGGCTATGTGCTGCCATTGCGCTCCCAGCTGCTGTCCGCCGCGGCGGACACCGTCACCGCCTCGATCGGGGCGATCTGCGCGGGGGCGCTGGTGGCGGCCGGATTGTGGCTGGAGTACTGCTGCCGGACCCCGGATGGTCCAGAGGACCTCGAGCCGGACCGCTGATCGACATCGGGTTGTCAGCCCAGCTTCCGGTGGACGCCCTGTCATCGCACGATCGCTGCCTGTTACCGCCGCAGCTCTCCTCCAGGTGTGCTCGAGCAGGTACGGTGTGCGCCATGTCCGAGCCCGACGAGCGTCCGTTGCCGTGCGGGAGCGGTCGGGTTCTGATGCTGGCCACCGTCGTGCTCGCTGCTGCCGCCGCAGCAGTGCTCGCGGTGGGGGCTCAGGACGCCCGCTTGCTGCGGCTGGGCCTCGTCGCGGCGCTGTGGGCGGCGCTACTCGGAGCCTTCGCGGCGGCGCAGATGCGGCGCGAGATCAGCTCGGGCGCCCATCGTGTCGACGAGTTGCGGACGGTCTACCAGCTCGAGCTGGAGCGCGAGGTGGCCGCACGGCGAGAGCACACGCTGACCGTTGAGCGCGAGCTGCGCGAGCAGGCCGAGCAGGTCGATCGGCGAGAGATCGCAGCGCTGCGCGCCGAGCTTGCGGCCATGCGGGTGAACCTCGAGAAGCTGATGGGCGGGGACAAGCTGGGGGAGCGGGTCGCATTGCGGGCCGAGTCCGCCCGCCTGCTCCCGATGCCCACCCACCCTAACAAGTTCGACGACAGCCCCAGCCTCGACGACAAACGCAGCACAGCCGCGGTGCTGGGAGCGACGGCCAACGCGACCCGCAGCCTCACCGCAGCCGCAGTGACGGCGCGGGTCCCGGGTGGCGCAGGCGTAGGCAGCGCTGTTTTCGGATCCCAGGACCTCCGGGGGCCGCTAGAGGAGCAGTCTCGCGCCGATCGATTGCCAGTGACCAGCGCGCTGCCCACCTCAGAGTGGCCGGTCAACGGGCACAGTGAGGCCCCGCTGACCCCTCGCGAGGACCCCGACCTCCGCTTCGGTCCCGGCCGCAGCTACCGGCCCGAACTGGGCACCCACGCCCGACCGCCGGCCCACAGCAACGGGTCCCACAGCAACGGGTCCCACAGCAACGGGTCCCACAGCAACGGGTCCCACAGCAACGGGTCCCACAGCAACGGGTCCCACAGCAACGGGTCCCACAGCAACGGATCCCACAGCAACGGATCCCACAGCAACGGATCCCACAGCAACGGATCCCACAGCAACGGGTCCTACAACAATGGCGGCGGCGCCCGGCGGGCAGCTCAAGAGGTACCTGCGGTGGGAGCCCAACGGTCGGTGAACGATCTGCTTGCTGCCAACGGGGTAGCTTCGCCACTGCGGCGCAGGCGAAGCCGCGAGGACGGCTGAGCCTAGGCTGCGGTGCCATGAGTGGGTTCGGACCGGCCGCCACCTCCCGCTCACTGGGCACTCCGGTGGCGCATGAGGCGAGCCAGCCGTACCAGCCGTGGGGTCAGCAGCACAGCAGATGGGTGCTGCTGCCGGTGCTGGGCTTGGTTGCGCTTGCCATCCCAGGCCTGATCGTGCTCGGCGTTATCAGCACCACCATTGGTGGTGGAGCCGTGCTGGTCGGCGCGATGGCGGCGGTACTGCCGGTGGTGGCTGTGGTGGCGGCGTTCCTGTGGGTCGATCGCTGGGAGCCCGAGCCGGCGCGGTTGCTGCTCGCCGCGTTCCTGTGGGGCGCCGGGGTCTCCGTGCTCGGCGCGGCCATTGTCAACGACACCGCGGCAGTCCTCGGGGAGCAGGTGCTCGGCAATGGCGGTGGCGATCTGGTGGGGGCGGTGATCTCCGCCCCGATTGTCGAGGAGGCCTTCAAGGGCGCGTTCCTGATCGGCCTGCTGCGGCTGCGGCGCCGGGAGTTCGACGGCGTGGTGGACGGGATCGTCTATGCGGGACTGGTCGCCGCGGGGTTCGCGTTCACCGAGAACATCCTCTACTTCGGACGCGCGTTCGCCACCGACGGTCTGGTTGGCGAGAGCGGCAGCGTGGTCATCGTGTTCATGGTTCGGGGGGTGCTCTCGCCGTTCGCGCATCCGGTGTTCACCGTGATGATCGGGATCGCGGTGGGGCTCGCGGTCCGTCGGCGCAATCCGGTCGGGAAGGTAGCGCTGCCCTTGGTCGGGTATCTCGGCGCTGTCGCGCTGCACGCGTTATGGAACGCATCAGCCGGTCTCGGCTTCCTCCCCGCCTTCTACGTCGTGATCATGGTGCCGCTGTTTGGCGGGCTGATCGCGCTGGTGGTCTGGCAGCGCCGCCGGGAGCAGCGGGTGGTCGCGGCACAACTGGTGGGGTTCGCCGGCGCGGGATGGATCGCCCCCAGCGAGGTCCCGCTGCTGGCGAGCCTGGCCGGTCGGCGGGGTTGGCGCTCGGCGGTGCGTCGCCGCGCCGGAGAGCAGGCCGCCGATGCGGTGCGTGACTACCAGAATGCGGTCACCGAACTCGCATTCATCTCCGACCGGGTGCAACGCGGCACGGTCGGAGAGGAGACCGGACGGTGGCACCACGACACGCTGGCCGCACTGATGGCCGCCCGGGATCGAGCGGTGCACGCCCCGTCCGGGGTGCGGTGGCCAGGATGACTGGGGCGCTCGGCGGGTGAAGCTGCTCACCTGGACCGGCGCGAACCGCCCCAACGGGGCTAGCCTGCGGCCACGGAAGTCCGGTACCCGCGGCAACGGCGGGACTGGAACGTCTGGAGGACGGCGATGGCGACGATGCCTCGGTCGGGGACGTTCGTGTCCATGAGCGTGACGGACCGCCCGGCCCGGCTGGCTGTGGGCGTGGTCTCCGCCGGCCGGGTGGGATCGGTGCTCGGCGCTGCTCTCGCCGGTGCCGGGCACGTCGTGGTCGGGGCCAGCGCGGTATCCCGGGTCTCCCTGCGCCGCGCCGCGGACCTGCTGCCCGACGTGCCGGTGCTGCCCCCCGACGACGTGGTACGGCGTTGCGATCTGGTGCTGCTGGCCGTCCCCGACGACGTGCTCCCGGGCCTGGTGTCCGGGCTCGCCGCGACCGGGGCGTTCCGGGCCGGTCAGATCGTGGTGCACACCTGCGGTGCTCGCGGGGTGGAGGTCCTGGAGCCGGCGGCCGCTGCCGGGGTCCTCCCGCTGGCGCTGCATCCCGCGATGACCTTCACCGGGCGCGTTGAGGACGTCGCGAGGTTGGCTGCCGCCTGTGTCGGTGTCACCGTCGCCGATGAGACCGGCTGGAGCGTCGGGGAGGCGCTGGTGCTGGAGATGGGCGCCGAGCCAGTGCGCGTCCCGTCGGAGGCCCGGCCGCTCTACCACGCCGCCCTGGCGCACGGGGCCAACCATCTCGCCACCCTGGTGCGTGACGCGGTGGACGCGCTGGAGCGGGCCGGCGTGGTGCCCGCCGAGCGGTTACTGGGCCCGCTGCTGGAGGCGGCGCTGGACAACACGCTGCGTCACGGTGACCGCGCGCTGACCGGGCCGGTAGCCCGCGGCGACCTCGACACCGTCCAGCTGCATCTGCGGGTGCT
This sequence comes from Pseudonocardiaceae bacterium, assembly GCA_050700115.1. Classification (GTDB taxonomy): domain Bacteria; phylum Actinomycetota; class Actinomycetes; order Mycobacteriales; family Pseudonocardiaceae. Next base: position 35,372 of record JBOHGG010000031.1, read on the forward strand.
CGCAGAGTCCGCCCCGGAGCTGCTCGATCCGTACCGTGCGCAGGCAGCCAGGACCGCCGACCGGGCCGAGGCGGCCGGGTTGCTGGAATCGGCGGCCGCCATCCGGATCCGCGAAGCCCTGCGGGAGGGGCGTTGACCGGCTTCGCCCCTGCTGGGCTTACCGTGCACGACGATCCCGCCATGCTGTCCGGGGTGACCCGCGCGATACGCCGGTCGGGGCGCCCGGTGGCATTGGTCCCGACGATGGGGGCGTTGCACGCAGGTCACCGGGAGCTGATTCGAGCCGCCCGGGCCACCCCGGGTGCCAGCACCGTGGTGTCGATCTTCGTCAATCCCCTGCAGTTCGGGTTGCAGGAAGACCTGGACAGCTATCCTCGCCCGTTCGACGCCGATCTCGCGATGTGCCGGCAGGAGGGCGTGGCATTGGTGTTCGCGCCCAGCGTGGCTGCGATGTACCCGTCTGGATCTGAGACCACCGTGACACCCGGCGCATTGGGTGCCGAGCTGGAGGGCGCCAGCAGGCCAGGTCACTTCACCGGAGTGCTCACGGTGGTTGCCAAGCTGTTCGGAATCGTCGGACCCGACCGGGCGTTTTTCGGTGAGAAGGACTACCAGCAGCTCGTGCTCATCCAGCGGATGGTTCAGGACCTGCAGCTGGGTGCGCAGGTGGTGGGGGTGCCCACGGTTCGGGACGCAGACGGGCTGGCCCTATCGTCGCGCAACGTTCACCTGGACTCGCAGGCGCGGGCCGCCGCTGTCGCCCTCTCAGCGGCCCTGACAGCCGGATCGCTTGCCGGCGTGCATGGTCGTGACGCGGTGCTCACCGCAGCCAGCCAGGTGCTGGCTGGGCAACCCGGGGTAGCGCTGGACTACCTGGCGCTGCGCGGTCCCGGGTTGGGCCCCGCCCCGCCGCGGGGACCGGCCCGGCTGCTGGTGGCCGCCACCGTGGGGACCACGCGGTTGATCGACAACGTCGGCTTGCACCTGGGCGCTGCCGGGGTTGCAGCGCACAACTCGACCATACGAGGAGGCCCGTGATGTTCCGGACCATGCTCAAGTCCAAGATCCACCGGGCCACCGTCACCCAGTCGGATCTGCACTACGTGGGTTCGGTGACCCTCGACGAGGACCTGATGGACGCCGCCGACCTGCTCGCAGGGGAGCGGGTGGCGATCGTGGACATCACCAACGGGGCTCGCCTGGAGACCTATGTCATCCCCGGTGTCCGGGCCAGCGGCGTGGTCGGGATCAACGGTGCCGCCGCGCATCTGGTGGAACCTGGTGACCTGGTGATCCTGATCGCCTACGGCACGATGGACGAGGCCGAGTCGCAGTGCTATCAGCCCCGGGTGGTGTTCGTCGACGCCGGCAATCGGATCGTGGAAACGGGTGGCGACCCGGCGCACGCCCCAGCAGGGAGCAAGCTGATGAGGGGTAGCGAGTGCTGCTCGCCCTAGACATCGGCAACACCAACATCGTCCTCGGGCTGTTCGACGGCGATCGGGGAGGTACCAGGTCCGACGCCACGCTGGTGCACGACTGGCGGATGCATACCGACGCCAGGATGACCGCCGACGAGCTGGCGCTGACCGTTCGCGGGCTGCTCGGCGAGTACTCCGACGAGGTAACCGGTATCGCGGCACTGTCCACTGTGCCTGCTCTGCTGCGCGAGCTGCGAGTGATGCTGGGCCGGTACTGGTCGCAGCTGCCCCGGGTGATCGTGGAGCCCGGAGTGCGCACCGGAGTGCCGTTGCTCTACGACAACCCGCGCGAGGTGGGCGCTGATCGGATCGTCAACACGCTGGCCGCCTACACCCTCTACGGCGGCCCGGCGATCGTGGTGGATTTCGGTACCTCCACCAACTTCGACGTGGTCAGCGCGCGGGGGGAGTTCCTCGGCGGCGCGCTCGCGCCGGGTATCGAGATCTCCGTCGATGCACTCGCCCTGCGGGCGGCCCAACTGGTGAAGGTCCAGCTCGTCCGGCCCCGGTCGGTGATCGGCAAGAGCACGGTGGAAGCCCTGCAGTCCGGGCTGCTTTTCGGCTTCGCCGGGCAGGTCGACGGGCTGGTCGGCCGGATCACCGCGGAGCTGGCCCCCGGAGCCGAGAGCGATGTGGTGGTGGTCGCCACCGGGGGGTTGGCTCCGCTGCTGATCGCCGAGTCACAGACCATCACCCACCACGCGCCCGACCTCACCCTGCGGGGATTGCGGATGGTCTACAACCGCAACACCAACTGACCCCCCATCCCCCGCGTGTCCGTCACCCGTGCACGCCGTGTCGTCCTGTGGTGCACGGTCAGGCGTGCCGGATGGTTCGGTACACCACCGTCTGCATCGGCAGCTCGAATGCCCCATCGCGGGTGGCGGGGTGCTGTTCGAGGAACCGGCGGATCGTCCCCAACGCGGCGGCTCGCTCCTGCGGGGAGCTGATAACCGCCCACGAATGCGTCGATGTGGTCTCCAGCATCGAGTCGATAGTGCGCGGCCAGCGCCAGCGGAATTGACGCTGTTCTGGCGTGCCGAACGCCGGATGCTCGGGCACGTCGGCGAATCCCGGTCTGACGCTTCCAGCCGGCCGTGCAGCATGGACCGCCTCGGTCAGCTCGGCCACCCAGCCAACCGAGTCGTCCTCGGTATTGCCGATCGCAGCCAGCACGCCACCCGGTCGTAATACTCGGGCGATCTCAGGAAGTGCGCGGTCGGGGTCGAACCAATGGAACGCCTGCCCGACGAGTACCGCGTCCACGGCCCCGCCTGTGGCCGGGATCCGCTCAGCCGACCCGCGAACGGTCGCGATCTCGGGCAGCTGGCGGGCGAGTTGCGCGCGCATCTCGTCGTCCGGTTCGACGGCGAGCACCGCAGCCGTGGGCACCCCGCATCGCAATATCGCCGCGGTGAGCTTGCCGGTACCCGCGCCGAGGTCTAACACCGTGCCAATAATGGGGGCGCGCAGCGGTAGCGATGCCAGTGCCCATGCCACCGCCTCGTCCGGGTAGTCCGGCCGGTGCAGTGCGTACTCGGTGGCCACCTGGCCGAAAGAGGCGGCCCGCTGAGCGTGCAAGTCGTCCACGACATCCGACGGTACCGGCAGTAAGCCCCCGTTCATCGGATCACTAGGTTGTCGGGCGTGACCACCCAACCACCTCTCGCGATCGACGACCTGCCCGAGCAGATGCGCGTGCGCCGACGCAAGCGGGAGCGGATGCTGTCCACCGGGCCGCATCCGTATCCGGTCGGTGTACCGCGTACTCGGACGCTACGCGAGATCCGCGACGCCTACGACGGGCTGGCGCCCGACGTGGGCACCGGTGAACAAGTTGCGGTCACCGGTCGCGTCATTTACCTGCGAAACACCGGCAAGCTTTGCTTTGCAACGCTTCGCGAGGGCGATGGAACCGAACTGCAGGCCATGCTCAGCCTCGCTGATGTGGGCGCTGATGGGCTCGCCGCATGGAAGGCCGACGTCGACCTCGGGGATCACGTGTCCGTGATCGGAGAGGTGGTCAGCTCGCGGCGCGGGGAGCTGTCTGTACAAGCCGGGGAATGGCGGATGGCGGCCAAGGCACTGCGACCCCTGCCGGTCGTGCACAAGGAACTGGCCGAGGAAACCCGGGTCCGTCAACGCTACCTCGATCTCATCGTCCGTGATGCGGCCCGGCGGACCGCGCGGGTGCGCGCCGACGCGGTCCGATCGATCCGTGACGCGCTGCATTCCCGCGACTTCATAGAGGTTGAGACGCCGATGTTGCAGATGGTGCATGGGGGCGCCACGGCGCGACCGTTCGTGACGCACTCCAACGCCTTCGACACCGACCTTTACCTGCGGATCGCCCCGGAGTTGTACCTGAAGCGCTGCGTGGTGGGCGGCATCGAGCGCGTCTTCGAGCTCAACCGAGTGTTCCGCAACGAGGGCACGGACTCCACCCACTCACCCGAGTTCACCATGCTCGAGGTGTACCAGGCCTACACCGACTACGATGGGATGGCGGAGCTGACTCGCACGTTGTACCAGACGGTGGCCCGCGATGTGTTCGGCTCCACAACACTTCGACTCGCCGACGGCAGCGAGTACGAGATCGGCGGAGAATGGGCGCAGATCACCCTGTTCGACGCTGTCTCCGAGGCGCTCGGCGAGGAGATCGGTCCGACGATGCGCAGCGCCGAGCTGCTTCGCCACGCCGAGCGAGTGGGACTCGAGGTGCATCCGGGCTGGCTACCCGGAAAACTGGTCGAGGAGTTGTTCGAGCATCTCGTGGCGCCAGACCTGCACGCTCCTACCTTCGTGAAGGACTTTCCGGTGGACACCTCACCGCTGACCCGGGAGCATCGCAGCGCTGCGGGTCTGGTAGAGAAATGGGATCTCTACATCCGGTCCGTCGAGTCGGCCACAGCCTACTCGGAGCTGGTCGACCCGGTCGTGCAACGGGAGCGTTTCGAGGCCCAGGCCGCGCTCGCAGCGGCTGGTGATGACGAGGCGATGCCGCTCGACGAGGACTTCCTGGGTGCGATGGAGTACGGAATGCCGCCGAGTGGCGGCATGGGAATGGGTATCGACCGGCTGCTCATGGCGCTCACAGGTTCGGGTATCCGTGAGACCATCCTGTTTCCGCTGGTACGGCCACAATGAGCGGACTGGACGGCGCGGCATTTCGCAATCCGACGGTAAATGCGCTAACCTGCTCGTTGTCGTTGGAGTCGTCGTGCGATGGCTCCGTCCACCACGTGTCCCAAGGAGGACGACGCGCATGGCGCAGAAGGTCACCGTGACCTTGGTCGATGACCTCGACGGAGGTACGGCCGAAGAGACCGTTGAGTTTGGTATCGACGGTGTGGCTTACGAGATTGATCTGTCGGCGGGTAACGCAGGGAAGCTGCGTGGCTCACTGGCTGACTACGTCACCAACGCCCGCAAGGCCGGTGGGCGCCGTAAGGCGGCCGGGCCAGTTCGCCGGGCCAGTAGTGGTGGCCGGGCCTCGGTGGACCGCGAGCAGAACGCCGCGATCCGCGAGTGGGCCCGCAAGAACGGTTTCAACGTCTCAGATCGCGGCCGCATCCCGGCTGAGGTGCTGGACGCTTACCACAAGGGAAACTGACGTATCCACCGGTGCCGTCCGGATAGGACGGCACCGGTGTGTTGGACTGGCAAAGCAGCAGGCTTGGCCGGTTCCAGTTGGCCCAGTTGTCTGGGTCAGCCCAGTTTTTCATGGTCAGCCCAGGTTGTTCTTGGTCAGCTCAGTCGGACCCGGCTTCCTTGGCTCGACCGGGAATGAGAGCATCGCCCATCGTTGCCTGGGGTTGTTTGAGCACGCGGACTCCGTACACGAAGGTGAGCGCGCCGCCCAGGTAACCACCGGCGACGAGTAGCACCCAGGAGATGATACCTAGGGTCAAAGCTAGCGGGATGATCTCGCCGCTGGAGTATCCGGCCAACTGCACCCGGAACGTTCCGGCAAACATCCCGGTGGCGCTGGCCATCACGGTCAGGTGCCACCAGCCAAGTGTGCGCGCTGGGGACGTGGCGGGAATGCCGAACAGGTCCACCAGGCCGGTGATGATGGTGGGCACGGCGACGATGAGGCCGACTGCGATCGCGAGCACCGAAGCGGTGGCCATGGCGCGTTCCTCGAACCCGGCCGCGCCGGCCACGAGCATCGCGACGCCGGCGGTGTAGGCCCCGATACCGATGTCGGTCAGTGGTGCATGCGGTGGCTTACCAGCGAAACCCTTCATGAGCGATGCCATCGGACGGCTCCCCTCCGTTGAGCATGCAGAACTTGCGGGCAGAGTTGCTCGCATCACAATAATCGTCCAGGCCCCATCTGCGGTTCATGCGTTTGCTCAACCCGTGCCCGATTGAGCGTTGGGTTCCCCTCGACTCACGCCCGATCAACTCAACTCCCAGCCCGGACACGGACCAGCAGGGCACCCGGGTCGACGCGTATCCGCAACAACCGCACTTCGCCCACCGGATCGCCGTCGAGCTGGGCCTGCTCTGGCTTGTCCGCGGCGATGATGACGGTGCCGCCCTGCCAGTGCTGCACGATCCGGTGGCCACTACGACGGCGGCTCAGCACCCGCGCCGTCACCGCCAGCCATCCCCTGATGCTCCTCGGCGCGATGACCACCACGTCCAGCAACCCATCGTCCACTTTGGCCGCAGGCATCAGCACCAGCCCGGCGAGCAGCTTGCCGCAGTTGCCGACCACCACCGTCCGGACCTCGCGGCGCAGCTCGGGCTGACCGTCCACGGTGAGCACGATCCTGACCCGCTGCCTGCGCAGCGCGCGCATCCCGGCGATGAAATACGCCAGCGAGCCCAGCCGGGTCTTCGACTCGTGGTGCGCGCCGGCCATGATCGCCGCGTCGAAGCCCATCCCGGCCATCACCAGAAAGACCTTCTCCTCGGTGCGGTTGTCGAGGGTCACCCGGCCGACGTCGATGGGGCGGTTGCCCCCGGACAATGCCATCCGGGTGGCGCCCGCCGTGTCGCCCAGTGGTACGCCGAGGTTGCGGGCCAACAGGTTGGCAGTGCCCGTGGGCAGCAGGCCCAGTGCGGTGCCCGATCCGGCGAGGACCTCTGCCACGTAACGGACCGTGCCGTCCCCGCCGCAGGCGAGCACGACATCGGCGCCGGCGGCCAGCGCGGCCTCGGCCTGACCCCCACCTGGGTCCTCGACGCTGGTCTCCAGCCACAGCGGTTCGGCCCATCCCAGCTCGCGGCACACCCCGGCGATCTGGATGCGTGTCTGCGTCAGATCGTTGAGGTTGCTCGGGTTGACCACCACTGCCGGCAGCTGGCAGCTCGGCAGTGGTCTCGCCGCTGGCTCGGGTTCCACAGGTCCTGAAGATAAGGCCCGCGACGGGCTCAGCTTGGGTCGAGCCTGCTCAGGATCCGGACCCGTTCGGCGTCACTCACCCGCGGGCAGCTGGCGCACGGATGCTCGACCCCGGGCAGCGCGTAGGTGAAACAGCACCAGCCACGCCGGCGGATCCAGTGCGCGCGACCGCGTTCATCGGTCACCTCGCAGATCGTCGACGCCGAGGTGAGCGGTTCCTCACGCTCGGCGAGTACCAGCCGGGCGTCGGTCACGCCGGCCTGCGCTGACCCGAACGAGCGCCCGGCTATCAGCAGGGTGACATCCAGCATGTCGGTCACCGCGGCCCACAGCGTGCGGCGTCCGAAGCGCACCAGCGGCCCGTAGACCTCCAGGAAGCGGGCGGCGTGCGTCACGATCTGCCGGCGTAGTGCGGCGGCGAGCGCTATCTCGTCGGGAACCTGCGTCGCGTCGGGATGTCCGGTGTCGGGATCACCCGGCAGGCACCAGAACGGGCCGGGACGCAGCGCCACCTCCTGCACCCACGCGAGGTCGAGTCGGAAGGCGACGTCCTGTGGTTGAAGCGATGGCACCCGCCGGGCGGAGTGGAACAGCATCGCGCCGAGGTAGGTCGGGATGCCCAGGTACCACTGCAGCACGTGGGCGGCGGTGGTCTGCTCGGGTACGTGGGAGTGCTGTTGCGCCAGCCGCTGCGCGAGTGCCTCGCGCCACTGCGTGAAGCATGCGGGATCGGACAGCGCCTGTGCACAATCGGTCCACTGCCCACCAGGGGTCGATGGGGTGTCCAGTAGCCGGAACGACATCCAGTCCACGGTACGGTCCACCGCCGCCATCGACGCGGCCAGTGGGTGCGCAGCGCAGGGTCCGATCACTGCCGCCCTCGGATCGGCAGGCACCACAGCTTGCGGCACGGCCTCTTCCCTGTCTTACTTGTGATTGCCTTCGATGCCCCAGTGCCAGGCGCCCCCGGTTCAGGATTGCCTAACCTAACGCCGGGAACATACCGCAGCGCTGGCTTCGAAGCACGGTTGGTGGAGCGGGACCACCCGAGAGTGGTGGCCCGTCTCGTTCACTCTGAGCGGACGTCGTGCCGCTTCGGAATCTTGACCAGCGCCAGCACGTTGGACCGGGTGTCGGACAGCGGTTCGAAACAGAAGTTCGAAACGCCGTGTTCATCGCCCGCCAGCTACAGTGGCCACACGGCCTGTCTCGTGCCGAGGATCGATGACCAGCGTGGCCGTGCGACGGCGCAGCAGTCAGGAGTGCACATGTTTGAGAGGTTCACCGACCGCGCAAGGCGGGTGGTTGTGCTGGCCCAGGAAGAGGCCAGGATGCTCAACCACAACTACATCGGGACCGAGCACATCCTGCTGGGTCTGATCCACGAGGGTGAGGGCGTCGCGGCCAAGGCTCTCGAGTCGCTGGGGATCGCCCTGGAGGGCGTGCGCCAGCAGGTCGAGGAGATCATCGGCCAGGGCCAGCAGGCGCCGTCGGGACACATCCCGTTCACCCCACGAGCCAAGAAGGTACTGGAGCTGTCGCTGCGCGAGGCGCTACAGCTCGGGCACAACTACATCGGTACCGAGCACATCCTGCTCGGGCTGATCCGGGAAGGCGAGGGCGTGGCCGCGCAGGTGCTGGTCAAGCTTGGCGCCGACCTCAACCGGGTGCGCCAGCAGGTGCTGCAGCTGCTGTCGGGCTACCAGGGCAAGGAGCCGACCGAGTCCGGCTCAGGTCGTGGCGAGGGCACGCCGTCCTCCTCGCTGGTGCTTGACCAGTTCGGTCGCAACCTCACCGCGAGTGCCCGCGAGGGCAAGCTGGACCCGGTGATCGGGCGCGGCAAGGAGATCGAGCGGGTCATGCAGGTGCTGTCCCGGCGCACCAAGAACAACCCGGTGCTGATCGGCGAGCCCGGCGTGGGCAAGACCGCCGTCGTCGAGGGTCTCGCGCAGAACATCGTCAAGGGCGAGGTGCCCGAGACGCTCAAGGACAAGCAGCTCTACACACTGGACCTGGGCTCGCTAGTGGCGGGTTCCCGGTATCGCGGTGACTTCGAGGAGCGCCTCAAGAAGGTGCTCAAGGAGATCCGTACCCGCGGGGACATCATCCTGTTCATCGACGAGATCCACACCCTGGTCGGTGCCGGTGCGGCGGAGGGTGCGATCGACGCCGCGTCGATCCTCAAGCCGATGCTGGCCCGTGGCGAGTTGCAGACCATCGGTGCGACCACGCTGGACGAGTACCGCAAGCACGTCGAGAAGGACCCCGCGCTGGAGCGGCGGTTCCAGCCGATCCAGGTCGGCGAGCCAGGGATCGACCACACCATTGAGATCCTCAAGGGCCTGCGGGACCGTTACGAGGCGCACCACCGGGTGTCCATCACCGACAGTGCACTGGTGGCGGCCGCCTCGCTGGCGGATCGCTATATCAACGACCGGTTCCTGCCGGACAAGGCAATCGACCTGATCGACGAGGCCGGCGCCCGGATGCGGATCCGCCGGATGACGGCTCCGCCGGACCTGCGCGAATTCGACGAGAAGATCGCCGCGGTGCGCCGGGACAAGGAATCGGCCATCGACGCCCAGGACTTCGAGAAGGCCGCGAAGCTGCGGGACTCGGAGAAGCAACTGCTGGTGAAGAAGACCGAGCGGGAGAAGCAGTGGAAAGCCGGTGACCTCGACGTCGTCGCCGAGGTCGATGACGAGCAGATTGCCGAGGTGTTGGCGAACTGGACCGGCATCCCGGTGTTCAAGCTCACCGAGGAGGAGACAACTCGGCTGCTGCGCATGGAAGACGAGCTGCACAAGCGGATCATCGGCCAGCATGAGGCGGTCAAGGCCGTCTCGAAGGCGATGCGCCGGACCCGGGCGGGCCTGAAGGACCCCAAGCGGCCGTCGGGTTCGTTCATCTTCGCCGGCCCCTCCGGGGTGGGTAAGACCGAGCTGTCCAAGGCGCTGGCGGAGTTCCTGTTCGGTGATGACAACTCACTCATCCAGATCGATATGGGTGAGTTCCACGACCGCTACACCGCATCGCGGCTCTTCGGTGCACCTCCCGGGTACGTGGGTTACGAGGAGGGCGGCCAGCTCACCGAGAAGGTGCGCCGCAAGCCGTTCTCGGTGGTGCTCTTCGACGAGATCGAGAAGGCGCACCAGGAGGTGTACAACACCCTGTTGCAGGTGCTCGAGGACGGCCGCCTGACCGACGGCCAGGGCCGCACGGTGGACTTCAAGAACACTGTGATCATTTTCACCACCAACCTCGGCACCTCGGACATCTCCAAGGCTGTGGGCCTGGGCTTCTCGGTGGGCAATGACGACGGTTCGAACTACGAGCGGATGAAGAACAAGGTCAACGACGAGGTCAAGAAGCACTTCCGGCCGGAGTTCCTCAACCGGATCGACGACACCATCGTCTTCCACCAGCTCACCGAGGACGAGATCATCAGGATGGTGGATCTGATGATTGCCCGGGTGGAGGTTCAGCTGCGGAACAAGGACATGGAGCTGGAGCTCACCACCCTGGCCAAGAAGCTGCTGGCCAAGCGCGGGTTCGATCCGGTGCTAGGAGCCAGGCCGCTGCGCCGGACCATTCAGCGTGAGATCGAGGACCAGCTGTCGGAGAAGATCCTGTTCGGGGAGATCGAGGCGGGGCAGATCGTCATCGTCGACGCCGAGGACTGGGATGGCGAGGGCCCGACCGAGAACGTCAAGTTCGCGTTCCGCGGCGCGGCAAAGCCTTTGCGGGTGCCCGATGCACTGCCGGTCGACCTAGACAGCGCCGCAAGCCCAGACTGAGCTCGACCCGGGACTACTGTGACCGCCATTCGGCTCCGAATGGCGGCCACAGAGGTCCCAGCACCGCGATTCGGCTCCGAATGGCGGCCACAGAGGTCCCAGCACCGCGATTCGGCTCCGAATGGCGGTCAGGAGGTACCGGGGGCGGGGGACGGCTCGGCTGACTGGACTACCTCGAACTCCAGCAGGGACGAGCCGGAGGCTACCGGTTTTGCTCGGTCGCCGGAGTGTGCTTCCATCGCTGGACCGTTGCGCCAGGCCTGGAAGTGATCTTCGGTCTCCCACTTGGTGTAGACGAAGTACCGGTCGTCTCCGGCCACGGGGCGTAGCAGCTCGAAGCCCAGGAAGCCCGGGGCGGATTCAACCGACCCGTGACGGGCGGCGAACCGGCGCTCCAGCTCTGGACCCGCGCCTTCCGGCACCTCGATAGCGTTGATCTTCACGACAGCCATGCAGCCAGCCTACGGGCGTACCGGCCGCTCAGCGCTCTCCGGGCAGGACGAAGTGGCCGTCGAAGGTCTGCTCCATGAGGCCGTCGACCAGTAGTGAGTCCAGGCACCGATTGCGCTGCTGGGCGTCGACCCAGACGGCGTCGAGCCGGGCCCGGGGTACGGGGTCGGCTGTTGCCCGCAGTACGTCGAGTAGCAACCCGCGCACTTGGCGGTCGGTGCCGGCAAAGCGCTGCCCGGGTCGACCCGGGACGGTTCCGGCGGGCTTGCCGGCGCGTACCCAGGCGCACTGGCCGGCTACCGGACAGTCGGCACAGCGCGGGCTGCGAGCGGTGCACACCACGGCGCCGAGCTCCATCAGCGCGGCCGAGAATCGGGCGGCCTGTGCCTCGGGCAGCACACCCTCCACATCAGACAGATCACGGGAGACCGACGGCGCAGCAGGGCCGGCCATGCCGCGCAGCGCACGAGCAACCACCCGCCGGACGTTGGTGTCCACCACCGGCACGCGGTGTCCGTACCCGAAGGCCGCTACCGCCCGGGCGGTATAGGTGCCGATCCCGGGCAGCGTGAGCAGCACGTCCACCTCCGCGGGGACGACGTCGTCGTGCCGCGAGGCGATGGCTACGGCGGCCTCGTGCAGCCGCAGGGCCCGCCGCGGGTAGCCCAGCTTCCCCCAGGCGCGGACGGCGGCGCCGGGCGTCTCGGCGGCCAGGCTCGACGGTCTGGGCCAGCGGGCGATCCACTCGGTCCACACACCGGCGACGCGGTGCACCGGGGTCTGCTGCAGCATGATCTCGCTGACCAGTACACCCCACGGCGTGGTGCCAGGCTCGCGCCAGGGTAGCTCGCGCGCGTGGGTGTCGAACCAGGCAATCAGTTGTGCAGCGTTCACGGGTGCGACGGCAGTACCTCGGCGAGATCACCGGTCTCGACATCCAGCACGAAACCACGTACCGCGGTGGTGTTCGCCAGGAACGGGCTACGCCGAACCCGTTCCACCGACTGCCGCACGTCGGATTCTGTGTCGCGGAATGTCCCGACCGCCCAGGTGGGCCGCAGGCCAGTGGCCTCCTGCAGTTCGGACCAGAATTCCTCGTCGGTGAACGTCGCCATCCCGCACTTGGTGTGGTGCAGCAGCATCACCTCGGTGGTACCCAGCTTTCGCTGGCTGACTGCCAGGGAGCGAATGATGTCGTCAGTGACGACGCCACCCGCGTTGCGGATCACGTGCGCCTCGCCCGGTCGCAGGCCGAGCAGCTGGACCGGGTCGATCCGGGCGTCCATACAGGCCACCACCGCGATGCGCAGGCTAGGCGGGGACGGCAGCACGCCCGGGCCGGTACCCGAGCGAAGCGCGTTGCGGTCCACCAGGTCCTCGATCGCCGTCATGGGCGCCTCCTTTGCCGCGATATGTGTTGCGGTGGAAGGCGAATCCTAGGCCAACAGCAGCCGCGTCCACCCCCCGACGAGCCAACCGACAACCGCCCCAGCCGCCAGCCGCCGGACCGCCACCCCACGTTCAGCGGGCTGAGCGGGGCTATCGGCACCGGATTTACCCCGTTGAGCCCGCTGAATGCGGGTGCTTGATCAGGTTTTTGGTCGCAACTTGCTGTGAGCAACGACAATCGGGTTGTAACCGCCGGGTTCACTATCTACTCTAGGCAGCGGGGCGAGGCGCGGTGATGATGCCTGCCGATCCGTCGGCGGGTACACGTTGCTGGTCGCATCGAGACGAGGTGGTGAGTGTGGTCGGTTCTCGCTCCGCCGACGAGTTTGTACACCCGGCGTTCTTCTACCGCGGTACTGCGGAGTACCTCAAAGGCACGGTGTCGTTCATCCGCGATGGGCTGGCGGCCGGCGAACCCGTGGCCGTCGCAGTGCCGGGCCCGAACCTGCGGCTCATTCTTACCGAGCTGGGCTCTGATGCCGGGCGGGTGCGCCTGCTGGATATGACCCGCGCCGGCCGCCACCCGGGCCGGATCATCCCGAGCGTGCTGCGCGCCTTCGCCGACGCCCACCCTTTCGGGCGGGTCCGGATCATCGGCGAACACAGGTGGGCCGGCCGCTCCGCCATGGAGTACCCGGCCTGCGCCCAGCACGAGTCCTTGATCAATATTGCATTCGCTGGCCGACGGGTCACCATCCTGTGCCCCTATGACGCCGACCGGCTGGGCCCGCAGACTCTTGCCGATGCGCAGGCCTGCCACCCGCTGCTGATCGATGCCAGCGGAGAGCGGGTCAGCGCCGCCTACGCGCCGGAACGCATCGTCGCCGACTTCGACCAACCCCTTCCGGTGGCGGCTGCCTCCAGCCTCACCTTTGATGCCACTAATCAGGCGCACGCCCGACAGTTCGCCAGCGACCAGGCCACTCGCCTCGGCCTGGGCGGCGATCACGCGGAGCTCGAGCTGATCGTCGGTGAGCTGACGGCGAACAGCCTCGTCCACGGCGGGCCGACCGGCACGCTGTGCATGGGGGTTGAGCGGGGTTACCTCGTGTGCGAAGTCCGGAACAGCGAAGTGCGGGACCCGGAAGTGCGGGACCCCGAAGTGCGGAACTCACGACACAGTGTCGATCCCGTCGTCGGCTGCCAGCCGGCTGACTCCAGCCGACCACACACCCGTGGTCTACTGCTGGTCAGCTACCTGTCCGACCTGGTCCAGCAGCACACCAGCCCGCGGGGGACCACCACCCGGGTGTACCTGAAGCTCCCGTCTCAGGGCGAGCTTTCCCAAGACCCGGGTGAAACGATCCCTGCGCCGCGCACCCGACGTGCGCCCCCTCGCGCGACGCCGTTGCCGTGGCAGACCTACGAGGCGCTGCACGCGGCGGAGCGCTTCGGGCGATACCTCCCGCAGGACGCCATCGCAAGCACTGAGCGGCCCACCTCGGTGAGGACCGAGCAGCCCAAGGACGGGCACCCGGTGGAACCGGTACTCGAGGCCTTGACCGCGGTGGAGACCCTTGCTCGGGTCGTGGACCGGTGGCGGGCCAGGCTGGTTCGGCTGGCCCGGACACGTGGCGCGCCCTGGACCGAGATCGGTCACTCGCTTGGGGTGAGCAAGCAGGCCGCGCATGAACGCTACGGGCAAGCACGCCGGCGAAGGGCCGGCCGGCCACTTCCCGGTCCCGTCGGCCCGCTGCCACCCGTTCAGGGCATGTAGTGGGCGTTACCGGATCCCGTTACCAGGGCCACTCGGAATGCAGTTCGGCATGCCAGGAATGCGGGTAGGACTGGTCGATGATGAAGCCCATCCCGACACCGTGGGCGAGTGACACGGTGCGCTCGAGCTTGCGGGTGATCGGCGCACCGGGAGCGTCTTTGTTGTCCCACCACGATTCCCACTGGCGGATACAGCTACGGGTGCCGAGGTAGTTGTTGCGGCAGCTGCTGGGCGGGGACCACACCTGGGTATGGGAGAAGTCCACGGTCTTGCCGGTGAGCTGTTCGGTGATGGTGCCCCACGCCTGAAGGCAGTACGCCCGTCGTGGGATCGTCCACCGGACGTAGTGCTGGCGGCCCCCATCCGATGGCACCGGCGCCAGATTTCGGCAGGATCCGTCGCCGATCAACTCCCGGTGCACCCGCTGCACGTAGTAAGTGCCGTGGTCGCGCCATCCGTCGAGGAATACCCAGTCGTCGGAGTGAATGAACCGCTCGGCGTTGGCCGGTGGCCATCTCGCCGGGTCACCCCACAACACCTCCGACTCGTTGCCTAGCGGTGTCCACAACCACTGCCCCGCGGGGATCCCACCGGAGTAGAGCTTTCCCGCATGACGGTGAGTCATCAGCGAGTATTGGCCGTAGTCCTCTGGCTCGGCGGTGGCGGTGCGGTCTTCCGCGAACAGCAGCGAGGTCAGCAACACGAAGGCCAGCACGGCACGGAAGGCTGACCCGATCAACGACCGATCGGTGACTCTGAGGCGCATCGCAGGTCCCCCACCGCGCGATAGTGTGACCAACCCTGCTGCTTCATCGCCGGGGAGTAACTAGACGTTACCAGATCGTCGCGATACGGACCGCTCACATACCGCCAGTGACCAGCCGTAAACCTATCGCTGCCCGGAGGCCTCCGCAGACCGCGACATGGATGCTTATCGCTGTAGGTGGCGGCGGGCTAGTTGGGTGCGGGTGTTGATCCCCAGTTTTTGGAAGATGTGGGCTAGGTGGGTTCCCACCGTTCGGCGGGAGATGAACAGGCGGTCTCCGATCTGGCGATTGGTCAGACCCTCGGCCGCCAGCTGCGCGACGCCCAGTTCACTGTCGGTCAAGCTCTCCCAACCCGTCGCCGGTCTGGGTACGCGCCCCGCCCGCCGGCGCCGGACGCCCAGCGCCCGCAGCGCCGCCTCCACCCGGGTAGCCCCCCGCTGCGCGCCGGTCCGCAGGTAGAAATCCAAAGCGTGGTCCAAGACAGGAATCGCCTCCGCCGCGCGACCGGCCCGGCGCAGCGCCGCGCCGGCATCCTCACTGGCCAGCGCGAGCTCAACGGTCTGCGGCCCCTGGCGGTAGGTCTGCACCGCGGCCAGCAGTGCGGCGGGATCGTCGTCGACCAGACCCCGGCAACGCAGCGCCGCAGCGGTCGCGCCGGGTACCCCGCAGCGCCGGGCACCGTCGGCCACCTCGTCTGCCACCGCAGCTGCTCGCTCACAGTCGCCCGCTTCGACCGCCAGGCGGATCAGGTCGGGTCCCAAGAACCGGTAGGACAAGCAGAAACGCAAGGGAGCAGCCAATTCCCAGGCGTCCTCCAGCAGCGCACGCGCCTGGCCGGTATTGCCCCGCGCCTCGCAGAGCAGCGCCTGGATCCACAGGCCCCACTCCAGAGGCCAGCGGGCTCCGGCCACCCGGATACCATCCGCGAGGGCGGTGAGCTGCCAGTCTTGGCTGACTGAAGCGATGAACTCCGCCTCAGCGTCGGACATCCGGGCCTCACCGGTGGCGATGTCGCCCCGCTGAAGGGCGACCAAGGCGGCCACGCCGTGCAGCAGCGGAGCATGCAGGCGGGTCCCGACCTCGTCGGCGAGCACCAGGCCGGCCTCCGCCTCGGCCAAGGCGTCGGTCAACTCGCCGCTCATGACGTGATGTATGGCCAGCATCGTGTGGTGCAGGGGCAGCCACATGACAGTGCCGCGCTCCTCGCTCAGCTGTCTGCCCAGCTGAAGCGTGGCCGCGGCCTCGTCTCGGCGGTCGGCGTCGAGCAGCGCAATTCCGAGGTGGAGGTGCGGGTGCAGGTGACCGACTCGGGGGTCCCGGCTGCGAGCCGCGATCTCGACGGCCCGCTGCGCCAGCGCCACAGCCTCGGTCAACTCGCCCCTCGCGTGCGCCGCCAGGCCCAGGGTTTGAGCGGCCAGGCAGCCGGCGAAATCGTCGTCGGGCCCCAGCGTCCGGGCACGTTGCGCCTGGTCCCGCGCTCCTTGCGGGTCGCCGAGGAATATCCTGATGTTGGCGGCCAAGGCCAGCGAGCCGGCCCGGTCGCGGTCTGACGCACCGGGGACGCGGGCAACGGCTTCGAGTTCGGTGACGGCCGGTTCGAGCCAGCCGATCGCCCACAAGACCTCCCCCAGCGCCCGTCGCAGGACGACCTCGTGTGCTGCCCTGGGACCGCGGGCCAGCACGTCCCGAGCGACCTGCTCGGCGTCCTTCGGCCGACCCGCCTGCAGCAGCAACGGTGCCAGCTCCGCTGCCACCGCCTCCCGGTCCGGATCGTCGGCACTGGTGAGTTGGAATGCTCGCTCGCACAGCTTGACCGCCACTGCCAGTGATCGGGGGGCGGCCTCGAGAGCCGCTTGTCGCAGCCATCCTCTCGCTTCGGGATCTGCGACGGACGCCCCCACGTACAGGTGGTCGGCTACCCGGCCCACGGGGGCGCCGGCCGCGGTCAAGACCCTGGCCACCTCCCGGTGCAGGCCTTGGCGAAGCACCGGGGCGACGTCGTGATAGATCGCCTCCCGGATGAGTTCATGACGGAAGACCAGCCCCATCGCCGACTCTGCCAGCAGGCCAGCGCGCAAGGCCCCGTCGAGCTCGGGCAGCAGCGCGACCGCGCTGCGGCCGGTGACCATGGACAGCTCGGCCACCGAGAACTCCCGCCCCAGCACCGCCGCCACCCGCAGGACCTCCAGCGTCTGCGGCGCCAGGTTGCTCACCCGCCGCAGGATGGTCAGCGGCAGGGTCTGGGGCAGCGAGAGGTTTGCGACATCGGCTTGTCCTTGGCGAAGGGCCAGGCTGCCCTGCTCGCGCAGAGCCTTGATCAGCTCGATCACGAACAGCGGGTTGCCCGCCGCCCACGAGAGCTGTCCCGACAGCACCGTGCCGGGTGGCGCGCCGGCCACCGCTTCGGCCAGCGCGATGACCGTCGGGTCGTCCAGCGCCTCCAGCGCCAGCGCAGCTGCACCGTGGCTGATCAGCTCGTCGATCACCTGCGTCAGCTCGGAGCGTTCCGGGAAGGGCCGCAGCGTGACTAGCAGCACCACCGGCAGGTCAGGCACGGCCCGGCCGATGGCGCGCACGGCGCGCAGGGTTGACGGATCGGCCCAGTGCAGGTCCTCGAAGGCGACCACGACCGGCCGGTCGGTGGCCAGCCGCTCCAGCAGGGCTACCGACTCGTCGATGATGCGAAAACCGACATCCGCAGCGACGACGGGAGTTTGGGGCACCAGCCGGCCGGCTTCCCCGGTGATCAGCCGGCCGATCGCGGCTCGCTGCGGATCAGCTGAATCAGCGTGCAGCCTAAAAGCCTCGATCAGTGCCCCGAGCGGCCGGTCGGAAGCCAGCTCATCGGTCCTCCCCGAGAGGACCTGGAATCCTTCCGCATCGGCGTGGGCCAAGATCTCGGCCAGCAGCCGGGTCTTCCCGATCCCGGCTTCACCCCGTATGACCGCCGCCTTGCCGCCTTGCTGGCGGGCGTCGCGGAGCACCCGCCGAAGGGCCGCCAACTCCCGGGATCGACCAAGGAACGGAAAAGATTCGGGCGGCGGTGTGATGAACGGCGGTGTGATGAACGGTTGTGTGATGCGCGGTTGGGCGCCCTCAGTCACTCTGGGCAGGGTACGCCGTTTGCGCGAGTGGCTAGGGGTTACGCATAAAGCTCCTGAACTGGGGGCCCAGCCACGGTTTGCGGCCCCAGGCCATCAGCTTGCCCTTGGCGATCGCCGGCCACTGGCTCTGCCGGCTCCAGAACACCATGAGCAGCGCGACGGGGTCAGCCGAGATGTGGCAGTCGACCCTGCGGGAGGACGGTTCGACGACGCGGAGATCCCCGTCGTCGAAGATGAAATGGAAGCTGTCCCCGCCTCGAATGCGAACATCATAGGTGGCCTGGACGCCGGCCGCCTTCGCACCGTTCACAAACGCCCGAGGAGCGAGCGCTTGCGCGACGGGGACGTTGAACCGTCCCAGCGCCATGGCCGCGTGGGCCGGCTCGATCCGCCACTTGCGCCCGGCGGCATGCGCGATGTCGTAACCGTGCATGATCGTCTCGCTCAGCAGGTGGTAGGTCAAGGTCGACTGCCGGACGGTGGCGCCCTCAACCAACCAGGGACGTGGCGCATCGGGGTCTGCTCCCACGCAGTCGCTGAGGTACTCCTGCGCCCGGGTCTCGATGCGGTCGGCCAGGACAGCGGGATCGCGCTCTGGGTCGGACTTCACCCCGAGGGTGGTCGTGCCGGCCAGGTCCCACATGTCCCGGATCAGCGAGTCGCCGGCCACACCAGCAAGGCTGGGCGCCACCTCGTGGATGCGGGAGAGATCGTGCCGTGCCAGGCCGGGCACGGCAACCCAGGCCTGCGAAAGATGCATGGCGACCTCGCCGAGGTTCCATTGACCCACCGCGTGCGGCTGAGGATCTTGGATGGAACGCAGCAGAGCTGTCACCCGCGCAACCTCGTCGCGGAGTGCATCCTGACCCTGCTGCCACTGGACATGCTGTCCGCTTGCGACCACGTCAGCCCCCTACATGGGTTGCCTTGATGTGGGGTTTGCGCAGCGGTAACCGTAGGGACGGATTCGGGCCTTCCACATCGGGCAGATGACGTATGCGCGCGCGTCACCCTCACCCGGGACTCCACCGTGAGTGGCTAGGGGTTGCGCAACAAGGGCCTGAACCGGGGTCCCAGCCATGGCTTGCGACCCCAGGCCATCAACTGCCCCTTGGCGATCGCGTTCCACTGACTCTGGCGGGCCCAGAACACCATGAAGAACGCTGCAGGATCGGCCGAGATGTGGCAGTCGACTCGGCGGGAGGACGGTTCTTCGACCCTGAGCGACCCATCGTCGAAAATGAAATGAAGCTGGTCGCGCCCCCGGAGGTGGACGTCGTAGGTGGCCTGGAGGCCGGCGGCCTTCTCACGGTTCACAAACACCCGAGGGTCGGCCGTTTGCAGGACCGGTACGAAGAACTGCCGTACCACCATGGCCGCATGGGCCGGCTCGATCCGCCACTTGCGTCCGGCGGCACGGGCGATGTCGTAACCGTGCATGACCATCTCGTTCAACAGGTGGCCGGTCAGTGCCGACAGGGGAACAGTGGTGCCTTCGACCGCCCACGGACGGGGCTCATCGGGAGAGTGCCCGGCACACTCGCCGAAGTACTCCTCCGCCCGCTCCTCGATGCGGTCAGCCAGGACCGCCGGATCACGTTCCGGATCGGACTTCACCCCGAGCTGAGTTGTGTCGGCCCAATCCCACATGTCCCGGGTCAACGAGTCGCCGGCTATGCCGGCAATGCTGGGAATCACCTCATAGAGTTGCGAAAGGTCCCGTCGCGCCAAGCCGGGAGCCACCAACCAGACCTGCGACAGATGCATGGCGAGCTCACCGAGGTTCCACTGACCCACTGCAGGAGCCCCTGGATCCTCGATGGATCGCAGCAGGGTCGTCGTTCGTGCCACCTCCTCGCGAAGTGCGTCCTGACTCTGCTGCCAGTCGACCCATGATCGGCTTGCCACCACGTCAGCCCCTTGCCTCGGCCATTCGGGCAGCGGTGACTGTAGCGGCGAATCCGGGTCATTCACAGCCGCTAGACGACGGATCCTCCCCACCGTGCGCGAGGCCGGTCCATCGCCTTTGCTCGGTGGCGTCCAGGGGCGGAGATCGAAGCACTGGCGCAGGCTCGGAGAGCGCCGGCCAGATCGTCATGCCGGTCGAGCAACTCGTCCAGCGCAGTGATTTCCGGCGAGGTGATGGCTTCGGAGTTCGAGTCGACCACGACGGCGACGTGACCGTCGATATCGTGCTTGTCGAGTGCTTCGAAGACCGCCTGCAATCCGGCCGAGTCCAGCAAAGCGGCGCCGGATAGGTCGATCACGAGGTGCGGACGGTCGTCATGGACCGCTTCGGTGAGCGTGTCGGTCACGATCTGTGCGGTGACCGGGTCTATCCTGCCGGTTACCGTGCAGACGATGGTGTCCAGTTGGGGACAGCTCAACGTTGCTCCCACCATGTTCCCATCGGGCGGCCTTGGGATGGTCTGAAGTGGGATGATTTCAAGTTCCATGGTGTCGAGTGCCATGGTGTCAGGCTGGTGTGTCACTGGATGACTCCTCCCCCCCGGGCGTTACAGTCGCCACCGGACCGTACACGCTCCGCAATGTACGTCAACCATGTTGTCAGGCAAGCCTGACAACATGAAACCGTCCCGGGTGATGACGGCATCGCGGTGCCTATGTCCCGGAAAGTCCTTAATGCCGTTATCGACGGAGCCAGCTTGCGTCGGGTCGTAAACTCTGTGTGCATGCCTCGGCACGGTCCGTAGGCAAGGGTTGGGGGACTCGATGGATTCCGCGCTGGATATCGCGGTTCATCATCATGGGCAGGTAGTTGTGGTGCACCCGCGGGGGGTGCTCACGGTGCGTACCGCGGCGGAACTGCGCCCGGTGCTGGCGAAGGCGCTTTTCGACCACGGCCGGGTTGTGGTCGACCTCGACGGGCTGGCAGTGGGTCGAGCATCGTGTGTGACGATTTTCCCCGCTGTGCTGACCCAGTGTGGTGGCTGGCCGTCCGCGAAGGTCGCGCTGTGCCGGCCTGACGCGGGGATGGCGCAGGCGCTGGCGGCTCGCCGGGTGTCGGACCTGGTGCCGGTGTATCACTTGCTCCTCGAGGCTGCGGCCGCGATAGACCGGCGACCGCCGGTGGTGCGGGTGCGGATACAGCTACCCTGCGACACCGGCGCCCCGGCTACCGCTCGGCGGCTGGTCCGCGAGATGTGCCCGCTGTGGCAGGTCGACGAGTTGCTGGAGACCGCCCAATTCGTGGTCAGTGAGCTGGTGGCCAACGCGGTCGAACACGCGTGCACCGACGTCGGCTTGACCCTGGAACGTGGTCCGCACGGGCTGCGGGTAGCCGTGCGGGATGCCTCCCCGGTCGGGTTCCCCGGACCGGTGCAGCGTTGGACCGACCCGCTGGGCCAGGAGCGTGGGCGAGGACTGGAACTGGTGGGGAGCCTCACCAAGGCATGGGGTATCGACGTTCAGCCCGACGGCAACACTGTGTGGGCTGAGATAACCAGGTAACGCTGACCCCGGGGGAGGACTGTCACAGCTTAGGGACGTGCCGCTGGCGGCAACTTTGTGCCGGAAGTTGCCCCCAGCGGCACGTCTGCAGCGAATCCACTCCTGCTCGCCCGCAGCCGCCGCATCTCGTCCCGAAACTCCCGGGTGTTGTCTGAATCCGCAGCACTGGCGATCAGCTCACGATCAAGTTCGGCAGCGCAGCTCAGCAGTGAGGGCAGCGACTTCCTGGCGGTGGCGAACGCCTGATGACCGAGGTTCACCGCCTCTTCGGCTTCGCCACGACGAGCAGCCACGACCCCCAGGGTCAGCTTCGCCTCGGCAACCCTCATGGGTGCCCGCTGCACGCCGGCCGGGCGGTTCCGGACGTGGTGGCCGATGATGATCCGGGCATGTTCGGCGGCAAGGTCATCAAGGCCGGCCATGCGGTAGCAGTCCATCGCGTAGAGGTCCCACTTGCCGGGGTCGATGACGAAGTGGTTGTCGGGCCGTCGCGGGCGGGGCAGCTTGTCAAGCACCGCATACCCGCGATCGAGCACGTCGGCCACCTTGCGAACCTCGCCGAAGCGGGCCAACGCCTTGGCCTCCTGCCAGCCCAGTTGAACCGACACCGGATCCGACGGCGCAGCCTCCTGGCCGGCCCGAGCGTGATCCAGCGACTCGCGAAACCTGCCTTGTGTCACCGCGAACCAAGCGCTCATCTCGTGCGACCAGGCGACGATCTGCGCGTGATCGGATTCGCGCCCGAGGCTGGCGGCTGCCCTCCTGGTGGATTCCGCGGCAGCCACCATCCCGAGGTCATACTCGACGCAGCCGACCAGCAAGGCGAGCCAGCCGGCGCTCACCATCAGCTCGCGATGCGCGCGAAGGCCGACCGCGCCCCGCAGCAATGTGGCGACCGTGCTGAGCCAGCGCTGAGATTCGTGGCGAAGCTCGTCGGCTGGCCGTTGCGAGTAGTCGCAGCAGAGCTGCTCGACGGTGACCTGCAGCCCGTCCAGCGTCGCCGAACCGACGTCGGAAAGTTCCAGCCTGCGCAGTAGCTCGGCAGTCTCCCACGGGTGCGGCGCATTCACCGGCCGCAGCTCGTCACCGGCCGACGCTGCCACCACCTCACGGTACAGCGGCGACATGACGCGATCCTGTTCTCGGACCGCTGGCGCCCGCAGGCGCTACGGCGGGAGCCGATCGGTGGTTGCGTTGCGCACTACCATCTGGTCATGATGCGGTAGTTGCGACTCTATGGCAATAGGATCAGCGATCATGACAAGCACCGCAGCGACGCCGGTGAACAGCTCCTGGCGGGCGCACTCACGTACTCACGCCGGGCACGCCCACCTGTGGTCGCTGCCCGATGGTACCGGTTTGCACGCCCCGCGCGGGGAGTTGGTGATCGAATCCGGCACCGGTCGGGTCTGTTGTCACCTGTGCGGGCGTTGGTATGTCTCGCTGGGCAGCCACCTCCGGACGCACGGGCACACCGCCGACTCCTACCGGGACGCGATGGGGCTGTGCCGGAGCCGGCCGCTGGTTGCGGAGACCCTCTCCCGGTCGATCGCGACCCGCCAGTCCGAGGCTTACCGGCGTTCGCCCGAGCTGCGGGCCCAGCTCGCGGTCGGGCAGGAGTTCTCCAAGACCGGCCGTCTTGCCACGCTGGCCCGTACCACGCGCACCGCCAGCGCATCGCCGGAGAGCGCCCGGATCCGGCACGCGGCATTGGCGGCGGGCCGGGTGACCAGGGCGGCCCAGCGTGATCGGGCGTTGGCCCGACGGCTGCGCGAGCTCGGCTTCGACGACTTGGCCGGCTACCTGCGCCACGCCTACTCGGCTGGGGCGAGCCTGCGGAGTCTGGCCAAGGTGACCGGGTTGGGTTGGGCTCGGCTTCGTCGTGAGATCGATGCGGCCGGCGTCACGGTGCGGCCGGCGAGCACCGGCGGCGACCGCCGGAGTTGCGTCGAGACAGCAACCGCAAGATAGTGGCAACAGAACTCACCACTATCGGGAGGACAGCGTGGCCGACTACACCCTGCCGGACTTGCCCTACGACTATGGCGCGCTGGAGCCACACGTATCCGGCGAGATCATGGAGCTGCATCACTCCAAGCACCACGCCACCTATGTCAAAGGCGTCAACACCGCCCTGGAACAGCTGGCCGAGGCCCGGGAGCGAGACCAGCTGGCGACGGTGAACATGCTGCAGAAGAACCTGGCGTTCAACCTCGGTGGCCACGTGAACCACACGGTCTTCTGGCCCAACATGTCGCCCGACGGCGGAGACAAGCCCGACGGCGAACTCGCCGCGGCGATCGACGAGCACTTCGGCTCCTTCGACGGGTTCCGGAAGCATTTCACCGCCAACGCGTTTGGCGTGCAGGGATCCGGGTGGTCGATCCTGGCGTGGGAACCGCTGGGGCAGCGTCTGGTGCTCGAGCAGCTCTACGACCACCAGGGCAACCTGGCTGCGGGCACGGTGGCGCTGCTGGTGCTCGACATGTGGGAGCACGCCTTCTATCTGCAATATCGCAACGTCAAGGCCGACTACGTCGAGGCCTGGTGGAACGTCGCGAACTGGGCCGACGTCGCCCGCAGGTTCTCCCACGCCCGGTCGGTGGTGCTGCCCTGATCCGCCGGGGCGCAAAGACGACATGAGCGTTGACAATCCTGATGAGCTGATGCACGCCGTGTTGCCGGCGGCGCTGGAGGTGCTCAACGCGTGGAGCATCGCTGAGACCGAAGCCGACCCCTCGGTCTTTCATCAGGCCATGGACCGCACCATCGGCGACGCCGTCAGCGCCCGGGACCCCATGCGCGGGCTGGCCGAGATGATCTTCGGGTTGTCCTCGTTATCCGGCATCCTGCTCGATGAGCTCGCCGGTGTCACGGGTCGGTCCCGCGGCGAGGTGCTGCACGCCGTCCACCGGCGTTACCTCGGCCCCGGGGTCGGACCGCCGCGTTGATCCCGGCTCAGGCCGTGTCCCTGACCTGCGAGCAGCCAGATCGCCCCATTGGGGGTGTCGCGTACCTCGATCCCGGCTGCGGTGAGCCGGTCACGCAAGGTGTCGGCGAGGGTCCAGGAACCCTGTTCGCGGGCCTGATCCCGTAGCTCGATGAGTGCGTCGACGAATGGCGCGACGGCTTCCCGTGGATCCCGCGCACCCACCGCGGCGAGTTCGCCTATGCGCGTCACCATCCGGCGCAGCATGGCCCGGGGCGCGGCGTCGTCGTCCTCTTCCTCGGTGTCTGCCGACCAGTCGACGATCGCCTGCTCCAGCTCGAGGACAGCCGTGACGGCCGCACCCAGGTCACGGGTCCGTAACCCGGTGTCGAAGACCTGCGTCAACCGGTCGGCCTCCGCGCGCAGCGATGGGGTCGTAGTTACCTCGGCGGCTGACGGCTGCTCGCTCGGCAACCCGAGCGCCGAGCCGCCGCCTGCAGCGATCGCCCGAAGTTCATCGATCGCAATGGTGGCGCCCGACCGGAATACCGTGCTCACTGCCTGTCTACGGACCGTGAGCGCGGCCCGACCCAGCACCGTGACAGTGTCTGTATCAAGGTCGAACAGGACCGCGGTGTGTTCGTCCACGCCGAGCACGACGGTATCGGTCTCCAACATCGACTCCAGCAGTCGCAGCCGGCGCTCGCCGAGGTAGCAGAACCGGGTGTCGTGGGTGCCACCCTCAGCGTTGTCGTAATGCGGGATCACCGCCGCCCGCAGGCCGATCTGCGCCAGCAGATCCAGGCCCGCCGCCCAGTACGGGGTCGCGCCCACCTTGTAGATCTCGTACACCGGCACGGTGGCGACCCCCAGGGTCACTGCTGCTGCGCTGGCGAATGTCACGCAGCCACCGTTGGTGAGCTTGTCGACCAGGACCTCACGCAGCCGGCTGCTGTCCCAGACTCCGAGCGCGTAGGTCGGGCTACCCGGGCCGGCGAAGACATAGTCGGCGTCGTCGATACGCGCCAACGCCCGCTCACGTGCCAAGACGTCGTCGGCGGTACGCCACGACGCGACGTCGAAGGGAATCTGGAGGTTTCGAAAGTAGCCGACCGTGCGCTGTGAGATCTCGTCAGCGTTCTCCTGGAAGCCGTACGGGCTGTCGAGGAGTACCGCATCGACGGGTGCGGCGCCGAGACGCTCCACGAGCAGGCGGTGCACTCTTGCCATCGTCGGGGCGGTCTCCCCGGACCCGATGATGGCAAGCATCCTTGGGCGAGGGGTTACCAAGAAGATCACCCCTTTGCTCACGGTGAGGCTTAGGTGAGGACGAGCTGACCAGCCACGTCCGGGGTGTGGGCCACCACAGCGTGCCACAGCTTCGGGTACGTGGCGACTGCGGCGACCACCGCCGGGCTGGTGCGTGCCACCAAGGATAGGTGGCGCAGCGCATGTGCTAGGACGTGCTCGACCGCGACTACCGGCGGGGACGGGGCCGCGGGATCCGCCGAGCAGACGACCCTGGCATCGGCGGGGACGGCATGCACGGCGCCGAGGTCAGGGTCGGGGTCCGGCAGGATCGCGTAGGTGAGGATCAGCCCACCCGGTGTGGGTCGCCACGATGTCGAGTGCACGACGGTCGCCGTGGGCACGTCGGTGCCCAGACCCGCGAGTTCGCGCGCCCGAGCATCGGGTCGACATCCCGTCGGTAGATCGCCGCGTGCCACCCGCCATCTCAGCCGGGCGTCGTCCGAAAGCGACAGAAGCACCACTTCGATCTGAACGTCATGCACGCTGCCCCCTTCCCAGCCGCCACAAAATCGCAACTGCGACCCTAGCGCAGGATTCCGCCGGCCGACCGACCGCATTCAGCGGGCTGAGCGGGGCTATTGGGTAACGGATAGCCCCGCTCAGCCCGCTGAATGCGGGTCAGCGCCGCAGGTTGCGGTAGCGGGCGTGCGCCGCTTGTTTGCTGACGCCTAGGGCGCGGCCGATCTCGTTCCAGGTGGCCCCGCGGCGCAATGCCAGCCGCACCAGCTTGGTCCGCAACCGTTCCACGACCGAGGACAGCATTGTGACTGTGGTCAGCGCCTCCAGCGTAGGTTGCGCCGGGCAGTGCCGTTGTCCCCAGCCATCATCGGCCTCCGGTGGCACCTTGCTCTCGATGTGGCGAGCAAGCGTCAACGTGTCACGGGTATACCGCTGCAACGCGGCCCGCTCCCGGTGCTCGATCGCGCCGCAGCTTGGCGGCAGCAGCGCGATCCGTGCCCTGGCCGCGATGTCAGGGTGCCGGTACCTGATCATGTCTTGGGAGCTTCCCGGGTCATGGTGTGCTTAAACGCCCAGTGTCGTGCTTCAGCGCAACCGTTTGTTGCCCGTCGTTCGTTGTGCACATGTCGGCGTTATTCCCGGTGAGCACGTCGGGTGTGGAGAAGCCCCGCCGGGCGGGGTGCCGGGCGGGGCTTGGTGGTCATGTTGTCGGCGGGGTGGTCATTC
>JBOHGG010000032.1:0-62069 GCA_050700115.1 Pseudonocardiaceae bacterium
CGGTCGCCGCCGGGGACCTGGCCGGTGCCCAGCAACGGTTCCAAGCCGGGCTGACCATCGCCGAGCGGTTGGCGGCGGCGGACCCGACGAACACCGCCTGGCAACGCGACCTGTCGATCAGCCACGAACGGCTGGCCAACCTAGCGAGCCTTCAGGCAAGCCGAGGCGCCGAATGACGTCGAGTGGACTCGCCAGGTGCGGGCACCCTCACGCTGCCAAGGCTGCCGGGGCGACCCGCGCGGCCCGCGCGAGGCGACGATCACCATAAACAGAACAGAACAGAACAGAACAGAACAGAACTATATTATAATGCGACGATTGCAGATCTGTGCACCAGAGACAACCCCGCGACGAATCAACCAGCAGGGTCTACCCCCGCGACTATTTAGCTACTGTGCCATGGGCGCAACAGGCCTCCGTCAGTGGCGGTCCGCAGTCGAGCGCCTCTCCCGCCCAAGAGGAGCCACGGGAGCCAATCCGGGGAGCCAATGTCTTCAGATTCCCTCCGACGGGCCACGACTCAGTTAGGGTGATTTCGCTGGTGGGGGGCTCCCCGTTCGTCTCCGTTCGACCTGGTCAGACTTATGTTCCGTGCCTGGGGGTCAAGGGGTCGCAGGTTCAAATCCTGTCGTCCCGACGGCCGTAATGCCAGGTCAGAGCCTTGCTTAGCTCGGTGAGCGGAGCTCTGACGTCTGTTCGTGGTCCCCAACTTCACGAAATCTCACGCTATTGACCTTTGGTCTAGCGCGGTACTGGTCTACCGCGGAGCGCCGGGGAGGACGCGACCGGCAGCACCTGTGGATGTGTGTCCGTTAGCTGTGGGCCGCATTGCTGCATCAAGCGTTCTCTACGTCGAGGTCCAGAACCGGACGGAGCTGGAAGCCGTCTTGCCGGAGGCGGTACCCGCTATACAGCTGGATGGCAATCAGTAGGTCGGTCCAGCTCCCTGGTGGCGCACCTGGTCCTTGCGGCTGTTCGTGACTCATAGGCGGCGGCTACTGCTCCCGCTGTTCGGGTATCGGGGGCAGCACCGGCAGGCGCCTTACTCGAAGCCGACTCCGCTCGATCACCACGATGGCCCCCTGGTCAAGGTCGCCGTACAGCCGGGGAAGGTTCGCCACTAGAACAGCGGCCTGGTCGTCCGGGGTCATGGGTTCGTAGGTGCGCAACAGCACGAAGGACGGCGCCACCGTGCACTGCCGAGCCAACAGTTCGCCAAAGTCGGTGTCCTCGGACACGAGGACGAACTCGTGCTGCCGCGCGAACTCCAAGATTACGGAGTCGGTGGTGTGCTGCAGATCCTTGTCACGGACGTGAGCCGCCTCGATGCCAGCGTCACGCAGTATCTGCGCAACCCGATGCGAGAGGTTGGAGTCGAGAAGGAACTTCATCGCCGAGCTGCTAATGGCAGCTCACGCTCCTGTACCGCTGCGGCGGCGTACTCCAGAGCAGCCAGGATGTCTCCGGGCTCCAGGTCAGGAAAATCCTCCAGGATCTCCCCTGCCTCACGCCCGGCCGCCAACTGGCCCAGGATAGTGCTGACCGGGATGCGCAGGTCACGGATGCACGGCAGCCCGCCCATCTTCTCGTGGTCGATGGTGATTCGATCAAACGCCATAGTTGTGACCTCCTGTGATCATACTAACCCGGGCAGTTCGGTCGTACCTGCTCGCCTCGGTTGACGCCTACGGTCGGTTACGTCGGGCGACCTTACGGGCTGGCGTCACCCAGCAGCCCAAGATGACGGCGTAGGACCGGTTGCGTCGGCGGCACGGGCGTCCTGTCCATTGACCAACCGCAGCGCTCCGGGTGCCGCTGGTAGCTCGACAGCATGATGAGAATTGGAGAGGGCAGCGTGCCCGGTGATGCGGATTCCGATTCCTCGGCTAGCGGGGCGACCGGTGGTGCCGGGTGAGATGCCGGCTGGTCGTTCGGATCGAAGGTGTCTGTTCTGATCTGAAGGCTCCCCCTCACCCGCCTGGCGATCGTCCACGCCTCGGCGCCGGAGTCAATAGCGCTTCGCGTGGCTCGCGCGATGACCTTCGGCCAGCATTGACTCCAGCACCGCGACGAGATTGGCGGTCAGGACAAGGGGGAGCCGGGGGAGTAGGTGGAGCTTGCTGCTGGGGACCATTTGGGGACCACACGTTCTGCACGGAGGCGAACACTGCGCACGTCGATCGCTCGTGCACACGGCGCTTGTACCGGCCTGACCAGTAGAAACGCCTACTCCTACGTCCTGGGGGTCAAGGGGTCGCAGGTTCGAATCCTGTCGTCCCGACCAGATGATTGACGTCGGAACCCTGCCTCACCCCCTGTTGAGGTGGGGTTTCGGCTGTCTATGGGTAGTGGACCGCTGGACCGCTCGATCCCAAGCCGCGCCCACCTGTCGCCGTCCGGGCTGCTGATGTGGCTTGTGGCGGATGTGCGGCGGCGGTGGTAGGTGCGCGGGGTGATGGTGACCGTCAGGCTGGAGTTCGGCTCCGGCGATCTCGGTCCCATGATCCAGAGTTTGTCGAAGATGGCTTGGGTCAGCATGAGCCGGAGGGTGTCGGGTGCCTCGATGAACAGCCGGCAGGGGTCGACCATGAGACTGAGGGCCTGGTCGAGACTGGCTTTAATGGGGTCCAGCTCAATGGACCATTTGGCGATGATCTTCTCGGTGGCGGCGATGTCGGCTCTGGTTACCGCGACCTCGCGCGGGCTTTGTATGCGCTCGCCCTCGATGTGGTGCGGGCACAGGATGTGGAGCGAGCTAAGCAGGTTTGCGAAATTATAAGTGCAGGGCTTGAACCAATGGCGCGGGAGCTTGGTATTGCCACGCCCGGTTTTGAGATGGTGGAGTATACCGATCTCGCATCAATTCGCAACTGGACTGGCGATAGATGAGACTGGAATCTCGACCGCCTGGAGGAGTTGAAAGCAACGCATCCCGAGGTTTTGGGCGAGGACACTATCCAGCGAAACGGGTAGCCAAAGATACGCATACCTGGTTTGAGTGTACGCACCCAAGGAAAGTCTCTTCAGTCTCACTGAGTAGTCGTATTCCTCGTTATCGCCCGGGCAACCGCCTTGCTTGCCCGTGGCGGTAATTCACTGCGCGCAACGGCCATCTTCTTAGCCTCGTCCCGCGCCAGCTCCAGCACATGCAGCAGCTTGTCAAGCTTGCCCGGTTCCATGATCGCTTCCCAGGTGAATGGTGGTGAAATCGACAGCCACACCGTGTCTTGCACCACCGTCACGACCACGGTCACGTCAACCCCTTGCATGCCTTTGACTAAGACCCTGCGGGGTACGCCCATGATGGGGTATGGAGCCTGCCTAGCAGACGTGTTCTCAAACTGAGGTTGCTTCGAAGAGGGCTTACGCATTTCGTGGCTCAACGGCTCACAGCTCCCAATGAGGCTCGACGGTATACACCGGCAAGGCCAACGCACCGCTAGTCAGCACTTCGCCCTCAATTACCGTTTCTTTCGTTCCCTCAACTCGCCGCTTCAATCGCTCACCAATTGCAATCAGACGCTCGGCGTGGGTCTGTTGCTCGGTGGTACTGGCACTACCCTCCATCATGCGCATGGCGAGCGGTGCCAGCTCTCGGTTGAGCCGGGCCAGCTCGGTTAGGAGCTCCCGGTCTTCCCGGATCATCGGGCGTCATGCTTTTTGGCGGCTAATGCCAGCGCGGTATTCTCAAAGATCGCTGACAGCACCCGTCGCAGCGGTGCGGCGTCAGCCGGACTCAGATATGCAGTCGGTCCGTCCCGCCAGCACTGAAGAACCAGGGACCTATTGCTCATGTTGGTCACGAGCACCGTGGACGGCACAGCCGTGGCGGACTGGATACTGCGCCGGGTGCCAGAGGATGTCTCCTCACCATTGCCATCACCCGGACGGAACCACGCAAAGCATGGCTGATTGTCCCCATACTGCACATCTTCCTTGCCACCTCTCGCACGCCAGCGTTCGATGGACGGCACCCAGGGCCGGGAAACGCCGGACCGGCGGAAGCGGGGAACGTCCGGAGAGGGACGCACCAGGTCAGCGTTCAGCCCGGCCCTGGGGCCATGGTGGACGCTAACGGCAAGCGATCACGGAAGGCCGAAACTGAGATCCCCGAACGGTCAGTTCGGTCTGCTCGCCCTACTACCCGGACACAGAAAAATGACGGGCGCACTACGCCGCGCCCCGTATACATCAACGGAACAGCAACTGTCAGTTCAACAGGCCAATCCGTCCCGCGAACTCCCGCACCTCTGGCGCATACGACGGCTTAGCTCGTTTAACGAGCGTACTCACCATACTGCGCACGTTTCGCTTGTGCTGGAATTCTTGCGGACAGAGTTGTTCGGCCATTTTCAGATGCACAAAGATGGCCGCATCATTGTTACGGCAGTCATAGCACCGGGCGACCTGGTACAGGTGGCTAGTCTTGCGCTCCAAAGACGGGACTTGAGAGAGGTCAACCTTGTCAGCCAGTCGGAGAGCTTCGGATATTTCACCCGCTTCACTCTCGACGCTGACCATGTGAATAGCAGCATTTGTCGGTCCGAATACCGTGTTGTGATAGTTATGGCCGTCGCCAACACGCAGGGCAGCTTTACGGGCGGGCTCCCGCAGCACGTCGCTGTATTTGCTCGGTGACGTGTACCACGCCTGCTGAGCCGCGCTGATCTGCTCGCCGAGTTCGTCCAGCGTGGGAAGCTCGGCACTGTCGGTCAGCGACAACGACCGGTACGTAAACAGTGCCCGCTCGACCTCAGCCAGACGGGGATTTACCGGTCCCTCGTGCGCTTCGCTCGGCGCTTCACCCACCAAGGCTGACCTGCGTACACCCAGCACCTTGGCGAGGTTGCGTAACACTGGCAGTGAAGGCGTCTTGCTATCGGCCTCGATCATCTCCAGGTAGCGCACCGTGATACCGGCATGGGTAGCCAAGCGAGACCGTGCTCATGCGCCGCTCGATGCGGTACAACCGGACGAGCGCGCCCGTCGACATGTCAGGCATGGCTGACACCTCCTCGGAGGGGTTGGGGTGCCTGACTCCCCAGGGTACCGAGGGCGGAGCGAGAACCCCGACTCAGCTATGGGCCGAGCCAGGGTTGCAGGGACCGAACGCCAGGCAGCGTTCGGTCTTGTGAGAGTGGGTATAATGATCTTGGTTGTCAGTCAAGATCGCTGACTTGTCGCGCACGTAATCGGCGAGCGAGGGGTTCAAACTGAATCTCGTCACTCCGATCAGGCAGGGCTTATTGGAACCGTTGGCCCTGCTAGTTGTCCGGTTGCTGACCACGCCCACCCAGCAGCGCACCTCGGCGACCAACACCGGCTCGATATGGTCCTGCGGGCACAGCACGGGCAACGCCGGACTCGCCGCCAGCGTGTCGCGCAACGACGGATAGGCGAGCGGAACGATTTCCTGCGGTTCCTCGGCCAGAGTCCGGATTACGGCGACCGTCGGATCGCAATCGACGCTGCCGGCGCGCACCGCCTCAGCGACACCCCAGAAGCGGAACAGCTCCATCGTGCGGATGCTGACCCCGGTGGCCCGTGGGACGGTCGACATGCCGGCGTGGCGCTCGACGACGAGCACCCGGGCGCCGTGGCGAAGCGCGGTGACAGCGGTGGCCGGGCCGGCCCCGACGACGAGGACATCGGTGATGAACATGCAGACCACCGTCCGCGCCGGCGCGGCCACGGGCGTCGGTGCCGGGTACTGATTTAGCGTGCGGTGCTACTGCCGTGGTCGCGCACCCTGATCCAGCACCGCGCCGGTGGCGGAGCGTCCGCTCTCACGCTTACCCGTCGCCCTCCTCAGTGCCTGCCCTTCACGAAGGGGCGCTTGTCCGAACCGTCCACGTTATTCCTGTCCCTCAAGAAATCTCGCATTGCTTCATCGAATTCCGGAACACCGCCACGATTACAGTCGATGATGATGCCCAGGCGCTGGGCAGTACTCCAGACAGGTAACTCCGGATCAAATGTGACATTTCTGTTGCGAGCGGCTTGTACTAACAGTACGAAGCCCTCGTAATCGTCATCCTCGATAGCCTGCAGATCTCGCAGAACAGCAGCCTTATTAATCTTCTTCCTTATCACCAGTCACCACCCCTCAGGGCTGAGTGTGCCCTCGTTGAGCAACGTTGCCGGTAGGACCATTGATGTTACAGCATAATTAGATCATACATACACCAGCGATGACCGATCAGCCTACAGTTCTGGCTCGATTCGACTGTCAAGACCTCGCCGGCTGACCCGTTCCAAGCGCGGGGGCTCCCGGATGGCCACAATCGGCTATTCCGGACACATCGACCAAGCCGGTGATCACTCCGAGCCCACCGCCGCGCACCTGTTCGCCGCCTGACAGCACCGGTCGAGCAGCCTGCTAACCGGTGATCCAGGCCCGGCGTTGCGGTCTATGATCCCGTCCCGGAGGGTATGTCCCGCGCGCCATTCGACGACGACGCGCCCACACCTGCCATCGCAGGCTGCTGCTAGGGCGCCTGCGGCCTGTTCATCGCGTCGGCCGGCAGCGTGGCCTTCATCATCGAGACGTTGTAGTGGTCGTACTGGGTCATCGTGAAGTAGATGTCGGATCCCTTCGAGTCCGGGTGCAGGAAGCCGCCGTAGAGGTGGGGGTACTCGTGAGACGTCGCGACCGTTATCGGCGCGCCCCACGGTCCGGTCGGCTGCGGGGCCAGCCGGACCACGATCGCGCCACGTGACTCGTCCATGGTCATCATCTGCCAGCTGGCGAGGGTCTCGTCGTAGCGGACCGACACCTCTCCCACGGGCCCCGGCACGATCGGGGCCGCGATCGCGTTGGCGCCCCGTTGCCAGGCTTTTCCGTTCCAGTACTCGTAGGCGTTTGTGTCCAGCAGTTGCCGCTCGGGTACCCGGGCGACATGCGCGTCACCGAAACGGCCGTTGGGCGTGCCGAAGGCGTATACGAAGCCCTCCCGCTGGGCATAGGCGACCATTTGGAACTTGTCATCGAAGACCGGGGTGTTCGGGCGACACGCGCGGGGGGAGTCTGTCCAGGTCTGCCCACCGTCGTCGGAATACGCAATGCCGCTGTAGTTCGTGATCCATCGCCCGGGTTTGGTGAACTCGCGCACCGACATGTAGGCCAGGTAGTCACGCCCTCCGACGTTGACACCGCCGGTTGGGAGTCGGCTGATCTCGACGCCGTCGCGCTTGAGCGAGGGCAGCAGTTCTTTGGCGTGGCCGGGGTGGTCGGTGACGAAGTCGTTGAAGGACATGCCATCCGCAGGGTTCCGGTCGCTGCTGCGGGCCAGCGTGTTCGAGCGCCAATCGATCGCGGCCGGGTCCCCGACGTCGCTGTCGTGACCGGCCCATCCGGCGCCGAAGGTGTCACCGAAGGCGGTCAGGATCTGTCCTCGCTCGTCGGTCCACATGATCCCAAGGTCGGTACCCTTGATCTGGTAACGCGCCTCGGTGTCGTTGAGCGACCCAGCGCCGGTGAGCACCGCAACCCGGCTTGCCTGCTCCCGCGGCGCCGTATGCGCCGCTCCCAGCGGTGCCAGACCTACCGTGACTGCCGCGGCCAGGACCGCCAATGCGGCCCCGGCTCCAGCGCGGTGGCTGAGCATCATCCTCCCCCAATGCATGAACACCGCGGTTGCGCCTATGCATGAACACCGCGGTTGCGCGGTGCAGGCATGCGCCGACGCTCCGTAGCAGCTAGCGACATCCCCAGCGCGCGAAAAGGCGGAAGACTGCCCGTCCCGAGGCACTTAGGAGCTAACGCGGGACTGGGCGTGGAGGTAACGGCGATCAGGTTAGTCCACTTGGGTGAAGCCCATCAGGGTTCCGAGGCAAGCTCGCCGGCCACGACGGGGATCCCGCTTCGGCAATCGAGTGCCGTGCCGTCAGGGTGGGTTCTTCAGGGCGTCTGGCACGCTGTTCGCGAAGGTGAAGTGCTCCCGCAATCCGGTGGCCTCCAGCGCCCAGTTGGCGGTCTGGGATTTGCACACCAACCGCAGGTCGAGATCTTCTCGGGTAGCGAGTTCGTTGGCCTCGAACAGCACGGACAGCCCGGCAGATCCCAGGAACCGCACACCATCGAGGTCCACCACCACGACCTGGGCAACGACCATCTGCGCGGTCAGGAAGGCGGCCAGTTCCGGCGCGGTCAGCGCATCGACCTCGCCCGTGACGGTGACTACCCGAGCGTTGGAACCGTGCTCGGCCACCTCCAAACCCAGGAGGTCGGCGGGGAAGTTGCCGCTCACACTCACCACTCATCACTCCCCACTCGCACGAGTTGAGGGACGGATATCGGCCAAGATCGGGTTGCCGCGCCGCGGTGAAGACTTGGGGGAGGGGCGTCCACCGCGGCGCGGCGCCGCCGGACCGGGGGCCGGCGGGTTTCTCCGGGTCGATCAACAGCCAGCGGCCGACCTGCACCCGGCACCGACGGTGGCGTGACAGTGACAGGTAAATCGCACTAGCTCCAGCTCCCTTCTACCGCTTCGGTGGCACCCCGGTGGGACGCCGCATCGTCCCCTGAGGCCTGGCATCCACCGGAACCAAGACCGCAGGTGGCTGTCAGTTACCCCATGTCACTCAGGAGTAAACCTCGCCGAGAGCCGTGCCCTCGTGGGCAGCCCCGGGGCTCGCGGCACCGCTGGTGGCGTCCCGATACTTGTGCACATACCCGGCAAAGGTGTTTATCGGTAACAATCCGGATCGGGGGAGAACAACGAAACCGCATCGTAAGTCTACTCGGTCGGTACTCGGCGCTGAACCGTCGTCAGTGCGCACTGTTGACTAGCCACTCGAAGATCATCTTCATAACTAGGTAGTTGCTGGAAGAATATTCGTGGTGAACGCATGTTGTCAGGGGGCCTTCTTCTGGTCATGGTGGATAAGCCGAATCGGCGGCGTCGTCGCATGGCCATCCGACCAACGAGGGGGACCGCAATGAGCATGATCTGGGGGACCGTCCGACGTGGCTCGATCGCACTCGCGGGGACTTTCCTCGCCCTGAACATGACGGGTTCCAGCGCCACAGCCATGGTGGGACGCAATAGCGCGGCCACTCCTGTGGCGGGGAGCAGCGCACTAGTATCGGACTCGGTAAGCCAGCAGGCACTGGTGGAGCCGACAGAAACTGTCCGCAAGTGCGCAAACGGGCTGCTGTACGGGGCCAGCAGTGGCACCTGCGACCCCGTCGTCCTCGTCAACGAGTAGCACTTCCGCCGACCACCAGTGGGTACCCGGGCGCGCCCCCGGGACGTCCCGACGTGCCCAGGGTCGCCAGCGACAACGGCTGCGGGGTCTCGGGACCAGCCGGTAGACCTGCTCGTATCGACTGAACGGGTGGTGTTCTCCGTAGTTCGCTCCAGCGGGTATCTGTGCGTCGCCACGCGCCTCTATTTCTGCGAAGGCGGTCGGCGAAGGGACTGGCGAAGCCGGCACCCCACACAACCTGGAGCGAACATGGAAAGCCCTGGCCTCTCCACCGAACATGGTGACTTCTCCACCTCGCGACCCGTGGACACTCTCCCGCCGGAGCACTTCGAGTCGGGCGAGGCCGCGACGGAGTTCGATCCGGGGGACTTCATCCTCGTCAAGGGACACGGCCTGCAGGGATGGCTGATCAAATTTGGCCAGAAGATGCGGATCCGCGGGGACGATCGGAAGTACGTGAACTGGGTGCACGCCGCGCTGATCGTGGATCGTGATGGCACCCTGATCGAGGCGGTGGGCACCGGCGTCAGGGAAAAGCCACTTGCCTACTACACCGGGCGGCACTACCAAATCTTCCGCATCAAGACCTCGGACGAGAACCGCGCGGAGGAGGTCGCGTTCGCCAGGCGGGTGCTGGACAACCACGCAAAGTACGGAATTACGACGATCATGAGCATCGCTCTGTCGATGCTCACCGGCGGCAGGCTGACGTTCTACATCGACGGCGAGTACGTGTGTTCCGGGCTCGTCGCCAGCGCCCTGGAGCGGACCGGCAGCTTGTTCAACCGTAGCGCGATGAACATCACGGCGGCTGATCTGGCGAAGTATTTCGACCCTACGCAGCGGCCTTACCTGGCAGGGAGCGGGACGCCATCGCGAGTTTCGGTGCCGCCGAACGGCCCCGTGGTACTGCCGAAGACCGACCCGGCGAGCTGAGCGCGCGACCGGATCCCCAGTTGCGATAGGTGTTCGGTGGAACTCGATCGTCTTCGCGGAGACAAAGAGCTGCGCGGCGGCCTCCACATTGGTGGCGCCGTCCGCAATTACGGACCGCGTCATCCGGACCGCGGACTCGAGCCGCCGGCGCGCCGACGCCTACAGCGCGCATCCGGCGGATCGGGAAGACCAGGGCTCCCAGGGACGGGAGATCGAGCGGGTCAGGACTGCAGGCCATGATGGCGGCGTGATGGAGCGCACTGCGGTTGGCGGTACTTGGCCGGATCAGCCTGTGTCGGGCTCTCTATTCGGTTTGGACGAGCTGGCAGACGCCAGCCGCATCGTCTCGCGCTCGGTGCTGGAGACGCCGCAGCTGTGCTGGCCTTTGCTATGCGAGGCGGTGGGTGCGGAGGTCTGGGTCAAGCACGAGAACCACACCCCGATTCGGTGCGTTCAAGGTGCGCGGTGGGCTGGTGTACCTGAACCGGCTCATGCATGAGCCGGTCCCACCGGCGTGTCGCCTTTCCATCCCGACCTGGTGCTCGGGGTGGCCACCTACGCTGCGGAGCTGCTGCGTGCGGTGACCGACCTGGACACTGTCTACGTGCCGGTCGGGATGGGTTCGGGGATCGCCGGGCTGATCACCGTCCGCGACCTGCTCGGCCTGCGCACAGAGATCGTCGGCGTCGTCGCCGAGGGCGCGCCGGCCTACGCTCGTTCGCTGGCCGCCGGCCGGGTCGAGACCACCGACCGGGTCGCGACGTTCGTGGACGGCGTGGCCTGCCGCGAGCCGGACCCCGACGCGGTTGCCATCATCGCCCGCGGCGGCGCCCGGCTGCTCACCGTGCCCGACGACGAGACCGCCGCGGCGATGCGGCTGATGTTGCGCGCCACCCACAACCTGACCGAACCGGCCGGCGCGCTCGGCCTCGCCGCACTCATGCGGGAGCGCGACCTGCAGCGCGGGCGCCGGGTCGCCGTCATACTCACCGGCGGCAACGTCGACGCCCCGACACTCGCGACGGTACTGGCCGGCCGGACACCCGCTCCGTAGTCCGCCTTGCCGCCAAGACATTCGGCTCCGAATGGCGATCCGGCGGGCGTTGGGACGGGTCAGCGAACGGTGGGGTCGGGCTGGAAGGTCAGGTCTTCGGGGAGGAGACGCAGCGTGATTCCGTCCGGGTTGACGTCGTACAGATCATGCAGATTGCCCAGCTCGCCCGTCGGGAGGAGCGCTGTGTCGTCGCGGTTCACCGGATCGGCACGGATCCAGGTGTCGAACGACGCTAAGCCGACATTGCCGGCTCTGAAATAGGTCACCAGGCGGCGATAAAGCTTGGGAAACATGATCATTTCGGGCAGATCCGGCAGGCCTTGCAATTGCACCCGGGCGTCGATCGTGACATCCTCCTGCGGCCAGAAACCGCGACCGTTCTGCCGCGCGGTTTGACCAGCTGCCGCATTCGGCGGATGAGGTCCAGCGGCATGGTCGAATACAGCTCGCCGTAGGCCAAGCCTTCGCGGACGAGCGCGGTGTTCACGCTGGTCTCCAGTAATGCCTCATCGACAAAAACGCGATCGCCGTCTACTGCTCCCAGGTCCGGCCGGCCGGGAAACACCAGGCCAAGTACTCGGCCGTTGCTCTCGATGCCGTTTGCGAGCACATACCCAGGTACTGGGTGATTTTGTGCGCTTTCTATCTTGTTGGGCCGGTCCGGCCAGAACTGCACGTCGCCGAAGCCCATGAGCTGCAGCATCCGATCCCGTGCGGCCTGCGCGAACGGGAGGTTCTGGTGTTGGTTAACGAAGTGGGTCTCCAGCGCGTCGATGCCTTCGAAACGCCCACCATAGGTGTCCAAATGTTTTCGGTCAGGTGGCCGGCCGCTGAAACGGGGGAGATTCTGCACCAGGTCATCGCTATCGGGCAGGAAGTTGATCGTGTCGCCGTCCGGCTCGGGGCCGTTGCGGGGAAGATCGTCGTAGCGGATATAGAACTCACCGGTAATCAGGGTGTAGCGGGGTGCCGGCACGGGAAAGTCTCCTCGACTCTCAAACGAATTATCCTGAACGGATCGGCCGATTGAGCCTACCGAGTCGCAGGCGGTGGGGACCGAGGCTGGGTAGTGGGTCACGTATCGTTGCTGGTCTGAACCCATATCGGTGGCCGTGAAGGAGTCCGGGTTGATCAGCACGATCGAGGTTGCGGATCAAGGAAGCACGATGGCCTATACGTTCGAGGACCTGATGCGCTACCACGGCCCGGGTTCCCCTGGGGGCGTGGCCCATGCTTTCAAGGTGATGGAACGGGTGCTGCCGCTCCTCGAGCCGGCTGGCCTGGTGGAGCGACACGAGATCGAGGTCGAGACGGCCTTTGCCGGCCCAGGTGCCCGCGATGGCTTCGAGATGGTCACCCGTGCCGTGACCGAGGGCCGGTATGTCGTCGCGGATGCGTTGGCGCGTCCCGAACTGGGTGCGACGCGCGAACGCTTCGTTTTCCGGCTCGGCTACCGAGGTCGCAGCGCGACGGCGGTCCTTCGCGAGGGATACGTGCGGGAGGAGTTCCTCACGCTGGCGCGCCGGGAGGGGCGCACCAGAGCGGAGGAGAGCCGTTTGACTGTCCTGAAGCAGGAGCTTGCTGACCGGTTGCTGGCAGACCCGGCGACCGACGTGTACGACGTCGATGACGGCTAGGGTCAGCTGACCTTGCTCCAGGTGTTGCACCAGCGGGTCTGGAACGCGGCGTCGCTCTTGTCGATCGTCACCGTGGCGGGGCCAGGCCCGAGGTTGTTGGCGATGATCGAATCTGTGGTGCCGCTGGTGTCCTTGAGGCGCTCCCAGTAACAATCCAAGCTGCCGGATTCCCCGGTGGTCTGGTAGGTGCCCGGGGCGATGTCCGTTCCGACCAGGAACCTGCCCTCGCCGAAAGTGGTCGTCAGGTTCGCCGGTGCTGGCAGGGCAACCGGTACTGGGAGCGGCTGCTCCTGGGCGTGTGCCGTGGCCGTCGACGCCGGCTCGCCGCTGTCGGCGAGCATCGCGATGATGGTGAGGTTAGCGACGATGGCGATGATGAACGCGAGCAGCAGCCCTGCGGTGATCCGCGGTTGCTCCTTGCGGGGTTCCGTCGCCTTGAGGGGTTCCATCGCCGTGAGGGGCTCCGGCTCTGGGAGAGGAACCGTCTCGTTGAGGGACTTCGTCGCCGGGGCAGCACTGCCCCCCGGGTAGACGAAGACGGTTTGCGGGGCCGGGGGGACCGGTTGGACTACGGCCATGACGCCTCTCCCAACGAGATGGTGGTGAGTCGGCCACCTACGTGCCCAGGGGCCGGTGCCTGGGAATCGGTGCCCGGCTGGACGTCGTTACGGAGGAGCGCGATCTGGCTACTCTCCGTCGCCTGGGTTCGTGGCGCTGCGCAGCTCGGTGGTAACTCTCAGCGCGCCGCGTAGCCGCCGTCGACGAGGTGGTAGCTGCCGGTGATGAAGGAGGCGTGGTCCGAGAGCAGGAACGCGACCAGCTCGGCGACCTCGGCAGCGTCGCCGAGCCGGCCGATCGGGTGGGCGCGGACCAGCGTCCGGCGGCCGAGCGGGGTGAGGCCCTTGGTCAACAGTGGCGTCTCGATGAAGCCGGGAGCGACGGCGTTGACGCGGATGCCCTGGGCGGCGTACTCGAGCGCGGCGCTCTTGGTGAGGCCGATGACGCCGTGCTTGGCCGCGGCGTAGGCGACCTGCTGCGGACATCCGTTGCTCCCGAGAACGGATGACATGTTCACGATCGATCCGCCGCCGGCGATGAGCAGAGCGGGGATCTCGTAGCGCAGGCAGTAGAAGACGCCGCTGAGGTCGACATCGATCACGCGCCGCCAGTCCTGTGGGTCGTATTCTCCGGTCGGCGCGTCCGGGCCGGTCACGCCGGCGTTGTTCACCGCGAGATGCAGCCCGCCGAATGCGGCGACGGTGGCCTTGACCGCGGCTTCGACCGAGGCCGGGTCGGTGACATCGACCGCGACAGGTTCGGCGCGGCCGCCGGCCTCGCG
This sequence comes from Pseudonocardiaceae bacterium, assembly GCA_050700115.1. Taxonomy (GTDB): domain Bacteria; phylum Actinomycetota; class Actinomycetes; order Mycobacteriales; family Pseudonocardiaceae. Next base: position 14,177 of record JBOHGG010000032.1, read on the forward strand.
GATCAGGCGCACTGTGCGCTCGGCGCCGAGGTAGTCGTTGTCGGCCACCGCGATGTGGGCGCCGTCAGCGGCCAACCGCGTCGCGACCGCGGCCCCGATCCCCGACGCGGCGCCGGTGACCAGGGCAACCCGACCGGCAAAGTCCTCCGGTGTGGTCACCGTCGGCTCGAGGGGGAGACAGTGGATGTGACGAGCTTGAGCTTCGCGGCGGCCCCGGCTTCCCGCTCGATACACGAGACTGGGGTCACGTCGACATGGGGTGGGATGGCGCCGGTGCTCTCAATGACGCGGAGCAGCGCCGTGCGCACGCGAGCGAGGGTGTCTGGGGCGGCACAAGCGCGGAGGACGACGCTGACGTCGAGGCGGGTGCCGTCATGGCGGATCTGGTATTGGCAGACGTCGGGCAACCCGTCGAACGGCGCGATCAGGGGTAGCGGGTGTACGACGGCGTGGCCGCCACCAGGCGTCGGCAGCCTGATGATGTCGCCCGTACGGCCCGAGACTTGGGAGATGCGCTGGTACGGGCGACCGGTGGGGTTGGGGCCGTCGACGATGGTGACCGAATCGGACAGCTCGTAGCGGATGAGCGGCTGGGTGGTGTTCACCAGGTTGGTGAGCAGCACCTTGTGGCTGGGCGTCCCCGGCGGGACGGGGCGGTTGTGCTCGTCGACGGCTTCGAGGACGACGAGGTCCTCCCAGATGTGCATACCGACGTGTTCGAGGCAGCTGCCGGCAATCGCGATCGCCTCAGTCGCGCCGTATCCCTGGAGGGGGTGCAGTCCCCAGGCTTCATGGATGCGGTGGCGCATGTCGCCGGTGAGCACCTCGCCGGCGCAGCACACCTGAGTGGGCGTGATGTCCAGTTCTCCCTGAATCTGTGCCTCGGCGAGGAGAGCAGCGAGAGAGGAGTAGCTGATCAGGACTTGTGGCTGGTAGGCGTTGAGGGCTGTGAGCATCTCCGGTAAGGGCGTCGTGGCGGTGAGGTGGGGCGAAGCCTGGCCGCCGGATGGCGTCATGGCTTCGATCCGCTGTGAGATCTGCCGCGAGATGTGAAACGGGCTGTTGCTACCGATCCCGACGATGCGTGCCCCCGGTGTGACCCCGTACCGGGCCGTTCCGGCAACGCACGAGGCGATCGCCGTGAGGAACTCGTCGCGGGAGCAGACGAGCAGGCCGGGCTGGCCCGAGGTTCCCGAGGTCGAGAAGACCTGGTATTCCCCGTGGAGAGGTTGTGCGGGATCGGGGCCGGTCACGTGCGCCTCCACGTCGGCGCGGCGCAGTCGCGGATCGGTCACGATCCGGTCGAAATCGTCGAGCAAGGCCGTCTTCGACAGCGTCGGTAGCTCCGCCAGCGCCACGTCGCCCGAAGCGGCGGCGGGCCCGAGCACCTCCCGGTAGTAGGGCGACGCCGACACAGCGTGCGCGATCAGCGCCCGCAGCCGCTTCGCCTGGTATGTCAGCAGCTGATCCCGCGACCATTTGTCACGGGCGAGTAGCTGCATCACCCGCGGCAGCAGGTCTGCTTGACTGATGCTCGGCGACGCGGTGATGGTGCTCATCTCTGCTTCCTTCCGTCGGATCCGTCGTCAGCCGTCCTTGCGGGCCAGCACGCGATAGGCGTTGCCCCCGCGGGTGCGGCGCACCACCCGGTAGAGCAGCTCATCCAGGAGGTATGCGCCCATCAGCAACGGCCGGCCAGCGGTCCGTACCGTGGCGTGCCGGAACCGCCGCCAGCGGGTCGGCCGCTCGGCCAGCCACGGCAGCTTCGGGTTGGGCGCGCAGACGTTGAGCAGCAGCATGAGGCTCAGGAACAGGTCAGTGCCCGCCTGGTGAGCCGCGCCGCGTTCGATGGCGACCGGCGAGAGTCCGCGGTCGGTGAGTGCTCGCACGAGGTTATCCAGCGGGAACATGTGCTGGTGCTGCGGCTGGAACCAGGGAAACCACATGCGGCCGAGTGCGCGGCCGAAGCGGTAGTCGGGGTCGGGCAGCTCGATCAGCAGGTAGCCGTCCGAGGTGAGCACCTTGGCCGCAGTGTCGAGCTCGTCCAGCGGCTCTCGGGTGTGTTCGAGGTAGTGGTGCATGCTGATCACGTCGTAGCGGCCGGCCAGCTCATCGGCAAGGTCGGTGAACAAGCCCCGGTAGCCGTGGTCGACCCGGCCGAGGTACTGCGCCTCCTCGACGCTGACGCTTTGGTCCAGCCCGTCAAACACCGTGTCCGGCCAGACTTCGCGCGCGGTCTCGCAGAAGTGGCCGTGGCCGGTGCCGACGTCCAGCCAGGCCTTCGGTGTGGTGAACGCCTTGGGCATCTCGGCGCGCTGGCGGTACCACCGGCTGAGACCATCGAACACGGACTGGGTGGATTCGCGCCCAAGGCCGTCGTAGAAGTCCCGGTAGTAGAAGTCCAGCCCGGCCGGGGTGAGCCGGGGGTTCTGGAAGATGTGCCGGCAGGTACCGCACTGCTCCAGGGTGAACCGGCCCGGTTTGCGCTGGCAGAGATCGGAGGTCCGCAACCGTATCGACAGGTCGGTGGAGCCACACCAGGGACAGGTGTCCCGGCGGGGCTCGAGGAAGCGCTCGACTCCGGCGGCCAGCTCGGTCTGGTAGTACGACCGGGCCGCCTCGTACGGATCGGGAGTCATAAGAGTTTCTCCAGGTGATCGGCAGCGGCGGCGGCACCGCCCGCGGAGGTGAACGAGGTCTGTACGCGCCGCGCCGCGGCCCGGTAGGACGGGTCGTCGAGCACGGTCGTGATGGTGTTGCGCAGTTCGGTGGCGCCGACCCGGCCGAAGTGCACCCGGATGCCGGCACCGGCGTCGACGACCTGTCCCGCGATCACCGGCTGGTCGTCGCGGATCGGGGCCACCACGAGCGGTACGGCGTGCGCGAGGGCCTCGCAGACCGTGTTGTGGCCGCCGTGGCTCACTACCGCGTGCAGGTGCGGGAACAGATCGAGTTGTGGGACGAACTCGCGGACCAGCACATGGTCGGGCGGCGGGGCGACCAGGTCGGGCGGGGCGACGAGGATCGCCTGCAGCCGGTCGGCGAGCGGTGCTACCGCCTGCACCGCGGCGGCGAAGAACCGCAGGCCGACCTTCTGGTTGACCGTGCCCAGCGAGACCAGGACGTGCTGACGGTCGGTGCGCAGCCAGTTCCACGGGAACTCAGGTCCGGCGGTCCGCGCACCCATGGCGGGGCCCACGAACACGTAGTGGCCGGGGTAGTCAGCTACTGGCCCGGCCAGCGACGCCGTCGTGAACACCAGCACAAGATGGTCGGAAAACCTCAGGTCTACCGGCTCTGATACAGCCAAGCCGCGCTGGAGATCGGCCATGCACTGCCGTGCCCACATGGCGCGTGGTGACGTGGGGGCGAACTGGTCGGTCAGCTCCGCCGAGGTGGTGGCCGAGGTCGCCCACGGCAGCCCGCGCTGGCGGGCAACCAACGCGCCGGCCAGCGCGTGATGGTCGACGACCAGAACGTCCGGGGCGAACTCGTCCACCGCCGCCGCCACGCCGGGCACCATCGAGGCCGCCAGCGGGATCAGGAAATCCGCCCACAAGAACCGGAACGCCGCCGCTGCGCGCAGGCCCAGCGAGCGGTGGCGGACTTGGGCCAGTGTTTCGGCGCCGAAGTCCACCGCGACCGGGATTAGCCTGGCCCCGGGTGGCAGCAGTGGGCCGACGGTCTCGGCGTGCCCGGCCCAGCCGACCTGGTGACCGCGGGCGGCTAGTTCCTGCCCGAGGGCCACCATGGGCAGGGTGTGCCCGACCAGCGGCGGCACCACGAACAGGAACCGGCTCACTGCAGACTCGCCTGCGTCGCCATGGCCTGCGTCGCCATGGTTTGGGCCGTGAACCAATCCAGGACGATGGCGCGCACCACCCGCGTCGCCTTCGCCAGCACCAGATGGTCGCCGTCCGGCAGGACAGTGAGCGCGCACTGGGGCAGCAGACCGTCGAGTACGTGTGCATGGTGGAGAATGTCGGACTGCTTCCCGTAGACGGCGCGGACCGGGCAGGTGACCATCCGCAGCTGCCGTTCCTCAAGGGGCTCGGTGGCCAGCAGATCTTTGATGAAGGTGGTGTGCTGGATCAGGTCTTGCCCGAGTGCGGTTGGGTCGGTGTGCTTACGGTTCTGGGCCACCCACCGGCCCGACTCACCCGCGGCGAGATCCGACCCGATCGTCCTGATCGTGGCGGTCATCTGCTCTGCCCAACCCTCGAGGGGGACACGGGCTTCGATCAGCACCATGCTGGCCACCCGCTCGGGATACTCGACCGCGAAGCCGAGCGCGACCGTGCCGCCATAGCTGTTGCCGACCAGATGCACCGGACCGTCGACGCCAAGGGCATCGAGCAGCCCCGCGAGGTCGGCAACCGAGTCGCTGAGCCGGTAACCGCTAAGCGGGCGCTCGGACAGGCCATGGCCGCGCTGGTCGTACAGGATCACGTCGGCGCCTGCGTGGGCCACCGGATTGGCTAGCGTGCAGTAATAGCTGGACAGGTTGTCCAAGATCAGCCCGTGGATGAACACGACCGGGTGCTCTAGTTGGCTCGATCGGTGGCGTCGGGTCAGCCGCTGGAGGTGGAACCGGACGCCGTTCGTGGTGATCTCAGCCATCGACTGCATCCGCGAGGGCCAAACAGTTCGCAATGTAGTTGACGACCTCGCCGACCGTCAGCCCGATGATGTCCTCGAGCTCCTTGTCCGCGAGGAACGCCACGAAGTCGACCCGGTCGCCGTACCGTTCGGTGAGCATCGTGGCCAGCTTCACGAACTCGATACTCTCCAGTTCGAGATCTGCGTCGAATGAGGTGTTCATGCCGATGTCGAGACTCAAGGCGTATTCCGCGCCGATGATCTCGGTCAGCATTGCGCGAACCTCGATCATTATTTGATCAACCATCATCAGGGTGCCCCTCCTGCATGCGCTGATATCTGCTTGGATGCCTGCTCTGTCTCCTCCGGCGAAGTCCAGGCCATCGCGTACGGCTCGGATTCCGCGCCCACCCCGGTCTGGACCCAGCGGCTGAGCGCCTCATCGCCAGCCGCGACCAGCAACCGATCTCCGTCGACCCGCTGGACGGTAAATCGATGCGGGCGCCCACCCAGCCCGGTGCCCGCGGCCTTGGCAACGGCCTCCTTGGCGGCCCAGAACCGGGTCACCCAGCTCGGTCGGGCCGAATCCGATGCACACAGCGAGTCGAGCAGGCGGCGCTCGGCGCCGGTGAGGATCGCCGCCACGGTGCGGTCATCCCGGTCTGCGATGTGCTCGATGTCGATGCCCACGCCAAGCGGACACCCGGGATCGCCGACCAGCGCGGCAGCGACCGATCCGGTGTGCGCCAACGACACCTCCGGCGCTTCGACGAACGGGCCCGCTACCCGCGGCCGCCCCGACGCCTCGTTGCTGACCGTGACCTCGATCGGGAACACCGGGCCGGCGCCCGCGTCCCAGAGCCACTGCCGGACCGCATCCTTGACCGCGATCCGGCCCAGCAGCCACTGCTGCGCCGCGCGCGGGGTGCGCCGCTGGTATTCCGCGCGCTCGGCGGCGCTGAGATAGCGACGCATGACCAGCTCTCGGGTCGCCGGATCCGGCCACCGATCCCGGACCAGGAACCACCCGCCGGGTTGGCGCTGCGCGATCAGGTTGCGCTCCGGGAACAGGAAGACCGGCCAGGTCACCTCGTCGGTGTCGAACCGGCGGTCCCGCCACCGCTCGATGCGGGCCCACAGCCGGCCGTCTGCGCGCCGCAGCTCAAGGTCAGCGACGACGTCGGTCGCCGAGACGGAGCTGATCCGGACCACGCACCGCACCCGCTCGCCGGGCCGGGGCGGCGAGCCGTAGTAGCGCACCTGGTCGATCCCGGACGGGAAGGCGAGCCGGTCCCGCGCGGTCCGCGCCATGATCCAGAAGCCGAGTAGCTGGCCGGCGTTGTCCAGCAGCGCCCCGGGTGCGGACCCGACGACCAACTCTCCGATGATCCCGTCGTCGGCGACCGGGCCAAGCTCGGCGACACCCTGGAAGGCCCGACCGTGGAACATCCACCGGTCCTGGTACAGCCTCTTGGCAGTGACTTCGCAGGGCCGTTGCCCGGCCAGCGGCGGATCGGGCAGTTGCGGAGCCGCCGGGTAATCGTCGGCGAGCAGCACCGTGCCGCGCGTGTAGCCGTCGAGCACCACCGCCACGTTGCCGTCCGGGTCAAGCGTCGCACTGGTCGTGACGGAGACCGGCGGCGTGACGGCGAGCCAGCGCTGCGCTCGGACGTCCCGGATGCCGACGACCGTGCGACCGGGAACCAGCGCCCGGGCGGCGTCGGCGATCAGCTCGAGCACGGTGGTCAGCGGCACCACCGGGTACCGGTCGGCCGGCTCGGACCAGCCGTCCGGCTGCCGGTAGAAGCAGTGATCGGTGAGGTAGGGCATGGTCTCGAGAGAGAAGGTTCGCGTCGTGCTGGCCTGCCTGGGGGCAGCCGGCTGGGTGGGCTGCCCCCAGGAACCGACGACTTCCGAAGCGGCGGCGGTGGCGTCCCGTAATGCGGCGTCGAACTCGGCCAGCACCGGGTGCCCCGCGGCGGATAGCTGTGACACCACGTCACGCGGCGCCGGTGAGCCGGTTGGCAGGGTGAGCGCCGCAACGGTGTTCCCGAGCCGGACCAGCGGCGCACCCAGGTCCAGGGCAACCACCGGCCCGCTGAACTCTGCGTGCACCGGTGTCCGGACCCGCGCCGCGCACGGCAGCCGGTCGAACCGGGGTGCCCAGCCCTCCACCCACAACGCGGCTGCGACTCGCCGGAGCTGGTCGAGGCCGGACCGCCTCGGCGTGTTGGCAGTGACCGCGAGGTGCGGCAGGCCCGCCAGCGTGTCGGCCACGAATCCGGGCAGGCTCCCGGTGCCGACCTGGATGAAGGCACGTGTCCCCGCCTCGTACAGCCGCCGGATCAGCGGGCCGAAGCGAACCGGTTCTAGCAGGTGCCGGGCAGCGAGGTCGCGGATGCGATCGGGATCGTCGGGGTAGCGGTCGACGATGGTGGCCGACCAGATCGGGCGGGCCGGGGGACGCACCGGTAGGTCGGCGAAAGTTTCCAGGATCCGGCGCAGGTAGGGCTCGAGCATCGGCGAGTGGAAACCGGACCGGAACGGCAGCACCTGGCTGGCGACCCCGCGCGCCTGCAGCCGGTCCAGGACGGGAGCTACCGCAGTTTCTGCACCGCAGATGATCGACTGGTGTGGGCAGTTGTCGTGCGAGACCACGACCCCTTCCAGTCCGTCAATGACCTGGGTGGCCTGTTCGGCCCCGCAGCCGAGCGCGGCGAACAGCAGGCCGGGGACGTGCAGCACGGCTGGATCGAATGACGTGATGAATTCCTCGACGGCCCGGCGGGGGTAGATGCCGGCGGTGGTCATCGCGTTCCATTCGCCGACGCTGTGCCCGGCCACCAGATCCGGTATCACGCCGAGCTCGCGCAACGCCGCGTCCAGGAGCCGGCCGACGGTGAACACACCGAGGCCGTGCTGGCCGAGTACGGAAGTGTCGCCGAGCTTTGGCTGATCCAGCCCGAAATGGTCGGCGACGTCGCCGGTTCGGGGCTCGAATCCCTGCTCCAGCCCCGGGAAGACGAACGCCAGCCGGCCCGGCGCAGGCTCCGGGTGCAACGGCGCGGCGGTGAACCAGACGTCGTCGCGGCCCTGCCATGGCTTGCCCTGCTCGACGATCCGGCGGGCCAGCGCCAACCGGCGCGCGGTGGGGGCGACGATCGCCAGCCGGCAGGGCCCACTTACTGGTGGTGCGCTCGCGTCGTCCCGGTCGAGCAGGCCGGCATCGGGCACCTGGAGCTGCCGGGCCAGCTCGTCCACGCCGGCACCGGCCAGCAGCAGCAGCCGCTCCGGACCCGATGGTCGCGCTCTCCGGGCGCGGCGGGTGTCCGGCGGCTGCTCCACGATGGCGTGCGCGTTGATACCGCCGAAGCCGAATGCGTCGACTGCGGCCCGGCGCGGGATGCGTCCGATCGTGGTCCACGGCCGGGCCTCGGTGACCGGCGCGAAGCGGGAGCCGGCCAGGGCCGGGTGCGGGTCCTCGCAGTGCAGGGTGGGCGGCAGCACGCCGTGGTGCACAGCCAGCGCGGCCTTGATCAGCCCGGCGACGCCGGCGGCCGGCATCGCGTGGCCGATCATCGACTTCACCGACCCGATGCCGATGTCGGTGCCGTTCGTGGACCCGAATACCCGGGTCAGCGAGGTCAGTTCGGTCTCGTCGCCGGCCGGGGTCGCGGTCCCGTGCGCCTCGAGCAGGCCGAGCGCACCCGATTCGGTGGGGTCCAGACCGGCCGACTGCCAGGCCCGCTCGATGGCCCGTACCTGGCCGTCGGCCCGCGGGCTCATCAGGCTGCTCGCCCGGCCGTCGCTGGCCACTCCGCTACCGCGGATCACCGCGTACACCCGGTCGTCGCCGGCGTCGGCAAGACGCTTGAGTACGACCATTCCGGTGCCTTCGCCGATGAGGAGGCCATCGGCGCCGCGGTGGAACGGCCGGATCCGCTGGCTGGGGCTCAGCGCACCGAGCTGGCTGAACACGCTCCACAGTGTGACGTCGTGGCAGTGGTGCACCCCGCCGGCGAGCACCACGTCGCAGCGGCCGGCGGTCAGCTCCGCCACGGCATGATCGATGGCGACCAGCGACGAGGCACAGGCGGCGTCGACGGTGTAGGCGGGGCCCGCCAGGTCGAGCCGGTTGGCCACCCGGGAGGCCACCAGGTTGGGCACCAGGTCGATCGCGGCCTCCGGCCGGTCCGGCCCGAGCCGAGCCTGGAAAGCGGTCCGGACCTCGTCCAGTCGAGCCTCGTCGAGGTCCGGGAGCAGCTCCCGCAGGGTGGTGACGAGCTGGTTCGCGGTGCGGATCCGCTGGTCCAGCCGGGCCAGACCGGGCGTGAGGTAGCCGCCACGGCCGACGATCACCCCGGCCCGGGATCGGTCGCCCAGCTGGTCCTCGCCGCCGGCGTCTGCGAGTGCCTCGGCTGCGACGTGCAGCGCGATCAGCTGGTCGGGTTCCCCACCGGACACCGCCACCGGCATGATCCCGAACCGCACCGGGTCGAATCCGACCCCGCTCACGAACCCGCCGCGGCGGCAGTACAGCCGGTCACCGCGCCCGCTCGCGGCAGCCTCAGGATCGTAGTAGGACGGGTCCCAGCGGGCGGCCGGAACGTCGGTGATCGCATCGACGCCGGCCAGAATGTTGGACCAGTAGGTGGCGAGGTCGGGAGCGCCGGGGAACACCGCGGCCATCCCGACGATGGCCACCGCGACCGGTTCAGCCATCCCGTCCGGCCTCGAATGCCCTGGCCTCGAACTTCGCAGGCTCGGCACACATGTAGACCACCTGGGGGTCGGTGCCGCCGGCCAGTTCGGCGAGCAGGCAGGCGACACCGTCGCCGGGGTCGATCAACCCGATGCCGCGCCGCTCGTACCCGCGCCTCAGCTCGGCCGAGACCATCCCCGTTCCCCCGAGCCCACAGTCGGGTGTCGCCCACGGCCCCCAGTCGAGGGCGACGACCCGGCCGCGGGTTCGGCCGGCCCAGATCCGGGCCAGCGTGTCCAGTGCGTCATTGGCGGCGGCGTAGTCGACCTGCCCGCGGTTGCCGAACACCCCCGACACACTGCCGAACAACACCAGGAAGCCGAGGTCGTCCCGGGCCGCCTCGGCAAGCGCCCGCGCCCCATCGACCTTGGTTCCCCACACCCGGGCGAACCCCTCGGGTGTCTTGTCGACGAGCAGCCGGTCGGCCAGCACCCCGGCGCCATGCACGATCCCGTCCAGCCGCCCGTGCCGGCGATACACGCCGTCCACCAGGGCACGGACCGCCACCGGGTCCCGAACGTCGACCGCGGAGTAGCGCACCGAGGCGGTCACCCCGGCCAGCCCGGCCAGCGTGGCCCGGATCTCCCGCTGCGCAAGGATCCGGCTGATCTCCGCCTCGATCTCGGCCGGTCTGCGGTTCCCCGCCTGCGCCAGCACCCGCCGCAACGCGACCCGGTCGGTCGCCGCAGCGGTCACCGGGTCCTCGTCGCCGACCGGCGGCGGGGTGCGGCCGACCAACTCCAGATGCCCGGCGCCGGCCCGGGCCAGCCCGATCGCGACCTGGGCGGTGATGCCGCGGGCGCCGCCGGTCAGCAGCACCACCGAGTCCGCCCCCAGCCCGAACTCGGCAGATCCGTCCGAACTCAGCGGCGCCGCGGCCAGCCGCAGCGTGACCCGCTCCCCGGCCGTGTAACCCACCGCTGTGGGCGCGTCGGGGGTGAGGAGTTCGGCGAGCAGGTGCCCGGCGATGTGGTCCGGCTCGTCCTTGGGGTCCACGTCGACGAGCCGGACGAGGCGATCCGGGTACTCGCGGGCGATCGTGCGGACCAGGCCGGGCAGCCCGACCCCGGCCACACCGTTGGCTGCATGCTGGCGACCGAACCTGCCACCCGAGCCGGTGACCACGAGCAGCCGACCGACCCCGCCGAGGACGGCGTCCCGGAGCGCGGTGAAGCCAGCCGGCAGCACCGGTGCATGGCCAGGGTCCAGCGCGGCAAGATAGATAAGGACATCGGTCCCCGTCACCTCGATCGGCTGATCCGAGCGCAGCAGCCGTACCGCCGCGCCGCGCCGCTCCAGCAGCACTGACAGCTCCAGCGCGATGCCCACCCCGTCCCCGACGACGGTGACCCGGCGCCCGGCGACCGACACCTCGGGCGATACGGCCAGCGGCGGCAGCGCAGCGACGTCGACGAGGTAGCGACGAACCCGCTCAGGTGGTGTGGCCTGCGCCGGTGTGCCAAGCCGTCTGGTTATCCAGTCGACGATGCCGCGCAGCGTCCGCAACCGGGCCAACTCTTCCATCACCGACTCATCCAGCGCGGCACCGGTACGAGCCAACCCGAGCCGGTCGGTGAGCACACCGATCATCTCGGTCCGCTTGATCGAGTCGATGCTCAGGTCGGCCTCCAGATCGAGGTCGGCCTCGAGCATGTCAATCGGGTAGCCGGTGCGTTCGCTGACCAGGGACCGCACGGTGGCCAGCACCGCCTCGGGCGTCAGCTCACGTGGCTCGATCAGCTCAGCGGGATCGGATTCGGCTATCGGACCTGTGATAACGGGCACTGGCGTTGGCAAGGCAGGTGGCAACGCTGCGGGCGGAAGGGTCGGAGTACCGAGGTAGCCGAGCATGACCTCGCGCTGGGCGGCGACCAGCTCGCGGGTGTTGCGCAGGAACTCCAGTACGGCCGCGTCCGGCCTACTCTGGGTCTCGGCCACGACACTGTCCTGCGCGGGCAGCCGTTGCGCGGGCCGCAACCCCCCCGGCAGGTACTGCCCGTCGGCGGTCTTGACCGCGTGGCCGTTGACCACCCAGGCAGGGCGCCGGGGCACCGCCGACGCCGACACCGTGCGCACGTCCCGGCCGCGGAACAGCGCGGCCGGATCGACCGGTACCCCGGCGACGGCCAGCTCGGCCAGCGCCAGCAGCAGCCGCCGCAGCCCGGGCTCGCCCGACGCATCGGTGGCGACCGCGACGTGCGGTCGGCCCTGCAGAATCGTGCCGACCAGCTGGGTGAGCACCCGGCTCGGGCCGGCCTCGACGAAGACCCGCACCCCAGCCGCATACATCGCCTCGACCTGCTCGACGAACCGGACCGGTTCGGCGACGTGAGTGGCCAGCGTTTCCCGGACGGCGACCGGATCGGCCGGGTACGGCGCGGCCGTGGTGTTCGACCACACCGGCCGCTGCGGTGAGCCGACGGTGCGGCGGTCCAGCTCGGCGGCCAGGATCGCCGTGGCACCAGCCACCACCGGACTGTGGAACGCGCACGCCACCGGGATGAGCGCGCCGGTCAGCCCGATCGCAGCGAGCCGGTCCAGCGCGGCCCGCACCGCCGGGGTGGGCCCGGAGATCACCGTCTGAGCGGGCCCATTGTGGTTGGCAATCACAACCGCGTGGTCGGCCACCACGGCCGGTTGCTCCCCGAGCACGGTCCGGACCTGCTCCGCAGGCGCGGCGACCGCGGCCATCGTGCCGGGATCGGCACCGGCGGCCGCGAGGATCGCCTGGCCCCGGGCCTCGCTGAGCTCCAGCAGTTCAGCGGCATCGAGGGCGCCAGCCGCTGCCAGCGCGACCAGCTCGCCGTAGCTGTGCCCACCGAGATGGTCGGGCTGCACCCCGAGCGAGGTGAGCAACTCATGCATGGCCAGCCCGGCGACCCCGAGCGCTGGCTGGGCGACCCGGGTGTCGGTCAGCGCGGCCCGCTGGCGTGCCGACTCCTCCTTGCCGAAGGCGGCCGGCGGGAACATCGCGGCTGCCCATCGGTCACCGAGCGCCAGGAATCGCCGCAGCCGCGGAAACGCCACGAACAGGTCGGCCAGCATGCCGGGGCGCTGGCTGCCCTGGCCCGGAAACAGGAACGCGACCTGACCCGCCGTCTCACCATCATCGGATGTGACGAAAACACCATCCGTGGCAGCGCTGGCCCGGGCCCGGGCCAGCTTGGCTGCGAGGTCGTCCAGGTCCTCGGCCACCACCGCGGCCCATACCCGACCTCGACGCCCGGTGCACACCGTCCGGGCAAGATCCCGCAGCCGCCACGGCCGACCAGCCGTGTCATTGGTTGCGAGCAGCTCAGCCAGCCGATCCATCTCCGCGACTGCCGCAGCCCGGTCCACACCGGCGAACATGAACAGCTCCGCCGGCCACGCGTCCAGCCCGTGGCGTGGCTCGGGTGCCCCGTCGTAGGAGGTGAGCACGGCGTGGAAATTGGTGCCGCCGAAGCCGAACGCACTCACCCCGGCAACCCTGGTGCTGCGCGCCGCCGCACTAGGCCAGGGCCGTGGGGCGACGTCGAAGGAGAACGGGCTGGTGTCGCTGTCCCAGTACGGGTTCGGGTCGCGCAGCTGGCCGGTCGGTGGACGCACCCCGGTATGCACCGCGCACGCCGCCTTGATCAAACCGGCTACCCCTGCGGTGCACTTGGTGTGTCCGATCTGGGATTTCACCGATCCCAGCGTGCAGCTGCCGGTCTCGGTGCCGGCGGCGGTGAACAGTTCGGTCAACACCGCAAGTTCGGTGCGGTCCCCGACCACGGTGCCGGTGCCGTGCGCCTCGACCAACCCGACATCGGCCGGTGAGATCCCGGCCATCCGGTAGGCGCGCTCCAGCGCCCGCCGCTGCCCGTCGGGCCGCGGTGCGGTCAGGCCCAGCGAGCGCCCGTCGCTGGCCGAGCCGATCCCCTTGATCACCGCATAGATCCGGTCACCGTCGCGTTCGGCGTCGGCCACCCGCTTGAGCACCACGCACGCCACGCCCTCGCCGAGCGCGATGCCGTCGGCCGAGGCGTCGAACGGACGGCACCTGCCGGTCCCCGACAGCGCCTGCACCGAGGCGAACATCTGGTAGTCGTGGATGCTGTTGTGCAGGTCAGCGCCGCCGGCTAGCACCATGTTGCTGGTGGCGGCCCGGAGTTCCTTGCAGGCCAGGTCGATGGCGGCCAACGCCGACGCGCAGGCGGCGTCCACCGTGTAGTTGGCGCCACCGAGATCCAGCCGGTTGGCGATCCGGCCGGCGATCACGTTGGCCAATACCCCAGGAAAGGAGTCCTCGGTCAGCTTCGGCAGCTGCTCGTCCAGCCCGGCAGGCAGTTTCCCGTGGTAGGCCGGGTAGAGCGAACGGAACCCGTACGCGTTGGCCAGGTCGGTGCCCGCCTCGGCACCGAAGATCACCGAGGTGTGCTCCCGGTCGAAGGCCCGCTGGGAATACCCGGCGTCGCGCAGCGCCCGGGCGGCCACCTCCAGCGCCAGCAGTTGAACCGGTTCGATGCTGGCCAGTGCGGCTGGTGGGATGCCATAGGCCAGCGCGTCGAACGGGACGTCCGGTAGAAAGCCGCCCCATTGCGCGGGCTTGCTGTACACCGCCGGGTCCCACCGCTCGGGGGGCACCTCGGTCACCGCATCCACCCCGGCCAACACATTGGCCCAGTAGCCGGCCAGGTCCGCGGCACCCGGGAAGATCCCGGCCATGCCGACGATCGCCACATCCAGCGGCTGGGCTTGCATCGACTGGCGGTCATCGTCGGTCGGCTCGACGTCCAGCTCGGCAACCCTCGCAGCCAGGAAGCCGGCAGCGCCCTCGGTGACCTGGGCATGCAAGGCCTCGATCGTCGTGGTCGCCGAACGCAGGGTGGCCACTTCGCCGAGCATGATCATGCCGTCGGAATGCTGGACCTGTTCGTCCACCGCGACCAGTGCCTCACCGTCTCGGCGCAGCCCCTTGCTGGCGATTCGCAGCCGACCCAGGTTGAGCCGCTCCAGCTGGGCCCACATCTGATCCCGCGGCGCTCCGGCGGCCACCAACCGGGCCTGGGTGTCGGTGAACGTGCGCACGTACGGCGAGTCTGCGCAGCGGGTGGCATGGCCAGGTGCGGTCTCCAGCAGCACGGTGCGCTCGCAGGCCAGCGCGGCCTGCTGGAAGCCCGGCCGGATGGCCCCGGCCGTGACAGCCTGCTGGGTGAACAGGTACGCGGTGCCCATCAACACCCCGATCCTGGCGCCCCGCTGCAGCAGGGGCGCGGCCAGCGTGGTGACCATGGCAGCCGAGCGCTCGTCGTGGATACCCCCGGCGAACAGCACCTGCAGCTGGCCGGCACACCCGTGCGCGTCGTCATACCCGAGCAGCCGCTGGACCTGGATCTCCCACAACGGGAAGCTGGCCCGCGGTCCGACGTGTCCGCCGCATTCCCGTCCTTCGAACACGAACCGCCGGGCACCCTCGGCCAGGAAGCGGTCCAGCAGGCCGGGGGAGGGCACGTGCAGGAACGTCTCGATCCCGGCGGCCTCCAGCGGCACGGCCTGCGCCGGCCGACCCCCGGCGATCAGCGCGTACGGCGGTCGCACTTCGTGCACCGCGGCCAGTTGCGCCTCGCGGACTTCCGGCGGGACGAACCCGAGGATGCCCACCCCCCACGGCCGGCCACCCAGCAGCGTCGCGGTCTGCTCCAGCAGGATCCGCGCCTGCTCGCCGCTGCTCAGCGCCAAAGCCAGGAACGGCAACCCGCCAGCCTCCGCCACCGCTGCGGCGAACCCGGCCTGGTCACTGACTCGAGTCATCGGCCCTTGCGCGATGAGCGGTCGTGCGCCCTGGGTCAACTGCACCTGGGCGGTGTGGTGTTGGGCGGTGCGCAGCTGATCGGTGACCGCAGCGCGGACGGCAGTCACGACTCCCCCTGCGGTCACATACCGCTGTGCCAGCGGGGCGGCCAGCGCGCCGTCCTGGCCAACCGGCAGGGCACCCAGGTCCCGGGCGCCCAGCCGGGTAGCGACCGTGTCGGGTCGTGCGGCCGCCAGGTCCGGGCGCGCGTAGAGGCGGTGACCGCCGACGACCGCCGTCTCGCTGCCGTCCATGACCCGGATCGCCGCAGCCACCTCGGCCGGCAGGTCGACCTCGACAACCAGTGCCAGTTGCGTGTCCAGCGCCACCCCGGCCGCGCCGCCGGCCACCGCCGCGGCCGCCGTGTGCAGCCCGATCCCGCCGGCCGCCCAGATCGGGACGCGGATCTGCGGATCGGCCAGTAGCTGCTGCAGCAGCACGAACGTCGTCGTGGCACCGACCCGGCCGCCGGCCTCGGCGCCCTTGGCGATCAGCCCGTACGCCCCGGCTCGGACTGCTGCACGTGCCTCAGCTACCGAGATGACCTCGATGAACGTGCGCTGCCCCGGCGTGGACGGCCACGGTGAACCGGGCCCGCGCACGACCGAATCGACCCGCTCCGGTAGGTCGGCCGGTGACAGGGGACATCCAGCCGGCACGCGGACCCCGAAAGGACCGGGCCACCATTGGCAGACAGCTGCCAGCGCGGCGCGCGCCCGCCCGGCGTCCCGGCCCAGATCGAGGACACCCACCGCGCCGGCTCGCGCGAGTGCCACGGTGAGCGCGGCGTTGGGCTCCTCGAAAGGTGTGATCCCCAAAACCAGCTCACGATCTTGTAGCCTGCTCATCCTCGGCACTGCCCCCCCGTACGCGGTCTAACCCAGTCGTCCACACCTAGTGCCCTGAGTTGGGCCTCGGCAGAGTTGCGCGGGCAACTCGCTGACCAGCTCCATTCAGGTCCCTTTGTGGACCATGGCGTGGTTGTCGTCGACATGCAGGCATGGAGTGACCCCTGGTGCGGCGGTCGAAGAACAGACCGACCTGGTCAGGGCGGCCTATGTCGACGTTGTCCCAGGGCGAAGCCCCGTCAGTTAGTTATGGCTAACGTGGAGCTGGTGACCACTTGAGGTGAAACACGATTGCGTCCAGCACGGCCAGGCCCCCCTTGCCTATCGCCTACGGCCCATCATTCAGGGCTACGGACCAGGCAATGGTAACACTACGTGATAGCAAGGGTGCCGGGAAGACCAAAAGTGACCCGAATGGCCCATCAGTACTTACTCTATCGGTGCAGCGGTACTTAGCGCACCGCATCTAGCACTGAGATGCCTACCCCGCGACGCCCACATCGGGCGTCAGCGGACATGCCAGGAATGTCGGTGCCAGCCGCCACGATGACCGCACGACCGCTGCAGAGCCGTCCGGCCGTGGGACCGGACCTGATCGAAGGAGATCGCATGCGTGAACCAGAGGTGTTCGTGTTGGCGGACCGGGCACTCAACGACGTCATCCAGCAGGTCAAGGACGACCAGTGGACGATGCCGATGCCGGCCGACTTCGCCATGCAAGGGGTGGACCACACCCCGACCCTGCGCGAGATCGTCAACTACCACGCCTACGACGACGCCTGGGTGCCCGACATGTTGGCCGGCGCGACGATGGACGAGGCCGGCCGTGACAAGTTCGACGGGGACCTGCTCGGGAGTGACCCCAAGGCCAGCTTCGCCGCGATCGTGGACACGGCGTGCGGGGCGGCGGCCGAGCTGGATGATCTAGACCGGATCGTGCACTGCTCCTTCGGCGACTTCAGCGCGCGGGAGTACTTCTGGCAGATCAACGGCTTTCGTGGTCTGCGTGCCCACGATCTCGCGTTGGTGATCGGAGTCGAACCGCGCCTACCGGACGAGCTCGTGCAGGGGATCTGGGACGAGATCAGCCCGCACGTCGAAGAGTGGCGCGCGATCGGGGTGTTCCCAGCAGCCGTGCCCGTACCGGAGGGCGCCCCGCTGCTGGATTGCCTGCTGGGCATCACCGGGAGGCCGCCGACCCGTCCCTGATTTCAGATCCCGGGTGTGGAGCTTGGCGGGGGGCTGGGACGCTCGGCTGCGCCTCCCGCAAGTTGCGATCCTTGGTCTCGGCGAGAGCTGCGGTGCACAACAGGCTGAGCAGAGCCAGCCCGCAGAGCAGAACGCCGATGGAGAAGCTGCCGAACGTGGCCGCCAGCGGCGCGGACACCAGCGGTGGGATCGCGCCGCCCACGATCCCGGCCAGGTTGTAGCTCATGCCGGCCCCGGTGTAGCGGTACCGGGTGGGGAATGTCTCGGGCAGGAACGCTCCGGCTGCGCCGTAGCCGAGACCCTGGAGCCCAATCGTGATGATCAGGGCGACGGCGAAGGCCACCGGGGAATGCGTGTCGATCAGCGGGAACAGCACCAGCGACCACAGCACCGCGCCGCCGCAGGCCAATATGATCACAGGGCGCCGGCCGAACCGGTCGGAGTAGATCGCCGACAGAATGACGCCCAGCGCCATCGCCGCTCCGGCAACGATCCCGAGGGACAGCACTACAGTGCGGCTGAGCCCAGCTCCGGTGGGGCTGGTGCCGTAGCTGGTGAGGTAGGTCGTGCCGGTGTAAAACAGGGCGAACATGATCGCGAGGGATCCGGCCGCGAGCAGGATCTCCTGCGGCGCCCGGGTGAACGCCTCCCGCAACGGGGTGTGCGTCGTCGGCTGCCGCCGCTGCGCCTGCCGGAATATCGGCGTCTCCTCGATCTTCAATCGGACGTACAATCCGGCTCCGACCAGCACGATGCTGATCAGGAACGGGATTCGCCACCCGTAGTCGAGAAACGCCTGGTCAGTGTTTCCGAGGGTGAGGCCGGTGACCAGGAACGTTGCGCTGGCCAGCGCGATAGCGATGGCCGGGCCGAGCTGCGGGAACATCGCATACCGCCCCCGCTGGCCTGGCGGTGCGTATTCCGCGGTCAGCAGCGTCGCGCCGGCCCATTCCCCACCCACCGCGAGGCCCTGTGCGAACCGCAGCACGACCAGCAGGATAGGAGCCGCTACCCCGATCGTGGCTGCGCCTGGGAGCAGCCCGATCAGCACGGTGGCGACGCCCATCAGCAGCAGCGTCGAGATGAGTGTTCGTTTGCGGCCGATCCGGTCCCCGTAGTGCCCGAAGACCACCGCACCGACCGGTCGGGCGATGAACGCAACCGCGAAGGTGGCAAACGAGGCCACCGTGCCGGCGGTCGAACCCAGCGCTGGGAAGAATACTTTCGGGAACACCAGCGCGGCGGCCGTGCCGTAGATGAAGAAATCGTAGAACTCGATGGTGGTTCCCACACAGCTCGCGATCGCCACCCTGCGCATCCCCGCGCCGGCGGGCATCGCCCCTTCTGCGCTATTCATCCGTTTCCCCCGACGTCGCGCACTACGGTCATTGACGTATCAGCTCGCCGTCTGGCTACTTCCTATCAGTAGCGTCTACAGCGTAAACATACAGAGGAGTGCCGCCAATGGCAGCTAGATACCTCGAACGTCCGCGAATCGTCGCCCCACCCGGCTGGAGCCGTTGGCTGATCCCGCCGGCTGCCCTGTCGATCCATCTGGCGATCGGCCAGGCCTATGCCTGGAGCGTGTTCAAGAAGCCACTGGAGATGTCGCTGGGCATCTCGGGCGTCGCCAGCGCGCTGCCGTTCACCCTCGGCATCGTGATGCTGGGCCTGTCGGCGGCTCTGTTCGGCACCAGGGTCGACCGCTTGGGCCCGCGCTGGGCCATGTTCGTCTCGATGTGCTGCTTCTGCAGCGGGTTCCTCATCTCCGCCCTGGGGGTGGCGATCGGGCAGTACTGGCTGGTCGTCCTCGGGTACGGCTTCGTCGGAGGGATCGGGTTGGGCATCGGATACATCTCCCCGGTGTCCACGCTGATCAGATGGTTCCCCGACCGGCCAGGCCTGGCCACCGGTATCGCGATCATGGGATTCGGCGGTGGAGCGCTGATCGCGTCGCCATGGTCGACCTCGATGCTGACCACTTTTGGAGCCACCGGTGCGAACCCCGACCCGCGTGGGATCGCCATGACCTTCCTGATCCACGGCGTCGGATATGCGGTGTTCATGTCGGTGGGGTGGCTACTCATCCGGGTGCCGGCCGACGACTGGAAGCCGGCGGGTTGGGAGCCCACGCCGCAGCCGGCCGGCTCGTTGATCAGTGAGGGCAACGTCTCGGCCCGCAATGCGATCAGAACGCCGCAGTTCTGGCTGCTGTGGGTGGTGTTGTGCTGCAACGTGACGGCGGGTATCGGCATCTTGGAGCGCGCAGCGCCGATCTACTCCGACTTCTTCCCCAACGGCGCCGGACTTGCCGCCGCCGCAGCGGGTTTCGTCGCGATCTTGTCCCTGGCCAACATGCTCGGGCGCTTTGTCTGGTCATCTACCTCCGACCTGATCGGCCGCAGGAACATCTACCGCATGTACCTGGGCGTCGGCGCGCTGCTCTACTTGGCTGTGACGCTCACCACGAACACCAACAAGGTGGTGTTCCTGGTCTGCTGCATGCTGATCCTGTCCTTCTACGGTGCGGGATTCGCCACCGTGCCCGCCTACCTGCGCGACCTGTTCGGCACCTACCAGGTCGGCGCGATCCACGGTCGGCTGCTCACGGCATGGTCGACGGCAGGCGTGCTCGGCCCGGTGATCGTCAACGCGATCGCCGACGCCCGGATTGCAGCCGGGGTGACCGGCCCGGGCCGCTACACGCTGTCCTTCTCGATCATGATCGGATTGCTGATCATCGGGTTCGTCTGCAACGAGCTCATCCGCCCCGTCACACCGAGGTTCCACGAGCCGGCATCCGAGCGGGTGGCGGGTAAGGCGTTGGCAGCATGAGCAACCGACCGACCGGATCTGCTTCGAACGCCCGCGCGGTGCTTACCGCGCTGGTCTGGGCATGGGTGGCCGTACCGTTCCTGTACGGCCTGTACCAGTTGCTGGTCAAGATCCCAGCACTGTTCGGCAGCTGACCCTGGGCCACCGATCACAGTCGGTGCCGAACGGTTGACGCCGGGTAGCCAGATTGCCAGAAACTAGGTAGTCACCACCCGTGTTGCCGGCCACGGTGGGGCGGGGCAAAGACCCGGTGCTCTCTGCGGCGCGGGCTCCAGTTCCGCTACCTGCCCCCGTGCCCGGCAAGGGTGCTCACCAGGGACAGCAGCGGATCGGTTCGACACTGCGCATGACCTGCACAACGCGCGCCGGTAGGTACCCGGTTTCTGGAATCTGCGTAACTGTTCGCCGCTCACCACGTAGCCGAGATCAGCTTCGCAGCTAGGTAGTGGCGTGCGAAGTTTAGGGGCGTATGCATGTTTCCCTGCGACCTTCCTCTGACCATGGTGGGGATAAGCCGAATTGGCGATGCAGTCGATGAGGTGCTCTGTTCCCGGCCCGCTGGGGGCCACGGCGAGGAGGATCGGGATGTCTGACGCACTGAGCTTTGCCGAGTTCGACGGCCAACACGTGGAGCTGCTCCCTGCACGTACTGTCCTGTCCCTGTTCAGCGCCGGTGGTGGGGGCAAGGGCGGCATCGGTGGCGCCGGCGGCAGCGGCACCGGCGGTATCGGTGGCAACCTCGTGGACCTCCACGCGGTGGGCGGCGGTCTCGCCGGCGCCGGTGGCAGCGCTGGCACCCCCCTCGGCTGACCACGCCTGAGCCGGGCGCGGCTGATCTAGCTGCCGGTATCCGGAGGATTTCACGCAGTCGTCAAGGGCTTTCGCCGGCAAGGTCGGTAGCCGCCGGCTGGCGGCGATCGCGGCCATCACGCACCACTCGGCGACCGACTCGGCATTGCCCGTTCCGGTAGTGGCGACGTTGGCGACGGCGATACCTCGCGCGGTGGCCGCGTCGATGTCGACACCCCCCAAACCCGCCCCTACTGCTGGATGAACCGGAGGCCCGCGATCCGGTCATCACGGCCCCGCTGATTCTGCTCAGGACCGGGATGAGCACGGTCGCGTCGCGCTCATTCTCGAGGAGCAAGCGCGGAGCCCCGGGTTGCGGCGCACGGGAAGGCTGCCAGGATGGTGATCCCGTCGACGGCGGCGGGTGACGAGGAGGAAACGACGTGAGCGAGCTGACCCGCCCCGATGTATCCGTCCCCGACGGCCCGGCGCCGAGCGAGTTGGTGATCGAGGACCAGATGATCGGCGACGGCGCCGAGGCCATCGTCGGTTCGCAGATCAGGGCGCACTACGTCGGTGTCTCACACGCCACCGGAAAGCAGTTCGATGCGTCCTGGGACCGGGGGGCGCCGCTGGAGTTCCGGCTCGGCACCGGTCGGGTGATCCAGGGTTGGGACGACGGGATAGTCGGAATGCGGGTCGGCGGTCGGCGCCGGCTCACCATCCCGCCGCACCTTGCTTACGGCGACCGTGGCGCGGGCGGCGCGATCAAGCCCGGCGAGACCCTGGTCTTCGTCGTAGACCTGGTCACCGTTCGGTAACTCGGCGTGACCCGCGGGAGTCCCCCGGCATCGCGGCTTACTCCCGGATCCGGATCGGGTCAGGTCGGGGGCGGTGTGGAGGGGATTGCGGCGTGGGGTCCGCCCAGCCAGGGTGGTGGGTGGAATTCTGGGATACCCCGTCGCAGGCGATGCGGCGAGGCCACGTCGGCGTTGATCGGACCTAAGGAAGGACACTGACTTCGAGATCGCGCTGAACCGCGTGACGGAGGCGTCCGTGTGGAGGGTGTCGAACGGCTCCGCGAACCACGAGGGGCCCCAACACCAGGAGATTCCCGATGACCACCCGAACCACCACCCTCCTCGTCGCCAGCGCCGCCGCCGGCTTGATGGCTCTCTCTGCCTGCAGTGGCGGCGATTACGGCAGCGGTACCGCGCCGGCGAGCCAGCCGCAGAGCGCCAACCAGGATGTGGGCCAAGCCGGCGGCGTGAAGCTCGCGGTCGCGCAGGTCGGCAACCTCGGCGAGGTCGTCACCGACCAGAACGGGCTCACGTTGTACCGCTTCGACAAGGACAAGGCCAAGCCGTCAGCGTCTAACTGCAACGATGCGTGCGCCATGACGTGGCCACCCGCGCTCGGTGACCCGGCCAGCGTGCAGTTGCAGGGCGTCGACATGGCGCTCGTCGGTGCGGTCACCCGCCAGGACGGCACCAAGCAACTGACCCTGAACGGGTGGCCGCTGTACACCTACGCCAAGGACACTGCACCGGGCGAGGCCCTGGGTCAGGGTGTCGGCAAGACCTGGTTCGCGGCCACCCCGCAGGGCAAGAAGGCACAGGCCGTGGCAAGCAGCGCGCCACTGAACAATGCACCGCCGAACAATGCACCGCCGAACAACGCCCCGTCGAACCCGGCGCCGGACTACGGTTACGGCGGCAGCGGGTACTGAGAGAGCGCCAGAGCCGCCGGAGGGGATCATCAGATCCCCTCGTCCGGCGGTGGCGGCGCGTGGTCATCGGAGTTCGAGTACTGTCCGGGCCGACCATCATGGTGCGTTCGGGGCAGCGGGTTACTGGCCTCGATCGGATGCCCGACCAGGTGAGGACCTGTGTGACCATCTCAGGCCGGTGGCCGCGTCGCAGACAGCAGGCTCACGGCGAGGACCTGGTCAGATCGCTGTACGCCGAGCACGGCAAGAGCTTGCTGGCCTACGCCACCCGGCTCACCAACGACCGGGCGGCCGCCGAGGACGTCGTGCAGGAAACCCTGCTCCGCGCATGGAAGCACGCCGACGCCCTGAAAAACGGGCGAGGATCAGTCCGCGGTTGGCTGCTGACCGTGGCCCGCAACATCGTCACCGACCGGTACCGGGCCAAGGCGGCCCGCGCGGCCGAGGTGGGCGAGCAGGACCAGCTGGCGCCTGCGCAGCGCGATCACGCGGACGAGGTGGTGAACTCGATGGTCGTGCTGGACGCGATGGAGCGGTTGTCCCCGGAGCATCGGGACGTGGTGGTGCAGCTGTACTACCGCGGTCAGACCGTTGGTGAGACCGCGGAGGTGCTCGGGGTACCTCCGGGTACCGTGAAATCCCGTTCCTACTACGCACTACGTGCCCTGCGAGTCGATATGTTCGAAACCGGGGCGGAGGTGGGCAGATGAGCGCGGTGGAGCACGACCACGAGTCGCTCGGTGCCTACGCCCTAGGCGGGTTGTCCCCGGACGAGGCCAGGGTGGTGGATGCGCATCTCGCCAAGTGCGCCGACTGCCGGCGCGAGGTCGGCGAGCTGACCGAGCTGCGGGGCATGCTGGACTCGGTTCCGCAGGAGGCGTTCCTCGACGGTCCGCCCGAGGGCGGCGACCTGCTGCTCCAGCGCACGTTGCGCCAGGTGCGCGCCGAACAGGGAGAGCAGCCGCGCCGGGCTCGGTTTCCGGCCGCCGCCGGCGCCGTGGTGATCGCGCTGGCCGCGCTCGGCAGTGGCGTCCTGCTCGGTAGGCAGACCGCTCCCGGCGGCGAGGCGCAGGGTCCGCAGAGCAGCCAGGGTCCGCAGAGCGGCATCGTGCAGGCGCCTCCGGGCACCCGCAACGGCGAGGCCACCAACCTGGTGAGCGGCGTCAGCATGGCCGTCAGCGTGACGCCGCTCACCGGGTGGGTGCGGGTGCACGCCGAAGTCCGCGGCGTCCCGGCCGGCAAGCTGTGCCGGCTGCTGGTGGTGTCCCGGGACGGTAAGGCCGTGCTCACCGGTAGCTGGCTGGCGTCCGGCAAGGACACCCGGGAGGGCACCTCGCTGGACGGCTCAGCGTTGATCGATCCGAAGCAGGTCAGTTCCGTGGACGTGGTCACGATCGACGGCGAGGAACTCGTCTCGGTCAGCATCTAGCCCCGGAAACCGGGCTAGATGTCGAGGGTGATCCGGCGGCCGCGGCTTCGGGATACGCAGATCGTCATGGTGTCGGTGCGCTCCCGGTCGGTCAGCACGCCGTCCCGGTGGTCGATCTCCCCAGAGATCACCCGGGTTCGGCAGGTTCCGCAGAAGCCTTGCTGGCAGGAGTAGGCAACGTCGGGCACCGCCTCGCGGATGACGTCGAGCGCGGATCGGTCGGCGGGCACGGTGAGCACGCGGTCGCTGCGCTTCAGCGCTACCTCGAAGGGATCGCCGTCAAGAATCGGGGGTGCGGAGAACCGCTCGAAGTGCAACGCTTCCGCTGCGCTGGCCGGGAGATCCCGGCGAACGCCAGCGATCAGGGGAGCAGGTGCGCAGCAATACACGGTGGCCCCGGTCGGTGCGTACATCAGCAATCCGGCGCCCGAGGAGGGAAAACCGTACTGATCGTACGGCCGCATCCGTATTCGGGACGGGTCCAGCGCGGCGAGCTCATCGAGGAAGGGCATCGACTCCCTCGAACGCCCGGTGTACACAAGCTGCCACTGCACACCATCGGCTACGGCCTGCTTGACCATCGGCAGGATCGGTGTGATGCCGATTCCGCCCGCGATGAACAGGTAACCGGCTGCGGGTACATACGGGAAGGCGTTGCGCGGACCGCGAACGGTCAGTGTGGCGCCGGTGCCCACCGAATCGTGCAGCTCTCGCGAACCGCCGGCGCCGGTGGCGATGCGTCGCACCGCGATCCGGTAGGAGTCGCGGTGAGCCGGGTCGCCGCACAGCGAGTACTGGCGACGGCGCCCGGAGGGCAGCAGCACGTCGAGGTGGCAGCCCGGTTGCCAGGCTGGCAACTCCGCGCCCCCGGCGGCGACCAGCCGGAAGCTGCGCACATCCGGTGCCTCGAGGCGAACCTCGGCCACTACGAGGTTCAGGTCGCGATCGACGTGCTGGGGCGCGGGGCGCCGCCGGTAGGAGCTGCTGGTGAGCGACTCGTAGCCGGTGACGAGGGCGCCGAGCGCTCGGAACAGCCGGTCGGGACGCTGGCGACCCCTCAAATCGGGCGGGGGGCTCAGGAAGGTGTCCATGTCACAGCGTGTCCATGTCAGACCGCCGCGGCGGTGGCCGCAGGTGATGTGGCGAGGTAGGCCACGGCCTGGCCGGTGGAGAACTCCTGCGACGGATGGTAGGAGGGCCGGACGTAATTCAACGACTGCCAGATCAGCTGACGCGCCGACGGCAGCAGGCGCCGGCGGCTGGCGCGGAAGTAGTGCCGCCAGCGCGGCTTGACCCGGCCGCCCAGCTCGGGGTCGATGCGCATCAAGAAAACTACGCCGCGCACCCACAGCCACAGCATGATCGGCGCCGTGATCGCCATGGCGCGCACTCGCCGCAGGTACCGGCCGTCGAGGTGGGTGAACAGGTCGAAGGCCACCGCGCGATGCTCGACCTCCTCGGCGCCGTGCCAGCGCAGCAGATCCATCATGGTGGGATCGGCGTCGGCGGCGTCGAGCGCGCTGGCGTTGAGCGCCCAGTTCCCGAGCATGGCCGTGATGTGCTCGATCGCCGCGATGATCGCCAGCCGCTCGATCAGCCACTCCTGCCGTCGCTTGGCCGGCAGGTCACGATCGCCGAGCACCTGCTGGAACATCCAACCGACCTGCTGGACGTAGGGATCGGTGTCGATGCCCTTGGCCTTCCAGTGATCGAGCACGCCCTGATGGGAGCGGGCGTGCAGGGTCTCCTGGCCGATGAAGCCGAGCACCTCGTCGCGCAGCTTGTCGTCCTTGATCAACGGGAGGACCTGGGTGAACACGTCGACGAACCACGTCTCGCCCGCGGGCAGCAACAGGTGCAGCACATTGATGGTGTGCGTGACCAACGGTTCGTTGGGCACCCAGTGCGTGGGCAGCGTGGCCCAGTCGAAGGTGACGTTTCGCGGCTGGAGCACGAGGTTCTCCGGCTCGGGAGTGCTGCTGTCCTGGCGGATCATGGGAAATCTCCCTCCCGACTGTCGGGCGCTAACGAGGGGGGTCGAGTCGAGCCAGTGACCGGACCAGCCCGGGGGTCAGCCGGGAGGCCAGCAGGCCGACTTTGGCTTCCGGGGTGATCGGGGCGATTGCGGGATTGCGCTCTACGGCGCGCAGGATCTCCTTCGCCGCCCGGTCCGGGGTGAAGTTACGGCGGCGGTAGAGCGTGGTCGCGCGCTGCTGGGTGGTGCGCTCTTCGGTGGCGTCCAGGCCGACGAACCGGGTCGTGCTGGTGATGTTGGTGTGCACGAAGCCGGGGCAGATCGCCACGACACCGACGCCATGCTCGGCCAGTTCCCCGCGCAGGCACTGGCTCAGCGCCAGGACCGCGGCCTTGGTCGTGGTGTAGGCCGGGAGCGCCCGGGACGGTAGGTACGCGGCGGCGGATGCGATGTTGACGATGGTGCCGCCCGCACCGCCTGCTACCAGCATCCCGCCCAGGACCCGGCAACCGTGGATGACGCCCCACAGGTTGACGTCGATGATCCGTTCCCAGTCCGCCACCGTGGTGTCGAGGAACGGCCCAGCCATGCCGATGCCGGCGTTGTTGATCACAATGTCCGGGATGCCGTGCTCTTCGCGCAGCACGGTGGCGAACTTCTCCATCGCGCCGCCGTCGGATACGTCCACTGGGTACGCATGCGCCCCAGGGCCCAGCGTCCGGGCCAGCACGGCGGTGCGCTCGACCGCCTGCTGGTCGATGTCGGTGACCACCACCTCGGCGCCGTGCTGAGCGAACTCGAGAGCGCAGGCCCGGCCGATTCCGCTGCCCGCGCCGGTGATCACCACGAGGTTGTTCTCGAACCGCCGGGTCTTGGGGAGAACCCGCACCCGAGCGCGGCGCAGCGCGCGCGATTGCGGCCCGCCCTCGGCGTGCTCGATCAGCTCACTGGCACAGCGCGCCACGGTCTCCGGGTCGGTACGCGGCAGCCAGTGCCCTCCGGGCAGCACCCGAACCGCGAGGTTGGATACCCACCGCCCGATGCCGGTCTGGAGTGGCACCGAGACGAACGGATCCCGCTTCGGCGCGAGGACTTGCACGGGGATGTCGGTCGTCCGGGAACCGGGTAGCCCTAGGCGGGGCAGCATGTTCGCCCGATACATCTGTAGCCCGTTCACCGCGTCCGATACAGCGGGGGTGCTCGTGGGTTCCAGCAGCGCCAGCGCGCGCTGCGCGAACCCGGTGCGCCAGCCCAGCTCCGGCAACAGAGGTAGCTGGAAGAGCCCGATGTACCAGCTCGACACCATCTGGATGATCAGTTCGCGCAGCGCTCGCGGCGTCGGCCGGCGCAGCCGTGCCCGGAACCAGTGGCCCGCATGGTCCAGACACGGCCCGGAGATCGACGTGAAGGAGGCGACCCGGCCACCCAGCCACTCGCCGGTCACGGCATGCCAGGACTGGACCGCTCCCCAGTCGTGGGCCAGCAGATGTACCGGGCGGTGCGGGCTGACCGCGTCGACCACCGAGACCAGGTCCCGCGCGAGCTGATCGAGCCGGTATGCCTGGCGGTGGCGGGGTTTCCCGGACTCGCCGGCACCCCGGATGTCGTAGCTCACCACGTGGTACCGCTGCGCCAACTCGGTGGCGACGCCAGCCCACACGGTGTGGTCGTCGGGGTATCCATGCACGCAGATCACCACCGGCCCACCGACCTGTCCGGACTCGTACACCCGAAGTCGCACGCCGTCGGTGGTGGTCACCTCGCTGGTCATCACGCGGCCGACGCCCGTTGCCAGCGGCGCACGTGCGGCAGGTCGTCGTCAAGCCAGCAGGCGCTACCGGTCTCGGTCACCACCAGGATCTCCTCGAACTTCACCCCGACGTCACGGAAACCGATGTGCGGCTCGACCGCCCACAAACCGGGAGTTGCCGGATGGTTGGAGATGTCGCCATCGGCCCACAGCGGCGAGCGGTGGTGCATCCGCTCCACGATCAGGTCACCGACCAGGGTCTGCAGCGAGCGGATGCCAAAGCCGGCCGCGATGAACCTCGGCAGCCTCGAGTGCACCTTCCCGACCTGGTGCCCGATGACCCGCCCGGGGTAGACGCGGTGCCGGTTGTCATATCCCTGCCGGGCGATCAGCGCATCGACGTCGCAGTAGATCTGCTTGAGTGGTACGCCTTCGCACACCCTCTCGACGATCAGGGTCCGGTACTCCGACAGGTCGTCCATCAGCTGCTCGTAGATCCGGTTGGTGCCCAAGCAGCCGGCGTAACCGATGTCGGCCATGTAGCCGTCGCGCACCGGCGCGCAGTCGAGGATGAAGGGCATGCCGTCGGCCAGCCGCCGGTTGGTCGGGAAGAACTGCAGCGGCACCCGGAAACCGCGGAACGCGGTGCGGTCGCCGAACCACGCGAACGGCGTGTGGAACCAGTCCTGCACGCCACGCTCGACCAGGTACTCGCGGATCCGGCGGGCCGCCTGCTTCTCGGTCACGCCCGGTTCCAGCGTTCCCGCGACCGACTGCGCCGCGGCATAGGCCAGTTGTTGCACCTCGCGGAACTTGGCCAGATCGGCGGGATCAGTTACCCCCTTGGCTGCCACCTGCCACCTCCCTGAGGGTGCTTCCTACCTCTCCGTAGGAACTTCCTACTTTCTGGTAGGTTTGTCAAGTGGCGAATCGGAAGGTAGTGCCGCTGGTGGCCGGTGCGACGGCCCGGGCCGGCCGCGCGCGGGCCGCGCATCTCGGCCCAGAACGTCGGCGACCGCTGATCCTCGACGCGGCGTTGGAGGTTTACGTCGAGCGGGGTTATCGGGGCACGTCCATGCAGGCGGTGGCCGATGCGGCTGGTGTGACGAAGCCAGTGGTGTACGAGTGCTACCCGAACAAGGACGAGTTGCTGCTCGCGCTGCTGGACCGCGAGGAGCGTCGCCTGCTGGACGCCATCACCGAAGCGTTACCGGCCAATCTGGTCTCCGACAACCTAGAGGCCGTGCTGGCCGCGGGTCTCACGGCCTTTCTCGCCGGGGCGGGTCAGGCGCCGAACTCATGGCGGGTGGTGTTCGCCTCCGGCTGGAGTTCCGGTTCTGTGGTAGCAGCGCGGGTTCGACGGGCCCGAGACATGCTGGTGGGTCAGCTACGCGAGCTGGTGCGCCACTCCATGGTGGTGGCCGAGGTTGACGACATCGACCGCAAGGCACCCGTGGTCGCTGAGTTGATCGCCTCAGTCGCCGAATCCTGCGCCCGCATGCTGGTGCTGGAGAACCACCCGTGGACCGCCGCAGAGCTGGCCACCTACGTGGCCCGCCTCCTGGCCCGCGGTGTCCGCCCGGTCTGAGTACGCAACCGCAGGAGCCAACGGCTGCGACCACCCCACCTGCGGGTCCGCGGATGCGTGTTCGTATCGGCCTGGGCGGCTAAGGTGTTCACGTGACCGCCACCTACGCCTACAACGAGCAGCCATCGCGCGGGCACCCCCTGCGGCCGGGTGCCTCTCCGAGGGTTATCCGGGCTGCTCTGTTGCCCGTGGAACGGGCCACGTTCGATGCGGCGTACGAGGCGGCGCTGGCCGAGTGCCGCGAGAGCATGGACCTGACGGGGCTGTTCACGACGCTGGAGCACTGGCGGCGAGTTGCGGTGCTCCAGAGCGACCCTGAGGGTTACCGGCGGGTGGTGCGCCGCGCGGCCGAGGCACTGACCGGCGAGGAGATTGCTGCCGAGGAGCCGCTGGAAGTCACCAGGGCCAAGGCCGGCATGTAAGTGTACCGCGTCGACACCGACGAGCAGGTTCAGCGGCAGATCGGCACGCTTCCCGCCGAGGCGCTGCCATTCTTTGCCGAGCTGCGGACCCTGCTGGAGGTCAATCCGTGGAGCGGTGACCCGGTAAACGACCAGAACCCGGACGGCCCGGTACGAACGCTGACATTCGGCCGAGCGCATGAAGGTCTCGCAGCGTACCTGATCTTGGACGACGTGCGCAGAGTAGACCTGCTCCAGGTCACCTGACTGCGATAACACATCGGCGCAACCGCCGAGCCGTCCGCCGGCACTATCGTCGTGGATGCGATGAACTATCACCCGCCCCCCAGCAGGCTGCTGCCGTGCTCGCGCAGGAGTGAGGGATATGGCCAAGCCCGTGCTGTTGACCGTGGATGACGACCCCGGCGTCTCCCGTGCGGTGGCGCGGGACCTGCGGCGCCGATACGGCGAGAACTACCGCGTGGTGCGGGCGGACTCGGCGCTGGACGCCTTGGATGCGCTCAAGGAGATCAAGCGCCGGGGCGAACCGGTAGCCGCGATCCTGGCCGACTACCGGATGCCCCAGATGAACGGCGTGGAGTTCCTGGAGCAGGCGATGGACCTGTTCCCGCGCGCCCGGCGGGCGCTGCTGACCGCCTACGCCGACACCGACGCGGCTATCCAGGCGATCAACGTCGTCGACGTCGACCACTACCTGCTCAAGCCGTGGGACCCGCCGGAGGAGAAGCTCTACCCGGTGATCGATGCGCTGGTGGAGATGTGGCGGGCGATCGGGGAGACCGGCGTCGAGCAGACCAAGGTGATCGGGCACCGCTGGTCGGCGCCGTCCTACCAGGCGCGGGACTTCCTGGCCCGCAACGCGGTGCCGTACCGCTGGTACAGCGTCGACGATCCAGAGGGTCAACGGCTGCTTGACGCCGCCAGTATGACCGTCGAGGACATCCCCGTCGTGATCACCGCTGACGGGCGATCCCTGCGGCAACCCAGCGACGCCGAGATCGCCGCCGCGGTCGGGCTGTCCACCCAGCCGGCTGCCGAGTTCTACGACCTGATCGTGGTCGGTGCGGGCCCCGCAGGTCTGGGTGCCGCGGTCTACGGCGCCTCTGAGGGTCTTCGCACTGTCCTGGTGGAGCGCCAGGCCAGCGGCGGGCAAGCGGGGCAGAGCTCCCGGATCGAGAACTACCTGGGTTTCCCCGACGGGGTGTCGGGCGCCCAGCTGACCGACCGGGCGCGACGGCAAGCCCAGAAGTTCGGCGCGGAGGCGCTCTCAGCTCGGGAGGTGATCGAGCTGGAGGCGCGCGGTTCGGCGCGGGTGGTGCGCTTCGGCGACGGCAGCGAGATCGCCGCGCATGCCGTGGTGCTGGCCACCGGCGTCGCGTACCGCGCGTTGGAGGCCCCCGGCATCGTCGAGCTCACCGGCCGCGGGGTGTACTACGGCTCGGCGACGACGGAGGCTTCGGCGTGCGCCGGTCAGGACGTCTATGTAGTGGGTGGTGCCAACTCCGCCGGGCAGGCCGCGGTGTTCTTCTCCCGCCACGCCCGCCAGGTGACCCTGCTGGTGCGCGGGGAGTCGCTGCAGCGGTCAATGTCGCACTACCTCATCCAGCAGCTCGCTGCGCTGGACAATGTCACGGTGCGGACCTGCACCGAGGTCGCCGCGGCGCACGGCGACGAGCACCTCGAGAAGCTCACCCTGCGGCACACCCGTTCCGGCGCCACCGACACCGTGTCCAGCGGCCATATTTTCGTGTTCATCGGCGCGGCGCCGCGGACCGACTGGCTTGACGGGGTCGTGGCCCGCGACTCCCGCGGGTTCATCCAGACCGGTCCAGATCTGTTGGTCGACGGGCGCCGCCCAGCAGGATGGCCGCTGGACCGCGACCCCTACTACCTCGAAGGCAGCCTTCCCGGGGTGTTCGTGGCCGGCGACGTGCGCGCCGAGTCGGTCAAGCGGGTCGCCTCCGCTGTCGGCGAGGGCGCGATGGCCGTCACGTTGGTGCACCGCTACCTGGAGGACCAGTGACCGGCACGGCACCGCGGCTGTCCCACTCGGAGCTGCGCGAGCTGTTCCTGTTCAGCGATCTGACCGACACCCAACTGGACTGGATCCGCGAGCACGGCGAGACGGTCGAGGTCGGCGACGGTGAGATCGTCAACACCGAGGGGGAGCAGGCCCGCTGCTTCTACGTGATGCTGTCGGGAACGCTGCAGATGACCCGGTTGGTCGCCGGCGACCAGGTCGAGATCCTCCGCACCGATCAGCGCGGGGTCTACTTCGGAGCCACCCAGTTCTACCTCGGCGACCAGGTAGACCAGAACTACTCGGCGTCGGTGCGGGCGTTGAGCGACTGCCGCTTCCTCGCTTTGCCCAGCCGTGAGTTCAACGAGATGTTCCACCGGTGGTACCCGATGGCCGTGCACCTGCTGCAGGGCATGTTCGTCGGCATCGCCAACTCCAACGCCCTGGTCGGGCAACGCGAGCGGCTGCTGGCCCTGGGCAAGCTGTCCGCCGGGTTGACCCATGAACTGAACAACCCCGCCGCCGCGGCCAGCCGGGCCGCCGACACGCTGCGCGAGCGGCTCGCCGGCATGCGGCACAAGTTGGCGATGCTCGCCGAGGGCCTGCTGGACCGGGAGGCCTTGCACGCCCTGACCGTCCTGCAAGAGCAGTTCGTCGGGATCGGCCGCAGCGCGCCGGCGCTGACTGCGCTGCAGACCGGTGACCTCGAAGACGAGCTGGCCGACTGGCTCGACGACCACGATGTGACCCAGAGTTGGGAGCTGGCGCCGGTATTCGTCGCGGGCGGGCTGCGGGTGTCCGACCTGGAGCAGGTCGCCGACACGGCACCAGCCGAATCGCTCGAGGGTGCGCTGCGCTGGCTTGCCTACACGGTGGACACCGAGAACCTGATCCGGGAGATCGGGGACGCCACCGCTCGGATCACCGCTCTGGTCGCCGCCGCCAAGCAGTACTCCCAGCTGGACCGCGCACCGCACCAGGACATCGACCTGCACGAGGGCCTGGACGCCACCCTGGTCATGCTCGCCCGCAAGCTCGGCGACGGCATCCGCATCGTCAAGGACTACGACCGCGAGATACCCACCGTCCCGGCCTACCCGGCCGAGCTCAACCAGGTATGGACCAACCTCATCGACAACGCCGCCGACGCGATGCACGGGAAGGGCACCCTCACCGTGCGCACCGCCCGCGACGGCGAGTTCGCCCTGGTCGAGATCGGTGACACCGGTGACGGCGTTCCGCCCGAAGCCGCGAAACGCATCTTCGAACCGTTCTTCACCACCAAGCCGGTCGGCCAGGGCACCGGCCTCGGACTCGACGTCAGCTGGCGGGTGGTAGTCAACCGTCACCACGGCGACCTGCAACTGAAATCCCACCCCGGCGACACCCGCTTCCAAATCCGCCTCCCCCTCCAAGACCGCTGAGCGGTTGCCGCATTCAGCAGGCTCAGCGGGGTAAAACGGTGCCCGATAACCCCGCTGAGCCTGCTGAATGCGGCGGTGGTGGTCGGACGGCCCTGACCACACGGACGGCATGGCGGGCGGATAGGTGCTGCTCGTTGCGCACGTCTGCGAAGCCGGCCGCCCGGCACTGAGCCGCGAAGGACTCGGCCTGTTGGCCCGTCCACCCATGGCTGGCGAGCCCGGTGGCGCCGAGACGCACACGGCGCTCGATCGCGAGGAACCGCCCTCCAGGGGCAAGCACCCGCTTTGCCTCGGCGAGTCCCGCGGTGACATCCGTCCAGTGGTGAACGGTCGCCACCGACCACAGCACCGTCGCCGACCCGTCCGGCTGCCGCAGGTCTTCCGCCGTGCCCTCGTCCCAGGTGATGGCGGGTCGGTTGCGAGTCAAGGTCCTCGCGAGCCGCAGCATCACGGGTGCCGGATCCACGCCGGTCACGCGCGCCCCGCGGCGGGCGGCTTCTCTGACAGCGGCGCCCGGGCCGCAGCCGACGTCGACAACACGGTCTGCATCCGACACGGCAGCCAGGTCGGCGGTGAGGCGGGCGACGGCGCCCCGCCCCAGGATCATGGTGAGCCCGGCCAACAGCCCGGTCACCCCGGCGAAGCCCGGATGGTCCGCGTGATGGTTGACGGTGTCGGTCATCTCCCCACCTTGCAGGTTCACGTTGGCTTGAAGTCAAATGACCGCATGGACCTCATCCCGATCGGCCAGGCCGCGGATCGGCTCGGGCTGAACGCCTCGGCACTGCGCTATTACGACGAACGTGGGCTGGTGTCCCCGCCGACGCGGCAGGCAGGGCGACGGATGTACGGACCCGAGGAGCTACGACGCCTGGCGTTCTTGAAGATCGCCCATGACCTGGGGCTGCCGTTGGACACCGCAGCCGCCATCCTCGATGCCCCCGATCCGCAGTGGCGCCAGACAGTCCGTCAGCAGATTGCCGAACTGGACACGATGATCGCGAAGGCGCAAGGAGCGCAGAAATTCCTGACCCACGCGCTGAACTGCCCGACCAACCACCCGGCTCGTGACTGCGCCACGATGATCGCAACGTTGGACCGGCTGGTCGACGGGACCACCGTCGACCAACTCGCCGTCGAGTACACCTAATCACCTGAGAAGTTTTTCATCATCTGTTGAGTTTCTTCGGTTGCAGAGTTAACGTTGGATATGACCACAGCCCAGCGACCTGGTTCGGTCGACCAGGAACTCGTCCTCGATCTTGGCTGCCTCGGTGCGCAGTTGCTGCCCGTCGTGGGGGGCAAGGCGGCGAATCTCGGTGAGCTCATCGGCGCGGGGTTCCCCGTGCCACCCGGGTTCTGCATCACCACGGCGGCCTACCAGCAGGTCGCTGCGGATGCTTTCGACTCTGGGGCGCAGGAGGCGGGCGAGCACGCCCGTAGCGCGATCCTCGCGTCGCCGGTACCTGCCGCCGTCGCAGAGTCGGTCGATCGCGCCTACCGTGCCCTTGGCGACGACGTGCCGGTCGCGGTGCGGTCCTCGGCGACCGCGGAGGACCTGCCCTGGGCGAGTTTTGCCGGCCAGCAGGACACCTTCCTCAACATCGTCGGTTCCGACGCTGTGCTCGACGCGGTACGCCGATGCTGGGCGTCGCTGTGGACCGACCGGGCGGTCAGTTACCGGACGACCAACGGCATCGACCACACCACCGTGCGGCTTGCGGTGGTCGTCCAGCGGATGATCGACCCCGAGGTCGCCGGGGTGCTCTTCACCGCCGACCCGGTGACCGGGCACCGCGGGCACACGGTCATCGACGCCAGCCCCGGCCTGGGCGAAGCGGTGGTATCCGGCACGGTCAACCCCGACCACTTCGTCGTCGACGCTGCCGGCACCGTTCTGGAACGCCGGCTGGGCGACAAGCGGGTTGTCGTCCGCTCGCTGCCCGGTGGTGGCACCGAGCAGGTCGCACAGCCGGCGGACACCGAGCAGTCATGCCTGAGCGATACGCAGATCCGCGATCTCACGGGGTTGGGGCAGCGTGTCCAGGCGCATTACGGTGCGCCACAGGACATCGAGTGGGCGGTGGACGGTGCAGGGGAGCTGTGGCTGACCCAGGCCCGGCCGATCACCACGCTGTATCCGTTGCCGGCCCCGCCGGATGGGCGGCTGCGCGTCTACCTCTGCGTAAGCCTCGCGCAGGGACTTACCCGCCCTATCACCCCGATGGGCATCGCGGCGTTCCGGCCGATCGGGTCCTGCATGTCGGAGCTGGTATTCGGCTCTGCGGTCCCCGACCCGGTCGCCGGCCCGGCAGCGTTCGCGGAAGCCGGCCAGCGGGCGTTCGTCGACGTCACACCAGTGCTGCGCAGCCGGGTCGGTCGAGTGCTGGTGCCCCGGATCCTCGACGTGATGGAGGCCCGGTCGGCGGTCGTGCTCCGGCGGCTGTGCGACGACCCCCGGCTCGCGGAGCAGACCACGTCATGGTGGCCGTTCAGCCGGCGGCTACTCGCCGTGGCCGCGCGCTTCCGGATCCCGCTGCAGATCGGTCAAGCGCTGATCTCGCCCGCCGCGGCCCGGCGGCGCGTCGACGAGGTTGGCCAGCGGCTGCGCGCGCGGCTCACCGTGCCGGTCGGCGTGACCAGCGTGGAGCGGTTGGACCACGCGCAGCGCCTGCTCAACACCGCGGTCATCCCGATCATGCCGACGGTTACGCCGGTGGCCGGCGCCGGGTTCCTCGCACTGGCGCTGGCCGGCAAACTCGCCCGCGGCAACGTCGAGCCCGGCGAGTGGGACGAGGTGCTGCGCGGGCTGCCGCACAATGTCACCACCGAGATGGATCTTGAACTGTGGGCGCTGGCAACCCGGATCCGTGCCGATGCGGCGGCGGCCGTCGCCTTGAGGGGGTCCACCCCGACGGCGCTGGCGCACCGCTTCGCCGGCCGCGACCTGCCGCCACTGCTGCAAGACAGGCTCGAGGAGTTCCTGGGCCGGCACGGTCACCGGGCTGTCGCCGAGATCGACGTGGGCATGGCGCGGTGGTCCGACGACCCGACCCACGTCCTGGGTGTACTGGCCAACTACCTGCGGCTGGAGGATCCGGACCTGGCCCCGGACGTGCAGTTCGCCCGAGGTGCTCGCGCCGCCGAAGCGGCAGCGACCCGGGTGGTCGGCAGGGTTCGACGCCGCAGCCGGCTGCGGGCCACCGCGGTGCGCGTCGCACTGGGGCGGGTACGAGAGCTGGTCGGCATGCGCGAGACGCACAAGGACTACCTGGTGCGCGTCCTGGCACACGTCCGGGAGCAGCTGGCCACCGTCGGTGCCGAGCTCGCCGAACGCGGGTTGCTCGCCGAGCCCGACGACGTGTTCTTCCTCGATCTCGTCCAAGCCCGGGCCGCGCTGGGGGGCGCGGACTTCCGCGCTGTCGTCGCTGCGCGCCAGGACGACTATGCACGGGAGCTGCGGCGCAGGCAGGTGCCGCGGATCATGCTGTCCGACGGCACCCAGCCCGAGGCGCTCGCCACGCCCGGCCAGGAACAGGCCGAGGGACACCTGACCGGGACACCTGCCTCCGCTGGGACCGTGACCGCAGCGGCGCGGGTGGTGCTCGACCCGGTGGGAGCTCACCTGGAGCCGGGGGAGATCCTCGTCGCGCCGTCCACCGATCCCGGGTGGACGCCGCTGTTCCTCACGGCGGGCGGACTGGTGATGGAGATGGGCGGGGCGAACTCACACGGCGCCGTCGTGGCCCGCGAGTATGGCATCCCCGCAGTGGTCGGGGTCCCCGACGCGACCCTGCGCATCACCACCGGGCAGCAGATCACCGTCCATGGCGCAACGGGTCTCGTCGAACTCCCGCCGTCAGCCGCCTAGATACTCTGATTCGAGCACCAAGTCCTTGATCCACGACTGGTATTCCACGTGCGTCCGGTGCTCGGTCGTGCGCCAGCTCGTGCCTTCCAGTTCCCTGAGGTATGCCCGATAATCCGGCGCGCCCGGGAACTTCACGTTGTCGGCCACCACGACGGATCCGGGATGCAGCCAGCGCTGGCTCACGATGCGTTGCAGATCGGGCAGGTAGGCGGATTTGTCGTGGTCTACGAACACGAAGTCCAGTCCACCGTCGGCGAAACCGTGCTCGGCCCGCAGCCGGTTCAGCGTCGACCCGCCGTCGCCGAGATGGCCGACGATGACCGTCACGCGGTCGCCGACACCTGCGTGATCCCAGATCCGGCGGGCGATCTGGGCGTTCGTCGGATTGAGCTCGATCGAGTAGAGCCGGGCGTCACTCGGCATGACGCGGACCGTTCGCAGCGCGCTGTAACCGCAGTAGGTACCGAGCTCGAGGATGCGCCGGGGCTGCACGCGCCGGATCGCGGCGTCGAGGAGCTCACCCTTCTCGTCGCCCACATTCATCATGAAGCTGTGCCGGTAGCAGAACTCATCGATCACCCGGATGACGTCGGCGACGTCACCTCGCCGGGCGTGCGCCACGACGTAGGCGGCGGCTGCCTCCTCACGTCCTTCACCCACCTGCCAGTCGCTGCGCAGCCGCCGAACGCCCATCAGCAAGCGCAGGAACGACCCCCGCAGGAACGGAACCCGCCTACCTCGGACTTCGTTGGCGGCGACCGCCGCTCCGAGTGACGCGCACACCCACAGTGCCCATCGTGGGACACGTCGTGCGATGTTTCTCCTCATGGGCTCTCCCCTTCCGTTGGCATCACGCCATCTTCCTCCGGGCACGGATCGCGATCCCCGCCCCCACGATGAGGCCACGTTGCTGCAGCGGGTGGCCGACGACCAGGTGCGGCTGCTGAGGTTTCTGTACTGCGATCCCAGCGGTGTCATCCGCGGCAAGCAGGTGCACGCCGCGCGCCTGGCCGGGACCGTGCAGGCCGGGCTGGGGCTGACCCGGGCGCAGAACGCTGTCAACCTGCTCGACGAACTGGTGCCGATCACCGATATGGAGCCGGTGGGCGAGGTGCGCATCGTCGGAGACCCCAGCACGTACGTGCGGCTGCCGTGGCTCGACGGTGTGGGCAGCGTGCTCGCCGACCAGGTCGACCACGCGGGCCAGGACTGGGGTTGCTGCCCGCGGGCGTTCCTGCGACGGACGATCACCCGGGCAGCCGAGGCCGGGATCCGGCTGCGGGCCTCGTTCGAGAACGAGTTCTACCTGGCCGAGAACACCGCGGAGGGCCCGGTGCCGTGGGGCAACGGCCCGGTCTACTCCTCGGCGGGCCTCGACCGTGCGGCGACGGTGATGAACGACATCGCCGGAGCGCTGGTCGAGCAGGGGCTGGTCGTCGAGCAGGTCATCAACGAGTACGGGCCGGGGCAGCAGGAGATCTCGATCCGCTACGACGACGCGCTGGCGGCTGCCGACAATCAGCTCCGGTTGCGCGACACCGTGCGTGGGGTCGCCGAGGTGCGGCACGGCCTGCTCGCCTCGTTCGCGCCCCGGCCGTTCCCGGACGCGATCGGCAGTGGTGCCCACGTGCACTTCAGCCTGTGGAATACCGGCGGCACGACGAATCTGATGCACGACCCGGCCGACCCGTTCGCAGTGTCTACCCTCGGTCGCGCATTCCTGGCCGGGGTGTTGGACCACCTGCCCGCGCTCGTCGCGCTCACCTGCCCGTCATACCTGTCCTACGACCGGCTCCGGCCCAGTGCGTGGGCTGGGTCCACGGTGTCGTGGGGCTATGACAACCGGGAGGCTGCGCTGCGCTGCGCGTCCCCGTTCCGGGGCCGGGAGGAGGAGAGCACGAACGCCGAGCTCAAGGCTTGCGACGCCAGCAGCAACCCGTATCTGGCCCTGGGCGGACTCATCCTGGCCGGGCTGGACGGCCTGAGCCGTGACCTGGACCTGCCCGAACCGGCTAGGCACGACCCGGCGCTGATGACACCGGAGCAGTCCCGCCGCTGCGGGATCACCGCACTGCCGGCCACCCAGGCAATCGCGCTCACCCGGCTGGAGGCCGACGAGGTGCTGGTCGGCGGCCTGGGCGACCTACTCACCCGCTGCATTCTCGCCATTCGCCGCGCCGAGTACGACCGATGCGTCCAGCTGGGCGACGACGCAGTACGCAGGGCAACCTTCGCCATTTTCTAGCCGCCCCTTCGCCGGGCGCCATTCGGAGCCGAATAGCGGTTCGCGTAGGCGTTGTTTCATCGTGCGCACGACCTCGATAAGCAGGCCTTCCTGGGAAGCGAAGTGATAGATGATCATCCGGTGACTGGTGCCCAGAGCCGCGGCGATGGTACATGTACCGAGTGGTTCGCAGACAACACGTCGAGATCGAGGTCCACACCTCCGCTGATGCCACCACCGTGTACGCGCTGCTGCGGGACGGCGCGACCTGGCCGACGTGGTCACCGATCGATTCGTTCCAGCTGGAGCGGGCCGGCGACCGGGAGCCGGAGGGGCTTGGCACGATCAGGATCTTCCGTAGGGGGCGGGTGACCGGTCGAGATGAAATTGTCGGTTTAGTTCCCGATCGGCGGTTCAGCTACCGGCATTTGACCGGGCTCCCGGTCCGGGATTACCGGGCGGACGTCGACCTCGAATCGACCGGGGGTGCGACCAGGATCCGCTGGCACATCTCTTTCAAGCCGAAGCTGCCCGGCACCGGATGGCTGTGGCGTTGGGGGATCGGGCGATTTGTACGGCAGTCCGCACGGGGTCTGGCTGACCACGCGCAAACAGATCCTGCGCTGGTGTGACGCAGATCACAGTTATGAGGATGGTGCCGCTGTGCCGGATTGTCGCGCGGCCTAGCGCACGCCCGCGCGGCGAATCTGTAAGGCGGCCTCCGCACGTTCGGAGTAACGCTCTTTCAGTTGACTCCCACCGTGCGCGTCGTTCCGTCTAAGGTCGGTAGTTCAGTCCTCTCAGGACCCAGGGCCGGTAGCGAGGAGGATTACATGGCTGCGAGTAGTGCCACCTTGGAATCATTGCTGATGAGTCGGTCGCTGAACGACACGGAACTTATGCAGGCAAGTGACATGGCGTCCGATTACGCCATTTTGCCCGAGGTGAGCGTGATCAAAATCGGCGGGCAGAGCTTGATCGACCGCGGCAGGGCGGCGGTCTATCCGCTGGTCGAGGAGTTGGCAGCGGTCAAACGTAGCCATCAGATCCTGATCGGCACCGGTGCCGGCACCCGGGCTCGACACGTGTATTCCCTGGCGGCTGAGCTCGGCCTGCCCACCGGTGTGCTGACCGATGTCGGGGCTGCGGTCGCCGACCAGAATGCCCAGATGCTGGGGTACCTGATGGCCCGTCATGGTGTTCCGGTGGTGGGCGGTTCGGCGTTCGGTGCGATCCCGCTGTATCTCGCCGAATGCGGCGCCGCGATCTTCTCGGGGATGCCGCCGTTTGACATGTGGCAGCGCGTCCCCAGCGAGGGTGTGATTCCGCCGTATCGCACAGATGCCGGGTGTTACCTCGTCGCGGAAGTCTACGGCTGTCGCAACATGATCTTCGTAAAGGACGAGGACGGGCTCTACACCGCCAATCCGAAGACCGACCCGAGTGCCGAGCTGATCCCGGAGATCAGTGTCGACGAGCTGATCGCCCGGGACCTGCCGGATCTCATCATCGAACGCCCGGTCTTGGAGCTCATGCGCCGTGCCCGGCACGTGAAGTCGGTCCAGGTCATCAACGGCCTGCGGCCGGGACTGATCAGGCGTGCGCTCGCCGGCGAGCACGTCGGCACGATCATCTCCGCGGCGTGACCGCCGCCCGACCTCGCCGACACGCATTCGAGGAGAACCTCATGACCGACACCCTCTCGCATTCCGAACTTTCCTTCGCGGCCAAGGACCTGCCGTCCCCGCTCATGCGCCAGACCCTGCTGAACCGTGAACTCATCCGACCCATCGACCGCCCGGTGATCCCATTGCTGCCGTGGCTGAACATTGTCGTGATCGGTGGGCGCTCGATCATGGACAAAGGCCGCGACGCGGTGCTGCCGGTCGTCGACGAGCTCCGTGCGGCGCTTCCGGAGTATCGGATGCTGATCCTCACCGGCCCGGGCATCCGGGGCCGCCACGTACTCGGCGTCGGGCTCGATCTCGGTCTGCCGACCGGCGTTCTGGCCGCGCTGACCTCCGCCGAAGCCGAGCAGAACGGGCACCTCGTTGCGGCATTGCTCGCCGAGCAGGGCGTCTCCTATCTGCCACATGCGACGATCGCACACCAGCTCGCCGTGCACCTGAGCGCCAGCCGAGCCGCCGTGTCCAACGGATACCCGCCTTACGAGCTGTACGAGCTCCCGCCCGATGTGGGCAAGATCCCGCCGCACCGCACGGATACGGGCGCCTTCCTGCTGGCCGATGCCTACGGCGCCGCCAGGACGATCTACGTCAAGGACGTCGACGGCGTGTTCACCAGTGACCCGGCGACAGCCGACGGGAGCCCCCCAGAGCTCATCCCGCGAGTGGGGGCCGCGGAACTGCTGGCGATGAACCTCAACGTGCTTCCCATCGACGCACTGGTACTCGAGCTCATGGCGCACGCCAAGCACCGGAAGGAGATCCAGATCGTCAACGGGCTCACACCGGGCAACATCACGAAGGCGCTGCAGGGAGAGCACGTGGGCACGATCATCCACGCGGACTGATCTCATAAAACGTCAGCAGGAACTGTACTATTTGAGTCGTGCTGACGTATGAGACGCGGGAGGTCGCGCTGGCTCGGCTGGGGCGCGCGCTGGCCGATCCCACCAGATGCCGGATCCTGGTGGCGTTGCTGGATGGCGCGAGCTATCCCGGCCAGCTCGCGGAGCAGCTAGGGCTGACCCGCTCCAACGTGTCCAACCACCTGGCCTGCTTGCGCGGCTGCGGTCTGGTGGTGGCCACCTACCAGGGCCGCCAAGTGCACTATGCCCTGGCCGATGCTCATCTGGCTCGCGCGCTGAGTGAGCTGGTCAAGGTCGTGCTAGCGGTCGACCAGGCCCAGGCATGCATCGATGACCGGCCACCGCGGAGGTGAGCACCCGTGACCGCCGGGCCGGATGTCGGTCGGCGCACGATGCTGTCCCGGCGGGTGCGGTTGCTGGTCGCTGCCACGATCAGCTACAACGTGATCGAGGCCATTGTCGCGATCTCGGCCGGTATGGTGGCCTCCTCCACCGCGCTGATCGGCTTCGGTTTGGACTCTGTGATCGAGGTCGCCTCGGCCAGCGCGGTGGCGTGGCAGTTCTCCGGACGGGATCCCGAGGCCCGGGAGCGGACCGCCCTGAAGATCATCGCGCTCTCGTTCTTTGCGCTAGCCAGCTATGTGACGGTGGAGTCGGTGCGGTCCCTGACCGGTGCGCAGGACGCCGGGCACTCGACGGTGGGCATTGTGCTGGCCGCGGCGTCGTTGGTGATCATGCCGGTGCTGTCCTACGCCCAGCGCCGGGCCGGACGAGAGCTCGGGTCCGCCAGCGCGGTGGCCGATTCCCAGCAGACGTTGTTGTGCACCTACCTGTCCGGGGTGTTGTTGGTCGGACTGATACTCAACAGCCTGTTCGGCTGGTCGTGGGCAGATCCAGTCGTCGCGCTGATCATCGCTGGGGTGGCTGTCAGGGAAGGCCGCGAAGCGTGGCGCGGCAAGCACTGCTGCGGTGTCGTCGATGACTGCTGACGCGCTGCGCGCCGTGGTCGAGGCGCTGCGCCTGGTGGACCATCACGTCCACGGTGCGGCGACGGGTGAGGTCGACCGTGCCGGGTTCGAGGCCGGCCTCACCGAGTCCGCGTGGCCATCACCTGCGGGGACAACCCACCTGGATTCGCAGTTGGGCTTCGCGGTCCGCCGCTGGTGCGCCCCGGTGCTCGATCTCCCCCCGCACGCGGACACCGACGCATACCTCGCCCGCCGCCTAGAGCTCGGCGCGAGGGAGGTCACCCGGCGGCTTCTCGCCGCGAGTGGCATCAGATGCTTCCTGGTCGAGACTGGCTACCGCGCTCAGGAGACCCTTGGCCCCGCGGAGATGGCGACTGCCTCCGGCGCGTCCGCAGCGGAAATCGTCCGCCTGGAGGCGGTTGCCGAAGAGGTGGCAGCTAGTGGCGTCGACGCGGCCGGTTTCGCCGACCGGTTCGCCTCGACACTGGAGGCACGGGCCAGGCACGCCGTGGGCGTCAAGTCAGTCATCGCCTACCGGTACGGTCTCGACTTCGATCCTGAGCCACCCAGCGCCGGCGAGGTGCGCCGCGCTGCCGGGCAGTGGCTGCGGCGACCACGCAGCGGCGAGCTGCGCCTGACCGACCCGGTGCTGCTGCGCCACCTGCTCTGGGCAGGTATTGACCGCGGCCTGCCGCTGCAGTTCCACGTCGGGTACGGGGACCCTGACCTGGCCCTGCACCGCTGCAACCCCTCGCTGATGACCGACTTTCTGCGCCGGGTGCGGGACCGGCAGGTGCCGGTGATGTTGCTGCACTGCTACCCCTATCACCGCACCGCCGGTTATCTGGCCCACGTGTTCCCGCACGTGTACTTCGACGTCGGGTTGGCTGTGAACTACACGGGGGCGCGTTCCCGTGCCATCGTCGCGGAATCCTTGGAAGTGGCGCCGTTCGGCAAGGTGTTGTTCTCCTCCGATGCCTGGGGTCCCGCTGAGTTGCACTTTCTCGGTGCGGTGCTGTGGCGGCGCGCGATGGCCGGCGTCCTCGGCGAGTGGGTGGAGTCGGGGGAGTGGTCGGCGGCCGACGCGGTGCGCATCGCTCAGATGGTGGGTGCGGGCAACGCCAAACGTGTTTACCGGCTGGACGGGTTCGGGTCGTCGTGATCGTCGCCATGGCCGGCTTGCCCGGAGTCGGCAAGAGCACCTTGGCGTGTGCCC
This sequence comes from Pseudonocardiaceae bacterium, assembly GCA_050700115.1. Lineage (GTDB taxonomy): Bacteria > Actinomycetota > Actinomycetes > Mycobacteriales > Pseudonocardiaceae. Next base: position 58,201 of record JBOHGG010000032.1, read on the forward strand.
TCGCGACGCGGCTTCATGCGGTCGTGCTCGACAAGGACCACATCCGCGCCGGGCTGCGCTGCAGCCGCACGATGTTGTCGAGGAAGCCCCCGCCCTGCCAGGGTTCGTCGACACCGCGCACCTGATCATCGGCGATCACATCAGTCGCGGCCTCGGCAACGACCGCGTAGCCATGCCCGCGCAGCGCGAGCCCAACCGTGCTCTTCCCCGCCCGGGCGCGCCCGTCAGTACATACCTCCTGAGCACCGTCATCCTTTCTCGGTCTCGCGCTGTCCGATCTTGCTGGACATGACGCGCTTCGCGGTCCCTGACCGGACCGAGTTATTGCCGGCAAAGGGGACCATCGTCGCCGGTAACGTTCCGGTGGTGTCGGATCAGGTGGAGGTGCGGGAGCTGGCCGTCCACGAGCTGCCCGAGGCCTGGCAGCTCGGGCGCATCGCCTTCGGCATGAGCCGAAACGACCCCGCGCCCACGTGGGCTTTGGAAGCCCGAGCCGGGGTCACCCGCTACGGCGCCTTCGACTCGGCAGGCCGGTTGATCGGCACGGCCAACGATCTTCACCACGAGCAATGGTGGGCTGGTGGGATCTTATCGGCTGCCGACGTCGGAGGGGTCGCCGTTGCCCCAGAAGCTCGTGGGCGCGGGATCTCCCGGGCGCTGCTGCGGCGTGTGCTCGAAGGCGGGCGCCAGCGCGGGGCGGCGATCAGCGCACTGTTTCCTACGGTATCGGCGGTGTACCGCTCGGCTGGCTGGGCGTCGGTCGGCGCCATGTGCGGCCTGGACATCCCCACCTCGATCCTGCCCCAGCGCCGATCCGGTGGCAGGTTGAGCGTGCGAGCTGGCGTGCCCTCCGACCTGCTAGCCACGGGGCAGCTCTACACCCAGTTCGCCCGGACGCGGAACGGCATGCTCAGCCGCAGTGGCGCTCTCTTCGCCCAACCTGGTGATCGCTTCCCGGAAGGGGTCGACGGACTCACGGTGGTTGAGGACGGCACGAGGTTGGTGGGTTTCGCGTCATGGAGTCGCGGCGTCGGCTACGGAGCCGACGCCGCGCTGCAGGTCCGCGATGTGGTGTCCGTAACGGCGGAGGCGGCGCGAGAGCTGATCGGGGTCTTGGCCAGCTGGCGCAGCGTGGTCTCCACTGTCCGGTTTCGCGCGCTGTCATCGGGAGCGGTGTCCAACGAGCTGCCGCTGGAGTCAGCGACGAAGCATCGCGTAAGTCGCTGGATGCATCGCCCCGTCGACGTGGTGCGGGCCGTGACCGCCCGGAGCTGGCCGGCGTGGGTGCGGGCACACACCACCTTCTACCTCCACGACGAGCTCGCTTCGTGGAACACCGGGACGTGGGACCTGCAGATCGCTGACGGACGGGGTCACCTGGAGCCATCTACGCGGTCGGCGACTCTGCGACTCGAGATCGAAGGATTCGCCCTGCTTTTCAGCGGCACGGGCTGCCCAGCCATGGTTGTAGAAGCCGGGCTCGCGGAGACCGGCCCAGCCGACGACCTGCGCTCATTGGAGCCGTTGATGGCTACCCCACTGCCCGAGCTACTCGACTACTTCTGACCCCCCGCAGAAGAACCGGTTGCAGGCCACGATCTGCGGGCGGGCGTTCCACATTCATCGTTATCCACACCCTCGACCGGTTCGGGCGCCTGGGCCCGGCTCGCGTTCCTGCTCCTTGCCCTGTTCGCCGAGATGGAACGCACCTACACCGCCGAACGCGCAGCGCACGCCCGCGCCGTGGCCCAACTGCTAGCCGCCGCGTCGGCCGACGGCTAGGGGCCGAGGTCCCACAAGAGCCGGTAGTAGGCGATCCGTTCCGGGTCGGGGTCGACGCCATATGCCGCGAGCAGCCGGCCGTCCCAGCCGGGTCCGTAGTTCCACTCGGTGCTCCAGGTGGCGATCGCCAGATCGGCCCATCGATCTGCGACACCCAGTGCGCCGAGATCGACGTGACCGGACAGGCGGCCGTCCTCTAGCAGCACCGTGTTCGGGGCGCATGCGTCGCCGTGGCAGACCACGAGCTGGTCGACCGGCGGAGCATCCGCTAGGAGGTCGAGCGCCCGCTGTACTCCCAGCGGCTGGTGGGCCTCGTGCCACTGGTCCGGGTGCAGGAGTCCGGCTGCCGCCCGGCGGCGTACGTCGTCGAGCCTGTCGTGTACCGACCAGGAGAACGGGCACATCTGCACCGGCAAGGCCTCCTGCAGAGCTCGCAGGCCGGCCCCGAGCGCCCGGACGGCCCGGTCCGGGTCCGCCTTCCACCTGTCGCTGACCGCGCTCCCGCCCGGCAGCGCCGCGGTGATGATCCAGGAACCCCAGCTGTCAGCGCCTTGGGCAAGCACCCAGGGCACCGGAGTAAACGCCACCGCCCAGCTCAGTCGGGCAACCTCGTCGGTCAGGTCAATCCCGCTGGTCGTGGGCGTCCACTTCACGAAGCAGCGCTCCGGGCCGGTGCCTACCTCGAAGGTGACTCCGCCCAGCTCGTTCTCCCAGACCGGCCGCACCTGCCGGCCGCGGGCTGCCATCAGGACAGACGCGGGCACCGCCAGGTCCGTCAACGGCTTGCCCGCCACCACCCGGCCAGTGTCCGCGGGTTGCCGTCCCGTGACCGGACGGCCCCCGAGGAGCCGTGTCGAGAAGCCAAGAGGCTCAGGGCGTCCACGAGGGTCGCGACCGGTAGGCGATGGGTGCCTTGATCGCGAGGGGTACTGAGACAGCTGGTCAGGTGATCCGGCGTCCCTGTTCGCACAGGGCTGTCACGCCCTGCTCGACGGCCTGCACCGCCACCTCCAGACGGTCAGCGAGCCACGGGTTGACCTTGCTTCGCGCTTCGGCGAGAGTGTGGAACGACGCCGAGATGATCTCCCCGTCGGGAAAGACCATCCCCGCCACCTCGGTCTCGTCGAGCGTGCCACCGTCGAAGACGAACACCACGCACTCGGGGAGTGAATCCTGAGGGCGCAGGTAATCCACGACCAGCAGCTGACCCAACGTCCGATCCAGACCTAGCTCCTCGGTCAACTCGCGGACGGCGGCAGCCCATGGGGACTCGTCAGCCTCGACCGCGCCACCGGGGATGGTCCAGTCGGGCTTGTAGGACGGCTCCACCAGCAGTACCCGCCCCACGGCGTCCCGAAACAGCACCCCGGCACCCATGATCTTGCGGTTCAATCCCGCGAAATACTGCTCAACCGACATCACGGGGTAGCCGATCGCGACGCGTTCACCGGTAGCACAGTGTCCACTCTGCCCGCCGTCGAACCTATCTGGGCATTTCCTGGCACCAGGAGGCCGACGGTGTGCCCGCGACGAGGTCGGAGCCGGGAAGGCCACCAATGCGTTGGGCGAGTGAGCGACGGCGGCAACTTTGTGTCGGTATCGCCCTTCGTCGCATCGAGCTGGGATTGGACGAGAAAGATGCTCTCGGTGAGGTCGGCGCCTCTGAGGTCAGTTCCGATGAGGTAAGCGTCAGCGCTTCGGTCAGATACCAGAGCGGCTCATGGAGCTGCCGCATGATCGTGAACACCTCGAACATCTGGTTTGCAGTTCGCGGAGCCCGCCGCCAGTCCAGTCCACCGAAGGTGACTACGAATGGCTATCAGCACTTTCACAACACACCCTAGTCGACCTCGTCCAGATCGCCGTCGCGGACGGGGTCGCCGAGCGGGAGCAGGTCCTGCGGCGCCGTCAGAGCCATCGGGGAGGGCTGGTTCGCCGGCGGGGATTGCCGTCCCATTCCGCTAGCCCCAGTTTCCGGGCTAGTTGGATCTTGACGATTTGATCTCGGCGTGTATGTGGGTTTGACCTGCGCTGACACGGCGTGTTGAAGCGCATTCGATCTTGTCATGGTGTATGACCTAAAGAGT
>JBOHGG010000033.1:0-58578 GCA_050700115.1 Pseudonocardiaceae bacterium
TACGAACTCGGTATCGATGTCGACCCAAGGCATCGAATCCCCGCGGCCTTCGCCGAACTCACCCACGCCATCTAATCGGGCGCCACAGCGGTCAACCCTGCCCACGTTCCATCAACGCAACACTGCCGGCCCGGAAACTGCCAGACGGAAGTGTCTCGATGTGGCCGCGAGAGCGGCTTGGGCGACCAGCCATGGACAGAGAGTAGCGCGACTGAATCCACGAATCAGTCCACAACGCATCTCACGGCCAGCCTCGCGGACTGTCGTGGCTGGTCAGACGTGGCGCCCCCGGCAGGATTCGAACCTGCGCTCCCGCCTCCGGAGGGCGGTGCTCTATCCCCTGAGCTACGGGGGCATGCCGATCATCGAGACGCCGTGGCAGAGCCTACCGCACCGAGCGCCCATGCCCTGCGCGCAGCGCTGCTCAGCTCGGCGGCGGTAGCGACTGCGCTCCTCGCTGGGTGATCAGCTGGGCCAGGTACTCACTCTCGGCACCCTGCGAGATGACGATCTTCTCGGCCAGGTTGCGCACCTGCGCTGTCTCGGCGTGCTGCGCCGTGTACGTGGCCATCGGCACCCCGCCCTGGTGGTGGCGCAGCATCAGCTGCAGGAACAGCACGTCGAACTGCGCGCCGCTGGCCGCCCGGAGCCGCTCCAGATCGGCGGCCGACGCCATCCCTGGCATCGTCGCCACCCCGGCCGTGTCACCGCTGCCGTGCGCCATCCCGGGCATCGACGTATCACTCATCCAGGTCATGTGCCGACCGGTGGGCAGCGCCGCGGCATTCCACAGGCTGAGCCAGCCCTGCATCCGGCCGACCTGCTCGAGTTGGGTGGCCTCGATGTCGAAGGCGATCGACCGGATCGCGGGGTCGGTGCCGCGGTCCCGGGCCAGGCTCGCCATCAGCACCGCCTGGCGGTGGTGCACCGACATGTCCTGGGCGAAGCCGATGTCCACCGAGCCGCCATCGGGCTGCGACGCAGCCCCGACCGCTCGCTGCAGCGACAAGCCCAGCGCTGCTCCGAGCAGCAGCACGGCGATCACCGCACCGCCAATGGCGATTAGGCGAGGCCAGCGTCCGGCGGGCCGATTCGCGCCGGCCGGGACCTCAGCGCTCGGACTCCCGCCGTCCGTGCTGGTGATCGTCTCTGCCACGGCGTGGTTCATCCACCTGCGGGCGGGGCCGGTGCCGGCGGCGCGGCCCCGGGTGCTGGCGGCTCCGCCCCGTCACTGGGTGTCAGGTCCTGGCCCCCCGCGAAATCCATCGGGATGGCGTCCGGACCGGGGGGTTCGGCGACGAACGGCGGGGGCTTCGCCGTATCGAACACGCCGGTCAGGACGTCGCAGCTGGCCCCGATCTCGGGGTAGGTGTACTGGTTGAGCCGCAATGACTGGATGAACTGGTCGATCCGCTTGTCGGCGGGATCCGTCAGCTTGAGCTGGTGGCCCCAGGACTGCAGGGAGATCGGCGAGTCCAGGCCCGGGTAGGGCGAGAGCATGAGGTGGTTCGCGCCCTGCACCCGGTCCTGCAGCGACTGCAGCGCCGGACCCGTGATCGTGTCCGGGTTGTAGGCGATCCAGACGGCGCCGTGCTCGAGAGCGTGGACCATGTTCTCGTTGCGCACCGCTGTCGCGTAGACCTCGCCGTTGCAGGCCGCCCAGGTCGCGTCGTGCGGGCCGCCGAAGGGGGGGCTGTGGTCGTAGGCGACTCGCTTGTCCGGACCGATGTGCCCGCGGTTGGTCTCGCCGTAGTTCTGCGTGACTACGCCCTCGATCTGGGACGAGGGGTCCTTGTTGTCGGCGGTGGGGGTGTAGGCCCGCCGGTCCTCGTACCGGATGAACAGGTAGTAGAAGATACCGACCGCAAACACCAGGACGGCGAGGATCGCCGCCACCGTGCCCCACGGTCTGGGCTTGGTCGACGTCACCACTGAGCGGGCGTTGCGCACCGCCTTGCTGCTCTTGCCACTGGGCATGCCTGGTCTGGTCCTCGTCGCCTTGGGATCCACCTACGGCGGCTAGTCTAGGGATCCTCCCAGGGGCCGTCCGACCGGCTCACCGACCAGGCTCGACGGCTCCCTAGACTTCCAGGGGTGATTCCCGCTGCGCTCGCCGAGCTGGTCCGATCCGTCGCCCACGACGTGCTGATCGGCCGTGGCCTCGACCCCGCCGTGCTTCCCGCCACGGTGATCGTCGAGCGCCCGCGCGACCCCGAGCACGGTGACTACGCCACCAATGTGGCGCTGCAAACCGCGAAGTTGGCCGGCGTGGCGCCCCGGGAGTTCGCCGGATGGATGGCCGATGCGCTTGCGCAGCACCCGGGGGTGCGCACCGCCGAGGTTGCCGGGCCCGGCTTCCTCAACCTGCGGCTGGCGGCCGATGCCCAGGGCGAGATCGTCGCGCAGGTGCTCGCCGCCGGGGAGAGTTTCGGCGCCGGGCAGGACCTGGCCGGCCGCCGGGTGAACCTCGAGTTCGTCTCGGCGAACCCCACCGGCCCGCTGCACCTTGGTGCCGCGCGCTGGGCGGCGGTGGGCGATGCGCTGGGCCGGATCCTCGCTTTCGCGGGCGCCGCGGTGACCCGGGAGTACTACTTCAACGACGCCGGCGCGCAGATCGACCGGTTCGTCGCCTCGCTGGTAGCGGCCGCGAGCGGGCAGCCTGCCCCGGCCGACGGCTACCGCGGTGACTACATCGCCGACATCGCCGCCGAGGTGCTGCGCCGCGAACCCGGTGCACTGCAGGCTGCCGACTCCGACGAGGTGTTCCGCCGGGTCGGCGTCGGCCTGATGTTCGACACGATCAAGCGCTCGCTGCACGAGTTCGGCACCGACTTCGACGTCTGGTTTCACGAGCAATCCCTGCACGACTCCGGCGCGGTCGATGCGGCCGTCGCCCAGCTCAAGGGCTCCGGGGCGTTGTATTTCGCCGATGGCGCCTGGTGGCTGCGCTCCTCGGAGTACGGCGACGACAAGGACCGCCCGGTCATCAAGAGTGACGGAGCACCCGCCTACATTGCCGGGGACATCGCCTATTACCTGGATAAGCGAGCCCGCGGGTTCGACCTGTGCGTTTACATGCTCGGTGCCGACCACCACGGCTACATCGGCAGGCTCAAGGCCGTCGCCGCCGCGCTGGGCGACGACCCGGCCACCGTCGAGGTGCTCATCGGGCAGCTGGTGAACCTGGTGCGTGAGGGTGTCGCAGTGCGGATGAGCAAGCGCGCGGGCACCGTCGTGACCATGGAGGACCTCGTCGAGGCGGTGGGGGTGGATGCCGCGCGGTACGCGCTGATCCGGTCCTCGCATACCTCGCCGATCGATATCGACCTCGAACTGTGGTCCAAACGGACCAGCGACAACCCGGTGTTCTACGTGCAGTACGCGCACGCCCGGCTGGCGTCGCTGGCCCGCAACGCCACCGATCTCGGGATCAGCTCCCAGGGCGCCCAGCTCGGGTTGCTGGGTCACGAGCGGGAGGGTGAGTTGATCCGCACGCTGGGCGAGTTCCCGCGCATCGTGGTCTCGGCGGCCCAGCTGCGCGAGCCACACCGGGTGGCCCGCTACCTGGAACAGCTGGCCGGTGCCTACCACCGGTTCTACGACACCTGCCGAGTGCTCCCGCTGGGTGACGAACCACCGGGTCCGCTGCATGCAGCCCGGCTGGCGCTGAGCGAGGTGACCCGGCAGGTGCTGGCCAACGGCCTTGGCCTGCTCGGGGTGAGCGCACCGGAGCGGATGTGAGGGCGCACCCCGCCGGACCGCGACACGCCGACGTGCTGGCCCGGTCGTCCACCGCAGGTCCCCGCCCGGCCGGTTCAGTCGACAGTGTGCGGGCCGAGCTGCACGCGCTGCACCCGGCGGTATGGCCGCGTGGGGCGCACCGCGGCGACGACGGCGCGGTGCGGCTGGCCGGGGTGGAGGTCGGCGAGCTCGCCGAGACCTACGGGACGCCGCTGTTCGTCGTCGACGAGGCGGACTTCCGGGCCCGTTGTGCCGAGCATGCGGCCGCCTTCGGCGCTGCGCATCGGGTGCACTACGCGGCCAAGGCCTTCCTGTGCTCCGAGGTCGCTCGCTGGGTGGCCGAGCAGGGCCTGGGCCTGGACGTGTGCACCGGCACCGAGCTTGCACTGGCCCTGCACGCCGGTTTCCCGGCGCACCGGATCGCGATGCACGGCAATAACAAGTCCGCCGCCGAGCTGACCGCCGCCGTGGCGGCCGGAGTCGGTGCGGTGGTCCTCGATTCCTTCCTGGAGATCGCCCGCCTGGACGACATCGCCCGCCGCCACGGCGTGGTGGCGCCGGTGCTGGTCCGGGCCACAGTCGGGGTCGAGGCGCACACCCACGAGTTCATCGCCACCGCGCACGAGGACCAGAAGTTCGGGTTCTCGCTGGCTGCCGGGGACGCCGCAGAGGCGGTCCGTCGAGTGCTCAAGTCCGAAGGGCTGCGGCTGGTGGGGCTGCACAGCCACATCGGCTCGCAGATCTTCGACGCCGACGGCTTCGAGGTCGCGGCGCACCGGATGGTCGGCCTGCTCGCCACGATCCGGGACGAGCACGGGGTCGACGCGATCGCCGGCGTGTCCACGCTGGATCTCGGCGGCGGGCTGGGGATCGCCTATACCGCTGAAGACGATCCGCCACCGCCGGCCACGCTGGCCGCGCAGCTGCGGTCCATTGTGGACGAGCATTGCCGGGCGGCGGGGCTGCCCGCGCCGGCGCTGGCCGTCGAGCCGGGCCGGGCCATCGCCGGACCCGGCACGGTGACTCTGTACGAGGTCGGCACCATTAAGGATGTGACAGTGGGGGCAACGACGCGGCGGCGTTACGTCTCGGTGGACGGCGGGATGAGCGACAACGTGCGCACCGCGCTGTACGACGCGAGCTACGACTGCCGGCTGGTCTCGCGCTGCTCCGAGGCGCAGCCCGCGCTGTCCCGGGTGGTCGGCAAGCACTGTGAGTCCGGTGACGTGGTGGTCCGGGACTGCTGGCTGCCCGACGATCTGGCCCCCGGCGATCTGGTGGCGGTTGCCGGCACCGGCGCGTACTGCTACTCCATGTCCAGCCGGTACAACCTGCTGCCTCGCCCTGCCGTGGTCGCGGTGCGCGACGGTGCGCACCGGCCACTGCTGCGCCGGGAGACGATGGCCGATCTGCTGTCCCTGGAGATGGAGGGCGAGGTCACGTGACGTTGCGGGTGACGGGGGTGACGGCCAACCCATCCTGGCCCGGGGTGATCGAGGCCTACCCGGACCGGATCCGGGTAGGCCCGGGTTGCCGGGTGGTGACCCTGCAGGAGGGCGGCACTCCGCTGCTGCCTGCGCCCACGCTGTCGCAGCGCACCGGCTGCGAGGTGTGGCTCAAGGTGGAGGGCGCCAACCCCACCGGCTCCTTCAAGGACCGCGGGATGACCCTCGCGGTGACCGAAGCGCTGGCCCGCGGTGCGGAGGCGGTGCTGTGTGCCTCGACCGGCAACACCGCTGCCTCGGCCGCCGCCTACGCGGCACGGGCCGGCATGGCCAGCGCCGTGCTGTTGCCTCGCGGCAAGATCGCGCTGGGCAAGCTCGCGCAGGCCACCGCCTACGGCGCGCGGATCCTGGCCGTGGACGGCAACTTCGACGACTGCCTGGAGCTGGCCCGCAAGACCGCCGCCGATTACCCGGTCACGGCCTTGGTGAACTCGGTGAACCCGGTACGGCTGCAGGGGCAGAAGAGCGCGGCGTTCGAGATCTGCGACGTGCTGGGGCGCGCCCCGGACGTGCATTGCCTGCCGGTCGGCAACGCCGGCAACATCACGGCCTACTGGATGGGTTACACGGAGTACCACGCCGACGGGTTGGTGCCCGGCCGGCCGCGGATGTTCGGGTTCCAGGCGGCCGGTGCCGCGCCGCTGGTGCACGGTGCGCCAGTGTTGCATCCGGACACCATCGCCACCGCCATCCGGGTCGGTAGCCCGGCCTCCTGGGATGGTGCGATGCGGGCCAGGGCCGAGTCCGGAGGGTTGTTCGAGGCGGTCACCGACGAGCAGATCCTCGCCGCGTACCGGCTGCTGGCGGGGCAGGAGGGCGTGTTCGTCGAACCGGCCTCGGCCGCCGCGGTGGCCGGGCTGCTGCGGGTCGCCGACGACGGGCGGTTGCCCCGCGGATCCCTGGTGGTGTGCACCGTGACCGGCCACGGGCTCAAGGATCCAGACACCGCGCTACGCGGCGTTCCCGAGCCCGAGCCCACGCCGGTCGATCCCGCCGCGGTGGCCGCCGCGCTGGATCTTGCGTGACCGTGCGGGTGCGGGTACCGGCCTCCACCGCCAACCTCGGACCGGGATTCGATGCGCTCGGGCTGGCGCTGGCCCTGTATGACGAGGTCGAGGTGGCGCCGGCGCCGTCGGGTCTGCGGGTCGAGGTTCAGGGCGAGGGCGCCGGGCAGGTGCCCACCGACGAGACGCACCTGGTCATACGTGCGCTACGGGCCGCGTGCGCACGATGCGGCTACCGGGTCGACGGCTTGGTGCTGCGCTGCCACAACCGCATCCCGCACTCCCGGGGGCTGGGATCGTCAGCTGCGGCCGCCGTCGCCGGGGTGCTCGCCGGTTACGCGCTGGCGGGAATGGAGCCGGGCGAGGCGGCGTTGGACCTAGCGGCTGGGTTTGATGGGCATGCCGACAATGCCGGCGCAAGCCTGCTCGGCGGTCTGGTGATCTCGTGGAAGGACGAGCAGTCTTTTCGCGCCGTTCGCCTGGAGCCGCATCCGGACCTCGCCCCCGTGCTCCTGGTGCCTGAGATGACGTCCTCGACAGAAATCACCCGCGGGCTGCTACCCGCCGAGGTGCCCCATACCGATGCGGCATTCACCGCTGGACGCGCCGCGCTGGCCGTGCATGCGTTGACCGCGGCCCCGCAGTTACTGCTGGCCGCTACCGAGGATCGGCTACACCAGAACTACCGCCGCACGGCCTATCCGGCGACGGGGCGGTTGGTGGACACGTTGCGCGCGGCTGGGGTGCCCGCCGCGGTCTCGGGAGCGGGGCCGACGGTGCTCGCGCTGCCTGCCCGAGGACAGCTACCGGCTGTGGTGGACACCACCGGTTTCACCCGCCACCGGCTCGAGGTGGCTCGTGACGGTGCCACCGTCGAGCGGAGGTGATCCGGCTATCCGCGGGCCGGTTGTTGCCGCGGCGGCGCTGGACCGATACGCTCAAGGCGTTCAGACACCGCGTGCACGGGCGCCGGTGCCGAGTTCGGGGCCTCTCACCCGGGCAATTGTCCCGCCCTCCAGTTCCACCGCAGCGGGAAGGCTGGCACCCACACCCTGGCCGCAGTTGAACATGTCCCGTGCCGGTCGGCTCGACACCGATTATTTGTGGTACGCGAGCCTCCCGCACCGGACCACGCGCCGTCCGCATACCGCCGGACGGCGAGCAGGCTGGCCTGAGCTGTGTCTCAGGTCGGTTAGGAAGGACCTGTGTGAGCGACATCAATCTGTTGGGCAACGATGTTCCCGCTGCGGCGTCTTCGGACCAGCAGCCAGCTGAACAAGCTGCATCGCCAGTGGCATCTGCATCTGCATCTGAGGATGCGTCTGCGGTGACCTCTTCGGACAACGGGACGGCTACCCGTCGGCGTGGTGGGCTGTCCGGGATGGTGCTGGCTGACCTGCGCAAGCTCGCCGGCGAATTGGGGATCCCCGACACCGCCGGTATCCGCAAGAACGATCTGATCTCGGCGATCAAAGAGCGGCAGGGCGCTGTTCCCCGGCAGCGGCACGCCGACGCCGACCAGCTCCCGCTGGAGGCCACGGTGCCTCAAGCGAAGAGCACTGCGTCTCCGACGGGGATCCAGACCGGGGCCGGGGTTCAGGCCACTGGGGTACAGACCGACGGGCAACAGGTCACCCCGCCCGCGCCGCTGACCAGTGATCAGCAGGACCGGGACCAGCCGGATCGGGACACCGACGGTGCGGACCGGTCCCGCAACCGGCGGCGTCGTCCGGCCCGCGCCGGTGATGCGCCTCGCTCCCAGAGTAATCAGACGCAGAGCAATCAGGCGCAGAATAATCAGGCGCAGAACAATCCGACCCAGAGTGATCAGACCTCGAGTGATCAGACTCAGGGCGGTCAGAACGGCGTGCAGAGCTCGGGCGGTCAGAATGGCGCCCGCGATGACGATGACGACGGCAATCGTCGGCGTGGTCGGCGCTTCCGCGACCGTAACCGCCGAAACCGCAATGATCGCGGCAGCGATCGTCGTGACGGCGGTGAGCTGGAGGTCCGCGAGGACGACGTCTTGCTGCCTGTCGCCGGTATCCTCGACGTGCTGGACAACTACGCGTTCGTCCGGACCTCGGGCTACCTCTCCGGACCCAACGACGTGTACGTGTCACTGTCGCTGGTCCGCAAGTACTGGCTGCGCCGAGGTGACGCGATCACCGGAGCGGTCCGCCAGCCTCGTGACGGCGAGCAGCAGCGACAGAAGTTCAACCCACTTGTTCGGGTCGACACCATCAACGGTCTGGACGCCGAGGAGGCCAAACAGCGCCCGGAGTTCACCAAGCTGACCCCGCTGTACCCCAACGAGCGGTTGCGGCTGGAGACCGAGCAGAACCTGATGACCACCAGGGTCATCGACTTGGTGATGCCGATCGGCAAGGGTCAGCGGGCGCTCATCGTCTCGCCGCCCAAGGCCGGCAAGACGATGATCCTGCAGGCGCTCGCCAACGCGATCACCACCAACAACCCGGAATGCCACCTCATGGTCGTGCTCGTCGACGAGCGGCCGGAGGAGGTCACCGACATGCAGCGCTCGGTGAAGGGCGAGGTCATCGCCTCGACTTTCGACCGCCCGCCGTCGGACCACACCTCAATCTCCGAGCTGGCGATCGAGCGGGCCAAGCGGTTGGTGGAGATGGGCCACGACGTGGTCGTGCTGCTGGACTCGATCACCCGGCTGGGCCGCGCCTACAACTTGGCGGCACCGGCATCGGGCCGGATCCTGTCCGGTGGGGTGGATTCCACCGCGCTCTACCCGCCGAAGCGGTTCCTGGGCGCGGCTCGCAACATCGAGGATGGCGGCTCGCTGACCATCTTCGCTACCGCCCTGGTGGAGACCGGGTCGACGATGGATACTGTGATCTTCGAGGAGTTCAAGGGAACCGGGAACGCCGAGCTCAAGCTCGATCGCAAGATCGCCGACAAGCGAATCTTCCCGGCCATCGACGTCAACCCGTCCGGCACCCGTAAGGAGGAGCTGCTGCTGTCTCCGGACGAGCTGGCCATCCACCACAAGCTGCGCAGGGTGTTGTCCGGTCTGGAGTCGCAGCAGGCCATCGATCTGCTGCTGGACCGCCTACGCAAGTCGAGAACCAACATCGAGTTCCTCATGCAGGTCTCCAAATCCGCCGCCGGCAACGGCGACGACTGACCTTGCCGCAGTCTGGATGCAGAACGCGGTAATCAGGCGCGGCCGCGGTGCAGTCTGGATGCAGAATGCGGTAATGAGGGCGGCGCGAGGCGGGAACACCGCGGCACCGCTGATGGTTGTGCTGGGGGTCTGGCAGACTGCCCACGCAGTCCGGCTCCGGTTCACCCCGTCCATGCGCGGCGGGGACCCGGCGGCCACGAAGAGAGGACATCCATGAGGCAGGGCATTCACCCGGAGTACGTCGACACGGTGGTCACGTGCAGCTGTGGCAACACTTTCGCCACTCGCAGCACCAAGCGCGACGGCCAGATCCACGTCGATGTGTGCTCCAACTGTCACCCCTTCTACACCGGCAGGCAGAAGATCCTGGATACCGGTGGCCGGGTGGCGCGTTTCGAGAAGCGCTACGGCAAGCGGCAGAAGTAGGGCTCAATGAGTAAGGATTGTGTCGACTAGGGATCGGTGAGATCCGTGGACACCGCGGCAGTTGCGGCGTTGCTGGACCAGCACGCCGAGCTGGAGCGACAGCTCGCCGACCCCGCGCTGCATGCCGACCAGGACGCGGCCCGCAAGGTGGGGCGGCGCTACGGAGAGCTGTCCCGCATCGTCCGGGTGATCCGCGAGCTGGATCAGGCCCGCGGTGACGTTGTGGCCGCTCGTGAGCTGGTCACCGAGGATCCCGCGTTCGCTGCCGAGGCTGACACCCTCGCCGAGCGGATCCCGCGGCTGGAGAGCGAGCTGGCCGAGCTGTTGTTGCCCCGTGATCCCCACGACGACGCCGATGTGGTCATGGAGATCAAGTCAGGGGAGGGCGGCGCGGAGTCCGCGCTGTTCGCCGGGGACCTGCTGCGGATGTATCTGCGCTACGCCGAGCGACACGGCTGGCAGGCCGAGGTGCTCGACGCCACCGAGGCCGAGCTGGGCGGCTACAAGGACGTCACGGTTGCGGTGAAAAGCGGCCCAGCGAGATCGATCCCGTCCGGTGTCTGGGAGCGGCTGAAGTTCGAGGGTGGGGTGCATCGGGTCCAGCGGGTCCCAGTCACCGAGTCGGCCGGGCGGATTCACACCTCGGCCGCGGGGGTGCTGGTCTACCCCGAGCCCGACGAAGTCGAGATCGATCTCGATGAGAAGGACCTGCGCATCGACGTCTACCGCTCTTCGGGTCCTGGTGGGCAGAGTGTCAACACCACCGACTCCGCAGTGCGCATCACCCACCTGCCGACCGGGACCGTGGTGTCCTGCCAGAACGAGAAGTCGCAGATCCAGAACCGGATCCGGGCCACGGCGGTGCTGCGGGCTCGGCTGCAGGCGCTCGCCGAGGAAAAGGCCCAGCAGGAGGCCTCCGAGCAGCGCCGCTCGCAGGTTCGTACCGTGGACCGTTCCGAGCGGGTGCGCACCTACAACTTCCCGGAGAACCGGATCTCCGACCACCGGGTGAACTACAAGGCCCACAACCTCGATGCGGTGCTGGACGGGGACCTCGACGGGGTGCTCGACGCGCTGATCGGGGCGGACCGCGAGATGCGGCTGCGACGATCGTGAAGCTGCGACGATCGTGAAGTGGGGCGCTCGTGGGTAGGCAACCGCTGCGCCTCGCCATGCTCGAGGCGCAGCGGGTCCTCGCCGATGCCGGTGTCGCCTCCCCGCGGGTGGACGTCGAACTGCTCGCCGCGCACGTGCTCGGTGTGCAGCGCGGGCGGCTGCCGATGGTTCCGCTGGTCGATCCACCAGTGATCGAGGCGTTGCGCGAGCTGGTGTCCCGACGCGCCGCGCGGGTGCCGTTGCAGCACCTCACCGGGACTGCCGCGCTCGGCGCCGTCGAGGTCGCCGTGGGGCCCGGGGTGTTTATCCCGCGCCCTGAGACCGAGGCGCTGCTGGCCTGGGGCCTGGCCGCGCTGGAGGGCTTTACGCGGCCAGTGGTGGTCGATCTCTGCACGGGATCCGGCGCGCTGGCGCTGGCGGTGGCACACGCCAGGCCCGATGCGCAGGTGCACGCCGTGGAACTCCAGCCGGCGGCGCTGAGCTGGGCGCGGCACAACGCCGACACCAGGGCGGCGGCGGGGGATACCGCGGTGGTGCTGTACTCCGGCGACGTCGCCGAGCCCGGACTGCTCGGCGCCCTGGATGGGATGGCTCATCTGGTGCTGTGCAACCCGCCCTATGTCCCGGCGGGCGCCGCGGTACCGCCCGAGGTCGCGCTGCACGACCCGCCTGACGCCGTCTTCGCAGGCCAGGACGGTCTCGCGGTCATCCCCGACGTGGTGCGCACCGGAACCCGGTTGCTGCGCGAGGGTGGCAGTATCGCCATCGAACATGACGACTCGCACGCCGAAATCGTCCCCGCATTGCTGGCAGCCCGGCGGGTGCTCACCGACGTGGCCGATCACCTCGACCTCACCGGACGGCCGCGGTTCGCCACCGCCCGGCGCCACGCGCTGCCCGTCACGCTCAGCCGCCCTTCCTGAGCGTGTCCAGGGCGAGGGAGGCGACCGCGTGCATGCCGCGGACGTTGGGGTGCATCGGGTGGGCCGGGCTGGTAGGGGTGGTTCCCTCCACCCACTTCACTTCGGGTGGCTGGCACACGTCGCGGTTCGGTGAGGCGGCGTAGGAGTCGACGAACACCGCACCGTGGTCGTTGGCCTGGCCGGCGAGCATGGCGGTGAGCTGCTGCTCCAAGCCGTCCAGGTAGGACACATCGCCGAGGGCGATCGGGACGATCGGGTAGCAGCCGACCGCGGGCGGCAGGATCCGCAGGTAGGCCACCACAAGCACGGTCGCTTTCGGGGAGCGTTGCCGGATGCCCGTCAGCACCTCGGCGACCTTCGGCGCCACGGCGGGGATGCGCTGCGCATTGCGGTCGGTACCGCCGGCGGTAGCCTGCTGCCGGCACGGGTCTCCGATCGGGTTGGTGCGGCTCAGTGCGAAGCAGGTGTTGAAGATGTCCTCGAGGCCGAAATCGTTGCCGCCGATCGTCACGGTGACCAGGTCGGTGTCCGGCCGCAGGGCGTCAAACTGTGGCGGGTTTGTACCGCCGCCGCTCAGCGGTGCTTGCTGGGAAACCGTCATGTGGTCGGTCCGCGCGCCGCTGCAGGTCACGTCGGTGTAATCGACGAGGCCGAGTGCCGTGGCGACCAACGCCGGGTAGTTGTGGGTGGAGCGCCCGCAGCCGATCGGATCGGTCCGCTGCTCAGGGATCACGGGCCCCGCCGCGAAGGAGTCGCCGAGCGCGACGTAGTGCTTCGGTTCGCCCGCAGCCGCGGGCGGCTGAGCAACTCCGGGAGCGGCAAGCCCTACCAGTGCGAGCACGGTGCCTGCCATGGCCACAAAGGCACGGCGACACACAGGCACACGACCCCCCGGAAGCGAATGAGCCCTCCCCGACGGATACAGATCGTGCCGCTTCCGACCGTCCACGTCAACGCAGGGTTGCCGCCGCTTCCCGTTCTCTGAGCGTGTCCAGCGCGAAATCGCCCACCGCCTGCATGCCGATGGCGTTGGGATGAACCGGGGCGGCCGGGCTGGTCGGGACCGTTCCCTCCACCCACTTCACCAGGGGCAGCTGGCAGGCGTCGTGGCCCAGTGAGCGAGCGTAGGAGTCGACGAATACCGCGCCGTGGTTGCTGGCCTGGTCGGCGAGCATGGCAGTGAGCTGCTGCTCCAGACCGTCCACGTAGGGCACGTCACCACGGGCGATCGGGAAGATTGGGTAGCACCCGACCTCGGGAGGCAGGATCCGCAGGTAGCCCACCAGCAGGACCGTCGCTCTCGGAGAGCGTTGCCGGATGCCCTCCAGAACCCCGGCGACCTTTGGCGCCGCGGCGGCGATGCGCTGCGCGTAGAGGTCAGTGCCGCCAGTGGTGGCCTGTCGCTCACACGGGTTGCCCAGCGGGTCGAGGGAGCTGATCCGGGAGCAGGTGACGAAGATGTCGGTGAACCCGATGTCGTTGCCGCCGATGGTCACAGTGACCAGGTCGGTGTCCGGCGTCAAAGCGTCGAACTGTGGTGAATTGGTGCCCAGCCGCACGGGCTGGGGAGCCGTCATGTTGTCGGTCCGCGCGCCGCTGCAGCTCACGTCGGTGAAGTCGCGGATGCCGAGTGCGTCGGCGAGACGCGCCGGGTAGTTGCGGGTGGAGCGCAGGCAGCCGATCTGTTCGAATCGCTGCACCGGGATCAGCGGACCCGCCGCGTAGGAGTCACCGAGTGCCACGTAGTGCGGCGAGGAATCGGCGGTCTGCGCGGCTGCGTTCGGCTGGACGGCTCCGGTGGGGACGAGCCCCAGCAGCGCGGCGGCGGCAGCGGTGACGATGACACGGCGGTGCGCGGGCACATAAGCCTCCGAAAGCGAAAGGACCCTCCCCCGGACGCGGATCGTGCCCGGGTGATCACGCGGTGTCAACGACCAAGCCCGCCGATCCCGCGTCGGCGAGCCGTCGTAGTGTGCGATCCGTGAGCAATGTCTATGACTGCGCGCGGCCCGACAGCCGGGCTGCTGGCTTGGTGGCGGCGGCCAGCGCAGTCCGGGAGGGCCGGCTCGTGGTGCTGCCCACGGACACCGTCTACGGGCTGGGCTGTGACGCCTTCTCCTCGACAGCGGTAAAGGGGTTGCTGGAGGCCAAGGGGCGGGGGCGGGATATGCCGGTCCCGGTGCTGGTGGGTTCCTGGTCCACTGTGGACGGCCTGGTGCTGGGCGTACCGGCGCAGGCGCGCAAGCTCATCGAGGCATTCTGGCCCGGCGGACTGTCACTGGTGCTGCGGCACGCGTCGTCACTGGCGTGGGACCTGGGTGATACCCGGGGCACCGTCATGCTGCGGATGCCGCTACACCCGGTCGCCCTCGAGCTGCTCCGCGACGTGGGTCCGATGGCTGTGTCGAGTGCGAACCGGTCTGGCCTCCCGCCGGTGACGACCGTCGAGCAGGCCCGCGAGCAGTTCGCCGAGCGGGTACACGTGTACCTCGACGGCGGATCCTGCGGCGAGCCGCTGGCCTCCACCATCGTCGACCTCACCGCTGACGATCCCGTGGTGCTGCGCGAGGGCGCCGTGACCGTCGCCCAGCTCAACGAGGTACTCGGTCTCACCATCCGGATGGCAGGGTAGTGATGCGGAACCCGCGGCCGGTCCGGCACATCTCAACACCGTGGAACTGGACTGGTATCTGAGCCGGCAGGCCGGCGTGATCAGCTGTGCGCAGGCGCGAGCAGCGGGGCTGAGTCAGGACGTGGCCGACCGCCGCGTCGTCAGCCGACGGTGGGAACGGCTGCACCCGGGCGTCTACCTAGCCGCTGATCATCCCTACACCGATGAGGTTCGGATGCGCGCGGCAGTGCTCTGGGCCGGGAAGGACGCGGTGGCCCACGGCGTA
This sequence comes from Pseudonocardiaceae bacterium, assembly GCA_050700115.1. Lineage (GTDB taxonomy): Bacteria > Actinomycetota > Actinomycetes > Mycobacteriales > Pseudonocardiaceae. Next base: position 14,773 of record JBOHGG010000033.1, read on the forward strand.
TCCGCCGCGTGGTGGCACGACCTAGGCCAGACATTGCCGGGCATGGTGGAGGTGACGGTGCCGCGCCGCCGGAACCCCGGCGAGCAGCCCGGGGTATCGATTCGCCGGCGTGACCTGCCTTATCCGGATCTGATCGCGGTGCGAGACCTCTGGGTCACCGACCTACCGCTGACCGTGCTCGAGGCATCGGTCGCGCTGGGTCACCAGGGCTCTGAGCTGCTCGACCGTGCGCTACAACGTCGGGTCAGCTTCGCCGCGGTGTACCGAGCGCATTGTCGTAACCAGGGACGGCGGGGATCCGGGGAGGCTTCCCGGCTGCTTGCCGTCGCGGCCGACCGGGCCGCTTCGCATGCCGAGCGGATTCTGGTCCGGCTGCTCCGTGCCGCGCGGATCACCGGTTGGATGCTGAATTACCAGGTCCAGGGCTATCTCATCGATCTGGCGTTCCCGGCACAGCAGGTTGCCATCGAGGTGGACGGGTGGGCCTGGCACATCACCGCTGACCGGTTCGTCGACGACCGGCGACGGCAGAACGCCGTGGTGAACCTGCAGTGGACAGTCCTGCGGTTCACCTGGCACGACCTGGTCGGCCGCCCCGACGGCGTTGTCAACGAGATCCGCATAACCCTCTCCCGATCACGCAAGTGATCACGGTTTCGGAAGAATGAGCCGCGCTAGGCGCGGCTCATTCTTCCCAAATAGCGATCACGGTGCCAGGTGGGTGCCCGGGGCAGGACAGAATCCGGGCTAGCGGGGGCATCGAACCGGACCCGGGCTAGCCTGCCCTCGTGGGACCCGTCCCCGTTCCCTCCGGACTGCCGTTGCGGGAGTACCTGCTGGTCGGTCTGACCACTGCGGTGATGACCTTTCTGCTCACCGGGCTGGTCCGGCAGCTGGCGCTGCGCACCGGCGCGGTGGCGATGCCGCGCGAGCGCGACGTGCATCGCGCCCCGATCCCGCGGCTGGGTGGGGTGGCGATGTACGGCGGGATCCTCGGCGGTGTCCTGCTGTCGCACCAAATGCCGGCGCTGCGCAGGTCTTTCGAGTTCTCCGGGGAAGTCATGGGGGTGCTGGTCGCAGGCGGCATCATCATGTTGATCGGCGCGCTGGATGACCGGTTCGAGCTGGACTCGCTCACCAAGTTCGCCGGGCAGGTCACGGCCGCCGGCGTGCTGGTGCTCTTCGGCGTGCAGTGGTTCATCTTCTGGGTGCCGTGGAACGGCGACGCCGATTCGGTCGGCTCGGTGCTCGTCCTGGGTCAGGACCAGGCGGTGCTGGTGACGGTCGCGCTGGCGGTGGTGCTGATGAACGCGATGAACTTCATCGACGGGCTCGACGGGCTGGCCGCAGGCATCGGGTTCATCGCCGCGGTGGCCATCGGGGCGTTCGCGCTGCAGCTGCTCGACAGGTCCGGCGGCAGTGTGTCGGCGTACCCGCCGACGCTGATCGCTGCCCTGATCGCCGGCGCTTGCCTGGGCTTCCTGCCGCACAACTTCCAGCCGGCCCGGATCTTCATGGGGGATTCCGGGGCGATGCTTATCGGCCTGATGCTGGCCGCCGCCTCCACCAGCGCGTCCGGCCGGGTCGAACACCGCAGCTACGGCGCCACCGACGTGCTGGCACTGTTCTCCCCGCTGCTGGTGGTGGCCGCGGTGCTGTTCGTGCCGGTGCTGGACCTGCTGCTCGCGGTGGTGCGCCGCACCCGCGCCGGCCGCAGCCCCTTCGCGGCCGACAAGCTGCACCTGCACCACCGGCTGCTCGAGATCGGGCACTCACACCGCCGGGCGGTGCTATTGATCTACCTTTGGGCCGCCCTGCTCGCTTTCGGCGCCGTTGCGCTGACGGTGTTCGACGTTTACGTGGTGGTGTGGGCGATCGCGCTCGGGCTGCTTATCGCCGTGCTTGGTTCGATGGTTCCCCGGTTACCCGCGCGCTGATTCTGGTGGTCTGCCTTCTCCACCTCCGCTACGCCGGAACTTCGCTACGCCGGCAGAAGCGCAGCTAGAAGCAGGTGGGGGCGAGCACAGGCGCGACCAGCCGTGTGATAGCGTCTGGTTCGTCCCACCTGGGCGTGGGATTTGAGGTCGGGCCGGCCCATCGACAGCGTTCATGATCATGATGTTTTTGCCATGCGCGCTGTCCCTGGACTGCGAGGAGTGCTTTTGAGCGATGGCGGCGGGTGACGCCATGCGCCCGCTGAGGTAGGTGGCCGTGGAACGACGCAACGGCCCGGAGCTCGCGACATTACTCGGCCTCGGGGCCGCGACCGCAGCGATCCTCCTGGTCGGGCTAGGCCTCGGATGGTTGGTCGACGAGGTAGTGAACACTCTTCCAGCGTTCACCCTGGCTGGCTTGGCACTCGGCATCGTCGGTGCCGGTGTCTATATCTATACCAAGTTCACGAAGTTCCTGAAGGAGTAAGCGCCGCGCTTATGGTGTCGACATGCATCAGCCCATCGGAGGGCCCTCGTGACCCCTGACGTGATCACATCGACGACGAGAATAGCCGTCAACCTGCGCCGGGCTGCGCTCGTCGCAGCAGGCCTCGGTGTCGCCAGCTTCGTGGTGCTGACCCCGATGGGTTACCCGCTGGCGGCCGCTTTCTTCTGCGGTGGTCTCGGGCTGGGCCTGCTCAACACCGCGCTGGTGCAGCGTTCCGCGGCGCGTTTCGCAGCCAGTGGGGACCCGAGCAAGCGGCGATTCGCCGTGGCCGTACTCGCCCGGCTCTCCCTGATCACCGTGCTCGCGGTCGGCTTGGCGCTGGCGCTGCAGCCCGAAGGCCTCGGAGTGTTCGCCGGGCTCGCCGCCCTTCAGCTATTGATGATCTTCATGGCGTCGGTTCCGCTGATCAAGGAACTGCGACGGTCAGAAGTCGGGGGTAAGCCCGGAGATCAGCCAGGAGCCCCGGCATGAGCGAGTGGGTCCTGGCCTCGGAAGGCGGCGTGCAGGTCGGGGAACATCTCGAGTGGCACCTGTTCGGCCTGACGATCAATGCTGACACCGTGATCTCCACGGTGATCGCGGCGGTGATCGTCGTCGCGGTCGGCCTCTACCTTGCGGCCAAGGCGACCTCCAAGGTGCCCAGCGGCCTGCAGCTGGCCTTCGAGACGGTGACCACCCAGGTGGAGCGCCAGGTGGAGAGCAATGTCGGCATTCGCACCGCACCCTTCGTCGTGCCGCTGGCGATCGCCCTGTTCTTCTTCATCCTGATCTCGAACTGGATGGCGATCCTGCCGCACGCCTGGGAAGCGTACGTCCGGCCACCGACGTCAGATGTGAACCTCACCTTTGCGCTAGCCGTCTTCGTGATCATTCTTGTGCACCTGACGGGTATCCGGGTCAAGGGCAAGCACTACTTCAGGCATTTCATCGAGCCCTACCCGATCCTGCTTCCGCTCAACATCATCGAGGAGCTGGTCAAGCCAGTCACCCTCGCGCTGCGGCTGTTCGGCAACATCCTCGCGGGCACCGTGATGGTCAGTGTCATCGCGCTGCTGCCGGCGGCTGTCTTGTGGGCGCCGACCACGGCCTGGAAGTTGTTCGACCTGTTCATCGGCCTGCTCCAAGCGTTGATCTTCGCGCTGCTGACGATCCTCTACTTCGGATTCGCGGCCGGCCAGGACGAGGAGGGGGCCCACTAACGGTTCTCCGCTCGCCTCTGTGAATCATTTTCAAGAATATCCGCGGCTTCGAGGAGAAGAGGGTAAAGAGATGAGTGTTGCTGAACTGTTCCTTGCCCAGGGGGGCACCACGGGCAACGTCCAGCTCGCGGGTGCCTTCATCGGCGGGGGTATCGCACTGGCCGGTGGCGCCATCGGCGCCGCCATCGGTGACGGTCTGGCCGGTGGCGCGACCATCCAGGGCGTCGCCCGCCAGCCCGAAGCGCAGGGTCGGCTGTTCACCATCTTCTTCCTCACGGTGGGCCTGGTCGAGGCGATGTACTTCATCAACCTCGCCTTCATGGCGGTGTTCGTCTTCGCGCTTGCCGGCGGCTGATCTGTTCAGATGATCTGGCAGGGACGGTATTCATGAGTTCGTACAACCTGGCCGCCCACAATCTGGCGGCGCCGACCGGTGGCAACAACTTCCTCATCCCCGGCGCGACGTTCTTCGTCGAGCTAGTGATCTTTCTGATCGTGCTCGGCGTGGTCTGGCGCTACGTGGTGCCCCCGGTCAAGCGTGCGATGAACGAGCGCCAGGAGATGGTCCGCCGGCAGATCGAGGAGAGCCAGCAGGCCCGCACCCGCCTGGCCGAGGCCCAGGCCCGTTACTCCGAGGCTCTTGCCGAGGCGCGCGTCGAGGCAGCCAAGATCCGCGAGACAGCTCGGGCCGACGCCCAGGCGATCAAGGATGAGATGCGTCAGCAGGCCGAGCAGGAGGTCGCGCGGATCCGGCAGCGCGGTGAGGAGCAGCTGGCCAACCAGCGTGCGCAGGTCGTCCGCGAGCTGCGTGGCGAGCTGGGCAAGCTGGCCGTGACGCTGGCCGGTCGCATCGTCGGTGAGTCGGTCGCCGACGAGGCCAGGCGGGCCGGCACGGTGGACCGCTTCCTCGACGAGCTGCACGCAATGGCGGCCCCCGAGACCGTCACAGACGGGGCCACGTCGATTCCCAGCGCGCGGCGGAAGCGCTGATGCAACCGGCCAGCAGGGCGGCCTTGGCCGCGGCCCGCGAACAGCTCGAGAACCGGATCTCCGGTGCCGGTGTCCAAGACCGCAGCCGGGTGGGTGACGATCTTGGTGCCGTCGCGGCGGTGCTGGGCGAGCAGCCGGCGATCCGGCGCCACCTCGCCGACTCCGCGGCACCCCAGCAGGTCCGCCGCAAGATGGTGGAGGCTCTGTTCGGCGGCAAAGTGAGCCGGATCACCCTCCGGACGTTCAACGACGTGGTTGGCTCCCGCTGGTCCCGGCCGCTGGACTTGGTCGACGGCATCGAGGAGCTGGCCTGGCAGGCGCTGCTCGCCTTCGCCGAGCGCGACGGCAGTCTCGAGGATGTCGAGGACGAGCTGTTCCGGTTCGGTCGCATCCTGGCCGCGCAACCGCGCCTGGCGACGCTGCTGGGTGATGAGAGCGTGCCCGCCGCGCGGCGGCTGGAGCTACTGCACACGGTGCTGGCCGATCGGACCCGCCCGGTGACCCTCCGGCTCCTGGAGCAGGCGGTTCGGGCACCCCGGCGGCGCCGGATCGATGAGATCGTCGAAGTACTGGTGGACCGGGCAGCGGGCCGCAGGGAACGGTCGGTGGCCCACGTCACCGCGGCGGGCCCGCTGTCGCAGCAGCAGGAGCAGCGGCTGATCGACGTGCTCAACCGGATCTACCGGCGGCCGATCTCACTCAAGGTCGACCTCGACCCCGAACTGCTCGGTGGGTTGGTGATCCGGGTGGGCGACGAAGTGATCGATGGCAGCGTGACCGCCCGGCTGGACCAGGCACGGCAGTGGATGTCCCGGTGAGGCGGACCGCATGATGAACAATCAAGACGGTGACAAACAAAGACGGTACGAACAAGAGAGCAGGGGCCGATAGTCATGGCGGAGCTGACGATCTCCTCGGACGAGATCCGCAGTGCGATCGAGAACTACGTCACGTCCTTCTCGACCGACACCTCGCGTGAGGAGGTGGGCGTCGTCACCTATGCCGGTGACGGCATCGCCCGGGTCGAGGGCCTGCCCTCGGTGATGACCAACGAGCTGCTGCAGTTCCCCGGCGGCGTGTTGGGCGTTGCGCTCAACCTGGAAGTGCGGGAGATCGGCGCGGTCATCCTGGGTAATTTCGCGGCCATCGAGCAGGGCCAGGAGGTCAGGCGAACCGGCAGGATCCTGTCGGCGCCGGTCGGGGACAGCTTCCTCGGCCGGGTGGTGGACCCGCTGGGCCTCCCGCTGGACGGTCTGGGCGACATCGCCGCTGACGAACAGCGGGTCCTGGAGCTGCAGGCGCCCTCGGTGATCGACCGGCAACCGGTGAAGGAGCCCCTGCAGACAGGCATCAAGGCGATCGACTCGCAGACCCCGATCGGTCGCGGCCAGCGCCAGCTCATCATCGGGGACCGCAAGACCGGTAAGACCGCGGTGTGCATCGACACCATCATCAACCAGAAGGCGAACTGGGCGACCGGCGACCCGGCCAAGCAGGTGCGCTGCATCTACGTGGCGATCGGTCAGAAGGGCACCACGATCGCAGCGGTCCGCCAGACGCTGGAGGATGCCGGCGCGCTGGAGTACACCACCATCGTCGCGGCACCGGCATCCGATTCGGCCGGCTACAAGTGGATCGCGCCCTACACCGGCTCGTCGATCGCCCAGCACTGGATGTACCAGGGCAAGCACGTGCTGATCGTTTTCGACGACCTGTCCAAGCAGGCTGACGCCTACCGCGCCATCTCGCTGCTGCTGCGCCGCCCGCCGGGTCGGGAGGCGTTCCCCGGTGACGTGTTCTACCTGCACTCGCGGCTGCTGGAGCGCTGCGCGAAACTCTCCGACGAGCTGGGTGCGGGCTCGCTGACCGGGCTGCCGATCATCGAGACCAAGGCCAACGACATCTCGGCCTACATTCCGACCAACGTCATCTCCATCACCGACGGTCAGTGCTTCTTCGAGTCCGACCTGTTCAACCAGGGCGTCCGGCCGGCGATCAACGTCGGCGTGTCGGTGTCCCGGGTCGGCGGCAACGCGCAGATCAAGGCGATGAAGTCGGTCGGCGGCACGTTGCGGCTGGAGCTATCGCAGTACCGCGAGCTGGAAGCGTTCGCCGCGTTCGGGGCGGAGAACCTGGACGCCACGTCGCGGCGCCAACTGGAGCGCGGTGCCCGGCTGACCGAACTGCTCAAGCAGGGACAGTACGCGCCGATGCCGGTCGAGGAGCAGGTTGTGTCGATCTTCCTCGGCACCCGCGGCCACCTGGACGACGTGGCAGTGGCCGACGTCGGACGCTTCGAGTCGGGCTTCCTCGACGATGTCCGCAGGAACCACCAGGGCATCCTGGACACGATCCGGGAGACCAAGCTGTTCAGCGACGAGACCGAACAGCAGATCGTGGACGCGGTGACGGTGTTCAAGAAGCAGTTCACCACGGCAGATGGCTCCTCGCTGGGCAACGAGGCTGAGGCCGACGCGATGGACGCCGACGAGGTCGAGCGCGAGTCGGTCAAGGTCACCAAACGCGCCCCAAAGAAGTGACGCGACGATGGCAGCGCAGCTGAGAGTCCTCCGTCGCCGGATCCGTTCCGTCCAGTCCACGAAGAAGATCACCAAGGCGAGCGAACTCATCGCCACCTCGCGGATCGCCCGAGCCCAGGCCCGGGTGGAGGCGTCCCGGCCGTACGCGCAGGAGATCACCAAGGTGCTCTCCGCGTTGGCGAGTGCCGCCGGCACCCTGGACAGCCCGCTGCTGGTCGAGCGGGAGAACCCGACCCGGGCGGCGATGCTGGTGGTGACCAGCGACCGGGGCCTGTGCGGTGGCTACAACGCCAACCTGCTGCGGGCCGCCGAAGAGCTGCACGCGCTGCTGCGTGACGAGGGAAAATCGGTGACGCTGTACCTGGTCGGTCGCAAGGCGGTCAGCTACTACACCTTTCGCGAGCGGCCGATCGAGCAGTCCTGGACCGGCTTCTCCGAGCAACCCTCCTACAGCGACGCTGCAGCGGCAGGCGACGTGCTGGTGCGGGCGTTCCTGTCCGGCGCCGACGACGAGGGTGGTGGTCCCGGACCGGACGGGATACCAGGCGTCGACGAACTGCACATCGTCTACACCGAGTTCCGATCGATGCTCACCCAGACGCCCCGAGCGCGCCGGATCGCGCCGCTGGAGGTCGAGTACGTCGAGGAAGACTCTGCCCGGGAAGGGCAGCGGACGCGCTCGGACAGCCCATCACCGCTGTATGAGTTCGAGCCGGACGCCGAGGAGCTACTCGGTCACCTACTGCCGAAATACATCAATACCAGGATCTACGCGGCGCTGCTGGAGTCCGCGGCATCCGAACAGGCCGCCCGCCGCCAGGCGATGAAGGCCGCCACCGACAACGCCACCGAGCTGATTCAGGACCTCACCCGTGAGGCCAACCGGGCCCGTCAGGGCCTGATCACCCAGGAGATCAGCGAGATCGTCGGCGGCGCCGAGGCGCTGTCCGCCGTGGGGAGTGATGACTAAAATGAGCCCACAGACAGGCCCTGCGCAGAAGTCGACTACCGCTGACTCCATCACTGGCGCCGGGATCGGCCGGGTGGTGCGGGTGACCGGACCCGTGGTGGACGTGGAGTTCCCGGCCGACCAGGTGCCGCCGCTGTTCAACGCGCTGACCGTGGAGGTCGAGCTCGAAGCGATCCGCAAGACGATGACGCTGGAGATCGCCCAGCACCTCGGGGACAACACCGTGCGCGCGATCGCCATGCAGCCGGCCGACGGCCTGGTCCGGGGCGCCCCGGTGACCGACACCGGGTCGGCGATCTCGGTACCGGTCGGTGATCAGGTCAAGGGCCATGTGTTCAACATGCTGGGCCAGTGCCTGGACGCCCCGGACACGAAGTTCAGCGGTGACCGCTGGGAGATCCACCGCAAGCCGCCCCCGTTCGACCAGCTCGAGGGCAAGACCGAGATGCTCGAGACCGGGTTGAAGGTCATCGACCTGCTTACCCCGTACGTGCAGGGCGGCAAGATCGGCCTGTTCGGTGGTGCCGGGGTGGGCAAGACGGTGCTCATCCAGGAGATGATCATCCGGGTGGCCCGGAACTTCGGTGGCACGTCGGTGTTCGCCGGCGTGGGCGAGCGCACCCGGGAGGGCAACGACCTCTTCTTGGAGATGCAGGAGGCGGGCGTCCTCAAGGACACCGCGCTGGTCTTCGGTCAGATGGACGAGCCGCCGGGCACCAGGATGCGGGTCGCGCTGTCGGCGCTGACCATGGCGGAGTACTTCCGCGACGAGATGAACACCGACGTGCTGCTGTTCATCGACAACATCTTCCGGTTCACCCAGGCCGGCTCCGAGGTCTCCACGCTGCTGGGCCGGCTGCCCTCCGCGGTGGGCTACCAGCCGACCCTGGCCGACGAGATGGGTGAGCTGCAGGAGCGCATCACCTCGACCCGGGGTCGCTCGATCACCTCGATGCAGGCGATCTACGTGCCCGCCGACGATTACACCGACCCGGCGCCGGCCACCACCTTCGCCCACTTGGATGCCACCACGGAGCTGTCCCGTGGGGTGTTCTCCAAGGGCATCTTCCCCGCGGTGGACCCGCTGACCTCGTCGTCCACCATCCTCGACCCCCAGTACGTCGGCGAGGAACATTACCGGGTGGCCCAGGAGGTCAAGCGAATCCTGCAGAAGTACAACGACCTGCAGGAGATCATCGCCATCCTGGGCATCGACGAGCTGTCCGAAGAGGACAAGGTCACGGTCAACAGAGCACGGCGGATCGAGCGGTTCCTGAGCCAGAACATGTACTCGGCCGAGCAGTTCACCGGCCAGGAGGGCTCGACGGTGCCGCTGAAGGAGACCGTCGAAGCGTTCGACAAGCTCAGCAAGGGTGACTTCGACCACATGCCCGAGCAGGCTTTCTATCTGTGTGGTGGTCTGGAGGACCTGGAGGCGAAGTACCAGCAGCTGTCCAAGAGCTGATCGTTGGACTTCGGAGAGTAAACAAGAGGGCAAGGAGACATGCGTGGCTGAGATGTCCGTCGAGCTGGTCGCGGTGGAACGCAAGGTGTGGGCGGGCAACGCGACCTCGCTTTTCGCCGAAACCACCGAGGGTGAGCTGGGCGTCCTGCCCGGGCACACGCCGCTGCTCGGCGAACTCGTCGAGGGCGGGATCGTCAAGGTCATCACCACCGACGGCGAGACCGTGACGGCAGCGGTCTTCGGCGGCTTTTTGTCGATCACCGGAGAGAAGGTGAGCGTGCTGGCCGAGGCGGCCGAGCTCGCCGACGAGATCGATCCGGAAGCCGCCAGAGATGCCCTGGCGCAGGCCGGCACGGACGAGGGCTCCGAGTCCATCCGGGCCAGAGCTACCGCCCGGCTCAAGGCGGTCGGTGAGGCCGTCTAAGGACTTTCCGGGCGCTGGAGCGGGCCGCGATGGGGATTGGGGAGATCGTCGGGTTCGTCCTGCTGGGCGGTGCGTTGATCATCGCTACGCTAGCCTTTCGACGGCTCCGGCTGGTCCGCCAAGGTGGGATCGACGTCGCGCTGCGCTTTCACCCGAATGATGCCGGCCGCGGCTGGCACCAGGGGGTGGGCCGCTACCGGGGCGACGTTTTCGCCTGGTTCCGGGTCTCCAGCCTGCGCTCGGGACCCGATCGGGTACTCGACCGGGACCAGCTGGAGATCGTGGAACGTCGTGGTCCGACATTGCCCGAGAGCTACGCGATGCCCAGCGGATCGATCGTCCTGCGCTGCCGCACCGGCGTCGACGAGCTGGAACTCGCTATGCGGCAGGACACCCTCACCGGTTTCCTGTCCTGGCTGGAATCCGCCCCACCCAGCACCAACCCGTGGGCGTCCTGAGCTACGAGCGCACGGCGCCGGGTTTCCAGAGCACGTCACCGTCCGGGTTGGCGACCCGGCACAGGATGAACAGCAGATCCGACAGCCGGTTGAGGTAGCGCGCGGTGAGCGCGTTGGAGCGCTGCGCATCGACCGCCAGCAGCGCCCACGTGCTTCGCTCGGCCCGCCGGGTGACCACCCGGGCGGTATGCAGCAAGGCCGCCCCCGGGGTGCCGCCGGGCAGGATGAACGAGTCCAGCGCCGGCAACGGGGCATTGAACTCGTCACACCAGCTCTCCAGCCGGGTGACATAGCTCTCATCGATCCGCAGGGGAGGGTACTTCGGATCGCTGACGACGGGGGTGCACAGGTCGGCGCCCACGTCGAAGAGGTCATTCTGCACCTGCCGCAGCACCGTGATCAGGCGTTGCGGGAGCGATCCCAGCGCCAGGGCGACGCCGAGCGCGCAGTTGGCCTCGTCCACGTCGGCGTAGGCAACCAGCCGTGGGTCGGTCTTGGGCACCCGGGTGAAGTCGCCGAGACCGCTCGTCCCGTCGTCGCCGGTACGGGTGTAGATCCTGGTGAGGTGCACGGCCATGGGTGCACGCTACGGGTGCCGGCTACGGGGTGCACGGTAGGTGTGGGCACACCCGATAGCGTGCACCCCCGTGAGCGAGCACTTCAGGGTCTGTGGCGGTGCCAGGTTGACCGGCGAGGTGCAGGTCGTCGGTGCGAAGAACAGCGTGCTGAAGTTGATGGCAGCCGCGTTGCTGGCCGAGGGCACCACGACCCTCACGAACTGCCCGGAGATCCTGGACGTTCCGTTGATGGCCGATGTGCTGCGTGGGCTGGGCTGTGACGTGGATGTCACCGGCTCAGAAGTACGCATCACCACGCCGGCTGAGCCCAAGCATGAGGCCGATTACGGATCGGTGAGCAAGCTGCGGGCCTCGGTGTGCGTGCTCGGGCCGCTGGTGGGCCGTTGCCGGCGGGCCAGGGTCGCGCTGCCGGGGGGAGACGCCATCGGCTCCCGTCCCCTGGACATGCACCAGAACGGGCTTCGCAAGCTGGGCGCGCGCAGCGAGATCGAGCACGGTTGCGTGGTGGCCGAGGCCGAAGGACTGCACGGGGCGCAGATCTGGCTGGACTTCCCGAGCGTGGGGGCCACCGAGAACATCCTGATGGCCGCGGTACTCGCGGAGGGCACCACGGTCATCGACAACGCGGCGCGCGAACCGGAGATCGTGGACCTCTGCGTGATGCTGCTGCAGATGGGTGCCAAGATCTCCGGGGCCGGCACCTCCACGCTCACCGTCGAGGGGACCGACGCGCTGCGCCCCACCGAGCACCGGGTGATCGGCGACCGCATCGTCGGCGCCACCTGGGCCTTCGCTGCCGCGGTGACCCGTGGTGATGTGACGGTGCGCGGGGTCGACCCGCACCACCTGGACCTGGTACTGGAGAAGCTGCGGCTGGCCGGTGCCGAGGTGACCGGCGACGGCGACGGCTTCCGGGTGGTGATGCCCGACCGGCCTACCTCGGTGGACTTCGTGACGCTGCCCTATCCGGGCTTTGCCACCGACCTGCAGCCGATGGCGATCGCTTTGTCGGCCATCTCCGAGGGCACCTCGATGATCACCGAGAATGTGTTCGAGGCCCGGTTCCGGTTCGTCGAGGAGATGATCCGGCTGGGTGCTGATGCGCGCACCGACGGTCATCACGCGGTCGTCCGGGGCATCGCGCGCCTCTCCAGCGCTCCGGTGTGGGCCTCAGACATCCGGGCCGGCGCCGGCCTGGTGCTCGCCGGCTTGTGCGCGGACGGAACCACCGACGTCTGGGACGTCTTCCACATCGACCGCGGCTACCCCCGCTTCGTGGAGAACCTGACGATGCTGGGCGCCGACATCCAGCGCGTCACCGCCCCACCCGAACGTTGAGGGACCGCGATTCGGCTGGCGTGCGTTCGCTAGTGAGCTACAGTGCTCGCCATGGATACCGAACACCACAGCAGCGCCGCCCTCTACGGCCGGGTGTCGCGCGTCAACACCGACCGGGACAAGGCCGACCGGGAGCGGTCGGTCGACCAGCAGCTCGCCGCTAACGAGAAGGCATGCGCGCAGCGCGGGTGGACGGTCACCGAGCGCTACGCCGACCCCGGCCGGTCGGCGTCGAGGTTCGCCACCCGCGCCCGGGAGAACTGGCAGCACGTCCTCGACGCCGTCAAGGCCCGCGCGTTCGACGTGCTGGTGATCTGGGAGACCTCCCGGGCATCCCGCGACCCCGAGGAGTGGATACCGCTGCTGGCCGAGTGCCGCCGGGCCGGTATCCGTATCTACGTCACCGCCGATGACGAACTGTATGACCTGACGAAACCGAAGCACTGGAAGACGCTGGCCACCGATGGCATCGCCAACGCGTTCGCCAGCGAGGAGACCAGCCAGCGGGTCAAGCGCGACGCCGATGCCAGCGCCGAGGCGGGCCGCCCGTCCGGGCCGGTGCTGTTCGGCTACGAACGGGTGTACGACCCGAAGACCCGGGCACTGATCGAGCAACGCCCGCATCCCGAGAACGCGCCGGTGGTGGTCGACATCATCGAGAGCGTGCATCGGGGCGAGTCGTTGAAGTCGATCGCGCGGCGGCTCAATGACGCCGGGATCGCCTCGCCGCGGGGCGCGAAGTGGTCCATGCTCACGGTGCGCCGCACCGCGCTGAATCAGGGCTACATCGGTTTGCGCGGTCACAACGGCCACACCACGCAGGGCATCTGGGATCCGATCGTGGACCCGGCCGTGTTCTACGGTGCGCGCCGGATCCTCACCGACCCCAAGCGCACCACGACCCGGCCGGGTCGGGCGAAGTGGCTGGCCTCCTGCATCGCCTCCTGCGAGCTGTGCGGGGGCTGGATGGCCGTGGTCTACCGGGGCGAGCGCCGCACCGTGTACCAGTGCCGCGACCATGGGCACTGCTGGATCGAGCGGTCCGAGCTCGACGACTACCTCACCGGGCTGGTGATCGAGCGGCTGTCGAGGCCCGACGCCTACCCACACCTGCCCGACGGCGCCGACGAGGCCGCCCTGGTGGCGCTGCGAGCCGAACAGGCCGCGCTGCGCGCTGAGCTGGACGGCTACGCCGACGACGCCGCGCAGGGCCGCATCGACCGGGCGTTCGCGGCCAAAGTGGTCGGCAAGCTGAACACCAGACTCACCGACGTGGCGCGCCGCATCGAGTCAGCGATCACCCCCCCGGCGCTGGCCGGGTTGCTGGCCGGTGACCCCGGCGAGGATGTGACCACCCGCTGGGACCGGGCGCCGACCTCGGCGAAGCGGCAAGTGCTGCGGCTGCTGTTCGAGCGGATCGTGATCCGCAAGGCGCCCGGTGACGTCGACCAGCGCGTGACGATCCAGTGGCGGCGCTGATCCGCCGACACGCCGACGGGATCAACGATCACGGGGTCCTTCGGCGCCGAGCACTATCCTTCGGTGCATAGCTGAACGCTGACGTAGCTAGCTCCCCAGGGGGCGCCGGCTGGCCGGAGGGGTCAACGCGCAACGCGTGGACCAGGCCAGAAGTAGGCGTAACGCCGAATCGACGTCCTGCAAGGACTTAGACCGGGTCGCGCAACGCGGCCGGGAGAGGGCTCTCGCAACGAGATCACCGAGTGACGCACCCACCTCCGACAGGTGGCGTGCCGCTCCGCGTTCGTCGTCTCCCGGGAGAGCCCCGCCGTGTCGATCCGTCACCACCGCGCCCGTGTCGCAAGCCTCACGCGATTCAGAGGCGCCGGCCACCCCGCCACCGTCCAAGCCGAGACCGACCTCAAGGCCGCACGACTGGCGGCCGCCATCAAACGCGAGGTCGACAGCGCACCCCCGCTCAGCGCCGAGCAGATCGAGCAGCTCCGGGGACTGCTGCCCGCACTGGCCCGGGAGGCGACCCCGGCATGACGAACCCCCGCACCACCGGATCTGGTGCGGGGGTTCGGGAGTCGGTCACCGCCACGGCTGCTCGACCGGCTCATCGTAGCCACCACACCGACCTTCCCCGCGAGCTGCGCCGCCGCCGTGTCGCGTCGTGGCGTTGTGAGCCGCTGCCCGATGGCCGTCGCGATCCGGCCGACCCGCAGGTGCAGCCGCTCACCGCTGCCGAGCTCGCACGTTCCGCCCCGGACAGCGGGTAGACCATGGGCATCAAGCTGGTCGCCGAGGTGCTCGACGAGACGCAGCACGTGCCGCTGTTGGAACGCATGACGTTGGCGGCGCTGGCTGAGTGGGCCCGTGACGAGACCGGCCAGTGCTGGCCCGGGCGTCCAGAGATAAGCCGCCGGCTAGGCCGCGCCCCTCGCACGGTCGACCGCGTGATGGCCTCGCTGATCGGTCGCGGCCTGGTCGAGATCGTCACTCCCGCAGCGCCCGGGCGCACGCCGGTGTACCGGCTCAACGTGCGCCAACAGATGGCGCACGAACGTGCGTCACCAGATGGCGCACGTTCGGAGTCAACGTGCGCCACTTCGGGAGTCAACGTGCGCCATTTTCGGCCGCAACGTGCGCCATCTGGTGGCGCACAGAACCCTCAGGAACCCTCAGTAGAACCCTCACCCACGCGCGTGCCCGCGCGTGCGAGCGACCCGAGCCGCAACGGCAGAGCGCCACGACCCGCGTGGCTCGACGAAGCCATCGCCGTCGTCGCCGAGCACCTCGCCGTCGTCAAGCCGCACAAGACCTACGACCCGCGCGACCTAGCCGAGTCGATCACCGGGTTCATGAGTGGCAAGACGGTGACCAAACCGCTCGCCTTCATCCGCACGTGCGCCGCCGAGAACCCACTGCAGTTCGAACCGACCCCCAGCCCGCCGCGGTACCGCAGAGAGGACCACCAGTGAGCGAACGAGTGCCTGGACGGCGAGACCCCGCAGCCGGCCGGCCACGCATCGACGACACCGACCGGCCCGTGGTACTGGGACCACCCCGACGACGACCCCGAAGGTTCCACCGAAGGTTCCGAAGGTTCCAGCTCTCAGAACCTGGAACCTTCGGAACCTTCGGTGGAACCTTCGGGGTGAGGAGAGCTTCTCCTGCGACCCTGTTGGGCCACAGTCGGGCCAGTCGGGCCAGCTCTCAGACCCTGGCCCAACAGGCCCAACAGGTGGCCCAACTGATGGCACCCTGAAGGTCACAGACTGTGAGCCATGACCTCACCGACCGCCGTGTACGTGCCCCGCCGCGATCCCGCTGCGGCAGCACCCAAGCTCACCGAGCAAGACCGCGCGCAGCTCGCGCAGCTCCAAGCCCAGCGCCTCGCGCAGCTCGGCACCAGACCGGTGCACTGGCTGCGCAAGCGGAGATGATCAACGCAACCCCGAAGGAGAAGACCATGCCGGACAACGATCCCGACGTCGCGACCCACTACCGCCGGACCAGGGACTCGATCACGGCCAAGCTGGCCACTCTGCCCAAGGCCGACAGCCAGGGTCGCTTCGAGGTCGACGAGAACGCCACCCGGCACCCGGTCGGCGTGGTCGAGCCGGTCGAGCCCAAGCCGGTCGCCGGGAAGGGAGACCGCAGGTGAGCGGCAACCTCGACCCGAATGCGTGGGGGTACGGCTACGACCCGCGCCCGTACCGCCAGCTCTACCCGCCGGAGCGGGTGAACAGACGCCGCATCGTCAGCAGCAAGGACGAGGTGCAGATCGACGAGGCCGCCGGCACCGAGATCCGGTTACCCGTGGAGGAGCGGCCACCCCAGCGCACCAAGATCATCAAGCGCATTACCAGCTTCGGTGTCGAGGAGATCGAAGTCGAAGTCGACGACCCCAGAGGAGACCAGGACCGATGACCGACACCATCGCCGACCTGCTGACCGAGATCGACGCCATCGGCGCGAAGGCCACCGAGCGTGACCAGCACCAGACCGAGCACCGCAAGGTCGCCGAGGCGGCCCGTACCGAAGCCGAGCAGCTGGCCGCCCAGGCCGCCGAGTCCGCCCGGCTGACGCACAAGGAGGTGCTGAGACGGTTCGGCACGATGAGGCGTGAGCTGGGTAGCGAGGTCGACACCGCCCGCAAGGCCGCCATCGGCGCCATCGGCAGCGGCGAGGCAGTGATCGACAGCTGGGTGCGCTACCGGCTCACCGCCGCCCGTACCCGCGGGCGGTGGGCGGCGCTTCGCGGCGAGTACCGCAACCTCACCGGCCACGACGCGCCAGACGGCCCGTACCGGCCGGAGCTGCGCGCCGAGCACTTCGTCGACTTCCTACGCAACGCCATGCCCGCAGCCGAGCAACACGCCTACCAGGAGGCCCTGAAGCAGGCGACGGGCGAGTTCACGGCGCACAAGGCCAAACAGGACCCCGGCTGACCCCCCGACCCCAGCTACCCCCGAGCTCCCACCCCGACACCCCCGCTGACCCCCCGGCACCGACCCGTACCCGGCGTCAAAGTCGCTCGGCCCCGACCCAACCCTGACCACGGGGATTCGAGAGCCATGGTCGGTGAGCGTGCTTACCTCCGCGCAGAGACCCGACCAGCGCCGCAACCGAGCGCGGCGAGCCACAATCGCCCAGTGTGGCTCGCCGCGCTCGGGCGCCGGAGATCGAGTCGACGCCAGTCGTGCTGGGTGCTCAACGGGTCCACCCGGCACGCAGGCAACAACACGACAGGACGAGCTGTAACCGAGAGTGACCAGAGGGTGGGGGGTGACCCCTCCCGGACTGGGGGTCCGGAACGCGGGGGAGGGCTCTGCTTGGTCCGCGGCCCTGAAACGAACCACCCTGGTCACCGAGAGTGAGGGAATCGCGATGGCCGACCCGAAACCGCCGACCGGTACCCGGGCCGCGGGCAAGCGGCTGTGGTGCTCGGTGGTGGATCACTACGACCTCGACGAGCACGAGCTGGCGTTGCTGCGTGAGGCGGTGCGCACGGTGGATCTGCTCGAGGAGCTGGACCGTCTGGTCCGGCGCGAGGGTCCGATCGTGGACAGCCCGCAAGGCACCAAGGCGCACCCGGCCGCGGTGGAGGCCCGTCAGCAGCGGATCGCGCTGGCCCGGGTGCTGGCCGCGTTGCGGCTGCCCTCCGGTGAGGACGGTGACCGGCAGTCCGGGGCCCGCCCGCAGCGCCGGGCCGGTGTGCGTGGCGTGTACGGGCTGCGCGCGCTGCCGTGAGGCGCAAGCAGTCCCGGGCCGCGGTGGCCGAGCTCGCCGTCGACGTCCCGGCCGAGCTGCTCGACGCCGGCCACCCGGTGTGGCACGACCAGACCGGCTACCGCCGGTACATGAACGGTCACGGATGGCGGCTGCCGCCTTCGGAGCGCCGCGGGGTCCCGGCATCCCCGGGTAACCGCCGCCGCGCCGCAGCGGCGGCCTGGGCGCGGGGAAACGGTGTCGCAACCCGCACCTACGGTGCCAACGGGTGGCCGTGTGCGGACTGGCGGCGGCTGCGTGAGCTGGGTCTGTGCCGATGACGGTCCGGGTCGGTCACGCGCAGTAGCCTTCCGGGGTGGGCAACCTCGCGGACCTGACCGTCAAGCTCGGTGTGGATGACGCCGAGCTTGACAGCGGCCTGGGGCAGGCCGAGTCGAAGGTGGCGAGCTTCGCCAAGGGTGCGGCCAAGGTGGCCGGTGCCGCGGGTGTCGCCGCGGGTGGTGTGTTCGCCGCGGGGCTCGCCAAGAACATGGAGTTCGAGGCGGCCAACGACAAGATGGCGGCCTCGCTGGACCTGACCGCCGCAGAGTCCGCGCGGGCCGGGCAGATCGCCGGGGACCTGTACAGCGACGCCTACGGTTCCTCGCTGGAGGAGGTCAACTCGGCGCTTTCCGGGATCCAGACCAACATCGGTGATCTGGGCTCGTTCTCGGACGAGGTGCTGACTGGGATGGGCGCCAAGGCCCTGGACCTCGCGTCGATCATGGGCGAGGACGTCACCCGGGTCACCCGCGGTGTGGGTCAGCTGATGCGCAACCAGCTCGCGCCCGACGCCACGGCCGCGTTCGACATCATCGCCGCGGCCCAGTCGAAGGTCAGCGCGGACATGAAGGGTGAGCTGCTCGACACCATCGAGGAGTACGGCGCCGACTTCCGCGAGCTGGGACTGACCGGGCCGCAGGCGATGGGCGCGATCGTCGCCGCGGTGCAGGCCGGGGCGCGCAACACCGACCTGGCTGCCGAAACCTTCCGGGAGTTCGGCGACATCATGACCGAGGGCGGCACCAAGGTCACCGACGCCCTGCGGGGCATCGGCCTCAACGCCGAGGACATGCGCGCCAAGATCGCCGGTGGTGGCCCGGCCGCCGCCGAGGCCACATCGAAGATCATTAAGTCTCTTGAGGGGATCAAGGACCCCGTCAAGCAGGGTGAGCTGGGCGTCGCCCTGTTCGGGACGAAGTGGCTGGACATGGGCAAGGACGCGGTGTTCGCGCTCGATCCACTCGGCGCCAAGCTCGACGACGTCACCGGCGCGATGGAACGCCAGGGTGAGGTCCTCAACGACAACGCCCAAACCAAGATCACCGGTATGCAGCGCAGCGTCGAGCTGTGGACGGCGTCGCTGGTCACCGCCGAGGGCCCGCTGGGCGACGTCGCCACCGCGGTGAGCGCGTTCGGCGGCAGTGCGCTGGAGTTCGGCAGCCAGGTGGGCATCATGGCGGTGGCGGCCAACGGTCTCGGCGTGAGCTCGCTGCTCACCGGCGGGGCACTGCGAGCGATGTGGGCCGCGGCGACCGGGCCGATCGGTCTCGCGGTCGGCCTGATCATCGGCCTGGTCGCACTGATCATCTACAACTGGGACACCGTCAAGCGGGTCTCCATCGACGCGTGGAACGCCGTCTGGGGGTTCGTCTCCGACATCTGGGACCGGATCACGGGGTGGGTCGGTGAGAAGGTCGACGCGGTGCTGCGGTTCGTCGACGGGCTCGGTGCGCTACCCGGCAAGGCGGCCGACTTCTTCGGCCGCATGAAAGACGCGGCGGTGCGCAAGGGCGACGAGCTGCTCAGCTGGGTGACCGGCCTGCCCGGCCGGGTCCTCGACGCGGTCGGGCATCTCGGCAACCTGCTGTGGGACGCCGGCCAGTCGGTCATCGACGGCCTGTGGGGCGGTATCAAGTCCATGGGCAGCTGGCTCAAGGGCAAGATCATCGACTTCATCAAGTCGTTCGTCCCCGGCCCGGTGCTGGAGTACCTGGGGATCTCCTCGCCGTCGAAGCTGTTCGAGGGCATCGGCCGCGACACCGCCGCCGGCCTCGCCGAGGGCATCAGCGCATCCGAGGCCATGGTGGCCTCCGCGGCGTCACGGCTGGCCCAGACGGTGTCGATGGACTTCACCCCCACCGCGGGTGGACTGCCCTCACCCGACGCCCTGGCCATGCCGCGCGGGGTGACGAGCGCGGCCGGTGGTGGCAGTCCGATCAGGCTGGAGTTCACCGGCGACGGCGCGATCCTCCAGCTGATCAGAAAGACCGTCCGCACCCACGGCGGCAACGTGCAGCTCGTCTTCGGCGGCCACCGGTGACACCCGCCGCAGGGCGCCTCGTCCCCGACGGTGACCCGTTCCTGTTCGACCTGCTGCTCGCCGTGATGGACAGCGACTCCGACCGGGCCGGGCAGCTGCTCTACGCCCGCACCGGGCGCGACATCCGCAAAATGAGCGTGGTCTGCGGCATGCTCGCCGACTTCACGCTCAGCATCGGGGAGATGGCCCTAGGCAGCCGTGACGACCTGCGCCGCGCGCTACAGCACGCCGCGACCCTCCACCAGCTCGACGCACTCAGCGACGCTGGAGTGGAGCAGGGCGGTCCGATGACCTGATGTACGAGGGTCTGGCTGTGGGGGCGGTCAAATGGGCCCGCCGGCAGCACACCGGCGGACCCGGACGCTGAGCGCCGCGGTTGCGATCGAGCGCGCCGGATCGCTTTTTAGGTCAAGGCAAGCCGGGGCGACCCGAAACGTCGGGAAATCACTACGTAGCGAAAACACGACGTTCTCAAGCCGAAATGGCCGACCGGTGCGCCGAGATCCGCCGGCGCGCCGCGAACGTCCTGTTTTCATTACGTAATGAAAACAGGACGTTGCTGCCGAGGTCGCCACTCAAACTGTCGACACGTGTCGACAGTTTGCTGATATCCCGGGTGTCGAGGTGGTGGGCCACCACGTCGGCCAGCGGCGGCCGGGTATTGCGCGAGCAGACGCGCATGGCTCCTTCGGTCCATCTCGGACTGGCTTAAACCTTGGTCTTCGCTAATATTGTTGTTTCGCAAGGTTTTCGGCCTACCCGGTTTCGCTGCTCCGAGTAGCTCACCGATCCGTTGCACGGCGCGGATCCTGGTGCGTTCCTACGACTCGAAGGCGAAAGCCGAACGGGCCGTTCGGGATTTCGGATCTTGGTCGGCTTCCAGACCTACGACTCAGAGGCCAAAGTGCGCAGCATCGCTGCGGACTTTCGGCTCACTCGGCGACCCACCGACCGGCCTCGGCCACGCACGCCGGGCAGTAGCGGTCCGGGCCGTCCTCGCCCGCGTTGACACCCGGGCGGCGCACCTGCAAGCCGCACAGCGTGATGTGCACACCGAAGCGGCCCGGGATCAGCGCATCATCGGCTGCCAGCAGATGCGACACCCCCGCGGGCAGGATCGCGCGCGCCGGGTCCGCCTCGGGCTCGAAGTCCGCCACCGTCGGGCCGCCGTCGGTGAGGTGGATCGCGAAGCCGTCCGGCCCGCCGGCCACAGTCACCGCGCGGCCGCTCACCCCAGCCACCCCGTCAGCGCATCCCGCAGCGCGCAGGCCTGCGCCTCATCCAGGGTCAGCACACACGAGCCGGTGGCGTGCGGGTCCAGCACGATGCACCCGTCCCGCTTGGACACCACCAGGTTGGCGAACCCGTTGGCGACCCCGGCACACGAGCACGATGCGTGCAGCACCCTGCGGTTGCCGCCCCCGGATTCGGCACGCGCGTGCCGAAAATCGCCAACAGCGTTGGCGATTTGGGCCTCGGTCGGCTGAGTTATCGAAACGTCGGTCACGGTTGAGACCGTGCACGCGATCAAGCCAACGGCTTCCCTGGGCGGGGAAGCCACCCGGACGGGCTACACCGGCAGACCCGCGCGGTACGCCATCCCCCGCAGTTCCCGGCCGACCGCGTCCCGGCGCGCACGCGCCAGCAGCTCAGCGATGGTGTCGCGGATGAACGGGTTGCGCAGCGTGTGCAGCGGAGAGAGCACTTCGGCGCGGCGCAACGCCATCACGGCGTCGTTGTGGCGTCCCCGAAGTCGCGCCAGCGAACGGCCATAGTCGATCCAGTACGCAGCCTGACGGGACCGATTGGGGTGCACCTGCGGGTTCAGGCCTTCCGCGATGGTGGCGGCCCGCTCATGATCCCCGGCCTCCAGGACCGCGGCCATGCGCCACAGCGCCACATTCGTCGGCCCGAACCCCAGCCAGTAGGCGTTGCCCTCTCCCGTGTGCTGCGCCAGCTCGGCGGCATAGTCGAGGGCCGCGTCTACGTCTGCCGGTCGCTTATCCGCCGCGGCGACGAGTGACCGGCACAGCGCGAGCATGCCCGCCAGCTGCATCGACTCCGGGGTGTTCGTCGGCACGGTCGCCGCGTCCAGCTCGGCGCGGGCCAGATCGAAATCACCCGTCGCGAGCATCACCAGCCCGTCACCCCACACGGCGAGGCCCATCGTGGTCGGGTCGTCGCGCAGCTGCGCGGCCTGGCGGGCCACCAGCGCGGCCAGTGAGCGCAGGTCCAGCCCGGCACCCATGACCCGCAACCATGCGTGGCTGCCCTGCGTGTGCAGCACAACCGCAAGGCCGAGCAGCTCGGCGACGTCGCGCCCGGCCGCGATCGAGGTGTGCAGGTCCCGGATCAGCGCGGGCAGCGCGGCGCCGACCTCAGCCTGTCGGCACTGACGGGCGGAGGTGAGCAGCTGCCGCACCCGGATCCGCAACGCATCCACACCGATCACCTGTCCGCCCGGCCGGTTGCGGCTTACCGCCGTCAGCGCCTGGCGCACCGCACCCACGGCGGTCTCAGCGATCCCGTTGCCCGGCGCCGGAATCGGCAGCCTGGTCAGGTCAGAGGGTGCGATCTGGAGCGCGTTGGCCAGGGCCACGGTCTGCGCGCGGCTGTCCAGCGCGCGCTCTCCGCGCTCGATACGGGATAGGTGCGACTTGGAGATCCCGGCCAGCCCGGCGATCTCCACCAGCGACTTGTCCCGCGCGTAGCGGGTCTGGCGCACCCGCCGGCCGATCGTGCGCGCGTCGTCGTCTGCGTCCATGGCTGCACCAACTTCATTCACCGAGTGGGGCCGCCTCACCGATGCCCCGGGGAGCTACCCCGGGGCGCTGCACTCGGTGAGGGTGCGCGCGCCATGCTACGCGGCGCCCTGGTGGGTGGACACTTGCGGACGGGCGCTCAAGGCCCGTCGCCGGACCGCATCAGTCTCTAGCTGTGCTCACTTAGCACCGCTACGGCTCCGAATGGCGGTCTTAGGACCGGAGCGACTCGACGACGTCGAGGGCGCCGGTGGCGTAGCGGTGGCGGATGAGCTTCTTGTCGAACTTGCCCACCGAGGTCTTGGGTATCTCGTCGAGGAACGACCAGCGCTCGGGTAGCTGCCAGGCCGGCACCGAGGCACCGAGATGATCGCGCAGCTCGGCAGCGCTGACCTGCTCACCTGCCGCGATGACCACGGTAGCCAGCGGCCGCTCCACCCACTTGTCGTCAGGGATGGCGACCACGGCGGCCTCCAGCACCTTCGGGTGGGCCATCAGCGCGTTCTCCAGCTGCACGGAGGAGATCCACTCGCCGCCGGATTTGATCACATCCTTGGCGCGGTCATTGATGGTGATGAAGCCCAGCTCGTCGATGGTGCCGACATCGCCGGTACGCAGCCAGCCATCATGGAATCGTGCCGGGTCAGCGCTGTCCCCGTAATAACGCGCGGTGACCCACGGACCGCGGACCTGGATCTCGCCGACCGCCTCCCCATCACTGGGTAGCACAACGTCATCGTCGCCGACGATGCGACCCTCGACGCCGGCTACGAGCCGCCCCGCGCTGGCCCGGTAGCGCCAGGACTCGTCGCCCTCCACACCGACCGGCGGGGTGGCGACTGAGGCGATCGGCGAGGTCTCGGTCATCCCCCAGGCCTGAAGGATCTCAATGCCCAGCTCCTGCGAGAACGCCTTCAACAGCGCCAGCGGCACGGCGGAGCCGCCGCAGAGCACCCGGCGGATCGAGGACACGTCGCCACCGTGCTTGCGCAAGTGACGCAGCACATCGCCCCAGATCGTCGGCACTGCGCCGGAGATCGTAGGTCGCTCCGCCGCGATCAGCCTGACCAGCGGCTCGGCCGCCAGGAAGCGGTCGGGCATGATCGTGCTGGCGCCGGACATCAGCGCCGCGTAGGGCAGCCCCCATGCGTTGGCGTGAAACATCGGCACCACCGGCAAGATCCGGTCGGCCGGGGTCAGCGCGGCGGCCTCGCCGGCGCACGCGCACATCGAGTGCAGGTAAGCCGAGCGATGGCTGTAGGCCACGCCTTTGGGGCTACCCGTGGTGCCACTCGTGTAGCACATCGCGGCCGCGGAGCGCTCATCGATGTCCGAGGGCCAGTCGAAGTGCTCAGGTTGGGCGGACAGCAGTTCGTGGTAGGAGTGCAGCTCCTTGCCAGCGCCGCCCAGTGCGGAGGTATCGGCTGGGCCGATGATGATGACGTGGCGCACCGTCTTCATCTCCGGCAGCGCCCGGGCCAGCAGCGGTACCAGCGAGCCGTCCACGATCACCACGTCGTCCTGCGCGTGGTTGGCGATCCAGGACACCTGGTCGGGTGCCAACCGCAAGTTGAGGGTGTGCACCACCGCGCCCATCGACGGGATCGCGAGGTAGGCCTCCAGGTGCTCCTGGTTGTTCCACTGGAAGGTGGCCACCCGCTGGTCGCCGGTGACGCCCAGGCCGCGCAGCGCCCCGGCCAGCTGCGCAGCGCGCCGTCCCACCT
Source organism: Pseudonocardiaceae bacterium (assembly GCA_050700115.1). Lineage (GTDB taxonomy): Bacteria > Actinomycetota > Actinomycetes > Mycobacteriales > Pseudonocardiaceae. The sequence goes on from JBOHGG010000033.1 coordinate 39,221, forward strand.
CGGCGTAGCTCGCGCGGCGCGCACCGTCGCCGGTCCAGGTGACGACCTCGCTGTCACCGTGCACGGTGGTGCCGTGGCGCATGATCATGCCCACGGTGAGCGGAACGTCCATCATCGTGCTGTCCACCACGGTGCCCTTTCAGCCATCCGTTACTGACCAGTAGTCTCAACGATGGAGAGCGGCCGGAGGTGCCCTATGCCCTATCCGAGCGATCGCGAACGGGACCGGCCGTGGTTGATGCGCACGTATGCAGGGCACTCGTCGGCGCAGAAATCCAATGTGCTGTACCGGCGCAATCTTGCCAAGGGCCAGACGGGGTTGTCGGTGGCCTTCGACCTGCCCACCCAGACCGGCTACGACCCCGATCACGAGCTGGCTCGCGGCGAAGTCGGCAAGGTCGGCGTACCGATCAGCCACATCGGTGACATGCGCGCGCTGTTCGACGGCATCCCGATGGCGCAGGCCAACACCTCGATGACGATCAACGCCACCGCCATGTGGCTGCTGGGGCTCTACGCGTCGGTCGCCGGCGAGCGCGGGGCGGACCTGGCGCAGCTGTCGGGCACCACGCAGAACGACATCATCAAGGAGTACCTGTCCCGAGGGACCTACGTCTTCCCGCCGCGTCCGAGCCTGCGGTTGATCACCGACACGGTGGCCTACACGGTCAACCACATCCCGAAGTGGAACCCGATCAACATCTGCAGCTACCACCTGCAGGAGGCCGGCGCGACCCCGGTGCAGGAGGTCGCCTACGCCATGTGCACGGCGATCGCCGTGCTGGACTCGGTGCGCGACTGCGGGCAGGTCGCACCGGAAGACTTCGCCACCGTCGTCGGGCGGATGTCGTTCTTCGTCAACGCCGGGGTGCGTTTCGTCGAGGAGATGTGCAAGCTGCGGGCCTTCGGGCGACTGTGGGACGAGACCTGCCGGGACCGCTACGGCGTGGCGGATCCGAAGCTACGTCGTTTCCGGTACGGCGTGCAGGTCAACTCGCTGGGCCTCACCGAGTCGCAGCCGGAGAACAACGTCCAGCGCATCGTGCTGGAGATGCTCGCCGTGACGCTGTCCCGGGACGCGCGGGCTCGCGCGGTGCAGCTGCCCGCGTGGAACGAGGCGCTGGGCCTGCCCCGGACCTGGGACCAGCAGTGGGCGCTGCGGATGCAGCAGGTGCTGGCCTATGAGACCGATCTGCTGGACTACGAGGACCTGTTCGACGGCTCCCGAGTGGTCGAGGCGCGGGTCGCTGAGATCGCCGAGGGTGCCCGGGCGGAGATCGATCGCGTGCAGGGCATGGGCGGGGCCATTGCCGCCGTAGAGTCCGGATATATGAAGTCGCAGCTGGTGTCGTCGCTGGCGGCGCGGCGCCGGCGGATCGAGGACGGCGAGGACGTGGTCGTCGGGGTCAACCGGTTCACCGAGACCGACCCCAGCCCGCTGCAAGCCGACGGGGCCGGGGCTATCGAGACCGTTGACCCGGCGACCGAGGTGCAGCTGATCGAAGCGGTCCAGGCCTGGCGGGCCGGCCGGGATCAGACTGCGGTGGACCAGGCGCTGCGCGGGTTGACCGAAGCCGCCAAGACCGACGTCAACCTGGTCGAGCCGTCGATGGCCTGTGCTCGGGTGGGCGTCACGACCGGGGAGTGGGCCGGGGCGCTTCGCGCAGTGTTCGGCGAGTACCGGGCGCCGACCGGGATCGCCGGGGCGCGCGCGGCAGGCGAGGCTGGCGATGCGATAGCGCGGGTGCGGGACCGGGTGCGTTCCGCTGGTGAGGAGTTGGGCGGGCGGCTGCGGATGCTGGTCGGCAAGCCCGGCCTGGACGGGCACTCCAACGGTGCCGAGCAGGTGGCGGTCCGGGCTCGTGACGTCGGTTTCGAGGTGATCTACCAGGGCATCCGGCTGACCCCGGCGCAGATCGTCGCGGCCGCGGTGGCCGAGGACGTGCACGTGGTGGGGCTGTCGGTGCTCTCCGGTTCGCACCTGGAGGTCGTGCCTGCGGTGGTCGAGGGGTTGCGCGCGGCGGGCGCCACGGACATTCCAGTAGTGGTCGGCGGGATCATCCCCCCAGAAGACGCCGAAGTGCTGCGCGCTCACGGGGTGGCGAAGGTCTTCACCCCGAAGGATTTCGCACTCACCGACATCATGGACCAGATCGTGGACCTGATCCGCCCCCGCGGCGAATGTCAGAGCCGGTAAATATCCGACCGGTGACCGATTCGCACCACGCTGATCCCCAACATCGCATCATCGATCTTGTAGATGATCCGGTACACGCCGACCTGAGCCGTGTACCGCTTGCCCGGATCGTCACGGAGCATCTTGCCGACACGGTGCGGATTCTTCGCCAGCGGACCGTTGATGAACTCGGCGATCGCCAAATGGACCTTGGCGGGCAGGCGGTTTAAGCCGCGTTCCGCGGGGCCTGTGACAACTACGCGGTAGGTCACCCAGCCCTACGCTCACGCTCGGCAGCTTCCTCCTCGGCGACGCGCCTGCGCGCCTCTTCCAAGACTACTTCTGCGGGAACGGTGTCGCCGCGGGCGATCGCGGCGTCAGCCTCGGCGAGATCCTCGTGGATGCCGGGCCGCGAGAGCCAGAAGATCGTGTCCTCCATCTGCTCCCACTCATAGACCGACACGATCATGGCGGCGGGCTTGCCGTTCTTGGTGACCATCACGTGATCGTGGTGCGCCTCGACGTCGTTGACGACCTCGGAGAAGTGTTGCCGGGCCTCGGCGAGGGACAGAGTCTTCATGTGCAGAATTATAGCTACCTGCGGGAGATCTGGCGAGCCAGCCGTCCGAGCCAATCGCGATGATCCCCCCGCCGGTGACCGCGTGCGGGCGGCCCCGTGAACTCGACGTCACGGACGTTTCTGGCGCCGGGAACGTCGGTGACGTCGAGTTCACGACGCCAAGTGCGTAGCGTTTGGGTATGCCGTTGAGGGTCGAGCGGGATGGGGACACGGTTCGGATCACGATGAATCGTCCGGAGCGGCGTAACGCGCTGTCCGCCGACCATCTTGTTGAGCTGCGTGAGGCGTTCAGGGACGCGGGGCGGTCAGACGCCACCGGCATTGTGCTCGGCGCCGAGGGCAAGGTGTTCTCGGCGGGTCACGATTTCGCCGATGTGGCATCGCGTGACCTCGCCGGGGTCGCGGAGCTGCTGACGCTGTGCACCGAGGTGATGCGCACCATCCAGTCGGTTCCACAGGTTGTCGTCGCCCGGGTGCACGCGCTGGCCACTGCGGCGGGCTGCCAGCTGGTGGCGTCCTGCGATCTTGCGGTGGCGGCCGAGTCGGCGGGTTTCGCGCTGCCCGGCGGTAAGGGCGGCTGGTTCTGCCACACGCCCGCGGTGCCGGTGGCCCGGTCGGTCGGGCGCAAGCGGCTGATGGAGATGGCGCTGACCGGGGACGTGGTCGACGCTCGCACCGCCGCGGAATGGGGGCTGGTCAACCGCGCCGTCCCGGATGCCGAGCTGGACGCCGCGGTGGACCACCTGCTCGCCCGTGCTACCCGGGGCAGCCGGGCCAGCAAGGCGCTGGGCAAGCGGACCCTCTACGCGCAGCTGGACCGGCTCGAGGCAGACGCCTACGCCATCGCGCTCGAAGTGATGGCTTCGGCCTCGCAGCTCGCCGGTGCCAAGGAGGGCATGGCCGCCTTCCTGGAGAAGCGCCAGCCGGCCTGGCCTGACTGAGCTGCTGTGAGTGGCATTTCTTGCTACCACACGAATCCGCGCTCACGAGCGCTCGTACAGCAGGAGCAGGGCGTAGGCGGCCAGTGACTGAGCGTCGCACAGCTCACCGCAGCGCACCATCATGTCGAGATCTGCCCGGCTGAACCAGGCCGAGCGCATGTCCTGTTCGGTGTGCTCGCGCTCTGGTCGCCCGGCGACCAGGTCGGTGGCCAGGAACACCCGGCCGCGCTGTGCCGACATCCCCGGTGCCACGTCGAGCATCCCGAGCAGCCGTAGCCGGCCCGCGACGAGCCCGGTCTCCTCGCGCAGCTCCCGGGCAGCCAGCGCGACCGGGTCGGCGTCGGCCCGGTCCGGGGCGGTGCCCTGCGGGAACTCCCAGCGCCGCGCCCGCACCGGGTAGCGGTACTGCTCGACCAGGTGCACCCGGTCACCGTCCATCGGAATGATCAAGGCGTAGTCCGGCTTGTCGACCACGCCGTAGATACCCGGCGAGCCGTCGGAGCGCTGGACATCGTCCTCCCGCACCGACATCCAGGCGTTCTCGTACACCTGACGGCTCCCCAGGGTCTGCACACCCCGATCCTGCCCGGCCCTGGCGCGGCCCTCTACGCTGGTCCACCGTGCGCCTCGTGATCGCCCGCTGCCAGGTGGACTACCTGGGCCGGCTGACCGCCCACCTGCCGATGGCGCCGCGGCTGCTGCTGGTCAAGGCGGACGGATCGGTGAGTGTGCACGCCGATGGCGGTGCCTACAAGCCGTTGAACTGGATGAGCCCGCCGTGCACTCTGACCGAGCAGCCGGGACGCTGGACGGTCAGCAACCGGGCCGGCGAACAGCTGATCGTCGAGATCGACGAGGTACTGCACGACTCACACCACCAGCTCGGGGTGGACCCCGGGCTGGTCAAGGACGGCGTCGAGGCCCACCTGCAGGCCCTGCTCGCCGAACACACCGCGACATTGGGCCCTGGATTCACCCTGATCCGCCGGGAGTACCCCACCGCGATCGGGCCGGTCGACCTGCTGTGCCGGGATGCCGACGGCATGACGGTGGCGGTGGAGGTCAAGCGCCGGGGCGAGATCGATGGGGTGGAGCAGCTCACCCGGTACCTGGACCTGCTCAACCGCGACCCGCAACTCGCCCCGGTGCGCGGGCTGTTCGCGGCCCAGCAGATCAAGCCCCAAGCCCATACGCTCGCCACCACCCGGGGAATCCGTTGTGTCACCGTCGACTACGACGACCTCCGCGGTACCGAATCGCTAGACCTGCGCCTGTTCTAACCGCGAACTGTCACCAACAGTGTGATCTCCTTCGCTGCGGCTACTGTGCCGGTTCTCACCTTCGCCCGCCCTACCTGGGCGATTCGAGTGCTGCTGTGGATCGTCCGGGTGCGCTACCGTCGTTGATATGGCACTGGAGATCACGACGGTCGGCGTGGTGGGCATGGGCACGATGGGCGCCGGGATCGCCGAAGTGCTCGCCCGCACCGGGCTCGACGTTGTGGCAGCCGAGGTCGATGAGCACGGCGTGGCCCGGGGCCGCGGCCATCTCGAACACTCCACCGGGCGCGCCCTGGAGCGCGGGAAGATCGACGAGACGGCCCGCGGCGAGCTGCTCGGCCGGATCAGCTTCACCACGAAGCTGGCCGATCTGGCCGACGTCGACTTCGTCGTCGAGGCGGTGCCAGAGCAGCTCGACCTCAAGAGCCGGATCTTCACCGAGCTGGACGGGATCGTGCGGGGCGATGTCGTGCTGGCCTCCAACACGTCGAGTCTGTCGATCACCGAGCTCGCGGTGCGCACCACCCGGCCGGGCAAGGTCGTCGGGATGCATTTCTTCAATCCAGCGCCGGTGCTCAAGCTGGTAGAAGTGGTGCGCACGGTGGTCACCGAACCGGAGGTCGTCAGCGAGGTCACGGCGCTGGCCGACAAGTTGGGCAAGATGCCGGTGGTGATCGGGGACCGGGCCGGGTTCATCGCCAACACGCTGCTGTTCGGCTACCTCAACCATGCGGCCCGGATGTACGAGCAGCGCTACGCGACCCGCGAAGACCTCGACGCCGCGATGCGCTATGGCTGCGGGTATCCGATGGGTCCGCTGGCGCTGCTGGATCTGATCGGCCTGGACACCGCGTATGAGATCCTCGACGCGCTGTACCGGCAGTCCCGGGACCGGCTGCACGCCCCGGTGCCGGTGCTCAAGCAGATGATCACCGCGGGGCTGCTCGGCCGGAAGTCGGGTCGCGGCTTCTACACCTACGCGGCGCAGGACTCGTCGAAGGTGGTGCCCGACGCGGCCACCCCACCCGAGGGCGAGCACGGTGTCGAGACCCGCCCGATCGGTGCGGTCGGCGTGGTCGGCACCGGGACGATGGCCGCCGGCATCGTCGAGGTGCTGGCCAAAGGCGGGCACGACGTGATCGTCCGCGGTCGCAGCAACAGCCGGGCCGATGACGCGGTCGCGGCGGTCCGGCGCTCGCTGGACAAGGCCGTCAACCGCGGCAAGCTCGCCGAGTCCGGTCGCGAGGCAGCTCTGCAACGGATCTCCACGACCACGTCGCTGGACGACTTCGCCCACGTCGACCTGGTGGTGGAGGCGGTGGCCGAGGAGCTGGAGATCAAGCGCGGGATCTTCGCGACGCTGGACGAGGTGTGCAAGCCCGGCGCGATCCTGGCCACCACCACATCGTCGCTGCCGGTGGTCGAGTGTGCCGCGGCCACCTCCCGCCCGGGCGAGGTGGTGGGCCTGCACTTCTTCAACCCCGCCCCGGTGATGAAACTGGTCGAGGTGGTGGCGACCATCAGCACCGCGGCCGACGTCGCGGCCACCGCGCGTCAGTTCGCCCGTTCCCTGGGCAAGGTTCCGGTAACCTGCGGCGACCGGGCCGGGTTCATCGTCAACGCGTTGCTGTTCCCCTACCTCAACGACGCGGTGCGGATGCTGGAGGCGCACTACGCGTCGGCCGACGACATCGACACCGCGATGCAGGTCGGCGCGGCGCTACCGATGGGCCCGTTCGCGTTGCTCGATGTGGTGGGTCTGGATGTCTCGCTGGCCATCCAGCGCAGCCTGTACCTGGAGTTTCGCGAGCCGGGCTTCGCCCCGGCCCCCCTGCTCGAGCACCTGGTCACCGCCGGCCGGCTGGGCCGCAAGACCGGCAAGGGTTTCCGCGACTACTCGTAACGGGCCCACCGGCTGACGGTCAGCCGCAACAGCCCCCGCCGCAGCAGCCGCCTGCCGGGGCAGCAGCACGTCTGGTCTGGCTTGAGGCCCCGGAGGGCGCCCCCACTGACAAGGCGACGGTGGACAGCAGCCGGACGGTGTCGCCGTGGCCGGATGGGCACTCGGCGGGCTCGCTCGACGCGGTCATCGACCGGTTGACCTCGAAGGTCGCTGAACACTCCCGGCAGCGGAACTCATAGCGCGGCACGGTCGAAAGCATACCGGCACTACAGTGGACTTTCATGCCCCGCCGCAACGTGCCCCGCCGCGCTGCCCCACCGCCTGCCGTGGGCGGGCTGGGCTGGGCACAACCGGAGAGCGGCCCGGACGGGGAGTGGCTGGTCCGGACAGTGCCCGGCGAGCAGGTCGTCAAGACCTACCGCTGCCCCGGCTGCGACCACGAGATCGGGCCCGGCACCGCGCACGTAGTGGCCTGGCCGGCGGGGGAGCAGGGGTCATTGGCTGACCGGCGGCACTGGCACGCCAGCTGCTGGACCGCCCGGGTTCGCCGGGCGCCCACTCGCAGACGCTGGTGAGGCTGCAGCCCGGTCATCAGGCTGAGCTTGGTCACTGGCGAGCGCGCTGTTTTCGTCCAGAGCGGGAACGAGCTGTTGGAATGCGTCGTCCAGCTTCGAGCGCACCGAGAGCAGTTGCTCGATGAGCCGGCGGCGCAGCGTGCGCAACTGCTCTACCTGCCGGGTGGCCTCCTGCACCCTGGCGACGGCGGACTGGTCGGCCTCGGTGACCAGGCGGCGGGCCACGTCAGTGGCCTCGTCGACGCGACGCTGTGCCTCCGACTTGCTGCTCGCCTCCTCCTCGGCGAGCGCACGCATCGCGTCGCGGCGGCGGGCGGACATGGTGATGTCGAAGTCTTCCTCGGCCTGCTGCCGGCGCGCCACGGCCTCAGCATCACGCTGTCCGGCTCGCTGCTTGGCCTGCGTCAGGACTTCCTCGGCCCGGCGACGCGCGTCGGCGATGACTCGCTCGTGCTCGGCTTCCATCGCTGATCGCCGGTGCTGCGCTTCGCCGATCATCTTTTCGTAGCGGCCGCGCAGGTCGTCGGCCTCGCGCTCGGCGTTGGCCCTGGTCGCGGCGGCAGCCGCGGTGGCCCTGGTGGTGATCTCCGCGGCCTCGTCCTGGGCTTTGCGAAGCATCCGCACCACGCGCTCGCTCATGCCCTCGACGCTGGTGGGCGGCGCGGCCAGCCGCTGCACTTGGACGCGCAGGTCATCGAGTTCCCCGCGAGCCGCCTCCAGCTGCCGGGCGAGCTCCACCGCCTGCGCGGCCCCGGCATCCCGATCCGCCGCCGCGATCTGCAGGTCGGCCTGCAGCTGCGCGAGCTGGTAGTCCACCTGGGCGCAATCGTAACCACGGCGCACGATGTCGAACGTGGATCTCATCGGAAGCAGATCACGGTCGTCGACTGAGCCCATCCGGCCAGTTTACTCAGGTACCGGTGACTCGAGGTGGGCCCGTTCCGGGGTGTCAGATCCCCCGGAAGCGGTTGATGTCAGCGAGATGGGTCTCGCGAAGCTCGGGATTGCGTATGCCCAGGCCCTCCTCGGGGGATAAGCACAACACGCCGACCTTGCCTTGGTGGATGTTGCTGTGCACATCGTGGGCGGCCTGCCCGGTCTGTTCCAGCTGGTAGACGCGAGACAGCGTCGGGTGGACCTTGGCTTTGGCGATCAGCCGGTTGGCCTCCCACGCTTCGCGGTAGTTGGCGAAATGCGAGCCGATAATCCGTTTGAGGTTCATCCAGAGATAGCGGTTGTCGAAGGTGTGGTTGAAGCCGGACGTGGAGGCGCAGGTGACGATCGTGCCGCCGCGCTTGGCGACGTAGACGCTGGCGCCGAAGGTCTCCCGCCCCGGGTGCTCGAACACGATGTCGGGATCGTCACCGCCGGTGAGCTCGCGGATCCTCGCGCCGAAGCGCTTCCACTCCTTCGGGTCCTGGTTGTGCTCGTCGCGCCAGAATCGGTAGCCCTCCGCATTGCGGTCGATGACCAGGTCGGCACCCATCCGCCGGCAGATCTCGGCCTTCTGGGCGCTGGAGACCACGCATACCGGGGTGGCGCCGCCGCCCAGCGCCATCTGGGTGGCATAGGAGCCCAGTCCACCCGAGGCACCCCAGATGAGCACCGTGTCGCCCTGCTTCATGTCCGCGCCGTTGCGGGACACCAGCTGCCGGTACGCGGTGGAGTTGACCAGACCCGGGCTTGCGGCCTCCTCCCAGGTGAGGTGCCCCGGCTTGGGCATCAGCTGGTTGGACTTGACCAACGCGAGCTCGGCGAGGCCGCCGAAGTTCGTTTCGAATCCCCAGATGCGCTGCTCGGGGTCGAGCATCGTGTCGTTGTGCCCGTCGGGATGTTCCAGCTCGACGGACAGGCAGTGCGCCACCACCTCGTCGCCCGGGCGCCAGGCGTTCACCCCCGCCCCGGTGCGCAGCACGACGCCGGCCAGGTCCGACCCGACAACGTGGTAGGGCAGGTCATGCCGGGAGGCCAACGGGGAGGTGCGGCCGTAGCGCTTGAGAAACCCGAAGGTGGGCAGCGGCTCGAAGATCGACGTCCAGACCGTGTTGTAGTTGATGGCGCTGGCCATCACGGCAACCAGCGCCTCGCCTGGTCCCAGTTCGGGCACCGGCACGTCGTCCAGGTGCAGCGACCGGCGCGGGTCCTTGTCCCGGCTGGGCATCCCGGCGAACATGTCGGCCTCGTCGGCACGGACCGTGATTCCCCGGTAGCGTTCCGGCACCGGAAGCGTGCCGAGGGTGTCGAGGTCGTCGGCGAGGATGGCATCAAGAATCTTCCGCACGGTGGTCCCTTCGCTATGCCCGCTTCCCGCTAGGGGCCGAGTAAGCGATCAGTATATCAATCGCCACCGCTCTGGCTGAGTGAGAGAGACTGCTCAGTCTCGTTCGGCGTATTGACCGGGCGACCAACCAAGCGCAGCATTTCGAACTACTGCCGCAGGCGCTCCGCGCCGCCCTGGTGGGGTGAATGGGCCGGCTGCCGCGCCTGACAGCCCTCCGTGCGCAAGAGCGGGTGTGGTCACCCGTTGCGGTCAGCTAGTGGCTGCACCCACATGCTCCCTCAGCGGTCCGCGCGGTCGCTCAGACTTTCTTCCTCGACGCCGCTGCGGGTGTCGGTGCGGTCAGATCCGCAGTGGTGATGTCGTTCCATTCGTAGGCGCGGTGGTTGCGGTTGAGGTCGATCAACGCCGGTACACCCGGGTAGGACCGAAGGTGATCGTGAACAGTGCCGGTGCGACACCTCGGTCTTGGCGGCGTCCACGATCGCGTCGACGTCGGTGCGGTGCATCTCGGCGGCGAGCCGGTGCACAGCGGGTTGATCGTCGAACGTGACGTGCCAGGTATAGGACGACCGGCCCACCCGCCAGCCGGGCCACCACCAGTGATCCCGCATGAACTGCGCGGTCTCGGTCATCAGTCCCCGCCCTTAGGTGATCAGCTCGGCCACGACCGCTTGGCGCCGAAACTCGGTGACGGCCTCGCGCAGCCCGCGCACCGCCGTCCCTCCTTGCGTGCAGCGCTTGTACGTTCAACGCCTCTGCCCGCGCCGAGTGCTACCTGATTCCGTGATATCGAGACGGCCGCAGCCACGGGCAGTATTTGGAAGTGCATCGCACCGAGGTGCTCGGCGCCGTAATACTGGCGCGTCCCGCCGGATCTTGGCCTGCGGTATTTGTTTTCGAGATCGGCATCCGCACGAGCCATGTGACGAATACATCCTCCCTAGCACCGGTCGTCGCACGATAACGGACCACCAGTAAGATGGACCCATGACTGAAACCTTGAATGCCCGTGCCACCAGGTCCTGCTACCTCCTTGATGGGCGGCGCGTGACGGTTTCGGATCTCGTTGAAGGTGGGCTGCTACCAGTGGGCTCAACGTTAAGGTTCGTGCGGCCGCGCATGGGTGAAACCTACTCTGCCGAGGTCGCAGCCGATGGAGGAATTATACTTGCGGACGGTCAGGAGTTTAGGTCGCCATCTCGCGTCGCTATGGTGGCCTCTGGAATGCGGTCGGTAGACGGATGGCTCGCGTGGGTGTACGGATATGCGGTCTGACACCTCGCGACAGCAGCCCCAGCCAGACCCCGGCTGGTCCCGCCGGTCGAGCGCCCCGTACCGCTCCCGGTTCCCGGCGGCCAGCCGAACCCGAGCGCTGGTCCAGGGCGGCCGGCTGTTATCCGCCCGCGACCGCGGGTGTCACCCGAGCCCGTCGATACCTCCGGCCCGCCTCAGCGGACGTAGATGGCCGGTCGGTAGCGCGGCTCGGGTACGCCGTGGCCTGCCTCGGCGGCCACGGCTAGCCAAGCTTCTTTGGCGCGCAACACCTCAGCAACCGCCTGCTCGGGGGTTTCGCCGAACGCCGAGCAGGCCTCAAGATCGGGTATGTCAGCGATGTATCCGCCGTCGTCCTCGCTGTAGAAGACGTTGATGTGGTAGTCGTTCACCGATCACCCTCCAAGGTCAGATTGTAGCGTTCCACCAGTCGCAGGAGCTGACGGACTTGGTAGGGCTTCGCCTGCCCATGCACATGCCACGTCCCGGACGATAAGGGTGAGCGGTGACAGAATCGGGTGTGCTCTGTCCTTTGAGGAGGATGAAGTACGGCCAGCGGACAACCAGCCAGGGACAGATCATGAACAGCCGGCGGGCAGGTCCACTACACCTGGTGCAGCCGAAGTCGGACCTTCGTGGTGGCAGCCAGCCGCTGCAGATCGTCAGGGTCCGAGGTGAGCACTGCGGCCCGGTACCGCAGTGCGGTGAGCACGACGTGCGCATCGACCACATCGCAGGTGCCGGTATCGCGAAGCAGGCGGCCGACTGCGCGCCCGGCATTCTCGTCGAAAGACTCGATGACACAGCCCTTCAGCAGGCGGGAGAGCTGCGGCTGCGGTCCACCTCGCCATGCTTGCCCCAGCACCACGGCCGGGATGACGGCCTGACCGGCACGATCGAGACCGCGACGATGCACTGTCCACATCGTCCGGTCGCCACGTTCAGCGGCGAGCAACGCACCGGTGTCGTAGACGAGGGTCACCACGCAACGGGCCGAACGCCCAGCTCGTCGAGGATCTCGTCGGCGCGGTCGATCTCTTCCTGGGTGAAGGCGCCGGCCTCGGCCTCGTACTCGCGCACGGCTGCAAGCCCGGCGGCCAGCTTCGCGGCTTGCTGCGCGGCTTGAGACAGCCACGCCGACAGGCTGAGCCCCGCCTCCTCCGCAGCAATGCGTGCTGCGGCTAGCGTCTCCTCCTCCAGTGACACCGAGATCTTGGTGACGGTCATGCTCCCAGGCTAACAGTGCGGTGCTACTCCTGGTGCGAAGATTCACCTACCACGTGGATCTGCGCGTGCACCGGGCATCCGTTCCGAGGCCGCCCACACATCGGAAGGGCACACCAAATGGCGGACCGCTACCCGGAGATCGAACCCTACGAGCACGGGATGCTCGACGTAGCCGACGGTCAACGGGTGTACTGGGAAGTCTGCGGCAACCCGGACGGCAAGCCCGCGGTCATGCTGCACGGCGGTCCCGGTTCCGGCTGCACTCCCGGCTACCGGCGCAACTTCGACCCCGAGGCCTACCGGATCGTGCTTTTCGACCAGCGCGGCGCGGGTCGCAGCACCCCGCATGCCAGTGACCCCGGCACTGACCTGGCCGCCAACACGACCCATCACCTGATCACCGACATCGAGCTCCTGCGCGAACACCTCGGCATCCAGCGGTGGCTGGTGTGGGGAGCTTCCTGGGGGGCTACCCTCGCGCTCGCCTACGCCCAGCGGCACCCGCAGCGGGTCAGCGAGATCGTGCTCGGCTCCGTCACCATGACGCGTCCGGCGGACATCCATTGGCTCTACCATGGTGTCGGCCGGTTCTTCCCCGAGGAATGGGCGCGTTTCCTCGCCGGTGTGCCCGAACCCGACCGGGACGGCGACCTGGTCGCCGCCTATTACCGCTTACTCAACAACCCCGATCCCAAGGTGCATGAAAAGGCCGCCCGCGACTGGTGTAACTGGGAAAACGCCGTTTTGTCGCTGGAGGAGGGTCAGACTTATCCCCGTTTCGAGGACGCCCGCTTCCGGATGGCCTTTGCCCGGATCGTGACCCACTACTTCCACCACCATGCCTGGCTGGCGGACGGCATCCTGCTGCGCGAGGCCGGTCGGCTCGCCGGCATCCCAGGTGTTCTGGTTCATGGCCGCCTCGACCTCGGCGGACCACCCATGACGGCATGGGAACTAGCCCAGGCATGGCCGGATGCCGAGCTGCGCCTCGTCAACACCGGCCATATGGGCGGGCCGGAGATGGCCGCGCACCTCATTGCGGCCACCGACCGTTTCGCGGAGCTCAGGACCGGCTAGCGCAGCACAGGCAGCGGGGAATGCGTCGAGCGGCCGGTTGCGGCCTCGATCAACTCGACGGCAGGGGCGAGCTCTGCCAGCAGCTGCACCGTCTCCCGCAGCGCCGGCTTCGGCACGACCGGTGGGTGGCCGAGAGCGCGTTGCACGTCAAGGAGGTGGACGGTCGCCTCCAGCAACACGATCCGTAACGCTTCCACGAGCGTGACGAAGACACCGGAGACGGGCCAGGGTACGACCGTGGTCGCCCCGACTTGGCGCAGCCGCTGCAGCGCACGTGGGCCGTGCACGCTGAACCGGTCGATTAGTTCCCTTCTGGTGTGCGCAGCGGCCTCCGAGACCGCTCCATCAGCCACTGTCTCGGCCATGGTGTGCGCTGCCCCATCCGGGGCGTTGAACTGCCCGAGGATCTCGGCGGCCGTCGCGGGCTCTCCGACCGGGCCGTCCGGCAGCGGAGCGTTCATCATGAGCGGGAATGCAGAGTAATGCGCATACACGGCGACCACGTCCCAGCCGGGGCACCGGGTCGCTGCCGACCACTGCTCCCCGGTCAGGCTGTCGCCGAGCTGAGCCCAGATCTGCCAGATTTGCCCCAGGGTGTCAACCCTGTCCAGGTGGGCGTCATCCATGAGTCAACTATGCCGGACTGCGCGTACCAGGCTGGCCGATCGGTTAGCGGGACGTGACCCCTGCAGGGTTGGCGCCACTGCCAAGGTAGGTCCCGTGCCCTTGCGTCACCAGTGAGCCATCAAAGATCAGGACCTCGTTGACCAGTCGCCCCAGCTGGTTGCGGAAGTTGATCACCAGTGTGTTCACGCCGATGTAGACACCCACCACCTCGAAGTGCAGGTCGGGGATGCGTCGCAGTCCCTCGGCCCAGTACGTCCGCAGCGCAGCCTTACCGCGGATGACACCGTCGCTACCGTCCAGGAACCGCGCGGCGACCGGTGAGGTGAAGACCACGTTGTCGGCGAAATGGCTCAGGACCTTCTCGAGGTCGTGGGAATTCCAAGCCTTCACCCAGTCATCGGCGAAGGCCACCGCATCGGCGTGATCCATGCGCCGATCATGACTCATGGGAGCTCCCGCCGCTATGAGTAATCATGCAGACCGGAAGGGAGCAGCTCAGCTAGTGCTCCGGTGCCGGCTCCACCAGCTCGACCAGCACACCACCGGCGTCTTTGGGGTGCACGAAGTTGATCCGGGAGCCTGCGGTGCCGCGGCGGGCCGTGTCGTAGAGCAGCCGTACGCCGGTCGCGCGCAGCGCCGCCATGGCCGCGTCGAGGTCGGTGACCCGGTAGGCCAGCTGCTGCAGCCCGGGACCGTTGCGGTCCAGGAACTTGGCGATGACCGACGTCGGGCCCAGCGGGGCGAGCAGCTGCACCGCTGCGCCGGTACCCGCGTCGCCGGGAGCGCGCAGCATGCCTTCGTGCACCCCCTGCTCCTCGTTGATCTCCTCGTGAACCAGCTCCAATCCGAACGTGACGCGGTGGAACTCGACGGCCGCAGCGAAATCGGGCACCGCGATGCCCACGTGGTCGATCGCCGTGACGAAGGGCTGGAGTTGCTGCATGGTTCGCAGCGTAGAGCCCGTTGGGATGTGCTCATCGTCACCAGCGTGCGATGACCATCGTGCGCGGTAGGGTCGAAGACAACCCCCGTATCGCCCTGGTCACCCGCGTCGTCACGCCGGAGGTAACACCATGACCGTTTCCGTCATCGTGGCCGGAGCCCGCACCCCGATGGGTCGGCTGCTCGGTCAGCTCAAGGACTTTTCGGGCGCCCAGCTCGGTGGGTTCGCCATCAAGAGCGCACTCGAACGCGCTGGTGTGGCGCCGGAGCAGGTGCAGTACGTGATCATGGGTCAGGTGCTGACGGCGGGGGCGGGACAGATCCCGGCACGTCAGGCTGCGGTCAACGCCGGCATCGGGATGGACGTGCCGGCGCTGACCATCAACAAGGTGTGCCTGTCCGGGCTGAACGCGATCGCGATGGCCGATCAGCTGATCCGGGCCGGCGAGTTCGACATCATCGTGGCCGGGGGGCAGGAGTCGATGACCCAGGCGCCGCACTTGCTGCCCAAGTCCCGCGCCGGGTTCAAGTACGGCGACGTCACGGTCATCGACCACATGGCCTACGACGGCCTGTACGACTCGTTCGACCAGGTCTCGATGGGTGCCTCCACTGAGAAGCACAGCGCGGGCCACCAGCTGACCCGGGCCGAGCAGGACGAGTTCGCCGCGCAATCGCATCAGCGGGCCGGGCGTGCGGCGGACAGTGGACTGTTCGCCGCGGAGATCACCCCGGTCACCGTTCCGCAGCGCAAGGGCGACCCGGTCGTGGTGGCTGCCGACGAGGGTATCCGGCCGGACACCACCGCCGAGGGGTTGGGCAAGCTGCGTCCCGCGTTCTCCGCCGACGGCACCATCACCGCCGGATCGTCGTCGCCGATCAGCGACGGGGCTGCCGCGGTCGTGGTGATGAGCAAGGCCAAGGCGGCCGAGCTTGGCCTGAGCTGGCTGGCCGAGATCGGGGCGCACGGCATGGTGGCCGGTCCTGACGACTCCAGCCTGCACGAGCAGCCCGCCAACGCGGTGTTGGCGGCCTGCCGCAAGGAGGGCATCGAGGTGACCGATCTCGACATCGTCGAGATCAACGAGGCGTTCGCCGCAGTGGGCGTGGTGTCCACCCGCAAGCTCGGCATCGACCCGGCGCGGGTCAACCCCAACGGTGGGGCGATCGCGCTGGGGCACCCGATCGGCGCGTCCGGCGCGCGGCTGGCGCTGCACCTGGCGATGGAACTGAAGCGGCGCGGTGGTGGCGTCGGCGCAGCCTCGCTGTGCGGCGGCGGTGGCCAGGGTGACGCGCTGATCCTGCGGGTCCCCGGCGGCAACGCGGCGTGAGCCGTCGCCGACTCGATATCGGCGAGCTGGTCGGCGGCGCCCAGCGAGGTCAGCCCCGGGCGGTCGCCCGGCTGATCTCGCTGGTCGAGGACGGTGCCCCGGAACTGCGCGATGTCGCCGCCGCGCTGGCCCCCCACACCGGGCGAGCCCAGGTCGTGGGCGTCACCGGCTCGCCCGGGGTGGGCAAGTCGACGTCCATCAACGTGCTGGTCACGGCGCTGCGGGTGGCCGGCAAGAAGGTCGGCGTGCTCGCCGTCGACCCGTCCTCACCGTTCTCCGGCGGCGCCCTGCTGGGCGACCGGGTACGGATGCAGGACCACTCGCTCGACGACGGTGTCTTCATCCGCTCGATGGCCACTCGTGGGCACCTGGGGGGCGTCGCCTGGGCGACCCCGCAGGCGCTGCGGGTGCTCGACGCCGCGGGCTGCGACGTGGTGCTGGTGGAGACTGTCGGGGTCGGCCAGTCCGAGGTGGAGGTCGTGTCGCTGGCTGACACGACCGTGGTGTTGCTGGCGCCGGGGATGGGTGACGGGATTCAGGCGGCCAAGGCGGGAATCCTCGAGGTCGCCGACATCTTCGTGGTGAACAAAGCCGACCGGGACGGCGCCGATCAGGCCGTGCGGGACCTCAAGTACATGATGTCGCTGGGCCGCCGGGACAAGGCGGGCCCGAGCTGGCGGCCGCCCATCGTCCGCACGGTGGCCACCAAGGCCGAGGGCATCGACGATCTTGCGGGGGCGATCGAGGAGCACCGCGATTGGATGCTCGGGCACGGGGAGCTGGACGCCCGCCGGCAGCGCCGCGCGGAGACCGAGATCGAGGCCATCGCGCTGGCTGCGCTGCGCGTAAGGCTCGGCGACGTCCGGCGCGGCGGTCCCCTGCTGTCCGGGCTGGCCAAGCGGGTCGTCGTGGGCGAGCTGGACCCCTACCGGGCGGCCGACGAACTGATCGCCGAGCTCGGCGCCTGACTCGTCACAACGTCAACGTCACAGCGTCGTCAATGTCACAGCGCCACGATGTCGGCGAGCACGGTGCCGGGCTGGATAAGCCGGGCCGCCGCCGGGCTGTCGTACACCACCAGCAGCCGCCGGCCGTCGAGCAGCCCGATCCCTTCGGCGTGGTCGTCACCGTCGCCGAAGGGCAGATCCAGCTCCCGGCTCAGCGCCGGCGCCCGCACTACCCGCGGCGCGTCGCCGTCGAGCACCTCGTGCCAGCGGTACACCCGTACCGGGCCGTCGAGATCCATCGACGGGCCGGCCAGCACCAGCAGATCAGCGGCGTCCGGGCACAGGTCGCGCACGCCGAGCCCGTCGAGGTCGAGGAAGTGCGTTCGGTAGACCGTGCCGTCGTCCAGCGGGGCCAGCTCGAGCACGTCCAGCGCCATGGCGCTGCGCGGCACCACTTCGATCACCACCGCCCAGCCGCGCAGCACCGGCCCGCGTAGCCCCAGGTACAGCGACTCGCCGTGTACCGCGACGCCCTCCACGTCGAAGCCGTTGTCCTTGCCGGGGATCGCCAGGAACGGGGCGAGGTGCGGGTCGTCGGCGAGGATGCCGGTGATCCCGCCGGGCAGCAGCGCACTCGTGTGCCCGCCGGGCGCCTCGCGGACGATCGCCGGTAGGCCGTCCGGGCCATCCGCGACAGCCAGCCGCGCCACCACCCGGCGGCTGGGCTCGTCGGTCACCTCGGCCAGGCGCCGTACCGCTTTCTCCCCCTCGTGCTTGGCCTTGATCCGTTTGCGCCGGCTGCTGTGTGAACCAACCGCCCACAGGTATGGGCCGTGGCGGCCCAGCCCCTCGATGTCCACCTCGTCGTCCGGGCCACCGGGCAAGGTGAGGACATCGGCGAGGCGGAAGGTGGTGTGCTTGCCGTAACCCGTGCCGTCGGCGGTGAGGCGCTCGACGGTGGCGGTCTCATCCCCGGCGATCCATAGACAGGTCCCGTCGGGTCGGATGGCGGAGAGATTGACGTGGGTCTGCGCGTCGACGGCATGTTGGGCGAAGCGCAGGGGACTCTGCTCGACGTTCACGGTGCCCATCCTCCCCTGCCGGCGCCACGGATTAGCGCCATCCGTGCACAGCATGAGAACACACCGGGCACGGGAGCAGGACACGCCGGGGGTTGGCGGTCAGGTCGGGTCGGTGAAGTCGCCTGCGGCGCGGCGTACCCGGGTGAGCAGTGCGGTGAGTTCCCTGGTGTGCTCGGCGTCCAGGCCGACGAAGCCGAAGTCGATGTCGGTGAGTGCCACGGTGGCCGATTTCTGGCGCTGCCGGCCGGCTTCGGTGATCGTGACCAGGGTGGTGCGCCGATCGGTGGGGTGGCCACCGCGCTCGACCAGCCGGTCGGCCTGCAGCCGGTCCACGATGTTGGTCACGCTGGTCGGGTGCAGCTGCAGCCGCTGGCCCATCACCTTCATCGGCAGGCTGCCCTGGCGGGAGAACAGCAGCAGCACCAGCGCCTCGTAGCGGGCGAAGGTCAGCCCATGCGGGCGCAGCGCCGCATCCACCGCGGACTGCAGGATCTGCTGCACGCGCATGATGTTGGTGACCGCGGCCATCGTCTCGGCAGGCCCGATACGGGCCTGCCACAGCTGTGCGGCTCGATCGATCGGGTCGAACGGCAGCGGGTGATGCGACGGCATGGCGCAACCGTAGCGGCTGTCTGGCGGATTCCCCGTCACCCGTGCTGCCCGGAGGGGCAGGCTGGGGGGATGATCGTGGCATTCAGCGTCGCCCCCGCCGGCGGCGAATCCGACAGTGTCAGCGTCGCCGTGGCCGAAGCGGTCCGGGTGGTCCGGGACTCCGGGCTGCCCTACGAGCTCAACGCCATGTTCACCCTCGTCGAGGGGGAGTGGGACGAGGTGATGGACGTGGTGCGCCGGGCGGTCCAGGCCGCCAGCATCGGTGCCACCCGCACCAGCCTGGTCCTCAAGGCCGACATCCGACCCGGCCACACCAACCAGCTCCAAGCCAAGGTCGACCGCGTCACCCAACACCTCTCCTCCTGACCCGGCCCAGAGCGCAGTCTGGATGCAGTCTCCATGCGCGGCTGCGCCGCGCACCCTGATGGATGAAAATGGGGGCTGGTCGCTTGTGGTACCCGTCGGTTCTTTCTGTGGTGCCCAGAGCCCGTGATGCAGTCTGACG
>JBOHGG010000034.1:0-56039 GCA_050700115.1 Pseudonocardiaceae bacterium
AGGACAATTAGACCACAGCAGCCCTCACTCCACCAGTGTTTTAGTGGCTACACATGTGGGTGCGTCGCGGGCTCAGACACTGGTCAGACGGACAGTGCTACTGAGAGTCACAGCAAGTTCGGCCTAGTGGAGACGCTGGTCGGGCATGCCGCGCTGGCGGTGGTCAACGCGCAGCGCCAGGAGCGGCTTCGCGAGCTGTCCATCGTGGATGAGCGCACCCGGATTGCCCGGGATCTGCACGACTCGGTGACCCAAACCCTGTTCAGCCTCACCCTCGCCGCGGAGTCCGCAGCAACCGTGGCAGGCGCGGGCTCCCCGGCGCACGCTCACCTGGACCGGGTGCGGGAGTTGTCGCAGACCGCAATGGACGAGCTGAGAGAGCTGGTGGACACGCTGCGTCCGCCTGACCTGGACTCCGACGGGCTCGGCGCGGCGCTGCGCAAGCGGGTCGACCTGCTCCGCGCGGTGCACGACGTGCCAATCCTGCTGGAAGTTCAGGGCCGGGGCGGCGGCTGTGCCGGGGAGGTCGCGCGGGAGGTGCTCAAGGTGGCCAACGAGGCGATCGGCAATGCCCTGCAGCACGCTTCGCCGCACCAGATCCGGGTGCGGCTGGATCTGGCCGGCGCGGCAGCGCGGCTGCAGGTGTCCGACGACGGTCGCGGGTTCGACCTGGCGGCCACGGCCCGCACCTCCCGGCGACTCGGGATGGCCAACATGCGGGAGCGTGCAGAAGCACTCGGCGGCAGCGTGCAGGTGGACACCGCGCCTGGGGCCGGCACCACCGTGACCCTGGAGGTGCCCGCTGGCTGATCCGATCCGGCTGCTGCTCGTCGATGACCACGAGATGGTGCGCGCCGGGCTGCGCACTTTCCTCGAGTTGCAGGAGGACATGGAGGTGGTCGGCGAGGCGAGCGCTGGGGAACAGGCGCTGGCGCTGGTGGCCGCCATGCATCCGGACATCGTGCTGCTCGACCTCGTGCTGCCCGGGCTGAGCGGGGTGCAGACCGCGCGGCGGCTGCGGGACACACATCCCGACGTCAAGGTCGTCGTGCTTACCTCGTTCTCAGGGCAGGACTCGGTGCTACCGGCCGTGCGCGCGGGTGTGGCCGGCTACTTGCTCAAAGACATCGGTCCCACCGAGCTCGCCGGTGCATTGCGTTCGGTACACCACGGGGGCGCTCCACTGCACCCACGGGTCGCGGCGACGGTGATGCACTCGGTCACCGATCGGGACCCCCTCACCGCGCGGGAGCGTGAGGTGCTGCGACTGATCGGCCGTGGGCTGTCCAACCGGCTCATCGCGCGCGAGCTGGTGCTTTCGGAGAAGACGGTCAAGGCGCACGTGAGCGCCATCCTCGGCAAGCTCGGAGTGGCCGACCGCACCCAGGCGGCGCTGCTGGCGGTGCGCGACGGGCTGATCGATCCCTGACCTCCGCGCATTTCGCTTGACAGCTATGGCGGCGCCGTGCACGTGGAGCGTACGAGTAAACCCTCTGGAAGACATTCGTGCCTGCCATCATCGGCTCGTGAGCTCACGCCTGATCGAAGAGGGCTCGCGGCCCTGCGTGCTGGCGACGCGGCAGCCGCTCGCCGGGCGTTCGAGTTGGCCGTCTCCGAGGTCGAGTCGGGCGTGGGGCTCGAGGGATTTGCCGAGGCGCTGTATCTCGAGGGCGAGTACTCCGCCGCCGCTGCTCATTTCGAGCGGGCCTATTCCGCCTACCGTAGAAGATCAGCCCGTAGATAGGGGACGTCCCCGATACTTCCCCCGCCTGCCTGCCCCATCCTACGATCATCCGCGAAGAGCAGGTGAGGACATGGTCAAGAACCGTTACGACGCAATCGTGGTGGGCGCACGCTGCGCCGGATCTCCGACCGCGATGCTGCTGGCCAGGAAGGGTTTCAACGTCCTCGTCGTCGACCGGGCGACATTCCCCAGCGACACGATCTCGACGCACCTCGTCCACCCGCCGGGTATCGCGGCGCTGAAGAGATGGGGCCTGCTCGAGCGGCTCACGGCGACAGGATGCCCACCCATCTCCACGTACTCGTTCGACTTCGGGCCTTTCACGATCGCCGGAGCCCCCGGGACCGCCGACATCCCTGTCGCTTACGGGCCCCGGCGGACCGTGCTGGACAAACTGCTCGTCGATGCCGCGTCCGAGGCGGGAGCCGAGGTTCGAGAGGGGTTCACCGTCAGTGAGGTCCTCATCGAGGACGGCCGGGTCATTGGCGTTCGCGGCCATAACAAGGGCGGTCCGTCCGTCACCGAGTACGCGCGGGTGGTCATCGGGGCGGACGGATGGCACTCGCGTGTCGCGAAGGTCGTGCACCCCGAGCAGTACCACGAGAAGCCGCAGCTACTGGCTGGCTACTACACCTACTGGAGCGGGCTGCCGACGGACGGCCGGTTCGAGAGCTACATCCGCCCCGACCGGGGATTCGCGGCGTGGCCCACGAACGACGACCTGACGCTGGTCATCGGAGGTTGGCCGTTCGCGGAGTTCGAGGCGAACAAAAAGGACATCGAAGGCAACTACCTCAAGATGCTCGACCTGGCGCCGCACTTCGCCGAGCGGGTCCGCGCCGCCAGGCGCGAAGCGCGCTTCGTCGGCACCGCCGTGCCGAACTTCTTCCGCAAGCCCTACGGGCCCGGCTGGGCGCTGGTGGGAGACGCCGGCTACAACAAGGACTTCATCACGGCCCAGGGAATCCACGACGCTTTCCGGGACGCCGAACTGTGCGCCACAGCCCTGGACGAGGCGTTCTCCGGTGCGCGCTGCTTCGACGTCGCGATGGGTGAGTATCAATCCACCCGCGACGAGCATGTCCTGCCGATGTATGAGTTCACCACCCAGCTCGCGACGCTCGAGCCACCGCCGCCCATGCTCGGGCAGCTGCTGGGGGCAGTGCACGGCAATCACGAAGCGATGGACGGGTTCGCGCGGGTCAACGCCGGAGTGATGTCACCCAGCGAGTTCTTCTCCGAAGAGAACGTCGGACGCATCTTCGCCGCTGCCGGAGAGCGCCAGGATAGCCAGGATAGCTAGGACGCGAAGACCTAGGACCAAGGTCGGGGCTGGGTCGGTCCCTCAGCCCGAGGGAGCGCGCCTGTTCGGTACGCACCGTGGAGGCATGCAGAACGCACTGATCACCGGAGCCTCCCGCGGCCTGGGCCGCGCGTTCGCTGGCAGCCTCGTCGCCGACGGCTGGCAGGTCGTCGCGGACGCCCGATCCGCCACCGATCTCCACGCCGCCGCTGCCGGGTGGCCCAAGGTCACCGCCATACCTGGCGACATCACCGATGATGCGCACCGCCGGGAGCTGGTCGCCGCAGTTGGCGACCGGCTGGACCTGCTAGTGCTCAACGCCTCCTCGCTCGGCCAGACTCCATTGCCCCCGCTGGCCAGCTACCGGAGCGAGGAGCTGCGGGCAGTCCTTGAGACCAACACCGTCGCACCGTTACTGCTGGTCCAACTCGCGCTGCCGGCTTTACGTGCGGCTGGCGGCACCGTGCTGGCGATCAGCAGTGACGCCGCCGTCGAGGGCTACCCGGGCTGGGGCGGCTACGGCGCCAGCAAGGCCGCCCTGGACCAGCTGGCCCGGGTGCTCGCCGCCGAGGAGCCCGACGTGCGGGTACTCGCGGTGGATCCCGGCGACATGCGCACCGCGATGCAGGCCGCGGCGTTCCCGAGCGAGGACATCAGCGACCGCCCATGGCCCGAGGAGGTGGTGCCCACGCTGCGCCGGGTAATCGACGAGCCGGTGCCCAGCGGGCGCTACACCGTGGCCGAGCTCAAGCAGGTGCCGGTGTGACCGCGCTACCGTTCGTGCTGCCCGACCACCTGCTGGCCACCTCCCCGCCGGAAGCCCGCGGAGTGCGACGGGACCGGGTGCGCATGCTGGTGGCCACCGGCAGCGGGCTCGAACACCGCAGCGTGGCGGACCTGCCCACGATGCTGCGAGACGGGGATCTGCTGGTGGTGAACACCTCCGACACGTTGCCCGCCGCGCTGGGCGGCGTCACCTCCGGTGGGCAGCGCGTCGAGGTGCACCTGTCCACGTTGGATCCCGCGGCACCGATGGAGTATCCGGCGGCACTGGCTGGCACCGCGTCGCGGTGGGTGGTCGAGGTTCGCACCGCCGTTGGGGGGCAAGGGGGTCCGCTCGGCGGTGAGCCGTCGCCGCAGGATCGGACCGGCACGCGGATCCGGCTGACCGGCGGCGGTTATCTGGAACTCGACAGCTCCGCGCCGGCAGGATCGACCAGCTCCCGGCTGTGGTGCGGGCAACTGCGCACCCCCGTCGCGCTGGGGGAGTGGCTGCACGAGTACGGCGCTCCGATCCGCTACCGGTACGCCAGCGCCCCGTGGCCACTGTCGGCTTACCGCACCGAGTACGCCGACACCCCGGGCAGCGCGGAGATGCCCAGCGCAGGCCGGCCGCTGACCAGCCGGCTGCTGCACCGGCTGCGCGCTCGCGGGGTGCGCGTTGCGGCATTGGTGCTGCACACCGGGGTGTCGTCTGCGGAGTCCGGTGAGCCGCCGTACGCCGAGTGGTTCGCCGTGCCCGCCTGCACCGCCAAGGCGGTGCAGGCGGCCCGTAGCGCGGGTCGCCGGGTGATCGCGGTGGGCACCACCGTGGTGCGCGCCCTGGAGTCAGCACTAGGCGGCGTCGGTTCGGGGTGGACCGACCTGGTCGTCACGCCGGAGCGCGGGGTCACCACGGTGGACGGGCTGCTCACCGGCTGGCACGCGCCGGCGGCGTCGCACCTGCTGATGTTGGGGGCACTAGCTGGGCGCGACCTGCTCGCCGCCTCTTACGCTGAGGCGTTACGTGCTGGGTATCGCTGGCACGAGTTCGGCGACGTCCACTTGATCCTGCCGAGCGGGTGACACACGGCGCACAATGGTGCTTCCTGTAGTCGTCGGAAGGTGGCGTCCCGTGTCCTCCCCAGCAGACGTGCTCACGTCCCGCTTCGGCGACGGTCTTGCGGTCGGTCCCGACCTGGTTGCGGCGGCGGAATCCGCCGTCACACAGGCTTTGGCGCCGCTGCGCGGGCAGCGTCCCGACCTGCTGTGCGTGTTCGTCTGCGCCGACGATCCGAACGCGGTCGAGTCGGCGGCCGCCCGTGCGATGGATTTGGCCGGGGGCGCCACGACACTGGGCTGCAGCGCGGGTGGCGTGATCGGCGCCGGCCGGGGGGTGGAGATCGAGCTCGCGGTCAGCGTGTTCGCCGCCTGCCTTCCCGGGGTCACGTGCACCCCGTTTCGCCTGGAGCTGGTACGCACCCCCGATGGTGCTGCCGTCACCGGTATGCCGGACCGCCACGTTGACGATGCCATCGCGGTGCTCCTCGCCGATCCGTTCACCTTCCCTGTCGCGGCCTTCGTGCAGCGCTCCAACGACGAGCTCAACGGCCTGCCGCTGATCGGCGGCGTGGCCAGCGGTCCACGCGGTGAAGGGTCCGCGCGGCTGTTTCTGGACGGGCACAGCGTGCCGGCCGGCGCGGTGGGGGTGGTGCTCGGTGGTCCCGTCGCAGCCGTCCCGGTGGTCAGCCAGGGCTGCCGGCCCTTCGGCCCACCGATGATCGTCACCAAGGCTGAGGGCAACGTGCTGCTCGGGCTGGCCGGGACGCCTGCACTGGCCAAGCTCGAGCAGATCGTCGCCGAGCTTCCTGCCGAGGAACGGCAAGCTGTCGCGCGCGGATTGCACATCGGTGTCGCGATGGACGAGTACGTCGAGGAGCACGAGCGCGGCGACTTCCTCATCCGCAATGTCATGGGTGCCGACAGTGAGCGGGGCGCGATCGCCATCGCAGAGGTCGTGGACGTAGGGCGCACCGTTCGCTTCCAAGTGCGTGACGCATCCGCCGCGGCGGACGACCTCGAGCAGCTGTTCTCCCGGTTCCGCGCGGAGCACGGCCCGGTGGGCGGCGCGCTGCTGTTTTCCTGCAACGGGCGTGGTAGGACCATGTTTCCTAGTGCCGATCATGACGTGCTGGCGGTCCGCGCCGGCCTCGGTACCACTGGTGTGGCCGGGTTCTTCGCGGCCGGTGAGATCGGCCCGGTCGCGGGCCGCAACCACCTGCACGGTTTCACCGCGTCGATCCTGGTGTTCGGCGCAGGCGACTCCTCGGCAACAGGGTCCTAACAGGCGGGGGGTTTGGTAGCCCGGATGATCGCGGAGTGCATGCCGTCGGCGACTTGATGTGTCGGGGTGATGGTGATGTCGGTGAAGCCCGCGACAGCGAGCCCGTCGCGGTATTCGCTGACGCTCAGAGCCCCGGCGATGCAGCCGACATAGCTGCCCCGTTCAGCCCGCTGGTGAGCGCTGAGGCGGTCTTCGGCGATCACGTCGGAGACCCCCAGCCGACCTCCCGGGGTGAGCACTCGAAACGCTTCAGCGAACACGGCCGGCTTGTCGGTGGACAGGTTGATCACACAGTTGGAGATGATCACGTCGATGGAGGCGTTGGGTAGCGGGATGTCCTCGATGACGCCTTGCAGGAACTCGACGTTGGTCGCGCCGGCTTCCGCCGCGTTGGCCCGGGCCATGGTGAGCATCTCGTCGGTCATGTCCAGCCCGTAGGCCTTCCCGGTGGGGCCGACCCGGCGGGCCGACAGCAGCACGTCGATACCGCCCCCGGACCCGAGGTCAAGCACGGTCTCGCCCTCGTGCAGGTCGGCCACAGCCAGCGGGTTGCCGCACCCCAGGCTGGCGGCGACTGCTTGAACGGGCAGCGAGTCTCGGTCGGTGGCGTCGTAGAGCTGGCCGCCGAACCCGTCCCCAATATCAGCCTCGTCAACGGCACCGGAAGTGTCGCAGCAGCTGGGCTGGGCTCCAGTGCACACGGCGGTGGCCGCAGCCGCGTAGCGCCGGCGGACCTCGTCGCGTAGGTCGGTGGTCTGCTTGGTCATCGCTGCACCCTCCTCGGGTCTTGTTGTTTCGATGAACGTCGAGTAGTAGCTTGTGCCTTGATTTGAGATCTGTCAAGATAGAAGAATGTCGAGACAAGACGCAGCGGAGCTGGCGCAGTGTTGCGCACCACTGACCGCCGACCCGCTCACGTCCGAGCAGGCCGAGGAGCTGTCCCGGCGATTCAAGGCCCTCGGAGACCCGGTACGGCTGCGGTTGTTGAGCGTGATCGCCTCCCATGAGGGCGGCGAGGCCTGCGTGTGTGAACTGACAGTGGGCTTCCAGGTGTCCGGGCCGACGATCAGCCACCACCTCAAGGTGCTGCGTGAAACCGGTTTGATCGAAGGTGACCGCCGCGGCACGTGGATCTACTACCGGGTGCTACCGGAGGCTCTACGGGCACTGTCGGAGGCGTTGCTGCCCACCCGGGTACCGGCATGATTCAGCCGGGTCTGGCGCGGCGGCTGCTGGCTGAGCTGGTCGGTACCGCGGGACTGGTCGCGGTCGTGGTCGGATCGGGTATTGCCGCACAACAGCTGTCCCCGGGCCAGTTAGGGCTGCAGTTGTTGCAGAACTCGACGGCTACAGCGCTCGGGTTGGCGGTGCTGATCCTGCTGTTCGGTCCGGTATCGGGGGCACACTTCAACCCCGTCGTGTCCGCGGCCGACTGGCTACTCGGCCGTCGCACCCACACGGGCCTGTCCGGCCGCGATGTCTGGGCTTACACCGCGGCGCAGATCATCGGCGCGGTGGCCGGAGCGGCGCTGGCCAACGTGATGTTCGGCCTGGCTGCGATCGAGGTTTCCCACAAACCGCGCAGCGGCGTCGGATTGTGGGTCGGTGAGCTGGTCGCCACCGTCGGTCTGATCGCGGTGATCTTCGCCCTGGCCCGCTCCGGCCGGGCGGCGCTGTCGGCGGCCGCCGTCGCCGGTTGGATCGGTGCCGCCTACTGGTTCACCTCCTCGACGTCCTTCGCCAACCCCGCCGTCACCATCGGGCGGATGTTCAGCGACAGCTTCGCCGGCATCGCCCCGGCCTCGGCACCTGGATTCATCGCCGCCCAGCTGGTTGGCGGCCTGGTGGGTCTTGGCCTGGTACTCGTCCTCTACCCCGATGCAACCCGGGCCGCAGCTGCCGCAGCTGCCGCAGCGGTCCCGCACACCACCACCGCCGACCCGGCGCCAGCATTGCCGCTTCTCAACCCACCACGGAGACCGCGATGACCGAGACCTACCACCGAGGTGACCTGTCCATCGACCAACGCCTCGCGCTCAGCAAGCCCACCGTTCTCTTCCTGTGTACCCACAACGCGGGTCGCTCGCAGATGGCGATGGGCTTCTTCCAACACCTCGCCGGCGACCAGGCCGTCGCGTGGTCGGGCGGCTCGGAACCGGCAAGCAGCGTCAACCCGGCCGCGGTCGAGGCCATGCGTGAGCGCGGGATCGACATCTCACAGGAGTTCCCCAAACCTTGGACCGACGAGATCGTGCAGGCCGCTGACGTGGTGGTCACCATGGGCTGCGGCGACGCCTGCCCGGTCTTCCCCGGCCGCCGTTACGAGAACTGGGTCCTGGCCGACCCCGCCGGCCTCGACGTCGGCAGCGTGCAACCGATCCGCGACGAGATCGAACGGCGGGTGCGCCGGCTCCTCACCGAACTCGACGTCACCATCAGCACCTGACCCGCTTCGTGATCGACGCTGGTCGGCGTGGAAGTTGCACCGTCATCAGCTCGCGAGTCGGGCCACTGCGGTGGCGAACGCGTCGAGGTCGGGCAGTCCGGTGGCGAGCGCCTCGTGCACGCGCAGGTCGTCGATCTCGTCGTAGACGTGTACCAGACGGTTCCGCAACCCGGCGAGGCCACGGAGCCGGCCCGCCAGCGGGTCGTCGATGACGCCGTACTCCTGTAGGACGGTGAAGCTGTCGCCAAAGTCACGCGGGGCCCGCCAGCCCTCGGAGGCGATGACGTGGTTCGCCAGATCGATGCAGGTCTGCGCTGCGACTTGGACGAGGTACCGGCCCGCGTACACCTCGTGTCGCAGGTACTCGGCGACAGGTAGGTCACGTAGCCGTCGCAGCTCGCGCAGATAGCCGGCGAGGAGCTCCAGACGCTGGTGAATCCGGTCGAGGTCAACCATCCAGCCCCCGCACCGCTACCCGGCGCAGGAACTGGTCACGGTGTGCTCGCTGGGTCGGGAGGAAGTCGAAGTACTCGCTGCGGGCGCGGACCTCGAA
Source organism: Pseudonocardiaceae bacterium (assembly GCA_050700115.1). GTDB lineage: Bacteria > Actinomycetota > Actinomycetes > Mycobacteriales > Pseudonocardiaceae. Next base: position 9,150 of record JBOHGG010000034.1, read on the forward strand.
GGCGACCCGGCCGGGCTCGTCGGCGCTGTACAGCAGCCGACCCTCTTCGAGTACCCGTCCGCGCAACCGCAGCGGCGCCCTCCGCAGATCGACCAGGTCGACTGCGGGCACCTGCAGCGCGTGCGCCAACCGGTCGGCCAGGCCCGCCTCCGCAAGGAGGTCAAGCGGTCGTCCCGGCATGATCGCGATATCTGCGTCGCTGGTCGAGCGGTGACGGCCGGTCGCGCGCGAACCGAACAGATAGGCGAACTGGACGCCCGCTGCGGCGAGCACCTGATCCACGGCGGACCCGCTCATGGGCGCCGAGCCTACTCGCAGAGCTGGCGAATGCTCAGTCCCCCGCGGCTTCCTTGATGTCCTCGAACCAGTAGGCGATGTCGCCCATCTTGGAGCTCACGAGGTCGGCTTGCTCGGGTGAGATCACGATGTGCCTGCCCTGCGAGTCGGTGATCGTCACGTCGGGCATCCGCAGGGTGACGGTGACCGGCCCCTTGCCGCCGTGCGCGGGGACCTCCCAGGTCTTCTCGACCACGGCCTCGCTCATGTACTTGCGCTCGATCTCCACTGGATCAATCTTCACGGGGTCCATGCCGAAACCGTCGAGCATTGCATTTGCTGCAAGCAATGACCTGATCGAGTGATTGGATCACCGGAAGCGGCGGTGCATAGTGAGCGCTCGGACAAGAAGCGGAGGCGCCCAGTATGCCCGGTAACCCGCACACCTCGATCCGGTCCCGCCAAGCCGCTGCGGAACTGCGCACGTTACGGGAGCAGGCGGGGCTGTCCGGCGCGGAGGTGGCCAAGCGTCTGGGCATGTCACCCAGCAAGATCAGCCGGATCGAGACCGGCATCAGCGGCCTGCAGATCGAGGACGTCGCGGCGCTGCTGGGCCTCTACCAGGTACCTGCCTCCACCCGCGACGAGCTGCTCGATCTGGTCCGCCGCTCGGAGGAACGCGGCTGGTGGACCCGCCAACCCGGGCTGCCCCAACTGTGGCGCAGCCTGATTGACTTCGAGGCCAAGGCCACCCGGGTGCAGAATTACGAGGCGCTGGTGGTGCCCGGGCTCCTGCAGACCGCGGAGTACGCGCGGGCGATCATCCAGGGTGTCGCCCCAACCGTGTCCGAGGCCGAGCTGGACAATCTGGTGGCCGCCCGGACTGGTGGCCGCCCGGATGGCCCGCCAAGCGGTGCTGACCCGGGCCAGCGCGCCACAGTTCTTCGCGGTGGTCGATGAGGGTGCGCTGCGCCGCCCGATCCGCGAGCCGGGGGTGATGCACCGGCAGTTGCATCACCTGCTCGGCGCGGCGGAGCAACCTCACGTGACGCTGAGGGTGGTGCCGCTGGCGGCCGGGGCTTACGCCGGGCTGCGTGGGCCGTTCGTGATCCTGGAGTTCGCCGAGGAGCCGGCGCTGGTCTTCGTGGAGAACCACGGCACTGGGCTGTTTCTAGAGGAAGAGGCCGATCTGGCAGCCTACCGGCTAGCGCTGGGGACTATCCTGCAGGCAGCCCTTGCACCCGCTGCAACGGCGGAGCTGATCGCCGAGATCGCCGCCGAGCTCAGCTGAACCGGCGGGTCGCGAAGGGCCGCACAACCATTGGAGAGGAGCCCGGGATGCCTGCGCTGGACCTCAGCGGCGCCCGGTGGCGCAAGAGCAGCCGCAGCACCGACAACGCCAATTGCGTCGAGGTGGCCGTCACCGTCGGCGCCGTAGCGGTGCGCGACTCCAAGCACCCCACCGGCGGCGCCTTGATCGTCCCCCCGTTCACCTGGACCGCCTTCACCACCGCGCTGGGCGCCAACGAGTTCGGCTGAGTCATTCAGCGGCTGGCGCGGTGGTGCGGAAGTCGGCCCGGGCAACGACGCCGACGTCGGGTTGGTCGGTGAACAGGCCGTCGAGCCCGGCCCGAAGATAGGTGATCTGCTCGTCGATCGCCCGCCCATAGTCGGTGAGCACGGGTGCGGCGGTGCCGACCCCTACCTGGTAGTCGACCGGCAGGAAGACGTTCTCCGCGCGGAAGGTGTAGGGATGCACGACCAGGCCGGCCTGATGTGCGTCGGTCACCAGCGTGGTGGGTGAGCCGAGCGTGCCGTCGTCCTGACGTGGGATGACCTGCTGCTTTTCCGGCCCGATCCCTTTGGCGTAACGCGCGATGTCGTGCAGGCCGTCGGGGGTGGACAGGTCGGCGTAGGTCGGGCCGGAGCCGGCCGCTGTGGTGTCGAATGGCTCGCCGGTGGTGAACAGCAGCTGGACCGTCTTGGTCCGCAGGCCGGCTTCGCGCAGCTGTTTCAGGTTGGTCACCTCGAAGGACTGCACGAACACCGGGGCATCCGGCCGGTTGAGTCGATTGCGCTGTAGGACGTCGAGGAGCAACGGCTCCAATGGCAGGCCGGCCTGCTGGAAGAACGTGGGGTGCTTGGTCTCGGCATAAATACCCAGCCTCTTGCGCAGCTTGTCGGACAGTCGGGCCCGGAGCTCCAGCACCTCCTGGAACGTCGGGATCTCGTACCGCCCGTTGTACAGGGTGTTGTGCTGGCGGATCTGGGGCAGCCGCTCCACCGCTCGCAGCGTCTTGAGCTCTGCGAGGGTGAAGTCCTCGGCGAACCACCCTTCGACGGCGACGCCGTCCAGCGCCTTGGTGGTCTTCCGGGAAGCGAACTCAGGGTGGTCGGCGACGTCGGTCGTGCTGCCGATCTCCGGCTCGTGCCGGCAGACCAGCACGCCGTCGCTGGTCACCACCAGATCAGGCTCGATGAAGTCTGCGCCCAGCCGCGCGGCGAGCTCGTAGGAGGCCAGCGTGTGCTCCGGACGGTAGCCGGAGGCGCCGCGGTGGCCGATGATGATCGGACTCCGCCGGTCTCTGCCGTCACCGGGTCGTGGCGGTTGAGCCAGCGCTACCACTCCACCGACGCTACCGCGAGTGCGCTGCGGGCTGCGGGACTATAAGTACCGTCGGCCGCCCGCCTCCACGTCCCCGGCGGACCTCCGACCCATCCAAGGAGCCCATCTGAGATGAACGCCTACGTCATCGTTGAGGTCGAAATCGACGACCCAGTCGGCTACCAGGAGTACCGGCCGCTGGCGGCGGCCAGCGTCGCCCGCCACGGCGGGCGATACGTTGCCCGGGGCGGGCAGACGGAGACCTTCGAAGGCCAGTGGTCGGGACGTGTCGTCGTCCTCGCGTTCGAGAGCCTCGACGCCGCCCGGACCTGGTACCACTCGGACGATTACCAGCAGGCCCTCCCGCTGCGCCTGCGCGCGTCGCGCGGCCGGATGATCGCCGTCGAGGGATTGGAGGCGCCCGCGGACTGACCCCCGGGCGTCCCGTCAGCTCGTGATGTCCTTGGTGGCGAACCGCCACCAGGCCGCGAGTCCGAAGACCGTCGCGTAGGCCAGACCGGAGAACGCTCCGCTGGCCAGCCGGTTCCAGTCGATGGGGGCGGCCAGCAAATCGGCCCATGCGGAACTGAACTGGGTGGGTAGGTAGTCCCGCAGGTCGCCGAGCGCGTCGATGGTCTCCAGGATCTGGGACAGGATCGACACCATCACGGCGCCACCCACCGCCCCGAGCGGCGCGTCGGTGGTCACCGACAGCAGAAGCGCCAGCCCGGCGACCCACGCCAGGTGCAGCACCAGGTAGGCGGGGGCCAGCGCCAACCGGCTCGCGGCGGGCAGGAAGGTCAGCGACTGGCCAGTAGGGGAGATCAGGTCGCCCGCCCCGTAGGCGACCACGCCGACAGCCATCGCCACCGTGGGCAGCAGCACCAGGGCAAAGGCCGACAGCAGCGCGGCCACCACTGCCTTCTGCCGCAGCAGCCGCCCGCGGGGCACCGGGGCTGCCAGCAGGTAGCGCAGGCTCGACCAGGACGCCTCGCTGGAGATCGTGTCGCCGAAGAACAGCGCCACTACCACGACCAGCAGGAAGCCCACCGAGGAGAACATCGTGAACACCACGAAGTTGGACCCGCTGGCGGTGGCGAGGTCGACCAGGGTGGCGCCGCCCTGGTTCGGCTCGTCTCGCCCGATCTCGAAGGCGAGCCAGAGCAGGAACGGCAACAGCACGAGGAACCCCAGAGCGAGCACGGTCCGCCGGCGCCGCAGCTGGCGCACCAGCTCCACCCGCAGCGGCAAAGTCGCCGCGGCCCGGTAACCGGGGGCCGACCCCTGGGTGGTGGGCACGTCGGCGGTCACTCGACCGGCTCCTCTCCCACGAGCTGCAGGAATGCCTCTTCCAGCTGGTGGCGCGCGGCCACCCCTTCGATCCCGATCCCGGCGCCGACCAGCGCGGACACCGCGACCGCGCGGGGCGTCCCGTCGAGCTGGGCGTGCACGACGCGACGCTCGACCCCCATCACGTCGACCCCCGCCAGGTCGCGCAGCACGGCGGCGGCCTGCGCCGGGTCGTCCACGGTGAAGCTGACCGTGCCGGTGCCCGCGACGATCTCGGCGACGGTACCGGCGGCGACCAGCCGGCCCCGGTGCATCACCACCACGTGGCTGCAGGTCTGCTCGACCTCGGCGAGCAGGTGGCTGGAGACGAGTACCGTCCGGCCGCCGGCGGCATAGCTGCGGAGCACTTCACGCATGGCGTGGATCTGCGGGGGGTCCAGGCCGTTGGTCGGCTCGTCGAGCACCAGCAGATCCGGTTTCCCGAGCATGGCCTGCGCGATCGACAGGCGCTGGCGCATCCCTTGGCTGTAGGTGGCCACTCGCCGGTGCACTGCGTTGCCCAACCCGGCGATCTGCAACGCCTCCTCGATGGCGGCGTCGGAGGCGGGCCGGCCGGTGGCTGCCCAGTACTGCCGAAGGTTCGCCGCCCCGGACAGGTGCGGCAGGAACCCGGGACCCTCCACGAACGCCCCGATCCTCGACAGCACCGGGGAACCAGCCGACACCCGGTGCCCGAATGCCCGCATCTCCCCGGAGGTCGGCTGGATCAGCCCCATCAGCATCCGCAGCACGGTGGTCTTGCCGGCCCCGTTGGGCCCGAGCAGACCCAGCACCTGCCCGTGCTCGACGCGGAAGGAGAGGTCATCGACGGCGGTGATGCCGCCCGGGTAGCGCTTGGCCAGCCCCGACACCACCAGCGGCACCTCGGCCAGCTCGGGCTCGGCGTCATCAGCGTGCCGGCGGCGCACCGCGGCGACCACGCCGAGCGTCACCACCAGCGCGGCCAGCCCACCCAGCCCGGCGAGCTGGGCGACCGGAAGCGGTACCGGTGCCTGCTCCCCGGGCACCACCGGCACCGCCAGGCGGGCGTCGCCGGCCAGCGAGACCGTGTAGGTGGCGGGCTGCTCGGGTACCGCGTAGCCGCGGTCGGTCGTCGCCACGGCGATCGCCAGCCGGTGTCCGGCCTGCACCGGTCGCACCACACCAGCCAGCGTCACCGTGACCTCGACCGGTGTGCCGTCCGCGGGCAGCGGGCCGATCCGTACCGGAGCCACCGCGCCCCCCGGCAGCGTGCGCCGCTGGTCCGGCCCGAGGTCGTAGAGCTTGACGAACAGCACCGCCTCGCTGGGTGGTGCGCTGGCCCCAGCGGCGGCCACCTGCAACCGGATCCGCGACGCTCCGGCGACGTCCAGCGGGTCGGCCAGTGGATCGGTGACGAATGTCGCGGCCTGGCCCGGCAGGTCAACCGCTACCCCACTGAGGCCGCCGGCGGCCTCGGACAGGGCACTGTTGAGACCCGGCAGGCTGCTCAGCGCGGCCGGGCTGGCGCCAGGCGGGCGAACCACCTGCTGCGGCCCGCCGCGCAGGGCCAGTTCCCGGAGCTGCACACCAACGCTGTCGAGCCCGGGATAGGCCGGGGCGACGACGGTGCGCTGGGTGAAGCCTCCTCGGGTGCCGAAGATTCCCTGCACCTGGTAGTCGAACCCGGTTCCAGGATCCGCGCCGATCCCGCGTAAGTGGTAGTCGAACCAGCTACCGATCTCGTCCTGCAGCTGCGTGCCGGGTTCGCCGCCGTCATGCCCGCCCGCGTACCAGACCACCTTCAGCGGGGCACCCGCCGAAGCGAGCTGGCGGGCGGTGGCGTCGGCCTGGTCCAGCCCGAACAGGGTGTCCCGCTCGCCCTGGATGAGCAGGGTTGGCGCGGCGATGCTGCCTGCCACCGCGGCAGGGGAGGAACGCTGCAGCAGCGCCACGATCTCCGGGGAGGGTGAACCCGTGATGGCGGCCTGGGTATAGGCCGCGCACACTTCTGGACGGAACCGCCCGCACACGCTGAGCTCGTCGGCGTCGGGGCCGGCCGCGGCGCCGAAGAGCTGCCCCGCCCATTCCCGTTTGAACACCCCGTCCGGGGCGAACGCGCCTGCCGCCGGGGTGGCAGCGGGGATGGGCTGGCGGCTCGCGGCGTTCGGGAACAGCGCCTGGGCCAGGTCGTTCCAGGTGATCAGCGGGACGAGCGCGTCGACCCGGCGGTCGGTCCCGGCCAGCAGCAGGGCCAGCGCGCCGCCGTAGGACGCGCCGGTCACGCCGACGCGTGGATCGCCGGGACCGTCGCGCACCACATCGGGTCGCTCGGCCAGCCAGTCCACCAGCGCCCGAGCATCGGCCACCTCGTAGTCGGGGGAGTTGAGCCCGATCTGTCCGCCGCTCGCGCCGAATCCCCGGGCGGTCCAGGCGAGCACGACGAACCCGCGACGGGCCAGCTCGGTGGCCTCGGCGCGGACCGAGTCCTTGCTGGCGCCGAAGCCGTGGGCCACCAGCACGGCCGGAGCGGGGACGGCCGCCGGTCGGTACACCGTGGCGTCCAGGCGCACCTGGCCGGTGCCACCTGGACCCGCCGGTACGTCGATTGCGACGTTCTCGGTGGCTATCGATGCCGGATCAGGGATCGTCGTGACGGCCAGCGCCACGCCGACACCCGCGACCAGGGCGGCGATGAGCACCAGAACAAGGGGTCGCTGGGCCAGCCGGGCCGTTTGGGGCACGCCGCCGACGGTAGGTCAGCCCGGGACGCGCCGGCGTCGCCGTCTCAGCAGATTCTCAGCGCGCACCGTGTGCGCACTTTTGCATACGGTGCGTCGCACGTAAGGAGTGTTGTTGCCCACCCAAGGTGGTGCCGGTCCGGGCGATGGGGGAGACTCGTCCGGTACGTGGAGGGGAGTATTCCTTCGCGGCGGTGTCGTCATCACGGTATTCCGCAGTGCTGCGGGTGCCCGGTACCGTCGACCGGTCCTCCGGTGGAAGAGACCTCCGGTGTACGACGCACGCCGTCTACCCCGGAGGTCCCCGCTCATGGATGTGCCCACCTGGGTCTGGTTCGCCACGGTGGGCGGTCTCGTCGTGCTGTTCGCCCTCGACTTGGTCATCGTCGACCGCAAGCCGCACGCGGTAGGCATCGCGGAGGCGACCCGGTGGGTGGTGTTCTACATCGCCTGCGCGGCAGCGTTCGGGCTGGGCGTGTGGTACTTCGCCGGCAGCCAGTTCGCGGTCGAGTACCTCGCCGGATACGTCACCGAGTACTCGCTATCGGTGGACAACCTGTTCATCTTCGTGCTCATCATGGCGGCCTTCGGGGTGCCGGCCGTCCACCAGCACCGGGTACTGCTGGTCGGCATTGTGCTCGCGTTGATCATGCGGGGGCTGTTCATCGCGGCGGGTGCGGCTCTGATCTCGACCTTCAGCTGGGTGTTCTACCTGTTCGGCGCACTGCTGATCTACCTGGGTTGGCAGCAGATCCGCCATCGGAAGCAGGATGTGGAGTTCCGGGAGAACATCGCGTTGCGTGCGCTCCGCAGGCTGCTCCCGGTGACCGACGACTTTCATGGCTCCAAGCTCATGGTCAAGCGCGATGGCAAGCTGTGGATGACTCCGATGGTCGTGGTGATGATTGCTATCGGCTCCGCAGACCTGATCTTCGCCCTGGACTCCATCCCCGCGATCTTCGGGCTCACCCAGGAAGCCTTCCTCGTTTTCACTGCCAACGCCTTCGCGCTGATGGGCCTACGGCAGCTGTACTTCCTCATCGGCGGGTTGCTCAAGAAGCTCGTGTATCTGCCCATCGGGCTGGGCGTGATCCTCGGGTTCATCGGCGTCAAGCTGGTGCTCGAAGCGCTGCATGAGAACTCACTGCCCTTCCTCAACGGTGGCGAGCCGCTGCCGGTGCCGACGGTGGGCATCGAACTCTCGCTGGGTGTGATCGTCGGCGTGCTGGTGGTGACGACGGTGGCCAGCCTGCTCAAGGTGCGTTTCCGCCCAGAGATCAGATCCCCGGTTTGCGACCGTGGCTGAGGAGGAACGGCGCGTGCGTTCGTTCGATGTCGTAGTCCCAGGCGCCGAGGTCGGCAGGGTCGGCTAATCCGTGGGCATCCGCGAGCAGGGGAGCCTCGGCTCGCAGGTCGGTGAAACCGGCCTCAGCCAGAACCTCGTGGTAGGTGCGAGCCGACCAGAAGTAGTCCGGTAGCTCCAGCCATTCGCCGTTGGTCAGCAGCAGCCGAGCCAGGCGCGGGTCCCCATCCTGGTAGTTCGTTTCCGGCTCGCCGGAGCGAAGGGTGGAGAACTGCATTCCGACGTGGTCAGGATGAGGATCAAGAATCACGAATCGTCCGCCTGGGCGAAGTACGCGCCATACCTCAGCGGCGATAGCCAGGAGCTGCTCGCGGGAGGGCAGCACGACAAAGACGAAGCACGACATCGCCGCGTCGACACTGCTGTTCGCCAGGAACTCAAGCCGGCTGTCCTGCACCTGATGGTAGGTGACCCGGGGATGGCAGTACCGCTGCGAGGCGATCGCCAGCATCTCGGCCGAGGGGCCCACGGCGACAACTCGCACGCCATAGCTGCGGGCGACCCGGTCGGCGATTTTTCCCGGTCCGCATCCGTAGTCGAGCAGTGTCTGCGGCGCATCAGGACCGCCGACACCCAACGCGCGGAGCGCGAACGGGTACCCGAGCGCCCATCCGAGCTTGCTGTCAACTTCGACAAAACTCGCGGAGGTGGTCCTGTCGTAGGCCGTGTCCCGATTCGGGTTCATCTGCTACTTGCGCCCCTCGTTGTTGTGGTTCAGATCGAACGCTACCGATCTCGCCGGGTCGCCATCACCGTGGGCAATCCTCAGCTCGCCACCACGAGGAGAGCGACGCCGGGCAACTCGTAGCCGCTGTCGGCGGCGAAGCGGACGAACGCCGCTGCGAGCTGCGCCTTGATCGCCTCGCGCTCTCCCTCAGACAGCCACGGAGGACGATCGCGAATGGGCTGTCGGATGAATACATGACGTAGTCGTCGACATCGTGCGGCGCAGCGCTGGCGCTCCCAACCCGGCGCGATCGCGGGCACTGTCCGTGAACTCGACGCCAGCGACATTTCAGTCCTGCCAGACGTCGCTCTCGTCTAGTTCACGGGGCGCGGCACCAAGCCCGCCGATCTCATCGTCCTAGGGTGAACTTCCTGGTAGCACTCCAACTCCATCCCGGCAGCCCCGTCCTAGCGCACTGTCGGGTGAGTTCAGGTCCGCCGCTCGCGGTCGGCACTTGGCGGGCGGAGTCCGGGGGTGACGGCGGGGCACCCGGCCAGCCGGTGTAGCTCGGTGGCGAGCTGGACTGGGTTAGTGGCTGGCCGCTGGAAGGCCAGCCGGAGGTCCTGGGCCTGCTCGCCGTCCTCGATCCGCAGCCGTAAGCCAAGCCGGTCCACGCTGAGCGGGCGGACGCGGCTGCGCCCCCCGTGCGGTAGCGCGGAGATAGGCCGGGCGAGGGTGTGGAGCAGGTCGGAATGGGCTTGGTCGAGGTGGCGAAGCCAGTCCTGCTCGAGGTGGCAGAACGGATCGGGCTCGGCGGTGGCGAGGTCTGCGGGGGTGAGCCAGGCAGTGCCCTCGGCGTCGGAGAGCACCGCGAAGACGGGGTGCAGCCAGAGCAACATGGATCCGTAGCCGACATCGAGCAGCCGGTGGTCGTAACGATGCTCGGCCACGTCCATGGCGACGCGCCGGGCCTGGCTCGGGGATAGTGCGCGCAGCCAGCCGGTAATCCAGAGCAGGCCGCGGACCGGTCGGCGCAACGCCACCGGCGCGGTGTCGGTGAGCTCGATCATGGCTGATACCTCACCGCCGGGAGTGAGTTCCACCAGGGCGGAAAGCGGGTGGTCCGCGGGCAGCTGCAGCACCGTCGAGCCGTCTTGGTGCACGTGGTGCAGCGCCGGCTCGGTGCGGCCGGGCCCGCCGGCTGCCAGCACAGCTGCGGTGGCGCCGCGGGCGGTGAGCGTTCGGGCCCGCTCGGCCGGTGCGGGTACTGACGCTCGCTGGTCCTGCCTGTGTCTCACGGGAGCCTCTTCCTCGTGTGAATTAGGTTAGGCTACCCTATATGAAGCGATTTACTGCAGCGGGTCAGCGGCGGGTGAGGATCCGGGTCACCCCCGCAGCGGCTGTGGTCAGCAACAGCCAGCCGATCGCCGTCAGCGTGCCTGCCACCCAGGCCGATGCCCCGGCGGCTCGCCACAGCCCGTCCTGCCCCAGGTTCACCACCGGGACCAGCAGGTCCATCGCGTAGATCACCGGCTGCCACGAGGGGTCCTGGCCGCTGTCGAGCCGGGGCAGCTGGTGGTAGGTGAACCACAGCGATCCGAGCAGCCAGCACACCATGAGCCACCAAACCGCCCGCCAGGGCCGGTAGCCGTAGCCGACGGTCCACTCCTGAAGCCATCCCCAGACCCGTCCGGCCCGTCCGTGCACCGTGTGCCGGTGCCGCTGCTTGGCCAGCAGCACCGCATCGGCGCGGTCGTCGTGGCCGCTGTCGCGGTAGCTCGTGGCGAGGTGGTCGTAAGGATCAGGGTCGTAGCGGAGCAGCACGGTGCGCAACCAGCGCAGCCGGGTGCTGACGTCCACCTCGGGTGAGGCGGTGAGCGACTGGTACCGGAAATCCTCGACGTCGACCTCCCCGTCGGTGGCCCACAGGTGCCCGCTGTCGAAGACCGAACCGGCCACCACACCAGCGAGGTTGACGTCGCCGCGCGGCGGCTCGGCGAAACGCAATCTCAGCTCCTGGCAGGTCAGCCCCCGGGCGCCCAGGGCCCAGACACCCGCGCCGGGTCCGCCGAGCCGGGCGCCGTCGAAGCTCGCCGACTTCGACACTTCGGCGAGGCTGAGCCGCACGCCCCCGGTGGCGGTGAATCCACGGCTGGCGTAGATGTCCTTGCCGATCGTGGCGGCCCGGGCGTCGAGCGATGGCTTGATCGAGCCGTCCGGCCGGCACCGTGGTGCGTCGAGCTGGGCGCCGGTGCAGTCCAGGGTCGATCCGATGTGGGCGTGGTGGAGCCGGATGGAGCCGGTGGCCACCATTCCGCGCAGAAACAGCGACCCGCCGACCCGCAGCCGGTCGGCGAAGAGCACGTCCAGGCCCGGACCGTGCAGCCGGGCACCGGTAAGGCTCGCGCTGCCGTGCACCTGCGCGCCGACCAACCGCACCTGCCCATACGCCTGCAGCGGACCGAAGTCACCCGTTGCGGTGTGTGCCCGGCGCGCTTCCAGATCGCCGTGCACCTCGATACCGTCGGCTGCCAGCGCCACCGGCACCGGTCGCGAGTGATCGGCGTTGGCGATGCCGGGCTCGACCGGCTGGCCCAGCGTCGCACCGGAAAGCCGCAGGTGGCCGCCGATCCGAGCGTTCGTCACCCGGACGCTTCCCGCGGCGGTGAAGCCCGCGTCGAGCACCAGGTTTCCGTTCACTGCGATGCGATCAGCCACCAGCGCGGCGCTGGGATCAGCGCTACCGCGCGGCAGCACCAGCACCGCGGGCTCGGCCGGATCGATGCTGCCGTGCAAGGTTGCACCGGAGAACACCGCATCGCCCGCCACCGAAGCGCCGGCCAGCACCAGCCGGCCTCGGGCGATGAACTCCCGATCGCACCGCAGGTTGCCGCCCACCTGCACCCCGGCCGCTTCGAGCGCATCACCGCCGGGACGGGTCAGCTGCGCGCCTCGGAAGTCGATGTTGCCGTCCACCCGCGCGCCGGACAACCGCACCTCACCGTCGGCACGCAGCCCCCGGGCGTCGAGGACGCCGGAGATCATCAGCCGCACCCCGACCAGGGCGTGACCGCTGGCGGCATCCAAGCGCGTGCCGATCAGCCGTAGCGGTCCTTCAATCCGGGCGTCGGGCAGCACGACCGGGCCCGTCACCGTGCAATTCTCGAGTGCCAGCTCGCTGCGCACCCGCAGGTTGGCCGCCTGCAGGCCGGGCAGGGTGCAGCGGGCAAGGCGCCAGCCGGTGAGCTCCGCGGCGTACAGGTCGATCGGTTCGTCGAAGGTACAGCCGGTGAGCTCGACCAGCGCGGGAACCGTCGCTCCGGGCAGCTCCAGCGGGCCGCGAATCACCGCATCGGCCAGTCGCAGCGCGGGAATCCGGCCTTCGGGCTGAAAGGGTGTGCCGGCGAGCAGCCCGACAAGCAGGTCGGCTGGAACATCGGTGCCGCCGAGGTCGAGCCTCGCGCCTGCGGCGAACGCCTGGCACACCTCATCAGCTGTGGTGCGGCTGTAGGTCACCCGCGCCCTCTCACGGCTCGCAGCGTACCGGCAAGCCTTGGCGGCGTTGGTGAACCAGGATGGAGTGGTGACTACCCGATCCGAGGCCGACCAGCCCGCCTATCCACGTCGGTGGCGAGCCCTCGCGGTCACCCAGATGGCGGGTTTCATGAGCCTGCTGGACGTCAGCATCGTCACTGTCGCCCTGCCCTCCATTGAGCAGAGCCTGGGTGCCTCGGCGGCCCAGGTGCAGTGGGTGGTGTCCGGATACGCGCTGGCCTTCGGGCTGCTGCTGGTGGCCGGCGGGCGCTTGGGCGACGCCCTGGGCCGGCGGCGGATGTTCCTCGTCGCGCTGACCGGGTTCGTGCTCACCAGCGCGCTGTGCGGGGCAGCACCCAACGCGGAACTGCTGGTCGCGGCCCGGCTGCTGCAGGGCATCGCCGCTGGGATGCTCACCCCGCAGAACACGGGCCTGATCCAGGTGCTGTTCCACGGCCCGGAGCGGGGGAGGGCATTCGGCATCTTCGGTGCCACAGTGGGGCTGTCCACGGCGGTCGGACCCGTGCTCGGCGGTCTGATCCTCACCGCGGCCGGCGGGCCGGAGGGCTGGCGGTGGATCTTCTACGTCAACGTCCCGATCGGGCTGATTGCGCTGGTGGCGGCGGCGCGTCTGGTGCCGTCCCGGCAGCGCACCGGCCAGCGGTTGGCGTCCCAGATCGACGTCGTCGGGGCGGTGCTGCTCGGCGCGGGTGTGCTGTGCTTGCTGCTGCCGCTGGTGCAGGTGGAGAGCGGTGGGCTGGCACGGCTGTGGTGGCTGTTCGGGCTGGCGCCGGTGCTGGTCGCGCTGTTCCTGGGCTGGGAGCGGCGGATGGTGCGGCGCGACCGGGCGCCGTTGCTCGACACCCGGCTGCTGTCCGCCACGCCCGGCTTCCCGGCGGGAGCCGCGCTGGGGTTGGTGTACTTCATCGGTTTCAGCGGGATCTGGCTGGTGTTCGCGCTGTACTTCCAGCACGGGCTGGGGTATACGCCGCTGCAGTCCGGGCTCGCGGTGACGCCGTTCGCGCTCGGGTCGGCGGTGTCTGCTGCGGTAGCAGGTCGGCTGGTGAACAGATACCGCCGCTGGTTGACGGTGGTCGGGCTGGGCGGTGTCGCGGTCGGGTTGGCTACCACCGCGCTCGTGCTGTACGCGGTACCCGTTGCATCGGCGGGGTGGGTGGTGGCGTTCCCCCTGCTGGTGGCGGGGATCGGCGGCGGCGCGGTGATCTCGCCGAATGTCACGCTGACGCTGGAGTGCGTGCCACCCCGGATGGGCGGGGCAGCGGCCGGAGCGCTGCAGACCGGCCAGCGGATCGGATCGGCGATCGGGACGGCCGCGCTGGCGGCGGTGTTCTACAGCGTGCTGGCCCACGGTGGCCGCTACCAGAGCGCGATCGCCGCGGCCCTGCTCACAGCCACGGGTTTCGTGTGTCTGGCTGCACTCGGGGCTGTGCTGGAACTCCGGGCTCGTCGCCACCGGGCGGCCTTGGCCGAACCGGACGAGGCCGAAGTGATCCAGGCCACCGTGCAGTGATCGACGTCGACGGGGCTGTGGCGGCGGCCGTACGATCTGGTCACGATGGCGGACAACCGGGTGCAGGTCGGTGGGCCGTACTTCGAGGATCTGACTCGGGGACAGGTCTTCGCCGACGCTCCGGGTCTGACCCTGACCCCGGGCCACGCCATGCTGCACCAGGCACTGTCCGGCGACCGGCTCCGGCTGCCGCTGGACCGCGAGCTGTCGGCAGTGGTCACCGGCCGAGCTGAGCCCTTCGCCCACCCCACACTGGTCTGCCATGTCGCGATCGGGCAGACCACATCTGCGTCGCAGCGGGTCCGCGGCAACCTGTTCTACCGGGGCCTGCGGCTGCTGCGTCCAGTGCACCTCGGAGACACGCTGCGCACCCGGACCGAGGTCGTGGCGCTGCGACAGAACCGCCCGAAACCGGGGCGGCCGGCGACCGGGCTGGCGGTGCTGCGGGTTCAGGTCGACAACCAGCGCGAGGAGCCCGTGCTTGACTTCTGGCGCTGCCCGATGCTCCCACTGCGCGACCCCGGCGCCCGCACGGGGCACGCCGACAGCTTCGACGACATCCCTGCTGACGCCGACCCCGTCGATGACCTGCCGTGGGGGTGGCAGCTCGGCGCGTTCCGGCCCACCGTGGCCGAACCCGGCACGGTATACGACATCGAGGTGCGCGACACCGTGACCGGTGCCCCCGAGCTGGCCAGGGCCACCCTCAACCTCGCGGCCACCCACACCGACCCCGGCGCCTCGGCGTACGGGCGCCGCCTGGTCTACGGCGGGCACACCATCTCGATCGCCGGGGCGCACGCCACCCGGGCGCTGCCCGACCTGATCACGATCGTGGCCTGGCGCAGCTGCGACCACACCGGCCCGGTGTTCGAGGGCGACGTGCTGCGCACCGAGCTGCACGTTGAGACCGTCCACCAGCTCGACGGTTACCGGCTGATCGACCTGCGGGCGGTGGTGCACAGCTGCCCGGCGGAGGACGCTGGGGATCAGACCGCGGCGCAGAAGCCGGTGCTCGACTGGCGGTTCGTTGCGCTCGCACGTTGATCGGAAGTTGTGAATAGCGAGGTGAGGGATGACCGGGATCCTGGCGGGGATGCGAGTGGTGGAGGGCTCGGCCTTCGTGGCGGCACCGCTCGGCGGGATGACCCTGGCCCAGCTTGGCGCGGACGTGATCCGGTTCGATCCGATCGGCGGCGGCCTGGACGCCACCCGCTGGCCGGTCACCGCCGACGGCAAGAGCCTGTTCTGGGCGGGGCTGAACAAGGGCAAGCGCTCGATCGCGGTCGACCTGCGATCGCCGCGGGGCAAGGAGCTGCTCACCGACCTGATCACCGCGCCAGGCGATGACTCAGGGCTGTTCCTGACGAACTTCCCGGCCGCGGGCTGGCTGGACTTCAACAAGCTCACGTCCCGGCGCTCCGACCTGATCATGGTCAACATCGTCGGCAACCCTGACGGCTCGTCCGCAGTCGACTACACCGTCAACCCCGCCACCGGCTTCCCCTGGGCCACCGGCCCCAGCAACCTGTCCGATCCGTTCAACCACCTGCTGCCGGCCTGGGATGCGATCACCGGCACGCTGGCCGCGACCGGGCTGCTGGCCGCCGAGCGCAAGCGGCGGATCGACGGGATCGGCCAGTTCGTCCGGCTCGCGCTGTCCGATGTGGCGTTCGCCATGGTCGGGCACCTCGGCAAGATCGCTGAAGTGCAGATCAACCAGCACGAGCGGCCGAAGTACGGCAACTACCTGTACGGAGCGTTCGGGCGCGACTTCGCCACCGGGGACGGCAAGCGGGTCATGGTGGTCGGCCTGACCGCGCGGCAGTGGCACAGCCTGGTGGCCGCGGTCGGGATCGCTGACGCGTGCGTCCAGGTCGAGAAGCTGCTCGGGGTGGACCTGGGCAAGGAGGGCGACCGGTTCACCGCGCGGCACGTGATCGGTGCGCTCATCGAGCCGTGGGTCAACAGCCGCACGCTGGGCGAGGTCCGCGAGGTCTTCGACCGGCACGAGGTGTGCTGGGGCCCGTACCAGACCTTCGCTGAGCTGGTCACGACCGATCCACGCTGCTCACCCGTCAACCCGATGTTCGCGGCGGTCGACCAGCCCGGCATCGGCACCTATCTCATGCCCGGCTCGCCGCTCGACTTCACCGCCATGGACCGGGTTCGACCCGCGGCAGCGCCGGAGCTTGGCCAGCACACCGACGAGATCCTCGCCGGGATTCTCGGCCTGTCCGCCACGGAGATCGGGAGCTTGCACGACGAGGGCGTCGTCGCCGGGGTCTCGGCCGAATGACACCTGCCGGCTGGGATAGCGTGCTCGGCCAGGAAGTGACCAGATGTTCGTTTTCTATTCGAACCGATTGGGCTGCCTGCTCTCACTGCTGCTGTCGGCAGCCCTGACCGCTCTGCTGATCCTGATCTTGTATGTCTGGTGAGCGAGCACGCAAACCGCAGTTCGGCTCCGAATGGCGATTGGCTAGGGTGACGGGTAATCACACCGGCGGGAGGGTCGAGACGTGCACCGACACGTCCGCCCCGGTGCGCTACTGATCTTCTTCGTACTCGTCCTGCTTGCGGGCGCGGTGAGCTTTGCCGGTCCGGCGACCGTGCCCACCAGCCCCGTTTCCGACGCGGTGGGCATGGCGAATGTCACGCCGCATCCCGATGACGACGTGGTGGCGCTCGCGGCCGCGCCCGCGACCCGTCCCCTCACCGCGCCGACGCTGTTCGGCCTGCTCACTGAGGCCACGCCGCCGCCCACGGCGGGTTCGGCGTCGCGTGGTGCAGATCCACGGCACGACGGACCGGTCACGCAGGAGATCGGAACTCGGCAGGACAGGGCGCCACCGGCGATCACTGATCGCTGACCCCCGTCGACCACTGCCCCGAGGACCACTCGTGAACCGCCCCACCGTGGTGCGCGCCGTGCTGGCGCTCGCCCTCGTCCTGCTTTCCGGCTACATCGCCCTGAGTTCCGCGCCGCGCCTCGGGCTGGACCTCAGCGGTGGCACGCAGATCGTCCTGGAGACCCGTGATGCCCCCGGCATCGAGGCGAACGCGGAATCCACCGACCGCGCGCTCGAAGTGCTGCGGGAACGCGTCGACGCGCTCGGTGTCGCCGAGCCGTCGTTGTCCCGCTCCGGTGAGAACCGGATCATCGTCGAACTGCCCGGCGTTACTGAGCCGGCTGAGGCTGCTGCGGTGATCGGCCGCACCGCACAGCTGTCCATGCATCCCGTCCTGCCCGCCGGACTCGGGCTTGACCAACCGCAGTCGCAGCGGCAGCTCCCGGACGAGAGCGGGATCCCGCTGTCACTGGGCCCGGCCGCGATCACCGGCGACGACGTCGACGGCGCGAGCGCCGCTTTCGACGCGCAGAACATCCGCGGCTGGCTGGTGAACATCGACTTCGCCGACCGCGATGCCTGGCAGCAGCTCACCGCGCAGGCGGCATGCGCCCCACCAGGTGACCCGTCCCGGCGGGTCGCGATCGTGCTGGACGACCGGGTCATCTCCTCCCCGCAGGTCGATCCCTCGGTCGGCTGCGGGGCCGGCATCCCCGGCGGCAGCACTCAGATCACCGGGTCGTTCACCCAGGACGAGGCGACTAACCTCGCGGTGCTGATCGAGGGCGGCGCGCTGCCGATCCCGGTGGAGATCATCGAGCAGCGCACCGTCGGCGCCACCCTGGGTGCCGAGGCCATCGACGCCAGCGCCACCGCCGCACTGATCGGTATCGCCCTGACCGGGGTTTTCCTGCTCGCGGTGTACCGGCTGATCGGCGCGGTGGCGGTGCTCGCGCTCGGGGCCTACGCGGTGATCTCCTACGCCGCGCTGACCGCGCTCGGCGCCACCCTCACCCTGCCGGGCCTCGCCGGGTTCGTGCTGGCCATCGGCATGGCCGTGGACGCCAACGTGCTCATCGCCGAACGGGCCCGCGAGGAGTACGCCCGCAAACCGGGCCTGTCCCGTGCGGTGACCCTCGGACACAAGGCGGCGTTGCCGGCGATCGCCGACTCCGCCGTCACCACCCTGCTCGCCGGTGGGCTGCTGTTCTTCCTGGCATCCGGGCCGGTCCGGGGGTTCGGGGTGACGCTGACGATCGGTGTGCTGGTCTCGCTGCTCTCCGCGCTGCTCATCTCCCGGGTGCTGGCCGATCTCGCGCTGCGCTTCGGGCTGGTGAACCGGCGCCCGCGGATCTCCGGGATCGCGTCCCTCGGGCGGGTACGGCGATGGCTCACCGACCGGGACCCGGCGCTGATGGGCCGGCACCGGCGCTGGCTTGCGGTGTCCGGTGTCGTGGTGGCGCTGGCGCTGGCCGGCGTCGCGATCCGCGGGCTCGAGCTCGGTGTGGAATTCACCGGTGGCCGGCTGGTGCAGTACACCGCCGAGCAGGGTGCGCTGCCGGACCCGGAGACCGCCCGGAGTGCCGTCGCCGACGCCGGGTTCCCCCGTGCGGTGGTGCAGGAGTCCAGCGGCGGCGACATCACGGTGCGCACCGGTGGGCTGACCGACGCCGACGTGGCGACGATCGGCGACGCGCTCGGCGGCCGGGTGCTGCGCGACGAGCTGATCGGGCCGAGCCTCGGCGACGAGCTGCGCCGCGGCGCGCTGATCGCGTTCGGGGTGGCGCTGGCCGCGCAACTCGCCTACCTCGCCGTGCGGTTCCGCTGGACGTTCGGAGCCGGTGCCGTCGCGGCGCTGTTCGCGAACGTCGCCGTGGTCACCGGCGTGTTCGCCTGGCTCGGCAAGCCGATCGACGGGGTGTTCCTCGCCGCGGCGCTCACCATCATCGGCTACACGGTGAACGACTCGGTGGTGGTCTTCGACCGGGTGCGGGAGTACTGGACGGCGCAGCGCAAGACCCCGTTCCGGCGGGTGGTGAGCACCGCTGTGCTCGCCACCCTGCCGCGGACGGTGAACACCGGTCTGTCCACACTGGTGATCCTGGCGGCGCTGCTGGTTCTCGGCGGTGACTCGCTGGCCGACTTCGCGCTGGCACTGCTGCTGGGCATCGTGGTCGGTACCTGTTCGACGGTGAGCATCGCCGCCCCACTCGCGGTGGAGCTGGAATCCCGCCGCAGCGCACCGCCGCCGGAGCCGAAGCGCAAGCCCGCTCCGACCCGGCGCAGCGACGGCGCCGTGGTCTGAGCCCGACCCAGCGGGTACCCCACCGCGCCGCGCCGCGCCGACTGGACTCGACGTCGGGTCGGGTGTCAATTGCGGTGGCCGAGCCAGAGCACCAACTGATCTGTGATCGCGGCAAGCGTGGGGCTGGTGGCAGTACCGATGAGTCGGCCGAACCGCTCCAGCGACACCGCCCGGACAGCTTCACACATGGCCCAGCTCGACCGGTTCAATCCGCCATCATCGGTGACCGCGATGTGGTGAGGAAATCCGCGTTCGCGGGTGGTCAACGGGACCACGATGGCCTGCCGAATCGGCAGGGCGTTGAACCGATCCGTGGACACCACCATGCAAGGCCGGGTGCCGCGCTGCTCGTTAGCCACCGCGGGGTCCAGCATCACCGACCAGACCTGACCGTGCGCAACTCTCACTGGTTGTACTCCGGCCATTCCTGCGCGGCTGCGGTGTCAGTGCCGGCGGTGCCGGCCTCCCACTCGGCCAGCTCGCCGAGGTACTCGGCCCACCCGTCGGGGTCCTCGCGCTGCATCCGTTCGTAGGCGGCCTCGATGTCAGACCAGCGCTGCTCGGTTTCCAGCCGCTCGACGACATCAGACAGCAGGGTGCCCATCGTCGTGCCGCGGTTTCGCGCGAGGCGCGCCAACCGATCTCGGACCGCGCTGTCGACTTTGATCGTCGTGGTAGACATACCATCTAGGATACCAATATGGGATACCCGCTATGCAGTGCAGCGGATGGCGCCGGTTCTCGTGGAGAGGCCGCCGATGGACCCGGATCCGTCGTCCTGGCCGAGCGCGAGGCGTTGCGGCGGAGATCCTCGGCCACCTCGATCGGCGCTTTCAGCACGGCTGGTCCAGCTCCTCGGCGAGCAGGTCCATGAGCAGGCCGTCATGCCAGCCGGTGCCGTCGGTGTCGCGCTCGTAGCGGCGCAGCACGCCCACTGGGCGGAAGCCCACCGCTGAGTAGCAGCGGATGGCAGGCTCGTTGTCTGCCGCCGGGTCGATCACCAGACGGTGGTGGCCCCGGTCGGCCACGAGGTGGCGGGCCAGCGTGCGCACAGCGTCGCGGCCGATACCCCGCCCGTGCACGACGGGGTCGAGGAAGACATCGATCGAGGCGTGCCGGTATGCGGGCTCCTCCTCCTCGCCGTACTGCACCATCCCGCTCACCGCGCCGTCCAGTAGGACGGCGAAGCGGGTGGCGGACGGGTCGTCGAAGGGCCACTGCGGCGATGCGGCCTCGTCACCCCAGCGCAGCCGCACCTCGGGCGTGTGCAGGATCCGCCGCAGTTCCGGCACATGCGCTGCGGTGACTTCCACCAGCACGACGCGCTCCCCGCGCAGCTCGGGGCCCACCGTCACACCCGGCCCTCGGCTGCTTCGCAATCTCCTTGCCCTGGTGAACCGCTGATCGTGATTGGCTTTTCGATGAGATGCGGCTCGGGATCAGGGCCATGTGGGGCGAACCAGGGAGCATGTACAGGCGCGTCCGGGCACAGTGTCCATTTCCGGCCGACTCGATCGACGCCTATCGGGTACACCGTCAGTGCCCCGTCAGCCTCGATATGCAGACGGAGAAAATGCTTGAGGTCCTGGTGGTGCTGCGCTCCGTAGCCCTCGGTTTGGTGCAGGCCAAAGCAGTTGGTGGCCCAGAGATACCCCGACAGCCCCACCATTCCCCCGATGCCACCCACCAGGCCGACGAGGCTGAGAAAGGCGACCAAGGACCACCCGCCCCGAAGCCCGAAGGCAGACGACAACCAGGAGGCGCCTATCATGACCCCGGCCACGCCCGTAACCTGCAGCGTCGAATGGATCATCCCAACCAGGAATCGACCGACACCTCTGGCATCGTGGGCGAAGCGCACCGTCCCAACCAGGGACACGATCATAAAGAGGATGAGCAGGAAGAACGTCGGGCTCTCCCACACAGCGCGACGCACGTCACCGAGGCCAAGTGAGACGTGGCGGTCTCCTAGCTGTAGTCCCAGCATGAACGCCAACAGCACATGGATACCGCCGAACACCCCGGCAAGAGGAAGGTTATAGGGAGGAAGCAGCCAGATCCGCTTCCTCAGCCGTTTCGATACCGCCGGTGACGGATAGGTGCCGGCTCTGCGGTAGGCGATAGCTCCTTCTGCTCCAGGAAGTTCTATGCGCTCGGGGAGGTTGTGGGTGGGATGCAAGAAGGCACCGCCGCCGCCCGAGCGGATGTGGTGGCGAAATCCATCCTCCTCCTCGTAGCGGCAGTAGTAGTGCTTTCCACTCTTGAGGGACAGCAACAGCCGGGCACCACTGGGCTGGATGATCTCCCGCTCGAGATACTGCACATCCCGGTCTGAATGGATCTCAGCCTGCTTCCTGCCGCTTTCGACCTCTTTGGCCATGCACAGGATGATGCGGTCCCCGGGCACCACCTGGTTGACGGCGACGTCGGAGAAGTACTGCAGTTGGGCTTCGTCGATGTAGGACCCGAACTGGATGTCGATGCCCCACAACCACCACCCGTTCGGGAGTTTTACCGCGAAGTAGCTCCGACGCTGGCGGGTTTTCCATCCGCCGATCCAGCGGCTGCGGCAGAAGATGCTGGTGAAGTTGACCAGCCCGTCGTACCAGTCGTGGCTTCCCGGAATGGCGAAGAGCTCAGGAGCTTGTCCGGAGGCGCACGGCAGCGCCGCCCGGTACGGACCGAGCAAGCGGTTCTCGTACTCCACGGCCGTGGGCACGGGGTACGCCTGGTCGCCCCCCATAACTAGGATCCGCCCCCGCTCGGTGGCGTGGGTCTCGCCGTCCCAGTCGAGCTTGAGCTCTTCGGCGGCCAGGAGCCTGGCCACGGTATAGGTCGAGTTCCACCCATCGCCGACGTCGGCAACGTAGTCCAGCCACAGATCGGCTTCCCCAGAGCGGTCCGGGACCTCGACTGGCTCCAGCGCCTGCAACTCCCGGTTGTCAGCATAGGAGCTGAACACGCCTGACAGCAGCACCCGCACAGCGGTGTCGATGAGTTGGTGGGGATCCAGCCAGCGCACCATGGGCCTGCGCACGAACCCGAGCTCGGAAGGCGAGGACGGGCGCGGGGGGCACGGCGGAACCGTGTCGGCGGAACCCGGAGGTGTCTCGGCCACACTCGACATTCTCGCAGCGCGTGTGTACTGGTCTTGTTTCGCCCGAGGTCGCGCGGCACAACCTCGGGCTCACCCCGTGTTGCGCATCCCGGCGGCTATCCCGTTGACGGTCCGCAGCAGCGCACGACGCAGATCCGGGTCGGGCTCGTCCACCTCCCGGCGCCGGGCCAGCAGCGAGACCTGGAGGTGATGCAGCGGCTCCAAGTAGGCGGCCCGCACCTGCAGGGAGTGGCGCAGCAGGTGGTGCCGGTCCAGCAGGGTCGAACCGCCGGTCAGCCGCAGCACCTCACGCTTGGTCAGATCGTGCTCGTCGACGATGGTGTCGAACAGCGGCTGCAGACTGGGCTCGACGAGGACCGAGACGTAGGACTCCGCGATCCGCAGGTCTGTTTTGGCCAGCGTCATCTCGACGTTGCCGAGCAAGTTGGTGAAGAACGCCCAGTCCCGCATCTCCTCGAGCACCTGGCCGAGCCCGGCGTCACGAGCGGCCCGCAGGCCGCTGCCGAGGCCATACCAGCCGGGCACGACCATCCGGGTCTGGGTCCATCCGAACACCCAGGGAATCGCCCGCAGTCCCTCCAAAGTGGTCTTCCCGCTGCCCGGGCGCCGCATCGGGCGGGAACCGACATTGAGCCAGCTCAGCTCGTCGACCGGGGTGGCGGCGGAGAAGAACTCGCCGAGCCCGGGAAGGCCGACGAAGTCGCGATAGGCCCCATGAGCGGCCGCGCTCACCACGTCCATCGCCTCGTCCCACCGGGCCAGCACCTCCGGCGGTACCCGCGAGGTCTGGTGCAGCAGGGTGGCCTCCAGCACCGCGGCGAGGAGGATTTCAAGATGGTCGTGGGCCAGCGCGCTCAGCGAGTACCTGTCGGAGATGACCTCGCCCTGTTCGGTCACCTTCAGCGTTGCGTCGACCGTGCCGTACGGCGAGGCGGCCACCGCCTCGCCGGCCGGCCCGCCGCCCCGGCCGACCGAGCCACCGCGGCCGTGGAAGAGCCGCAGCCGGACCTGGTGCGTGGCGGCGGTGTCGCGCAGCTGGCGCTGCGCCTTATGGATGTCCCAGTGCGAGGTGGTGATCCCGGCGTCCTTGTTGGAGTCGGAGTACCCGAGCATCACCTCCTGCAGATCGCCCCGGGCTCGGACCAGCTGCCGGTATGAGGGATCCCGCAGCATCGTGTCGAGCAGCTCTCCGGCGCAGCGCAGCTCGGTGGCCGTCTCGAACAGCGGCACAAGATCCACCGTGCACCTGCCACCGGCCGCCGGGCCTCCCGGGGGTGCCAGCGCGACCAGACCCGCTTCCCGGGCCAGCACCGCGGCAGCCAGCACGTCGTCAACGCCCTTTGCCATCGAGACGATGTATGTGCTGGCAGCCGGCTCACCGAAGGTCTGCTGGGCCGATCGGATCGCGTCGAAGACGGCGAGCACGTCGGCCGCCGCTGCTGGCAACTCGGTGGAGCGCGCGGTCAGCGGCCGCCGTCCGGCCAGCTCACGGGACAGCAAGTCGGCTCGCTCCCCGCGGTCGAGCTCGGCGTAGAGCCGTGGGAGTTCACCGAGTGGGTCGTAGAGGGCTGCGAGGGCGGCGTGGTGCTTGTCGGCGTGCTCGCGCACGTCGAGGGCCGCGAGGTGCAGGCCCAGCGCTCCGGCGCTGCGCAGCGTCCTGGCCAGCGTGCCCTCGGCGATGCGCTCCCCGAGATGCCCACGCAGTGAAGTGTCCATCACCTCCAAGTCAGCGATGTAGGCCTCGGCCCCCAGATAATCCCGGCCCTCCTGGTGGCTGGCGCCGTCGCGAAGCCGCTGCTGGGTTCGGGTCAGGCGGGCGTGGATGAAGGAACACTTCAACCGGTAGGGCTCGTCGGCGTTGAGTCGGAGGAAGCGGTCATAGACGTCGGGCAGCAGGCGCCGGTCATGGGCGAGGCTGCACCGCAGCCCCTCGGAGACGCCGACCATGCGGGTGGACACGCTCAGCTCCTGGACGAGCTGGTCGATCAGCGCCAGCTGGATGTTCAGCGCCCGGTCTGCGTAGAGCCCCAAGACGTCGAGGGTGACCTGCGGTGAGACATTGGGGTTGCCGTCGCGGTCGCCCCCGACCCAGCAGCCGAGCACCACCGGACGCGACCCTGGCGGCAGCGCGAACCCGGCGCGGGTGAGCTCGTCCTCGAGGTCCTCCAGCAGGTCCGGCACCGCGTGATTACCGAGCCGCTCGAGGTAGTAGGCGACCGCGCGGGCCTCATCTAAAACCGTCGGCTGGCCGGGTCGAATCTCGTCTGTCTGCCACAGCAGGTCGACCAGCCGCGCGAGGTGCCGTTGCGACTGCTTCTTGGGCAGGTTCTGATCGAGGACGTCGGCCACCCGGCGTAGAATGCCCTGCACGGACGCGCGGGACGCCTCGGTCGGGTGAGCGGTGAATACCGGCCGCAGCTCCATTCGCGCCAGCACCGCCTCGACCTCGGCTCGGTCGACGTCCCGGGCCAACCGGGCCACCACTGCGCGCAGCGGTCCGTGCCGCCAGACGACCTGGGCGCGCTGCTCCCGTGAGCGGTGTAGCTGCTCTGCCACGTTGGCGAGCTGGAAGTAAGTCGAGAACGCCCGGGCGAGCTGGACTGCCGTGCCGATGTCCAGCGCGGACAGCAGCGATCTGATCTCCGCACTGCCGTCCAGCAGGGTTGCCCGGGCCAGCCTCCGTACCTCTTCCACCAGCTTGAGCAGTTCCTCACCGCCCTGCCGTACCAACGTCTCACCGAGCAGCGTCGACAGCAGGCGGATGTCGGCTCGCAGTGCGAGGTGCTGCGACTCCGAGAGGACACCGGCGTGGGCGGCCACCGAGTCCAAGCGTTTGCCGTGGTCGGCGCTCAACTCTTGTCGAACTGTCGATGTCATCAGCTCCTCCTCATTCAACGCCGTCGAGCAGGAGCGCAGACCCGGCAGGAGGGGGCGTGGCGGTGGTTCTCCGATAGACGCTCCCCGGATAGACGCCGAATCAGCCGCATTTGGCTAGTGGTATTCTCCGCTTCGATCAGCGTGACGATCGCCCCCACCGGAACCTTGGCGAAATCCGCTGCCGGCACATCCACACCGCAGATAGTCACACGCTCGGGCGACGAGCCCACGTCCACCTCTAGATAGTCACACGGTGGCCCGGCAACCCCAAGCACAGCCCTGTAAGCGTTTCACACTGGTAACAGCGTGGTAATGCCACTCGCCCGTCCGGCCAACCGGCCCCTGGTGTGCGCCGAGACTGATCGTCCGCGGTTGTCGTCCACGGAGCCGATGGTCGCGGTTGCGCCTCGCTCGCGGCTGCGCACCCAGCTGGCGGAGGAGTTCCCCGGTCTAACCGGGCGGGGTCGAGGTCCCGGTGTTTCGGGGCTGGCATCAAGTCGATCACCGAAAGCCGCCGCCAGCCTCGGTGGGGCGCCATTCGGAGCCAAATAGCGGTTCACAGCCACCGTCGGGCCGCCATTCGGAGCCGAATAGTGGTTCACGGCATCTGTGGAGTGCTGCTGCCGGTCGTGATCGCCCGGACCTCCAACACGAGCAGCGGTCCCGGGTCGCGGCGGCCCCGCCGCCCGCGTGAGTAGCCCTGTGTCAACGTTCGGGCCCTCTCCCTGCCTGGGAGGGTGCGCCGTCGCTTGGCGGTGTCAACGTCGTTCGTCCTCGCTGCGCTGCGGGCGCTGGTCCGTGCGCACCGTGTCGGCCAGCACGAACACGTCGAACCGGTCGTCTTTGTTGCCGGCCGAGCCATACCGGGACCGCAGATTCTTCAGCTGCCCCGGCGGGATCACATACACCACCAGACCACCTGCCAGCAGGGCGTCGACCACCGGACCGTCGCCTCGCTCGATGCCCACCTCGATCACTTCGGCGGCCAGCAACCGGCGCACCAGGGCGCACAGCCCGGCGGCGGTGTGCTCGATGCTGAACCGATCGAGTTGTTCTCCATCCGGGGCGACCACCGCCACAGCGTGATCGTCTTTCGCCCAGTCCACTCCCGCGGTCGGTCGCGGTTGATCGCCGGTATCGGTGACACTCATCATTGCCTCCTCGCTGTTGCCTCAGCAGGTAGGCACCCCGGTGGTCACCAGCGGTGCGCCCGAAACCTGCCAGGCGGCGCATCGGACACCAGGAGGGTGCACCAGTGAGCGGTGCTGGACGCGATCACGCCGGGGTGCCAGCGGTGTCCGCGGGTCGTACGCTGACCGACATGGCCGAGGGCAGCAGCGTGGGCGGCTGCACGCTGGTCGAGGTCATCCAGGGGACGCGGGCGCTGTTGGAGGCGATCGACGCAGGGAGGATGTCCTGCTCGTCGGCCTACCGCAACCGGCTCCCTTACCGGCAGACGTTCAACCTCGTCGCGCGTCCAACCTGGCCGTCGGGACTTACTCATTTGCGGCAGGCCTGTCACACCGGCGGGCGGGCCGTCGACATTGGCGTCATTGGGGCGGACCTTCTCGGTCAGACATAGCTGAACAGCGGAGGAAAGGCCAGGACCACGATCCAGGCCCACGCGGCGTACACCGGCAGGTAGCCGGTCTGCCAGCGCTCGAGCGCCGCGAACGGCGTGCGCCGACGGACAAGCCTCAGCAGTAGCCACGCCGAACAGGCGAGGTTGGCCAGCAGGATGACGTTCTCGCCGAGTGCTGCGGCCTTGTTGGGTGTAGTGCCGTACTCGGTGATGCGCCCGGTGATCTCCAGTAGCACCAGCACGTCGATGGCCAACGCGCTGACCACGAGGGCGAGCTGCAGTTTGTCGAACAGGCCGGGCGGGGCCAGCGGATCGCGGGCTGAGATCGAGTAGAGCAGCAACCCCAGCACCACGACCAGTAGGAGGTCGAACAGGATCAGCGCTTCGCGCTCAAGGTCGATGCCAGCGCTGGTCCAGCCGATGGCAACGAGGAAGGCTAGCAGGACTGCCGTGAACAGTGGAGTGAACAGCCGTGTGAGCACCGGGGCGATGTTCTCGACCACACTCTGCTTGGCCTCGACGAGCCACCCGGCCACGACGATCGCGGCCACGACGCCGCAGGGAAGGAGCCACTGCGTGATGAACTCCTCCGGGAGGATCCCGATGGCCTCGAAGGTGCCGAACATGAACGCGATGAGTACACCGCCGCCGAGGGCGATGAGGACGAAGTAGACGAACCACTCGCCGGTGAAGCGGATGAAGTCCATGCGTCGACGCGACGAGCGCCAGTCGTCGGCCACATAGGCCAGACCCACCACGAGCCACAGGGCGATGGGGAGGTGGATGCTGGTGACGACCACCGACTGCGACTCCTCGGCCAGGGGATAGGCGTTGGCCGCCACGGCGCCGAGCGCGAACAGCGCCACCATTATCCCGATCAGCGGGCGTCGGGCCTGACGGCGCCAGGCTAGGAAGGCCGCCAGCCAGGGCAGCGCGAACAGGCTGGCGTTCGGCCCGTAGAACGAGATGTCCTGCTCCAACCTCATTCCGAACAGTTCCGGCGCCTTGATCGACGCCGCCGCGCCCGCCGCGCAGATGACCATCGCGAGCAGGTCACGCCGCGACCGGGTTTCCGCCACCGGGCTGTCGGCCTGGCCGGTCAGCACCAGTTGCTTCCACAGCCGTTCCGAATGCTCCCGGGCGAACTCGCGGGACAACTCGTCCAGGCTACCCATGCGTTTTACCGCGACCAGGAACGCCTCGTCGGCGCGCAGGCCGACCGCGACGAGCTCGTCGACACAACCGCGGAGATGGTCTTCGAGCTCGTCGGCGTCGGAGGGCTGCAGCTCTCGGCGGCGCTGTAGGTAGTGACGCCACTGCGCGAACTGCGCCTCCAACTCCTCCTGACCGTCTAGCGCTGTCATGCCTTGCCCTCCATCGCTGTCAACGGCCTGAAATCGCCGGGGCCGAGCCAGATCTCCTTGAGCGCGTCCACGACCGTGTCCCACTGGCGGCGTTGCTCGGCAAGCTCAGCCAGGCCCTTGTCGGTGATGCGGTAGTACTTGCGCCGCCGCTCCCCAGTGACCGACTGCCAGCTCGACTCCACATAGCCGAGGCGCTCAAGCCGGTGCAGCAACGGGTAAAGCAGTCCCTCGGTCCAGTCCAGCTCTCCACCGGACAGCTCGTTGATCCGCCTGAGGATGGCGTAGCCGTAGCTCTGTCCCTCGGCCACGATGCCGAGCACCATCGGTGTCGCCGAGGCGGCCACCAGATCTTTGGCGACCTTCACGAGACCTCACCCCGTTCCATACCCTAGAAGTATGATGCATAGTACTGCTAGGTATTGTCTGGCGCAACGGCCCGGTCACGCGTCCGTGCTGCGGCGAGGTTGCTGTCATGGCAGGCCGCTGTTACGTCGAGCTGGGCCGTCCCAGCCGGGCGGTCCCCGCCCCTACACGCGAAAGCGGCGCTCGGTCAGTGCCGTGGCCGGGTGTGTCCAGACCGAGGCGGTCTGCCGGGAGGCACGCGACAGTGCGGCCACGTGCGTCACCGGCCGCCGGGCACGGCCGAGCCTCTCGTTCCTCCAGGCCCCATGTGCCGTGGCCACACTGCGTCGTGGCGCCTGTAGATCGGCGGCCCTGCCGGCGTCACCAGCCCCGGGCGCGCCACTCCGCCAGATGCGGCCGCTCAGCGCCGAGCGTGGAATCGTTCCCGTGCCCGGGGTAGAACCACGTCTCGTCAGGGAGTTGGTCGAACACCCGGGACTCCAGGTCGTTCATCAACGAGGTGAAGTCCGTCGGGTTTGTTACCCGGCCAGGACCGCCGGGGAACAACGAGTCGCCGGTGAACAGGTGCGGTGTGCCGTCGGCGTCGCGGTGCAGCAGGGCGATCGAGCCGGGGGTGTGCCCGCGCAGGTGGATCACGTCCAGCGCCACCTCGCCGACACCCACGGTGCCGCCATGATCCACCAGGTGGTCCGGAGGCACCGGCAGCTGAGGAGCGTCAACAGGATGCGCGACGGTCTGCGCGCCGGTGGCGCCGGCGACCGCGCCCAGCGCCTGCCAGTGGTCTCCGTGCCGGTGCGTGGTGATGATCGTCCGCAGCTCGGGCCGGTCCGGGCCGTGGCCCAGCAAGTCCATCAGCCGCTCGGCGTCGTTGGCCGCGTCGATCAGCAATGCCTCGCTGGTGGACCGGCACACCAGCAGGTATGCGTTGTTGTCCATCGGCCCGACTGAGATCTTGGTGATGGTCAGCGCATCCAGCGTCCGCCGCTGCGCCGGCCCGCCCGGCTCGACGGCGCCGTCGTAGTCCTCGAGAATGTCCACAGTCGCCGACCGTAACCTGCCACCAGACGCCACCGCGAGACCAGTTCTGTCAGACCGGGCGCATAGCATGGGCGGGGCCCGGATGGCCTCCGACATGCCGGATCCGTACGGACCACCGGGTTCAAGCAATGCCGGGTTCGAAGGGAGCACCCGATCTGATGGAGTATCCGATCTGATGGAGTACCCGATCTGATGGAGCACAGTGGCTGACCGCCTCGTTGTCCGCGGCGCGCGCGAGCACAACCTGCGCAGCGTCGACCTCGACCTGCCCCGCGACAGCCTCATCGTGTTCACCGGGCTGTCCGGTTCCGGCAAGTCCAGCCTCGCCTTCGACACGATCTTCGCGGAGGGCCAGCGCCGGTACGTCGAGTCGCTGTCGGCCTACGCCCGCCAATTCCTGGGTCAGATGGACAAGCCCGACGTCGACTTCATCGAGGGCCTGTCACCTGCGGTGTCGATCGACCAGAAGTCCACCAGCCGCAACCCCCGTTCCACTGTCGGCACCATCACCGAGGTGCACGACTACCTGCGCCTGCTCTACGCCCGGGCTGGGGAGCCGCACTGCCCGGAGTGTGGCGAACCGATCTCCCGGCAGACCCCGCAGCAGATCGTCGACCAGGTGCTCGCCCTGGAGCCCGGCACCCGGTTCCAGGTTCTGGCACCCGTGGTGCGCACCCGCAAGGGCGAGTTCGTCGACCTGTTCGCCGAGCTGCAGTCCCAGGGCTACTCCCGGGTGCTCGTCGACGGCACCGTGTACCAGCTCGCTGATCCACCCAAGCTCAAGCGGCAGGACAAACACGACATCTCCGTGGTGGTCGACCGGCTGTCGGTCAAGGACAGCGCCAAGCAGCGGCTCACCGACTCGGTGGAGACCGCGTTGCGGCTGGCCGATGGCCTGGTGGTGCTCGGTTTCGTCGACCGCGAGGAGCATGACCCGCACCGGCAGCGCCGGTTCTCCGAGCGGATGGCCTGCCCGAACGGCCATCCCATCGGCGTCGACGACCTGGAGCCGCGGTCGTTCTCGTTCAACTCGCCCTACGGTGCCTGCCCGGAGTGCACCGGGATCGGGGTGCGCAAGGAGGTCGACCCCGAGCTGGTGGTGCCCGACGAGGAGCTCTCGCTGGCTGAGGGGGCGATCGCGCCATGGTCCACCGGGCAGACCGCCGAGTACTTCCAGCGGCTGCTCGAGGCGCTGGCCGAGAGCGTCGGTTTCCGGATGGACACCCCATGGCGGCGGTTGCCGGCCAGTGCCCAGAAGGCCGTGCTGCACGGCAGCGACGATCAGGTGCATGTCCGTTACCGCAACCGCTACGGCCGGGAGCGCGCCTACTACGCCGCCTTCGAGGGTGCGATCCCGTTCCTCGAACGCCGGATGAACCAGACCGAGTCGGAGTACATGCGGGACAAGTACGACGGCTACATGCGGGAGGTGCCGTGCCCGGCCTGCCGCGGGACCCGGCTCAAGCCCGAGATTCTCGCCGTCACCCTCTCGCACACCACGGAGGGCAAAAAGTCCATCGCCGACGTCTCCGCGCTGTCGGTCCGCGACGCCGCGGAGTTCCTCGACGGCCTGCAGCTCGACACCAGGCAATCGATGATCGCCGGTGCGGTGCTCAAGGAGATCCAGGCCCGGCTGCGCTTCCTGCTCGACGTCGGGCTGGACTACCTGTCCCTGGACCGTGCCTCGGCCACGCTGTCCGGCGGTGAGGCCCAGCGGATCCGGCTGGCCACCCAGATCGGCTCCGGGTTGGTCGGGGTACTTTACGTGCTGGACGAGCCGTCGATCGGCCTGCATCAGCGGGACAACCACCGGCTGCTGGCCACCCTCACCAGGCTGCGCGACCTGGGCAACACGCTGATCGTGGTCGAGCATGACGAGGAAACCATCCGCGCCTCCGACTGGGTGGTGGACATCGGCCCAGGTGCGGGGGAACACGGCGGTCAGGTGGTGCACAGCGGACCGTTTCACGAGCTGGAACGGCATGACACCTCGATCACTGGCGCCTACCTCTCGGGCCGGCGGAGCATCCCGGTCCCGGCCGTCCGGCGTCCGGTGGACCGCTCGCGGCGGCTGACCGTGATCGGAGCACGCGAGCACAACCTGCGCGGAATCGATGTGTCGTTCCCGCTCGGTTGCCTGATCTCGGTCACCGGGGTGTCCGGCTCGGGTAAGTCCACGCTGGTCAATGACATCCTCGCGACCGTGCTGGCGAACCGGCTCAACGGCGCCCGTCAGGTACCCGGACGGCATACCCGGGTCACCGGTCTGGACCAGGTCGACAAGCTGGTCAAGGTCGACCAGTCACCGATCGGGCGGACCCCGCGGTCCAACCCGGCCACGTACACCGGCGTGTTCGACCGGATCCGCAAGCTCTTCGCCGCCACGACCGAGGCGAAGGTCCGCGGTTACCAGCCCGGCCGGTTCTCTTTCAACGTCAAGGGCGGCCGCTGCGAGGCCTGCGCGGGCGACGGCACCATCAAGATCGAGATGAACTTCCTGCCCGACGTGTACGTGCCGTGCGAGGTCTGCGCTGGTGCCCGGTACAACCGGGAGACCCTGGAGGTGCACTACAAGGGCAAGACCGTCGCTGAGGTGCTCGATATGCCGATCGAGCAGGCGGCGGTGTTCTTCGAACCGATCTCGGCGATCCACCGGCACCTCAAGACGCTGGTGGATGTCGGGCTGGGTTACGTGCGGCTCGGGCAACCCGCGCCGACGCTGTCCGGCGGGGAGGCCCAGCGCGTCAAGCTGGCCAGCGAGCTACAGAAACGCTCCACCGGCCGCACCGTCTACGTGCTCGACGAGCCCACCACCGGCCTGCACTTCGAGGACATCCGCAAACTGCTGGGAGTCATCAACGAGCTGGCCGACAAGGGCAACACCGTGATCGTCATCGAGCACAACCTCGATGTGATCAAGTCGTCGGACTGGGTGATCGACATGGGTCCAGAGGGTGGCGGAGCCGGCGGCACCGTGATCGCCGAGGGTTCCCCCGAGCAGGTCGCCGCCATCGACACCAGCTACACCGGCCAGTTCCTGCGCACCGTCATCGAGGTGCCGCATCCGACTCCGCCGCGGCGTCGCCGAGCCACCGCCGCCGCGGGCTGAACACCCAATCCTGCGCCGCCGCGGTGGGCGCTGATGACCACGAGTGATTATAGTTGCCGGGGTGTGGGGAGGCGTCGGTCTGGCTCGACATCAGTGGTTGCTGATCGTCGCCATCGTGGCCGGCTTGGTTGGCATGCACCACCTGGTCCACGACGACGCCGCGCACCCGATGCCGATGACCATGGCGAGCGTGACGCCCACCGAACACGTTCACCCCGCCCCCGCCCCGATCCGGGTCACACCGGTGGCGGTGACATCGACCTTGGTGCCGCACGTCGACTGTTGTGATCCGATGAACATGATGGGGCATTTGTGTTTGGCGGTGTTGACCGCCATCATCGCCCTTGTTGCCACGATGATCTTCGCGGCAGTGCGTCGTCGGCCACTGGAGCCGGAGCATGTGCTGGCAGCTGTCAGCGCCGTTGCGGCGCGCGCACCGCCCATCGGTTGCGCTCGGCTCACCCAGCTCTGCGTACTGAGGCGCTGATCAGTCGCTGATCTCTCCAGCGACATCAGCCAACCCCTATATGCAGAGGAACATACGCATGTCCACGCGCACGATCATGACCTTGGTCGCGGCTGCGGCCGCCGCCCTCACTGCCGGTGCCGCGCTCGGCGGCTGCGGCACCACCACCTCCATCCCACCTGCCGGCAGCTCGGCAAGCTCACCGCAAGTCGCCGAGGCCCACAACCAGGCCGACATCACGTTCGCCCAGGGCATGATCCCGCACCACGCCCAGGCCATCGCCATGTCCGCGATGGCTGCTGAGCGGGCGGGATCACCCCAGGTGAAGGACCTCGCTGCCCGCATTCAGGCCGCTCAGCAACCCGAAATCGATCAGCTGAGCGGATTCCTGCGTGGCTGGAACGCCCCGGTGCCCGCCACGAACAACCCGATGGGCGGTATGGGGCAGATGGATCACGGTGCCGGCGGCGCAATGCCCGGCATGATGTCCAGCGACCAGATGCAGCAGCTCGGGCAGGCCACCGGTGAGGCGTTCGACCGGATGTTCCTGCAGATGATGATCGTCCATCATCAAGGGGCTGTGACGATGGCTAACACTGAACTCAGTGACGGACAAAACCCGGACGCCCGTCAACTCGCCCAGCGCATTATCGACGCCCAACAGCGCGAGATCACCGAAATGCAGACCCTGGTCGGCGGGTAGTGACAGGGTAGGGACCATGCCCGTGGGGACCCCCGCGAGCTGGTTACCGAACCCGCCTAGCGTCGGTCTTGTGACCGCCACCTCACACTCCGAGTCACCGAGGAGGACGGTCATCATCATGGGAGACGACTCAGGCGATGTCTCGGTCACGTTGCCGACCCGACCCGACGAGGCACTTGATACAAGGTGGGGCAAGCAGGTGGCCGGTGTCGTGGGCCGCTGCCTGTTTGCCATGGTGGTCGGCTTGGTGCTGATCGTCAGTGGCTGCACGGCTACTCAGTCCACCAGCCCCCCACCTCCCGCTGCGCCGCCCCCGTCCAACGAGGTCGGCCCGCTCCCGGCGGACTGCGCCGACCGGATCACCGAATCCGAGCAGGTCAGCGCGGCCCTGGCGGGGGTCCGGCCCGGTAGCACCGTGTGTTTGAGCGGCGACGGTTTCACCGACGCCGAGTTGGAGGTGACGACCTCGGGAACGCCTCAGCAGCCGATCACGATCATCGGCGACGGCGCGACCATGCGAAGCATGAAGGTCGAGGCCGACTACGTCGTCATCCAGGGCCTGACGCTGCGGGATGGAGATGGCCTGACGATGACCGGTCGCGGACTCGTCGCTCGCGATAATGTGATCTACAACGCGGCTAAGGACGGCCTCGTCTGCCAGGTTTGCATTGACGCGAGCATCGAGTCGAACACCGTGCAGCGTGCCGATGGGACCGGGATCTACCTCGCCGGCCAGCGGATCACCGTCCGGAACAACACAGTGAGCGAGTCGGTAGCGCTCACTCAGGACGATGCCGACGGCATCCGATTTTTCGGAAGTGGTCACCGGTTGATCGGGAACACGATCAAGGACATCAAAGCCAGCGGCTACCGTGACGAAGGCCCGCACACCGACTGCTTCCAGACCTTCAACAACGGCCAGGGCCCACCCATGTATGACGTCGTCATCGCCAACAACATCTGCACGAACGTTGACGTCCAGTGCCTGATCGCCACGATCGACGAGCGGGGTGACCGTGGTGCTCCGGGGGGACCGACCACGATCATCTTCGAAGGCAACACCTGCGAGGTCAACGGTTCCCAGGCCGTCTTGCTACGGAACTTCTCCGACGTCGTCGTGCGGGGCAACAGCTTCTCCGGTCCCGGTGACCGCGCAGTGCAGCTCACCGGGGCGTCAAACGGCGTCGCCGTGATCGACAACACCATGACGGGTCAGATGCGCCCGTTCGAAATCGACCGGCAGTCCGAGGCAGGATTCCAGGAGTCCGGCAACACATCGCGCTGAGTCCGCGGCCAGATGTGCCGGTACCGGCGCGCCGTCCCGGGTAGCACCCTCCGTACCCGGATGGCGTGCCCTACTCGATCGAGCTATCCCATCGGCGCGATGGGTTACCTGTTTGTCAACAAAACGTAACTAAAACTATCCATGATAGTTGACATATACCCCTACCGGGCATACCTTTACTCGCCTGGGGGATTTCCGAGCCAGTATGCACGCAGGGTGAGGTGGCAGGCAGCCGTTCGGATCAGTCGTAGTCGACGTCCGTGATCGGGTCGTCACATCGGCACCAGGCGTGTTCGCGCCCCGAGGAGGCGACATGGCCAGATCCCTCCGGTCTCGCGCCATCCGACGACTCGTGCCGCTGCTGCCAGGGCTTCTCGCGCTGCTGGTGGTCGGCTCTGGGTGCTCCGCAGGTTCGGCGGGCGCTGGCGATGTGCTTGACCGGGTGCGTAACGCCGGAACGGTTCGCGTGGCGCTGACCCAGGCCAACCCGCCGTGGAACTTCGTCGACGCGGCCGCCCGGCCGATGGGCTACGACGTCGATGTGGCCAACGAATTGGCCCGCCGGCTCAACGTGGGCAAGGTCGAGTTCATCGCGTCGAACTTCCAGAGCTTCATCGAAGGGGTCCGGGCGAATCGTTTCGACATGGTCATCTCGGGCCAGACGATCACCCCGCAACGCCGCGAGCAAGTCGATTTCTCCCGCCCATACCAGGTCAACGGGGTGTCGGTCTTCGTTCGGGTTGGTGACCGCTCGATCAACGGGCTGGCCGATCTCGCGGGGCGCAGCGTGGGAGTCTCGGCCGGGACTACCCAGGAGAAGTTCGCCCGGGAGAAGATCGCCGATGCCGACGTGCGGACCTACCAGAACGCCACGCTCGCGCTCACCGACCTCGGTCGTGGCGGCGTGGACGCCATGCTGGTGTCCCGGTTCCAGGGCAGTTTCCTCGCCGACCGCAACGGACTGGCAGTGAAACCGGCGGGCGAGCTGCTTGAGCGCGAGGTCAATGGGATGTCGTTCCGCAAGGACTCCCCGCGCTTGAAGCAGGCGGTGGACGAGGCACTGGCGGCGATGATCGACGACGGCACGCTCAGTGAGATCTCCCGGCGCTGGCTGGGCGGGCTGGACATGGCAGCCGAGCTCCGGCTACTGCCGGCCGAGCAGAACCGCTGACTGGTGAAACGGAGACGGCCATGGATCTGTTGTCTGGCTCCCTCCCGCTCGTATGGCAGGGATTGACGAGCACCCTTTTCCTCGGCGTGGTGTCTTTTGTGCTCGGATCCGTGCTCGGTGGGCTGATCGCGCTGGCCCGGATTTCCGCGGTGCGGGTCCTGCGCGGGGCGGCGATCGCATACGTCTCGATCTTCCGGGGAACTCCGCTGCTCATCCAGATCCTCATCATCTACTTCGGCCTGCCGCAGGTCGGCATCCAGCTCGACCCGATCCCCTCGGCCATTCTCGCGCTCACCTTGTTCGCCGCGGCGTATCTGAGTGAGAACTTCCGCGGCGGGATCCTTGGCGTGGACACCGGGCAGTGGGATGCGGCGAACTCCATGGGCATGCCCTACTGGCGCACCTTCCGGCGCATCGTGTTCCCGCAAGCGATCAGGATCGCCACTCCCGCCGTCGGGAGCCGGTTCATCGCCCTGATGAAGGACACGTCCCTGGCGTCGGTCGTCACCGTCGTCGAGCTCACCCGGGTCGCGGAGAGCATCGGGAGCTCGACGTTTCGCTACATGGAGGCGTTCTTCCTCATCGGGGCCATCTACTGGTTGATCAACACCTTGCTCTCGATCGGGCAGGGCGTGCTGGAACGACGGATGGGAAGGGCGTACGCGACATGAGTGGCACCCCACTGCAGGTGGAAGGAATCCGGAAACGGCTCGGCCGGGCGCAGGTGCTTGCGGGCGTCGATCTGACGGTCGAGCGGGGGGAGGTCGTGGTCATCATGGGCTCCTCCGGTTCGGGTAAGACGACGCTGCTGCGGTGCATGAACCTGCTCGTGAAACCGGACGAGGGCCGGGTGAGCATCTGCGGGTGCACCGTCGACTGCGGCCACCGTTCCCGGGGCCGGCAGCACCGCCGGCAGGTGCAGCGGGCCCGGCAGCGCACCGGGATGGTCTTTCAGCAGTTCAACCTCTTCCCGCACCTGACCGCGCTAGGCAACGTCATCGAGGGTCCCTGCCACGCCCGCAACCTGCCCCGCGAGCAGGCGATCCGGCTCGGCGAACGGCTGCTGGACCGGGTCGGGCTGGCCGACAAGCGCGACGAGCACCCGGCGCGGCTGTCCGGCGGGCAGAAACAGCGGGTGGCGATCGCGCGGGCGTTGGCGATGGAGCCCGAGATCGTGCTGTTCGACGAGCCCACCTCAGCGCTGGACCCCGAGCTGCACAACGAGGTGCTCGGCGTGATCCGCGAGCTGGCCGCCGACGGGATGACGATGGTCATCGTCACGCACGAGACGCAGTTTGCCCGCGACGTGGCGGACCGGATCGTGTTCATGGACGGCGGGGTCATCGTTGAACAGTCGGCTCCCGAGATCTTCTTCACCCGACCGGCCCATGCCCGGGCGCGCTCGTTCCTGCGGCTCGTCGAGCACCAGGTGGCGGTGCCGCAGCCACGGGAACCGCACCTGGCCGAGCTGCGCCATCCGGAGGGGGCATGATGACCACGGGATCGCGCACCGCAACCCTGGAC
This sequence comes from Pseudonocardiaceae bacterium, assembly GCA_050700115.1. Lineage (GTDB taxonomy): Bacteria > Actinomycetota > Actinomycetes > Mycobacteriales > Pseudonocardiaceae. Next base: position 46,932 of record JBOHGG010000034.1, read on the forward strand.
GTGGCACGGGCGCGACGTGAGACCCCGGGGTGCGCCGAGGTCGTCCACCTCAACAACGCCGGGGCGGCGCTCATGCCGGTGGTCGTGCTCGACCGCGTGATCGCGCATCTGCACCTGGAGGCACGGCTCGGCGGCTATGAGGCGGCCGCCCGCGAGGCGGCCGGCCTCGACGGGGTGTACCTCTCGGCGGCCCGGCTGCTGGGCTGCGACCCGGTCGAGATCGCCGTGGTGGACAGTGCCACCCGCGCCTGGACCATGGCCTTCTACGCGATCGGCTTCCGGCCCGGTGACCGGATCCTGACCAGCTTCGCGGAGTACGCGAGCAACTTCATCGCGTACCTGCAGCTGGCCCGTCGCCACGAGCTGAGCGTCGAGGTCGTACCGAATGACGAGTCCGGCCAGCTCTCCGTGCCGGCCCTGCGCGAACTCATCGATGACCGGGTCCGGCTGATCTCACTGACCCATGTGCCGACCAACGGCGGTCTCGTCAATCCCGCGGCCGAGGTCGGCGCCGTGGCTCGTGAGGCCGGAGTGCTCTACCTGCTTGACGCCTGCCAGTCCGGCGGTCAGCTGCCACTGGACGTCACGGAGATAGGCTGCGACCTGCTGTCGATCACGGGGCGTAAGTACCTCCGGGGGCCCCGCGGCACCGGCCTGCTCTACGTCCGCCGCGATGTCCTCGACGAGCTCTCGCCGGCGGTACTGGATCTGCACGCGGCGCACTGGGCCGGGCCCGACCACTATGTTGTGCGGCCCGACGCTCGGCGCTTCGAGACCTGGGAGTGCAACGTGGCCGCCAAGCTAGGACTCGGTGCGGCCCTCGACTACGCGGTGGCGTGGGGTCTGCCGACGATCCGGGACCGGATCTACGGGCTCGCCGGCGACTTGCGCGAGCGACTGGCGCAGCTACCTGGGATCCGGGTCCGGGACGTCGGGGCGGAACAGTGCGGCATTGTCACCTTCACAGTCGAGGACATGCCCGCCGAGCAGATCAAGGAACTGTTGGCCCAGCACCGCATCAACGTCAACGTCTCGCGCACCCCGTCCTCCCGGCTGGACATGGAAAGCCGAGGACTCGACGAGCTAGTGCGGGCGTCGGTGCACTACTACAACACCACAGACGAGCTCACCGCACTGTGCAGGACCCTCCACAGGCGGAGCGGGTAGGCCGCGACCGCCGACGCTGTACTTACTCTACCCCCCTAGGGTATAGTGAGACGGCAGCGTGACTGGAGGATGGAAATGTACGGCTATGCACAGGACAAGGACGCCTACCTCAAGCGGATGCGCCGCATCGAGGGACAGGTCCGTGGCATCGCGAAGATGATCGAGAATGACGCCTATTGCATCGACGTGCTCACCCAGGTGTCTGCCGCCACGAACGCCCTGCAGGCGGTGGCGCTGGGCCTGATGGACGAGCACCTCAAGCACTGCGTCACCCAGGCGGTCAGCGAAGGCGGGCAGGTCGCCGACGACAAGATCGCCGAGGCCAGTGCGGCGATCGCCCGCCTTGTCAAGTCCTGACGTCACCAGCGACCGTCCGGTCGACGACTCGCAGATCCGCGCCGCCGTCGAAGAAGCTGGCTACCAACTCACTGCCGCCTGAGCCGACGGCACGGTCCCGGCAAGACGGCACCCACGCACGGCCACGGCGACCCCAACGACCGCGCCACCCAGGACGGAGACAGGCGATGACCACCGACGTCCCCGCGCGGGCCACGACCGGAGCGGTTCGGGACATCGAGCTCACCATCGGTGGGATGACCTGCGCCTCATGCGCCAACCGTATCGAGCGCAAGCTCAACAAGCTCGACGGCGTGACCGCCACGGTCAACTACGCCACCGAGAAGGCCCGCGTCAGCGCCCCCAACGGGGTTGAACCAGCCGCGCTCGTGTGGCGCGGGTCGAAGCCGCCGGCTACACCGCCGAGCTTCCCCGGCTGCCGGCGACTCCCAGCGGGACGCCCCCGGGCGTGCCGGAGCAGGAGGAGCCGGACGCGACGCGGCCGCTACGCGACCGCCTCCGCGCCAGCGTGGTGCTCGCGGTGCCCGTCATCGCGCTGGCGATGATCCCAGCGCTGCAGTTCACCTACTGGCAGTGGATCTCGCTGGCCCTGGCCGGACCTGTGGTGACCTGGGCTGCCTGGCCATTCCATAAGGCGGCGTGGGTGAACCTGCGGCACGGCACCGCGACCATGGACACGTTGGTGTCGATGGGCGTGCTGGCCGCGTTCATCTGGTCGCTCCGCCCTACTGTTCGGCACCGCCGGTATGCCGGGGATGGTGCACCCGTTCGAGCTGAGCGTCGCTCCCAGCGACGGCGCGGGGAACATCTACCTCGAGGTCGCCACCGGAGTCACCACGTTCATCCTGGCCGGGCGCTACTTCGAGGCTCGCTCCAAGCGCCTCGCCGGCACCGCATTGCGCGCCCTGTTGGAGCTCGGCGCCAAGGATGTCGCCGTCCTGCGAGACGGGACGGAATCCCGGATACCGATCCACCAGCTCGTTGTGGGCGACCGGTTCGTCGTCCGGCCAGGGAGAAGATCGCCACCGATGGCTTGATCGAGAACGGCATGTCGGCGGTCGACGCGAGCATGCTCACCGGCGAGTCCGTGCCGGTAGAGGTGCGGCCGGGAGACACCGTCATCGGGGCCACGGTCAACGCCGGCGGGCGGCTGGTCGTGGGCGCCACCCGGATCGGCTCCGACACCCAGCTGGCTCAGATGGCCAAACTGGTCGAGGATGCCCAGACCGGGAAGGCGCAGGTCCAGCGACTGGCCGACCGGATCTCCGGGGTGTTCGTGCCGATCGTCATCGCGCTCGCCGCCGCGACCCTGGGCTTCTGGCTGGGCACCGGCGGCGGCGTGCACCGCCGCGGTGGCGGTGTTGATCATCGCTTGCCCGTGCGCGCTTGGGCTGGCCACGCCCACCGCGCTGCTCGTGGGCACCGGGCGGGGCGCCCAGCTCGGCATCCTGATCAAGGGGCCGGAGGTGCTTGAGTCGACCCGGCGGGTGGACACCGTGATGCTGGACAAGACCGGCACCGTGACCACCGGTCAGATGTCGTTGGTCGAGGTGCACGTGACCGCGGGGATCGTCGAGGCCGAGATGTTGCGACTGGCCGGGGCGGTGGAGACCGCCTCCGAGCACCCCATCGCCGCCGCCGTCGCCCGCGGTGCCACCGACCGGGTCGGGAAGCTCCCCGCCGTCGAGGAGTTCACCAACATCGAAGGGCTGGGCGTGCAGGGTGTCGTGGACGGGCACGCCGTGCTCGTCGGGCGGTCGGCGCTGCTGGAGCAGTGGAGCCAGCCGCTTCCCGCCGACCTGGCAACAGCGAAGGCCGCGGCGGAGGAGCACGGCCATACCGCGGTCGCGGTCGCCATCGACGGGGCCGCCCCGCGGTGCTGGTCGTCGCCGACACCGTCAAGCCCACCTCGCCTCAAGCCATCGCCCAGCTGTGCAGGCTTGGGCTGACCCCGGTGCTGCTCACCGGTGACAACACCGCCGTCGCCCACGCCGTCGCCGCCCAGGTCGGCATCGATGACGTGATCGCCGAGGTACTGCCCGCGGGCAAGGTCGAGGTGGTCAGGCGGCTGCAGGCGCAGGGCAAGGTCGTGGCGATGGTCGGTGACGGGGTCAACGACGCCGCTGCGCTGGCGCAGGCCGATCTCGGTCTGGCCATGGGTACCGGTACCGACGTGGCCATCGAGGCCAGCGACATCGCTTTGGTCCGCGGCGACCTGCGTGCCGCGGCAGACGCGATCCGGCTGTCCCGCCGCACGTTGCGCACGATCAAGGGCAACCTGTTCTGGGCCTTCGCCTACAACGTCGCCGCGTTGCCGCTGGCCGCCGCCGGGCTGCTCAACCCGATGCTCGCCGGCGCCGCGATGGTGTTCAGCTCGGTGTTCGTGGTGACCAACAGCCTGCGTCTGCGCCGGTTCGCTGCGCAAGCCGATGACTAGCCCGCCACGAAACGCGTCAGCAAACATCCCCTCCCATGCCAAAACCAAAGATGTCCTTGCCGATCACGTGGCGTTGAGGTGGCGTGCATCGACCAGGATGTACTGCAACGTTTACGTCCCGCAGCTGCAGTTCGCGGCGGGCCTGCTGGGCTACGTGTAGCGCCAACTCAGCTGTTCAGTGCTGTGCGATAGTGCGCTAGCTCGGCGTAGGTCGCGTGTTCGATGTTTTTGGGCCGGCTCAGTCCATGACCCTCGTCCGGGTAGACCACGAGCGATACCCGCTTACCGAGCATCGCGACAAGTTCCCGGACTTGGCGAAGTGGCGTGACCGTGTCCCGGGCACCGTGAAAGGCGAGGATCGGACAGTGGGCAGTGATACCGGGGCGGAGTAACGACCGATCCTGCCAAGTGTTGGTTGGGCCCAGCAGAAGGTCGGCATGATGCGATTGGAACTTTGGTGCGGCTGTACGCCATGCGGCGGGGTCAACAATGCCGGAACGTACGGTGGCCGCCCGGAACTTCGTGGTGTTCGTCGCGGCCCGCAACGCGGTGTAGCCACCCGCGCTCGTGCCGCTGATGACGACGCGGGCCAGGTCAAGAGACCCGTCTTGGCCGACCGCCTCGACAGAATCGACGCAGTCGGACACGTCCAGCACACCCCATTGACCGCGTAGCGCGTTCCGGTAGGCGCGACCGTAGCCGGTACTGCCCCGGTAGTCCACATCGAGCACCGCGAACCCTTGACTGACAAAGAACTGGACCCACGAGTCGAGCCGCAACGCAGCGTTCGAGGTCGGCCCTGGGTGCGCACGGATTACCACTGGCACCGGCGCAGCACCTTTCTCTGACCGGGGACGGTACAACGTGGAATACACCCGGCCACCATCCCGAGCGCGGATTTCGACGACCTCGGGATTCGGCGCCAGCCATCTGGACGCGATTCCAGTCGCTGTCAACTCGCGGGATTTGCCACTGGCGATGTCAGCCACGATGACGGTGGGCATCCGATCCGAGGCCGCCCCGATCATCGTGACTCGTCTGGAGTGTGCTGCCAAATACGGCTTGATCGATGTATAGGGCAACTCGACGGCGCGTACATCGGGCCGGTGACGATCCCAGATGCGGAGCTGGGTCGCTCCGCCTTGATACGCGAGTAGAGCGATCCGGTCGTTATCCAGGAACGCGTAGGTGGAGTACCCGAACTCCCATTGCGCCGTTCCCAATTCTGTCGACTCAAGATGCACCAGCGAGACGATGTCACCGTCCGGCGGGCAGGCGTACAGGCCCCACCAGCCGGTGCGATCAGACACGAAGTGCAGGACCCCGCCGGGGCTCCATTCCGGCTGGAACACTGATTCCTCCGGGCCGCCGGCGATATGCCGAGCAGCGCCGAGCGTCCCGTCTTTCCAGACCTCGGCCATCCACAGCCAAGAGCCGTCCCAGGGCATCAGCGGGTGCCGCCAGGTCGTCCAGGCCAGCGTCCCCCCGTCTGGACTTGGCCGCGGGAAGGAATAGAAGTCCCAGTCCTGCGCCACCGGCCACGGGACAGCTGACCCGTCGGCCGGAAGCATCACCAGCTCGTTGGTCACCGTTTCGTTCTCATGGCGCTCCCGGACGGCGACGAGAAGCCCAGGTGCGCTGAGGCGAAGGTCTGCGTAACGGTTCTCGCCGTACTGGGGCGCCGCAGTGACCGCGCGTAGCCCAGCCCGGGTGGCCCTCCAGATTTGCTGGTCATCGGCACGGACGAACCAGAGGGCATTGTCGGTGGCCAGGTAGGCGCCGCCACCGTATTCATGGACGTAGGACGCTACCGCCACGCCAGTCGGCAGGACCTCCTCTCCACCGCCCGACCCGCGTGACCGGACCAGAACGTCGCCGCTGGCCCGTCCCTCGATCCAGTACGCGTGCTCCCCGGCGACCTGGACGGCATCAACCGAGGGAACGCCCGGCCCGACGGGTCCAGTCATCCTGGTACGGCCCCCAACGCCCGCGCCCGCTCATCGATGGCCGCAGCGGCGCTGACGTGACCCCTGACCCGGAACATCCCTCGTAACTCCCGGACCCGATGCAGGCCCGCAACCGAACCCCGGGCAGCGAAGGTCTCCAGGGAGCTCAGCGTCAACCGTTGCGCCTCCTCCACGTCCCCTGACACCAGCCGTGCGGCCGCAAGCCCAACCTGGATCTCTGCGCCGCGACGTTCACAGGAAGCAGGCAACAAGTGCAGCGCATCAGTGAACGCCGCAGCCGCGCTCTCCGGCCGCCCTACCGTGAGCAAGCACGTGCCCGCATGGACAGCGAGACCGCCCTCGTCGAAGTCATACATCCACTCATCGGTCCAGCTGTCCTGACCCGCCGGCAGCAAACGTGAGGTGTCCAGCGTGGCCAACGCCTCGCGACTACGGCCGACTCGCGCCAGCGCATCCGCGGTCAGCACCGTCAACCACGACCGAGTGGGGTTAGAGGCAGACCGCTGGGCGGTCTGCCGTGCCTCGTCGAAAAACCCGAGTGCCGACTCCGGCCGGCCCTGTGCCCGCGCGACGAGACCCTGGTAGCCCAGGATGTAGGACCGCAGACCAGTGTTGGACGATTCGGCTGCGGCGAGGCTCGCCTGCTGATAGCAGTGACTCATCGTGTACAGGTCACCCAGGTCGTACCACAACCACGCGGCGAAACCAGCCGCCTCGGCAGCCGCTGAGGCGACCCGGTGCCGCAGCGAGTTCCGCTGCGCACTATCCAACAGCGACGCCAGCAGTCCGCCGTGGGCCTGGACGTGCACCATCATCTCGGCCGAAGACAGCTCGTGATACAGCCGCCGCTGCCGATCAGTGATCAGCTCAAGGTCATCAACAACCGCAGTGCTCAGCCGCGACGGCCGACGAGCCGCATCAGCCAGCCGTGCCCAATCAAGGTCGTCCTCGCACACCTGCCGAGCCCTCGCCCCGACGAGATCGGTCGACCGACCCGCACGCCTGGCCGCCTCATGCTGATGCCGGACCCGCGCCTGCTCCCGAATCACCGCCGGCAACATCGAAACCAAACGACCGTTCGCCAGCACCGCAACGTCGCACGCTGATACCACGACTTCCGAGGGCACCGCGGTACCTCGCTCTATCGCCCCCAGGTGCTGCCAGGAGTACTCAACCAGTCGACCAAGCTGCCCCAATGTCAACCCGCGGTCGATCCGCAACCGCCGTAGCTCAGCGCCCAGCGCCGCAGCCGCCGAACTTGTCGAGTCGGTGATCTTCGGTGGACGCCCAGGCCTCCGCTTCCCGCCTCCCGGCGACTCACCATCGCTCGGCTCGTTCACCACGTCCTGCTTCCTGACCCTGCAAGGCCAATTGCTGATCGTTGTGAGCAAATCCTTGCGTGGCGTCTTCTTTACACGCAACCGGCCCACGGCGATCGTCAGCCACCGGACGACCGCAGCCAGACCCGCTGGTTGGCAAGCCACTGCGAAGGAGGTGCCTGGCTGTGACCGGCCAGACGACCGCCGGGCGCCCCCCGGCCTTGGGAGCTGCGCGCCGAGTTGGGTTGGACGCAGCAGCAGCTTGCCGACGAGCTGGCCTACGTGGCCTGGACTCACGGCCAGAGCCACACCGCGGTAATGCCGACATGGTGGCGAAGTGGGAACGCGGCGTGAAAGGCATCAGCCCGCGGTGCCGGGCGCTGCTGCGCCAACTGTTCAGCGTGACCGCAGACCAGCTCGGGTTCGTGCTCGCGGTCAAGTTGAGCGACCGAGTTCCCGACCGTGGCGACCCGACCCCGCGGCACCAGCACAACGGGACCACCCTCCAGCCCGGCCGCAGCAGCCTGCCCGTCCGCGTACCCGGCCAGCAGCTGCATCCTCGGTTACGCCGCCCGTCGTGGGATGGCCCCTGCGGCCGAGCAGGGGGCAGCGCATGAGGAGGCTCCTGTCGGCAGTCGCTGATCACGGTGGGCAGGTGGGCCTGCCCGCGGTGGTGGAAGAGCTGCTTGTCGATGTGGCCGCCGACGGGTTCACGCTGTACTGCTGCGGCCCGAAGGCGGCGCCGAATGCTCTGGTCGCCGCCTACGAGTGGAACCAGCATGTCGATCTGCTGACCATCCGAGATTTCGATCGGGTCATCACGGCAAGGGTGCCGAAGCAGGACACGGTGGACATCTTCGCCCCCGAGGTCGTGGTCTGGGCCTACGAGGGTCCGCCACAGCCGGCGCTGCGGGCCCTGCTGGAGCTGGTGCACCCGACACATCTCGACGCCCCTATCGCCGAGTATCCGGCGCCAGCGAGCCTGCACGTTCCCCGCGCCCAGCAACGCCCGATGACGATTCGACCCCCGTCACCCAGCCGCGCGAAAGTGCGGGCCGCCCGGCTCGCCACCGCGATGAGGACTCACGGTGGTGATCGTGACATCAGAGTCGCCGTGCCTGTCAAGACACCAGATCCCCGGCTGGCCGCCGGTTGAGTGGGCGGCCCCCGACGCTCGACTCCCGACGGCCAGCCGGCCATCCCAGCTACCCAGAAATGGAGATGCACTATGCCCACCCGAGCACGCGACCCGCGTACGAACGGTGGCGCGATGTCGACGGCATCTCCATTCCGCTGGTGTGCCGGATCGAACAGGTCGCGGTAAGCAATGAGCACGGGGCGCTGCCGTCGCGGTTACACCAGCGAGGCCAGGTCATCGGCCGAGGTCACAATCGCCTGTACATCTGTTTCGATGGGAACAACCAGCTAATCAGCCTGCGACCCCACCTCGTGCGCGTGCTCGATGCGGCCCCGGGCGGGCGTTGATGTCAATCGTACCTATCCCGCGCATGGATCAGACGCGGCAACTCTCGGTGTAGACGCTGGTCAGGCTCGCCGCTCGACTCGATGTGCGCAGAGTGGTCCGCTCGGCTGGGACGCGCTTGCTGACCTAGATGGTTGATTCCGTGAAGTTGGTGTTAGTGGTCGTAGGCGGCACGGCCGTCATGCTCGAGTCAACTGCGCGGTCTGAGTCGGCTCCAGGGCACTAGTCGGGCGTGTGTCGGTGCCGCGGTCCCGTGAACTCTGTGAGTGTCGTTGCGGTGCTCCTGGGTGGAGGACCGTCAGGCTTGGTGTTGGTGACCCGGTGTGGCTCGCGTGAACTCTGGCCGCGGTGGCGTGCCTTGTCGTCGACTTGTCCGCC
>JBOHGG010000035.1:0-55614 GCA_050700115.1 Pseudonocardiaceae bacterium
GGGTGTGCCCGTCCGGGCTGAATGCCACCGCGGTCACGGAGCCGTTGTGGGTCAGGGTGGTGGTGCGGGTGGGATGGGCTCGGTCGGTGATGTCCCATAGTTCAGCGGTGTTGTCGCTGCTGGCGGTCGCCAGGGTGCGCCCGTCCGGGCTGAACGCCAGCACGGCCACGGAGCTGGTGTGGGTCAGGGTAGTGGTGCGAGTGGGATGGGCTCGGTCGGTGATGTCCCACAGCGCGGCGGTGGCATCCCGGCTGGCGGTGGCCAGGGCGCGCCCGTCCGGGCTGAACGCGACCGCGAGCACGTAGTCGGTGTGGGTCAGGGTGGCGGTGCGGGTGGGATGGGTCCGGTCGGTGATGTCCCATAGAGCGGCGGTGTTGTCACCGTGGCCGGTGGCCAGGGTGTTCCCGTCCGGGCTGAACGCCAGCCCGTCCGCGGTGTAGATGTGGGTCAGGGTGGCGGTGCGGGTGGGATGGGCTCGGTCGGTGATGTCCCATAGTGCAGCTGTCGGGTCGTCGCTGCTGGTGGCCAGGGTGCGCCCGTCCGGGCTGAACGCGACCGCGCGCACGGAGCCATTGTGGGTCAGGGTGGTGGTGCGGATGGGATGAGTCCGGTCGGTGATGTCCCATAGAGCGGCGGTGTTGTCGCCGTGGCCGGTGGCCAGGGTGCGCCCGTCCGGGCTGAACGCCACCGCGTTCACGTCGTCGGTATGGCCGGTCAGGGTGGCGGTCAGGGGCGTGCTTGCAAGGGTGGCGTACAGACTTGTGCCGGTCTCCACGGTGGGTCGGATCCGGTGTGCGGCAAGGCCAAGTCGCAGCGCGAGACGGGGGTCGCCGCCGCGTCGGGCTTCGGCCTGCGCAACTAATCCGCGGACGGTGGACAACTCTTTCTGGTCCTCCGCGATCTGGCGTTGGTTTTGCGCGATCTGGCGTTGGATGACGGCGATGGTGGTGATGGTGAAGGCGACGACGAGGACCGCTGCCACGGCTGTAATGAACAGGTGTCGGCGGCGCTGCTGGTGGCGGATGCTGGCGTGAAGGAACGCCCGCGCAGCGGGATCAAGCTCCACTCGCCCGCTGATCACCTCGCGACGCCCTCGCAGCGCACCTAAGCGACCGGTGGTGGTGGCCTCGGCCCTTGGGCGGTCGGGGTGAACCCGACGTAGCTGTGCTCCGGTTTCAGAGACGGCGGCGGTCACCCGGTCCTGTTCCCACAGGAACGACGTGCTGCGGTCGGCGTTCTCCCATTCGGCTGCCGCCTGCTCCAGCATCCGTCGCATCCGCAGCGCTGCGCCGGCTACGCTGATAGCCTGCGCCAGCGGCGGCCATGCAGTGAGGAACGCCTCGTGCGCGACGCCGAGCAGCACCGTTGCCTCACGCTTAATGCTGGTGAGCAGGCGGCCAGCGATGAAGGCATCCAACTCCGCCCGCACCGGCGGGGGCAGCTGCTGGTAGTCGACGTCAAGCCGGGTGGGCTGGCCCATCTCATCGACGGTGACCAACCGCAGCAACGAGTCGAGAACATCGGTACGGCTGCGTCCATTTCCGGCCTGCACATTCGCAGCTAGCGCATCGGCCAGCGCGAGGTCGGCTTGGCGGATCAGCGCGCCTTGCACGCCGCCGAGTTGGTCATACCGCTGCGGCGACAACGTGGTCCCCCGGGGCAGGCCCATGGCGAGTTGTTCGAGGGTGAACGCGAGCAGGGGCAGCCCGTCGCCGCTAGAGGTGTCAGCGACCATGCGGCTGATCAACTCCGGGTCCACTCCAAGACCGGCCAACCGGGCCGGTCCTTCGATCACCCGAGGCAAGATCGCCGTTGCCAGCGGACGCAGGGTCACGGTGTGGATTGGCAGCTGTGCCAGGTTGAGGTCGGCCAGCAGCGAGTCGAGGAACTCTGAGCGAATAGTCGCCACCACTTGGACTGGTCCGGCCACCGCGGGTAGAAGTATCTCGGCGAGCTGGGCGCGGCTAGTGGCTGAGGATCGGGTCAGGATCTCCTCGAACTGATCAATCACGACCAGCAGTCGCCGCCGCGGTGGCGAGCCGCCCGCACAGAGATCCTCGACAGCCAGAGCCAGACCACTGTCCTCTTCGAGTCGCTGTCGTATCCGCGACGGGGTGCTGCCCGCGGCGTGAGCAAGTTCCTGGGACAGGGCAGCGACCGGATCTGTGCCAGGCACGAACGGGGTCAGTGTCGCCCAGCCCGGCTCGCCGGTCATGGCAGGCAGCAGACCTGCGCGCACTAGTGAGGACTTCCCGCACCCGGAGGGGCCCACGACAACGACGATCTGCCGCTCGCCACGCTCAACCAACGATCGCAGCAGGCGCACGAGCTCATCCACCTCGCGACGGCGGCCAAAGAACGCTCGGTGCATGTCGACGTCGAACGCGCGAAGACCGGGAAACGGGGACCGGTCGTCGGGCCACCCCGCGCCGCCCGTGGCATCGATCTCGCGGACTATCCCGTAGATCCGTTTCCGCGCCTGCGCTTGCCCACTGTGATAATTGACCTCTTGGAGACCGTCCAGCAGCGGATGGCGCACCTTATCCTCGGCTGCCAGTGGCACAATCCTGCTGCCGAAAATCTGTGCGCCGACTACCTCGCAAGAACACCACTGAGACGTCACATAATCGGCTGTGACGATGCAGAGAACGACATCAGCCCACCTCAACCTCTCATACAATCGCTCTTTCCATGGATTTCCTCCCTCGATGCCGTCATGTCGGTCGTAGTCGAGGAAAACGTCATGGCCGTCCGCTTTTAGCCAGCCCCGGACTTCAGCAGCGAGCTTGTTATTCTTGCTTGAATGACTGATGAAGACTCGGGTCATAGCACCTCCCCCAAACGACCAACGATGTCACTGCAAGGCATCGTCACCGTACAGTACGCCACCAGCTCGCCGCATACAGTTATGGCAATTTCGCCTGCCGGGCGTGGGAAACGCTGCTGGTCGGCCTGTCAGTGTTCCTGCTCCGTCCCCGTTGCGCCCCAGAAGAGCCCGCCGAGGCTGTCTGCGATGTCGTGGCGGAGGTCGTTGGTGACGTGCTGGTAGTGAGCGGCCATCGACGAACTGGACCAGCCCATCATGTCCATCACCGCGCGAGTTCCGACGTTGAGCACGAGGAGGACAGTCGCCGCTGTGTGCCGGGCGTAGTGTAGCCGTGCGTCCCGGACCCCGGCCTCGGCGAGCACCGATCTCCACTCGTCCCGGTCACGGCGCGGGTCGATCGGTCGGTCGGTCGGCTGCGTGAAGATCCAGCCACGTTCCTGCCACTCCGACCCGGCGTGCTCGCGCTCCCGCTGCTGGAGCTGTTCGTGTTTGAGCAGGAGGGCGTACAGCTCGTCGGGCACGGCGAACGACCGGCGGCCTGCACGGGACTTCACGTCGACCTCGACCAGGCCGCCACTGTGTCGGTTCGGGCACCAGCGGGCGTGGTCGGTGCAGTTCGGTCGGCACGGCGGCGGGCAAGGCTTCCTCGTGTGACGGAGGCAGCCGTGCTTGCACGGTTGAGTCTTGTGGTATTTCGCGCCGCAGGCGTGCGGATTGTCGCAGCCGTGCTGCCATGTCTGTCGCTGCAACGCCTTCTTGACTCGTAGAGTCTTGTTCGCCCGGTCCAGCCGTTCCCACTTGAACCCGAGCGCCTCCCCTTGTCGACAACCCAAGGCGAGAGCCACCACGAATCGCACCCAATTTCGACGTGTGAGCGCAGTTTTAATGACGAGCTGGATCTCTTCTGCGTTGAACTGCTCGACCTCTTCCTCCTCGACGCGGGGAGCTCTCGCCAGCGCCACCGGGTTTCGTCGGATGTGCCGCGCTTGTACGCCTCGCCGAACGCCGCGCGGGCGGTGCGGTGCACGTGGTGGGCCGTGCCAGACTTGCGTCCGGCCTGCTGCATCTTGCGGTACAGCTTCTCGAAGTGTTCCGGCTCGATGCGGTCGATCCTGTGTGCACCTAATCCAGGGATGATGTGAACCTTGACGGCTGAGCGGTACCCCGTCAGCGTTTTGTACCGGACCGACAAGGCAGCGATATTCTCTAGCCAGTGCGTGAGCCACTGCTCGACGGTCCATGCGGTGCCCGGTCTGCGTACTGTCCCGCTGCTCCGCTCCTGTTCGAGTTCCTGGACTGCGTTGCTCACTTCGGCTTCGGTCTTGCGTTTGACGTGGCGGCGGTCGGGTTTAACGTTGTCGAGGACACCAACGGTGACCCGCCCATGCCATCGGTCGTCGTACTCGCTGTAGTAGATGGTCGATGCGCCGTTCGGCGCTCGGGCTCCCTGCTCGCGGTTGCGGGCCACTGTGTCTCTTGTCCCTTTCAGGCGGCAGCGTGCTGCTCGGCGATAAGGCGGGCGGTGTAGGCCGTGATGGCCTCGGCGGGAATGCGGCGTAGGCGGCCGATCCGAACCGAGCTGCAGGTCAGGGATGTGGGGCAGCGCAGCCCATCGAGCCAGATCACCCACCGACGCCGTCGGGGGTGCATACCAGCGCTTGACCGTGGGGTCCCACCGCGCGCCGCGGCTCTTGGCGAGATTCCTCGCCTCGTAGGGCACATCGAGCCAAACCCGCCCCGGCTGGTCATCGTGTGGTGTCATAGGAGTGATCGTGCCGGACCGGACTGACAAAACCCGCCCACGGTTGAGTCTGGCGCAATGTGGACTCGGTTGGCTGCTGGGGCCTCTACGCTGGTAGTCCGGACTGGAGAGGTGAGGCGATGGACGGGCAGACCTGGGACGGCTTGGTTACGGCGATCACGCAGACTCACGCGCAGGCGATGGGCGAGGGAGTGGTGATCAAACCGCATCTGTTCGTCTTCACTAACGGGTGTCTGGTGGGCTTCGTTCAGCTGCGCCCGGTCTACCGTGGCAAGGATGCCATCGACGGCATCGCTGAGATGTCCAATCTCGCTGCGGCCGTCCCTACGGACGAGGTCGTTGCAGCCTGGGAGACGGCCGATGTGGTGATCGCATGCGAGCTAGCCCCACTGCACCCCCAGCCGGGCCTCAACATCGTGTGGGCCGCCTCGGGCGAGCATTTGCACTATCGCTTTCCCTACCAGGAGCAGGCCCTGCCCGGGCGGACCGAGCACGGGCTGATCCGCGCCACCCCCGATGGCTCCACCCCACGCTCCCGCCGTGCGTGACGCAGAGCTGGAGCCTGGGCATCGCCGCCGCGCTGGAGTTCAGTTTTAAGCCCTTCGACAGCGCCCGCGCGGATCTCCTGGAGCAAACGGCTACCTACATGGAGGCCCAGGGCTACCACGTAAGTCTCACCGTGTGACACGACAGCCCGGCGGCGGGGTATGACGCTGCTAGTCTTCGGGTATGACCGCTGAGCGGATTACCGTGAGCTTGCCACCTGACGTGCTAGCCGGTGCCCGGGTCGCTATCAATGCTGGTGCGGCCGACAGCCTCTCGGCGTTCGTCGCTGACGCCCTGCGGGACCGTCTCAGTCGCACACACGCGCTCGCCGAGCTGGCCCGCGTGCTCGGTGGCCCGCCGCCACTGGAGGCCCGCGCAGCCGTCCGCCGGGCCTGGGGGTTGCCCGCCCCAACCGACAACGCGTGATCGGCGGACGTGTCCTCGACGCCTCGGCGCTGGTTGCATTCGCACGCGGCACGTCCATCTACGCCGCGGCTGCGGTCTGGACCGCGGTTGAAGAGTCGATCATCCTGATCGTGCCGTCGACCGCGGTCGCGGCAGCCTGGGCCGAGCTCGCCGAGGAACACCATCCCGTGCTCGATGTCCTGCTCTATCTACCGGTCACGGTCATTGACAATCTTGATGAGGCGCGCGCCCGAGCTGTCGGCCAGCTCAGAGGCCACCAAGCCGACGCACACACGATCGCCTGCGCCCGAGAACGCGGCTGGCCGTTGCTCACCGCAGACCCAGACCGCTACGCCCCATACGAACAGACCGGCGTCGATCTCGAACCGGTCATCTAAGGTTGAATCGTGATTTTGCGGGGTCTCAGTCTGGGGCTCAGTTCGGGTCTGTTCATGCGCTCCGCTGGTGATGCTGTAGGCACATGACCAGCACTGATGGAGTTGGCGACGGCTGCTGAACGGTCTTGCCCCGGTCTGGAAATCGGAAGGTCGGCGGTTCGACCCCGCCCCTGGCCACCGTCCTGACCAGGCCGAACGCTGGTGTCCATCATCCTGTCGGGCTGTCCGTCTCAATTCACCTTCGTTGAGGGTGTTGGCCGGCCCCCAGCGAGCTAATGAGGCTTCGCCTCGGACCGCCGAGGTGGGTGGCTGGGTTGGTGGGTGACGTGGCGGCTGGGTGAGGCAGGGTGGCGGGGTTGGGCTGACGCCGTCCCGCGGGGGTGCGCCATGGCGAGTCGTGTCGTGACCGTGAAAGACATCCTCGATGGGCATGTCGGGTTGGATCTGGAGTGCTTTGACCGGGATCTACCTCAACGGTTGGGTGCAGAGCCTGCAGGTGCCCGGGCAGGTGGTCAGCTTCTTGACCCAGCACCTGGGTTCCCGATCCCGTCTCCAGCGATCCTGGAGCGCATCGGGCTGGGGTTCCGTAAGGCGGTCACCGAGTTCGCCGCTGCGGGCGACATCCCGGTGGTCCGCTTCACCAAGGGGCAGTGCAAGCTGGAGGTGATGCTCCCCTACCTGGACCGGCTGGCCCAAGAGAAACGGACCGGGGTGGCGGCGATCGGGGTGGCCCAGGAGTTCCAGCGGGTGTTCACCGGCACCACCTATCATTCTGACGAGGGTGGCGGTGGGGTTCCGCGGTTTGGTTACGCCAAGGCCGATCGTCGGGTGACCGCCTACTATTTCTATCTGGTGGATGAGGCGTTCGGGCCGGCGTTCATCAAGATCTGCGCGTATTTCCCTTATCCGGTCAAGATCTCGCTTAATGGTCATGAATATGCTAAGCGGCGGGCGAGGGCGGCGGGGATCGCCTTCACTGAGCTGGACAACGGGTTCGCCATCACCGAGGATCCCGCCGCCTTGCAGCGGATCTGCGACACGCTGACCTCGGGTGTGATCCGGGTGTTCTGCGAACGCTGGTGGGCCCGGCTCCCACTGCCCTTGACCGAGGCCGACCGGGCCGCGGGATACTGGTGGGACATCGCCATGCGCCAGGTCGAGGTCTCGCGCACCATCGTGTTCGACGCACCCCGTCATGCCCGGGGGTTCTTTGAAGCGTTGTGCACCGACAACCTCGATGTGGGCCGCCCCGAGGAGATGCAGATCATCTTCGGGCGGCGAGTGCGTAGCCCACCACCGGGTGGCTACCGCACCCGGCTGCTGCGCTCCGGCGACGAGGTCACCCTCAACGCCTACTTCCGGCACTCCAGGGTGAAGTCCTATCACAAATGCGGGCGGGCGTTCCGGATCGAAACGGTGATCAACGACACCGGCGACCTCGGGCTACTGCGCGGACTGCAGCATCTGGAGGAACTATCGGTCAAAGCCCGTGACGTCAACCGTCGCATGGTCGATGCTTTCCGTGTCGGTCAGGGCTGTGTCCTTGCGAGCCCAGCCTTTGAGCGGGTCGCGCGACCATCCCTGGTGGAGGGGCGGAGGGCCCCGGCCCTGCGGTTCGGCGACCCTCGGGTCATGGCCCTGGCCGGCGCCCTGTGCGCCGTCGTGCACACCATCACCGGGTTCACCAACCGGAGCCTTCGCGCCCAGGTCACCACCCTGCTCGGTGAGCCGGGCGGCGTTTCTTCGCTTGCCCGCCACGGTGAGCAGTCGCCGGGCTTCGTCGACGGTGAGCGGTTCGCTCTCCTCGTCATCGAGTCGGGGTGGCCTGGCACCATCGCGACGTTCAAGGCGACGTGCTTGCGCTTCACGGCCTCGCGCAGGGAGGCACGCAAGGTCCGGCGGGCGTGTTGCACCGTCCCAGCGGCGAGGCCCGACCGGGATCATCCGCCCGTAGAGTTTCTCGATGTGTGCAGGTTGACTGCCCATCCCGTAGGGGAGGCGTAAGCGATGCAAATGTGCAAGTCGGTCTGCGTGCCGCCTTTCGGGACTGCGCGGGTCATGCCAGCGGTCTCAGTAACGGATGCCAGTGGTTTCGGGAGCGGCAGTGGGGATTAGCCTGAACTTGCGCCCCGGCCGGGGTGTACCGCTCTCTGGGCGCCCACTCCGGGCATCGATGGGAATCTACTTCGGGGGGCCGCTGTGGTCGGTCTCCTGCAGCGCACTGAACAAAACAAGTGGTACATCTCTGGACACGAAATGGAGGCGTGCTCAGTGTTGACAACGGCGCTAAGCCGACCTGGCCTGAGGTGGGGCAGTGGCAGCGGCGAATAATCAGCTTCGAGCGGCGCGGGAACGCACCGTCTCACTCACGTGCCCGGACGTGTGTCTGTCCCGGCAAGAACTCGCCGAGCTGGTGAACGCCTGGGTGTGGGACCACCACGACAAGATAGTGGAGCTCAGCGCGAATTATATTGGCCAGCTTGAACGCGGCAAAATTCGCTGGCCTGGTAAGGTGTATCGAGAAGCCCTACGGGCGATCCTGGGTGTCTCTACCGATGCCGCGCTCGGATTCGTCAACGCCCGTCGCGCGGTGGTGAGGCTGGAAGACGTGGACCGTAAACAGTTCCTCCACTCCACCGCCGCCCTAGGCGTGGGCGCCCTTGCCCTGGGGCCGGTGGCGGCCCTGCTGGAGGGCACCGAACCCACTCCGATCCCCGCGCGGATCGGCACGACCGAGATCGAGCAAATCCGCACCGCCGCGAGAGTGTTCTCAAGCTGGGACTTCACCTACGGCGGCGGGTTGGCCCGGGAGGCTGTGATGGGCCAGCTGCGCTGGTCGGCCGGGTTACTCGATGCCACCTGCCCGGCCCGGTTACGCCCCGAGCTGTTCTCCGCAGTCGGTGACCTTGCCCACCGCGCCGGGTTCATGGCCTTCGACGTCGGCGCCTACGAGGACGCCCGCCGCGTGTTGAGCTTCGCGCTGGCTTGCGCCGAGCAGGCCGACGACTGGCACCTACGAGCGTATGTCCTGGACAGCATGGCGCTGCAGGCGATTTGGACCGGGCGACCCGACGAGGGGCTCACCCTGACCGAGCAAGCATTGGTCCGGGCCGATCGGCTCACCGAGACCGGGCAGGCGATGCTGCACACCGACCGGGGGCGCGCGCTGGCCAGGATGCGCCGGGTCAGCGAGACCCTGACTGCGGTCGGCGTCGCCGAGGACCACTTCGGGCACGCCACCCCGGCCAACGACCCGCCATTCTTGGTCAACTACAACGCCGCCTTTCTCGCCGGCAATACCGGGCATGCCCTATTCGACCTAGCGGTACTTGGCCACAACCTCGCACAGGCCACCGACCGACTCACCGCAGCAGCCGCCAGCCACACCGCCAGCCACGCCCGCTCCGGGGCGATCTGCCTGACCAAGCTCGCCAGTCTCACGATGGCCACCGGCGACCCGATCCAGTCCGCCACCATCGGAAACGCGGCCCTGGACGCCGCCGGCACCGTCCGCTCCCGCCGCGTCACCGACAACCTGCGCGAACTGACCCGGTACGCCGCTACCCACCAGCGCCTCGACGAGGTCGCCCACCTACGGCACCGGATCGCCACCCTGCTGGTACGTACTGGCAGCCCGTAGGCAGGGTGCGAATCCTCCCCCAATCCACCCTTGACATACACGTGATCACATCGCCCCCGTGCGTGTCCTGAACCGGGAGAGTTGCGGGCACGCCCACCCGCTTCACCGGCTCTATCAGGGTGGCGACGAACGGCGGCGGCCCCGCTCCTGGCGCAAGCCGGGCGGGGTCGCCGCCTTCCACACGACAGATCGGGGGAGTACCGCTGTGAACCGGGACCGTGCCCTGCGGCGAGCGGGGCTGCAGGTGCCAGATCCTCTGTTCGCTACCAAGATTCCAACTGGCCGCCGGTCGAGCTGCCCCGCGCCGCTTTCTCCTGGCGACCAGCCGGAGCCCCGCTGCTCGAGCGAGAGGTCGGGTGTCGGGCCGCTGCGGTGGGCGCGTTGCCCCGACGATGGCCGCCTGCACCTGCTGCAATCCGCCCAGGTCCCCCTAGCCGCCGCCGGGAATAACGCTCGGGCACTGTGCGGTCAGCGGATACCCGCCGAAGGTCTCACCATCACCAACAGCCCGGCGGGGGCGCTGTGCGTGATCTGTGTCGTCGGTATCCCCGCCGAGATACCCGATCCCGGCCCGAGGGGCACCGCCCCATAGATCGCCGGCCGGCCGCCGGTTGAGCTCCCCCCGCTTCGGCTCCCGGTTGTTGTCCGTCGTTGGTCTTGCAGATGACGGAGTCATTGATGTTGCCGGTGAGCGGGGTGTGAGAACGCCCCGCCGGCTGGTTGCGGGCGGGGCGTTGGTCGGATTGGTGGCGGGGTGTTCGGCGTGGTGACGTTGGGCCGGGGTCAGTCGGCGCCGGTCTCGGAGATCGCCATGCGGGCTGCTTTCTCGTCGACGATTGAGCTGTTGCGGGTGAACGCGGCGGTGAGGGCGTTGAGGGCGAGGTTGTTCACCGCACGTGGGTAGCCGCGGGAGGCGTTATGGATCAGGGTGATCGCGTCGGTGCTGAAGAGTGTGTCGGTGCGTCCGGCGATCTTGAGGTGGTGGGTGATGTAGTCGCCGGTCTCGGCTGGGTCCATGCTGGCGATGGCGTAGCGCACGGAGATCCGCTGGTCCAGCGCGGCGAGTACTCCGAGGCGGAGGCGTTGTCGCAGGGTGGGTTGCCCTACCAGGATTGCGGCGAAGGGGGCTCCGGAGTCCATGTCGTGGTTGGTGAGCATCCGTACCGCTTCCATCTGGGCGTTGTCCAGCAGGTGCGCCTCGTCGAAGATCACGACGGGGGTGCGGCCGCGTTCGGCGTGTTCGGCGGCTAGGGCGTCGGCGGCCTGCGGGACCAGGGTGGCGGTATAGAAGTTGGGCACTTGCCCGAGTGCGGCGACGATGTGGTGCAGCATGCCGCGGACTCCGACCGAGGGGTTGGGCAGGTAGATGACCGCGTGCCGGGAGGTGTCCAGCGCGGTGGTGGCGGCGCGCACGGCGACGGTCTTGCCGGCGCCGACCTCGCCGGTGATCACGCCGAGGGCGTGCTGGTCGATGCACCAGGCGATGCGGGCGACGGCTTCGGCGTGCCCGCCGTGGCGGTGCAGCATCGACGGGGCGAGGCTGCGGCCGAAGGGCATTTTGGTGAAACCCCAGTGTGACTGGAGGCGTTGAACGCTCACCGGCTGACCTCGCGTCCGGGTTCGTCGTGGGTCGGGAGGCCGCCGACCGGTTCTCCGGCAGCCGGGGTGTTGCTGGTGGGGTCGCCGGGGGACGAGGGCCCGGGGGTCTGTTCGGGAGCAGAGGAGTAGAGCGCGTGGTAGCCGATGCGTTCATCGGCGATCACTTGCTGCTGGTGGGCGTCGGCGACCAGTTGCAGGTAGGCGATTCCGGTGGCCGGCGCTGGGGCCGGTTGGGGTGTCTCCGGTCGGGCTTTGGGGTGGGCGTGGCGGGTGATCTGGTATGGCACGGCGTGGCCGTAGCTGTGTTCGCCGTGGCGGACCTCGATGACTTGCAGGTTGAACGGGGAGAACACCAGTTCCACCTTCCGCCCGGTCAGCGCTGCCTCGACCTGGTAGGTGTTGCCGTGTAGGGACACCGTCGCTGTCTTGGTCACGGTGCGCAGCGCCGACCACAAGAACGCCTCGGTCACCGCGTCGGCGGTGGCCATGATCGGGTCGTGCCCGGCGGCCTGCCAGCCGTCGTTCCACCGGGCCAGGGGTGTCTGCCCGGTCTCGGAGTGCACCTGGTGGTGGTAGACGGACTCGACCCAGGCGGTGAACAGGCCGTTGAGCTCAAGCAGCGCCGCGGCTGGGGTGAGCTGCTTGCTGGCCAGGTCCGCGGCGCTGGTGTCGGTGACTTCGACGAGGAACTGATCGCGCACTGTCCGGAAGAAGCGTTCGATCTTGCCGCGGCCCTGGGGGCGGTGCGGGGTGGAGTGGACCAGCCGGATCCCGAGTTTGCCGCAGGCCCGCAGCAGCCAGGCGTCGACGAACGCGGAGCCGTTATCGACATACGCGCTGGCAGGCACGCCGCGGGAGGACAGCGCCGGTTCCAGCGCGGCGGCCAGGCGCACGGTGTCCTCGGTGAACCCGAACCGGTAGCCGACCGCGAGCCGGGAATGATCATCGAGGAACGCGAAGAGGTAGGTTTTGCGGCCCCCCAGGCGCGGGCCGTGCAACGCGTCACCGACCCACCGCTCGTTGGGGTCCGCGGCCTCGAACCGGCCGAACACCACCCCGCTCTCGCCGGCGGCCGGGCCCATCAACTCGCGGCGGTGGAACAGCCGCAGCAGGGTCGACTCCGAGGGCGAGTAGCCGCTCGAGGCGCGCAGGATCCGCGCGACCTGCGCGGCAGTGCGGCCCGGGTTCTCCCGCTTGAGCGCTGCGGCCAACTCCAGCACCCCGGTGTCGATGCGGGCGCCGGGCTGGCGGATCGAGGGGGACAGCGCGTCGAAGCCGCCCGCCCGGTAGCGGCGGATCCACCGGTCCAGGGTGTCGCGGGAATAACAGTGCTGCCCGCCGAAGGGGCCAGCGTGCGTGCGGCGATCGCCCGCACGATCCTGCCCCGCGCCTTGGTCGACAGGCCTGGGTCCAGCGCAGGACAGATCAGCTGGTAACGGAACAACGCCACCTGCTGGGCCCGCCCCCGGCGGGTGACCTCGTCCTGCTCGGGTGTGCTCACCACAGAAACCTCGATTCACGTAGGCAATGCCCGGCTTCGACTGCCCCGGGCGGCGACCTCGCGAGGATTCCGATCAACACCCGCTCACATCAGGGGCAACTGGTGTTGGCACCGGCACCCGGCCAGGCCGGTGGCCAGCCCGGCGCGAGCAGCCGACCAGCCGAACACGCCGCGGCGACCTGCCACCCCGTCACCGGGCCGAGCACCCCGGCCGCGCCGAACCGGCCGGTCACCGCCACGGTCACCGCCCCCAGCGCGGCCAGCAGGTCACGCTACGGACAACCCAGCGCCCTGGGCACCGGCCGATCCACCCCGGCGCGGCGGGCCACCCCCAGCAGATACAGCCGGACCGCCTCCAGCCGCGAGCCCATCACCCGCAACCAGCCCCGCACCGTCGCCGCCGGGACACCCAGCTCCGCCCCGATCGGCCGATGCCCCCCACCAGCAGCACGGGCCAGCAACGCCGCGCCGATCACCTCGGTCGCATACGCCCGCCACACCAGCACCGTGACCGGCAACAACACATGCGTGACCAAACACGCCGAACACCGGGACCGCCGCGGCCGCAGCACCCCGGCCAACCCATGCACACCACGCGGCCGCGCCCACCCCCACGGCCGCAGCGCCCCCCGGCAATCCGGGCACTCAACCCGGCCAGCCACCAACCGCGACTCGACCCGAACCTGATCAGCCTCTACCGTCACCAACGGGTGCCTCCGCGCATCCAGCACGGCCCTCCCGCAGCGGTCTTCCACGACATACGGCGGGAGGGCCGTCATCATCAACGTCGGACGCATTCTCCCCAAGCCCGAAACACTGACGGCGCCGACAAGAAAGATCAACACAACCACCAGGCATCAACCGCCGTCGGCAACCTCAGCGACGGACAACGACCTCCACGTGGTCATTCAGAAAGACGGTCAACACCGGTGGCCGGCCGGCCGGCCACCAAACCCCGAGGTGATACCCACCATGCCCACTCCACCGGCACAACCCGCCTCCGACCCCTGGCGAGACGCTGAGGGTACCCACATTCCCGTGCAATGCCGGATCGAACAGGTCGCGGAAGACGCGGAGCACGGGGCATTACCGTCCCGGCTGCACCAACAAGGCCAGGTCATCGGCCGGGGCACCAACCTGGTGTACGTGCTCTTCGACCACGGAAACCAAATGATCGCCCTGCGGCCCCATCTCGTGCGCGTACTCGAAGCGCCGGGCGGTTGCTGATGCCCGCCGATCCTGTTGGTGTTCCTGGCCTGAGCACCGACCCCGATCCAAGGTGCGGCTTGTGTTCCCCCGTCCCTGTCGCTGTCCGCTGGCTCCCAGCCGTACAGCGCGCGGCGCTGGTCTCGGACGCGCATGAAGGCCAGCTCGCCGGAGAACCTGCCGGTGGCGGCGCCGTTCTCGGCCAGGTTGAGGGTCAACATGACCCCGTTGGACCAGTCCGTCCCCAGGGGGTCACCAACCGGCCGGTGGGCCGGAGCTGGTCGAGCCAGGCGCGGGGCACTACCTCGCGGATCGATGCGGTGGAGATCACCCGGTCGTACGGAGCGCCAGCCGAGTACCCGGCCATGCCGTCTCCCGTGATCACGAGCGGTTCGTACCCGGCGTCGGCGAGTGCGTGTCGGGCGTCCGATCAGCCACGTTTAGCCGATCTTTCAGGTCCAGTCGTACAGGTTCTCAGCTACCTCGAGGTTCACGTGCACGACCTCGAGTGCCTGCTCGCCGCGGCTGCCGCTCAGGGCTGGTCCCCGACGACGGACCGGACGGCGATCCCTCGGGCGCGGCCCCCCGACTTCCTGGCTGCCGAATCGGAAGGTCGACTGCTCGACAGGAGTCGCGGAGACGAAGTGTCGAGCTGGAGCACCGAGGCACTCATTGCGAACTTCGGCACAGGGTGGCTCATGCGGACCACGTCGGCCGATAACTCCGCGCTCGACCAGACAATCGTCCCGTTGTCCGATAGCGCCCCGAACCCCGCGCCGCCGCGTTGAGCGAACGCAGATACCGCGCGTCGACAAGATCGGACTGAGGGTGAATGGCAAGATCACACGCCCTCACAGCTCTAGTTTTCTTTTAGCTGTGTGTGCAGGCTGGACGTCTTTCCTTTCTCGCTGTTCCCGGGTTGTCGGGCCGTGCTGGCTGCGTGCAACCAGCTTGCTGTGCTCGGGGTCCACGATGGTGGTCAGCCTTGGGTGGCCGATCCCGATGAGTGGACACCTTGCGCCTCGTGTCATCGCAGTTACAGGGCTCGGTATTGGTCGCCCGAGACTCCCTATTCCTCGTGTGTGAGCCAGGAGTGACGATCCGCGACCTCGCGTCGTCGGTGGTCACCGTGGATGATGGTGGCGGCACGGCCGGCCCGTGATCCGGCGCAGGCGGCGTCTGAGCAGGGACAGCTGACACAGCACGATGGGCTGCCGGCACGAACTGCTGGCGCGCGGGTACCGGAGAGGGGTCTGGGGAGGATGCCTCGGTCGGGGTCTGCCCGGCAAGCCCCGCCGGAGCATCGACGGGAGGAACGGTTGCCGGATTCCCATCGCTGATCACGGGCGTCGCAGCAGCCGGTACCCGACCCGGGGTCAGCCCGACAACCGCTGACTCGGTGGACGACGAGGTCGTGAATACGGTCACCCCAGCCAACACCAGCACCAGCACGACGCTCGCCGCCAGAGCAATCACGGTCCCCGGCATCCCGAACATCAGCCCGTCGCCTCGACCGACCCAGCACCGTGCGCCCAAGGCATACCGCGACTGCGGCGCCGGGGCAGACACCAGCTCGTGTTCGAGCCCGTCAACGGGCGCGACCGGCTGGACGGTGGTAGCGGCTGGGCGCGGCTCCGAGCTGCTGACAGGCTGGAAAAGGTCCGCGACGGGGCGTGCGCGGGTCGAGGGGCGTGACCAGCTCACAGAGACCCGGTCGCCCTCGCTGACCGCCCTGGACCGCGCAGACCCCGGCCCTGCGGGGCCGGCACCAGCAGGCGACTGATACGGATTCACGGCGGCCATAACCTCCTTGCGGGTTCACCCAGGCACCTGCCACCTGGCGCCACTAGCTACTCTCTGTGCCCGACCGATTACGCTGTTCACACACAGATCGCTCAGCCGACCCGTGCCGTTACCACCGCCGTGATCAAGGGCCGCTGGGCGTTGCCCGGCGGCACTGTTGCATCCAGGTAACAGGTACAGGGTTCCCCGGTCCGGCATCTCGATCAGATGGCGAGGGCGCGTTCGGTCAAGATCGCCAGTGCACCATTGTGGGCTGATGGACTAGGATTCTGGTCCATGAGCACGATCCCGTTGTCCGAAGCGAAGGCCCGGCTTTCCGAGATTGCGGACGAGGTCGGGCGAACTCACGAGCGCGTCCACATCACCCGCAACGGCCGGGAGTACGTCGTGCTGCTCGCCGCGGAGGATCTCGAGTCCATCGAGGCGACCTTGGAGCTGCTCGCCGACACGCAGGCTCAGCAGCGCATCGCCGATGGCGAAGCCGACTTCGCCGGCGGTGATGTGCTCGATGAGCAGCAGGTACGAGCCCTGATCGATCAGCGAGCCCGGACTCAACCCGAGTGACCTACCGAGTACAAGTGGCCCGTACCGCGGCACGCCAACTCGCCGAGCAACTGCCGGAGGCAGTCGCCTCGGCATGCGTGGAGTTCCTCTATGGGCCACTGGCCGAGAACCCTCACCGCGTGGGAGCGCCGCTGCGTAAGCCCTTTGAAGGCTACTGGCGGGCTCGGCGCGGGGAATACCGAGTCCGGTACACCATCGATGAGAGCAACCAGACCATCCAGGTTCTGGGCATCAGCCACCGGCGGGATGCCTACCAATGATTTTATCCACGACCACCCGACTCTCCTCCCGCCGTCGAGGACGTCAGGTAGGCGTCTACAATGATATTGTAGTCGACGTCGACGCCACCTTTGACGCCGCACGTGATAAGGACCACTCGATTCGGAGTGTTGGCCATGAGGGACTTCACGTCTACAGCTTGTGATTTCGAGACGGCGAACGCGCGTGTGACCGTATAGGTGAGGGTGCCGGTCTGGGTGCGGAGCACGATGTTATACCCATTAATCGCCTTTACCGGAAACGTCGGGACGCCGCTTTGCATCTCGGGGTTCCGCCCGGTGACTTCCTGCATCGCGAGTTCGGACAACGGGTTGAAGATCAGCGGGGTCTTCGCCCACGCGTGGCCGAGGATGTAGCTCGTGCCGCCGGAGTCGCTGCCGGGTGCCACGCCGAAGCCCTTCCGCACCCAGCACACCGTGTGCTTCTGGTCGCCAGGCGGGTTGAGCGGTCGGACGTACTTCATCTGGCAGACACTGGCCTTGATGTCGAACGCCGGACCGGACATCTCGAATCCGGTTGGTGCGGCGGGCGCGACGAACTCGTGGGGCAGAGCAGGGGATCGGGGGGCGAATCAGGTGGTTCGTATGGCAGCGCAGGTGGATTTGGAGCCGGGACGGCATCCGGCACGACCGTGGTTTCGCGACCAGCCGATGACTCAGACGCACCGCAGCCGGTGACGCCGAGGATCAGGGCGACCGCGACGGTGAGAGCGACCTTCGTGCGACAGTGCATAGCGATCCAAGCTTCTCCGTCCCTGAGCGGTGGGTCATGGTAGCCAGATCGGCTGACCACGCACGCGGCGACACCGACCGCCGCGTGCTACCACTATCCGGGGCCCGGCCCCGGCAGGTGCGGAGGAAAGGGGTCAGGATTGAGTCGCGGGGCTGATGAGGTGGAGCTTCTCGAGTGCGCGGAAAGTGTCGGAAACTCGCCAGGCGGGCGCTCCGGGTGCGAGTCGCCACTCGGTCAGTAGTGGAAGCAGCTGCCGCAGGGTCTCCTGGGCCTCCGCGCGAGACAGGGCAGCTCCGAGGCAGAAGTGCGGTCCCGCACCAAAAGAAAGGTGCGGAGCGGGAGTTCGGGTGATGTCGAAGCACTCGGAGTCGCGGAACTGTGCCGGATCACGGTTCGCTGCGCCAAGCAGGACGAGCACGCGCTGGCCGGCGCGGATGGTGTGCCCGCCCAGTTGCCGGTCGATGAGGTTGGTACGGCCGACGATCTTGGCGGGGCACTCGAACCGAATTATCTCCTCGATCGCGGGTTTGATCAGCGCGGGATCACGCTGGAGCAGGCGGAGCTGGTCGGGGTGCTCCAGCAGGGTGAGGACGCCGTTGCCGATCAGGCTGGCGGTGGTTTCGTGCCCGGCGGTGAGCAGCAGGATGCAGGTGGCGAGCACTTCGTCGAGTCCCAGTGCATCGAGTCCCAGTGCGTCGCCGCCCTCTCCGAGGCGCAGCAGCTGGCTGGCCAGATCCTCACCGGGCCGGTGACGGCGGTCGCCGAGCATGGGCAGCAGATGAAGCGCGATGCTGGCGCCTGCCTCCTCGGCCGCGAGGATCGCCTCCTCATCGGGATCGAACTCGAGCATTCCCACCAGCTTGGGGGTCTCGGTACGCAACAGCTGCGCGCCCTCGATGTCGACGTCGAGCAGCTCGCACATCACGGCGAGCGGGATCGGGTAGCCGATGTCGGCGATGACGTCGACCTCACCTGCCTCGCCGACGTCAGCAAGGGCGGCCTTGACCACCGCGGTGATCCGGGGGTGCAGCGCGTCGATGGCCCGGGGGGTGAATGCCGGGGCGAGCAGCCGACGCAGCCGGGTGTGCTCAGGCGGATCCATCGTCAGCAGGGTCGTGCCCAGCGCTTGGGTTCCGGGTTCGGCGCGATCCAACCGTGCGGCCAGTGCGGGGTTGCGGTTCGGGTCGCTGCTCCACCCCGGACCGCGCAGCACAGTGCTCGCCTCGGCGTAGGAGCTGACGAGGAACGCGTCCAAGTCGCCGTCCCAGCACACCGGGTGCTGTTCACGCAGGGCGCGGTAGGCCGGGTACGGATCAACGGTGGGGAACATTACGGCTGCCCGGTCTTCAGTCCCCGCCGCGCCCAGTGTTCGACGTCGAGCTTGCCGATCTCGGTGGCTGGGGGCCCGTTGCAGTCCCATTCACTGCGGATCGCCGCCCACGGACCGGTGGCTTGCAGTTCGGCCAGCAAGGCGGTGAGTCCGAGGTCGATCCTGGTGAGGAACACGTACTCGCGGGGAAGTTCGACGCGGCGTACCACCGACCCGGCCGCGCCCCGGCGTTCGAAGTAGCCCTGCACCACGGACGCGGCGAACGCCGGCGTGTAGGTGAACGGCTGCTCGGCCACCAGTGGTTGCAGCTTGTCGCGGTACCATTCGAGCAGTTCCGCCGGTGTGGGTGCGTCGGAGGCGGTCAGGAAACCGATCTCGACGAAGGTGTCCCACAGGGCCGTGGCGTTATTGGCGATCGCGGCGGCGAC
Source organism: Pseudonocardiaceae bacterium (assembly GCA_050700115.1). Taxonomy (GTDB): domain Bacteria; phylum Actinomycetota; class Actinomycetes; order Mycobacteriales; family Pseudonocardiaceae. The sequence goes on from JBOHGG010000035.1 coordinate 19,021, forward strand.
GAGTCGTTGCATCAGCGCGATCTGTTCTGCGGAGAACCGGTTGACGCATCCGAAGTCCAGGAACGTCACCGCACCGTCGTCGTGGAACAGGTAGTTGCCCGGATGCGGGTCGGCGTGGAACATGCGCACCATTCGCAGGCTGCCCAGAGCGAACCGGTAGATCACCTCGCCCCACTTGTCCCGCAACTGCTGATCCGCCTGCAGCGCCTGCGACCAGCGCATGCCGTCTACGAGGTCCATGGTGAGCACCCGGCGGGTCGACAGCTCCGGTACCACCTCCGGGATGCGGATGAACGGATGATCTCGGTACGCGTCAGCGAAGTCGGTCTGGTGGGCGGCCTCGATGCGGTAGTCGATCTCTTCGCCGATTCGGGCCGCCACTTCCCGGGCCACCGCGCGCACATCGAGCCGATTGGAGCCAGGCATTATCGCCCCGACCAGCTGCAGGAAGGTGGCCAGCAGCTCGGTGTTGTCCAGATCCGCCCGGATGGCCTGATCGACCCCGGGGTACTGCACCTTGACCGCCACCCGCCGCCCGTCGGCCAGCCGTGCCGCGTGGACCTGCCCGATCGAGGCCGCCGCGAACGCATGCGGGTCGAACTCCGCGAAGATCTCCTCGGGGGGCGCGCCCAGCTCAGCCTCCACCACCGCCGCGGCCAGTTCGGGGGCCATCGGCGGGGCGTCAGCCTGTAGCCGGGCCATCGCCGCCTGGTAGACGCGCTGCCGCTCCGGGGGGACCAGCTTTCCCAGCGCGACGAAGGACAGCACCTGCCCAGCCTTCATCAGCACGCCCTTCGAGTGGCCGAGCATGGCCGCGTAACGCTGACTCGTCCGCTCGTGGAACTCAGCGCTGTCCTCGCCGGTCAACCGCTTGCGCAGGGCGGCGACCACCGCCTCACCGGCGGTCCGGCCAGCCAGCCCGGCCAGCGGAACCGTGCGGCTCAGCCGACCTCGACCATGCGCGGTCATCGCCGCTCCTCAGTTGACGCTTGACAGCCCTAAGTAAATACTTAGGTGCCATGGGCGATCTGTCAACCGTGGCGACCCGGGATCGCATCATCGACGCGGCGATGGAGCTGTTCAGCGAGCACGGCTACCGGGGTACCAGCATCACCCGGATCGAACAAGCTGCCGGGCTCAGCCCCGGCGCCGGCGGCATCTACCACCATTTTCCGTCCAAGGAAGCGCTCCTGACGGCCGGGGTCGAACGGCAGCTGAGCCGGCTCACCGCCCTGCGCGACATTCGCCGGCTGTTCGCCGACCTCGAAGATCTGCACACCGAACTCACCATCGCCGCTCGATATGTGCTTGCCGAGCTCGACCAGGAAGCCCAACTACTGCGGCTGCTCGCCAGCGAGGCTCGGCACGGACCGAGAATCCTCACCAACGCCGTCGTTCAGGTCGTCGACCTGACCTACCGCGAGTTCGCTGAGTGGATCATCGACCGATCCGGATCGGTCGTATCCGCCCAGCAGGCCGATGCCATCGCGACGATCGGGCTCGGCGCCTTGATCTCTGCACGACTACTTCCCAACCTGCTGGGCACCGCGCACAGCAAGGTTGACGACAACGCCATCGTGGAAACCTGGGTAAGCGCGCTCGAGCACCTGCTGACAACGGCTAAACCGAGAAGCCTCGGTGGGTCGCCATTCGGAGCCGAATAGCGGTTCACGGCCGCCATCGGGCGGAGCGGCCACTAGACATCCCGCTCGACGAGGTAGTTCACGAGGGCCCGCACGAAGTCCAGATCGGGGCCGTCGTTGGCTCCGGCGAAGGCCAACGGGAACTCCTTTTGGGCGGCGCTCGTCAACTCTGAAGCCGCGAGTCGTGCCCATTCGATGCTGCGGCTGCGCTCAAGCAGGTCATAGATGTCGACAAGCTTGCGTTGCAGCCGTCTTTCGCGAGGGTGCGAGAAAAATTCCTGTAGCCAGGATTGCTCTGACGGTGTGGCGCGGGCGAAAGCGTGTGAGAGCACCAGAGTGCGTTTACCTTCACAGAGGTCGCCGGCGATCTCCTTGCCATAGCGTGAATGGCTGCCGACGAGATTGAGGACGTCGTCTTGAATCTGAAAGGCGGCGCCGAGCAGAAAGCCGAAGCGATTGAACCGGTCGAGATCGTCGTCGGCACCTGCGACCAGGGCGCCGATGCGCATCGGGTGGATGAAGCTGTACCAGGCCGTCTTCTTGAGCACCATGCGAAGGTAGTCGTCAGTACTCACCCCCCATTCGTTGTCGCGCATCCAGCCCAGCTCCATCGCCTGGCCTTCGAGGGACTCCACGAGAAGGTGGTCGACCTCGTCCACGATCCGCAGTGCGACCTCTGGATGTAGTTGCACCAGGTTGTGTCTGAACAGGCGCATCGACAGGGCGTTCATGGCGTCGCCGACGTTCACTGCCAACGGAATCCCGACGCGCCGATGCATGGTGGTCTGACCCCGGCGTGACAAGCTGCCGTCCTCGAGGTCGTCGTGCACGAGGAAGGCATTGTGCAGCAACTCGAGGCCCGCCGCCGAAGGCAGTGCCGCCTCCGTGCTGCCCCCGTAAGCCCGACATGTCGCCAAGCAGAGGGCTGGACGCAGCCCCTTGCTCGGCTGGGAGACGAAACCCCTCACAAGGTCATACAGGTATCGGCTGGGCTCCTTCCGTGGCAGATCTTTCCTCAAGGCCGTCAAGGCTTGGTCCCGGTACCAGCTCAGACGCTCGAGAAAGCCCGTTGGGCCGGCGAACGCATCCAACCCGGGCGCTACCGGAAGACCCGTGGGGAGCAAGGACTGGTGTCTCCAGATCGCCTCCGCGGTGTCGGTCAGCGCCTCGTCCGCCCGAAGCACCTGGAGCGATTGCTCCACACCGCCGAGACGAGCTTTCAACGCCGACACCTGCGGAGCGACCGGCTCGACTTGAGCCATCAGTTGGGGTACGCCGTCGAGTACCGGTCCCGCGGCGGACAAGCCCGTCACCGCGAAGTCTATGAGCGTGGTGTCCCATCCGAGTCCGAGACGGAAGCGCGCGGCATCGTAAGACCGAAAAGGCTCGAGAACCGCTGGCTCCTCCAAGGGCCAGACATCGCAGCGAGAACCTGAGAACCCGTCGGCGTCGAGGATCCCGTTAACCGCCCGGCGCGCTGCTTCGTTTGCCGCCTCCATCGTGGCGAGGTCGGTGTGGGTGCGCACGTAGTCCGCGGCGAGGAAGAGGTTGGGGATGGCCGTGACCGCTTCGGGACGCAGGCGCCAGGTGTCCACGTAGTTGACCAGCAGGGGCTCGAGGTTCATCAGCCGCCCAGGGCGGGTGGGGTCTGCCGCGATAGCGGGATCGAGGAACCATCCGCACAGGTTGTCGTCGTCCAGGACCTCGGCGCCGCCGCTGTTCACGGAGCGCTTGAGCTGCTCCCACGTCTCGGCGGCGACTTCCTCGGGCGAGCACTCCTCCGCAATGCGCCCGTTCAGACCGGGTGTGTCCCAGTCCGACACATCGGTCGAGATGACGCCGTTGAATTCCAGGTTGGCGTACCGGTCGATCATTTCCGGGCGCCAGAACTGGACCTGTGAGATGCTCGTGAGGGCCCACTCCGTATCGATATGAATCATGTGACCGTGCAGCATCGGGACGTCCCGACGCAAGTAGAACTGCACGCCGTTCATCCATTCGACGTTGGGGAGGAGGGTCGCCAGCGACTCGAGGGAAGGTTCAGCGGCGAGGATCTCCGGGTTGATGAGCGGAGCGGCACGCTCTAAAGGCAGGGCGCACACGTAATAGTCGCCCTGGATCAGCTCCGGCTGTCCGTTGTGCTCAGCCACCACGCCCGTGATCCGGCCGCGGTCGCAGCGAATCTGCTTCACCTCGACGCACGTGCGGTAGTCGACTCCCAACGACTCGAGCCACCGCCTCCAGGGATCGATCCACACGATGCTGGTCGGCCCGTCCAACACCCGGTCTGTCGTCCCGGCTACGGCCCCCGGGTCCAGGACGGTCAACACGAGCTGAATGAAGATGTCGCCGATCGTCCGGGCGCTCGCCATCTTGGCCTTGGCGGCGACGAGGGACCGAGTGATGCCCGTGGCGAGGAACTTCTGGTAGGCCTGTGAGCGTGGCTCTGCACCGATGAACGCCCACCACGAGATCTGCTCGTACTCGGCGAGTCGCCGTTCCGGGCAGGAAGTGAGGACCTGCCAGAGACGGGCCCCGAATACAGCCAGATCGTCGGGGCTCAGTCCAGCCACCGGAGTGAAGGCAAGCAGCACGTCCTGCAGAATGGTTAGCGCGTCAGTCGGCGTGCGCGGAAACCGGGCGGGAACCTCGAACATCGGCTGCGTGTACTGCGTGATGCCAAGCCGGGTCGTATTGACAAGCGCATTGGCGACCGAGCGTCCCTCCCCGGTCGGCGTCCGCCGCATCGAATCGATGACGTGCTTGTAGAAGCCGGGGAAGAAGCGGAAGCCGTGCTCGCCCGGGACCCAGGGGACAAAGGCTCCGGGAGCAGCCTCGGGAATCGTTCCCGGTGCTCGCTGGCCCAATCCTCCGGGGGGAATCTCGATGCTGCGCGCCTTCCCGCCGGGGGCGTCGCGCCGTTCGAGCACGACGACCTCGAAGCCCCGTTCCGCCAACTCGTGGGCGGCAGTCATGCCGGCCATGCCGCCACCGAGCACGACGACTCTAGCCATCGCTGCGCCGCTCCAGCACCTGCGGGATGTAGATGTCGCACTCGACCCGCAGTTCTTCCATCACGACCCGGCCGAACCCGAAACCCTGGCACCGGTTGAGCCATTGCCAGTCGGGATGAGCGGTCACGAACGTCGGCGTCGCATAATACGGTGGACACCCGACGAACTGGCCGGCCGCGACTTTGGCGTGCCCGTCCGACCCGAGGTCGAAGATGCCGCCCGCCCGGTCGTAAATGACCGCCCCGCCGGCCATCTCATAGGTGATCCGGATGTCGACCATGCCAATGCCGTCGGGGCGGATGCACATCCAATCACCCCCATCCGGCCGGATTACAGCGTGGATGCGCGGGCCGACAATGCGGCCGCTCTGGATGAACAAGTTGATCCGGTATCCCTCGGGGGTTTCGCCGATGACCTCTGGGCGAAGCTTTGCGGTGAGGGCGGCGAAAAACGTCATATCGTAAGCCCAGCGTGGGCTCGCCGCGAAGGACTTCTCGTCGGTCGCTTGCGCCGGGCTTCGTTCCCCCGAAGGAGCGGCCGTATCTGGGTCACCGATCATCGTCAGCCACGAACCGTCGGCGGGAAGAATGGCGAGACGTTGCCCCGCTCTGGTGAGCTCGACCCGGTAATCGATGCGACAAGCCTTCTCCAGGTGGGGAAGGACCGCCCGAAACCACTGTGCTCCTTCCTGGAACGGTGTGGCCTCGGGCACGCCCCGCACGGGCTGCGCTGGCCCGCCGTCACGTCGTATCTGGACCAGGACCGCGTTGCTCGGATGCCTCGGCGTGACGGCAACGGCGACGACCGGTGCGGCCCCAGCTGGAACCGCCCCCTCCGGCAGGGCCAGATCGGCTATCTGCGACAGCGAAGGAGCTTCCTGGAACACGCTGCGCGTCACCGCTTAGCCTTGGTCTTCGCGGGCGCGTTGTCCTCGTCTTGTGTGGCGTTCGGCGCCAGGTCCGTCTTCAACGGGCAGACAGCAAAGGGTTGTTTGATGCGGAGCACGAAGCGCTGCGAGACGCGCAAGACGTAACGTGGCTCGAGCGAGAGCTGAAGGTATGTGACGTGCACGTCGCTGGCCACCACGAGGTCGATTGGCGCCCCCGCTAGCGCGACGACCACGCCCTGGTGGGGCGGCATGACACTTGAGCGCCGCAGAGGGCCACCGTCGAGGAACGGGATGATGCGGTCGCTGGGAAGGACCAGCGACGCAGGACTAGGCGTGTTGGCGGCCAGGTACAGGTCACTTCCCAACACGCAGGCAAAGGGTCCATAGTGACCCTTTGCCTCGACGGTCTGGATGGCGTCGACGACCTTGCGGACCAGACTCTCACTGTTGACCCTCCTATCTGTGTCCCGCTTCACGTGCTTCGGCTCGATGATGGCATCGAGGAGGCCGTCGTACTTGCCACCACCTTGCACGGTGTAGACCTCTGGCGTCACAACAGGATCACCGTCGGGCGAGCCATCCTTGGTCGGGCGCTTGTCTGGTCCTGGCTGACCCCTGAACACGATGGCGTCTTCCAGTCGTGCTAGGAGGTCAGCTGCCCGACCCAGCATCTGCTTCGCTGACGCCAGGTCGGGATCTTCGGCTTGCTGGGTCCGCAGGTATACCTTGCAAGCGATCGACGTGAGCTTTCGCGTCTCGCCGTCGTCGATGTCGAACCGTTGCGGGGCCTCGCCACGCAGCCGGTCGTCGAGCATCGGTTCGGTCATACCGAGCAGGGGAACCGAGGCTTGACCGTCCGAAAGCGGGCCGACCAGGGGCAGGAACGAACTGGCGACCCGTGCTTTGCGGGCGCTTTCCTGGATGATGCGCTGCACCATGGCCCACTGCTCGTCGGTCCAGGGGAGGCGGGTGGCGTCGGCTGGCATCGGGTCTCGCTTTCCTCGATGGTGGCGTGAATCCAAATCAGATTCGGACGATGGTTCTCGCGCGCGAGAGCTCGGGTCGATCGAAACCCTGGGTGAAGCGCGCGAGAACACCTGCCAGCAGGACACGGCCCTCTTCGGCGCGTCCGTCCTGAGCGCGCAACTCGTAGAGGTCCAGCCCGGCGCGCAGCTCGAGCGAAAGCGCGTGCTGCGCCCGTGCCCGTTCAATTGCCTGGCAGTACGCCGCCTCAGCTGCTGAGCGCTCGCCCTGGCGCGCCAGCAGCCGGCCCCTGACCCGCCAGAGATCTGGCCCCAGCAGGCCCTCCCTCCGCGCATTTGTCTGGGCCTCGGCGACCTCGAGCCGTCGGCACGCCTCGTCGTCGTGTCCTAGCCGGTAGAGGGCCTCGCTACACATGACGTTCAGCATCACCAAGCTCAGCCGGGAACCCGTCTGAGCGAAGAGCTCGAGGCCCTCCAGCATCTGGATCCGGGCTCGCTGCTCCTCGCCTTGAGCCTCGGCGATGAGGCCTTGATAGGTGTAGGCCAGGGCGTACCACCAGAAGCCTTCCTCCCTGGAGAGCGCTAGTAGCTCGTCGGCGACGTCGGCGAGACGATCCATCTGGCCGGCATAGACGTAACGGAAAGCGCCATGGAGGGTGAAGGCGAGGGCGCAGGCAAGGCTGAACGGGTGTCCGAGTCCGCGCGCGATCTGCAGCATGCGGTCGTAGTCTTCCTCCGCTTCGACCACGCGGCCGAGCATCCAGAGGGAGTGCGCTCTACAGGCGAGCAAGCAGGTCACGGACGACAAACCGAAAGCGTTCACGATCTCTTGCTCTTGCTGCGGGTCATACAGCGCCAAGCCCGCTTCGGCCTCGTGGAGGGTCCGATCGAACTCGCCCTGGAATACGAGGGTGTAGGCAAGGGCGTGGCGCCCGAGCATTTCCAGCATCCTGACGCCAGAGACGCGCGCTGTCTGGAAGACCGACTCGGCCCTTTCCAGAGCGGATGTCAACTCCCCGCGCAGGAAGTAATACGTCCACAGTCCCCATTGGGGGCCATAGCGCAGGTCATGGCGCTCAAGCTCCTGCGCTAGTCCCAGGGCACGCGTGCAGGCCTGCTCCACCTCCACCGCCCCCCAGCCGTACACGGCCATGAGGAGTGGAGCCAGGAGAATCTGGAGCTTGAGCTCGTGCTCCTGTCGTTCGGGCGTGATGGGCAGGCGCCTCAGGCAATCGATCACCCGCTGGAAGTGCTCGGCCGCCTCATAGACCGCGGCGCGGGCCAGTGCTTGCTGTCCGGCTGCCTCCCAGAATGTGACGGCATCTTCGTCCTCGCCGGCGGCGGTCAGGTGACCAGCGATGAGGTCGGGCCGCGTCGACGTCTCGTCGGCGAAGCGCTCCCGGAGGGCGGCGGCGATCCGGCTGTGATAGCGCTGGCGTATCGAGCGGAGCAGCGAGTTGTAAGCGGCATCGCGAACGAGTGCGTGCTTGAAGACGAAGGTGTCCGCTTCGCCGTCGGCTGACCATGCCAGACCAGCGTGCAGCAGGCGCTCGAGGTCCTGACGAAGGGTCGCCTCGTCGCGCTCGCTCACCTCGCGCAGCAGCTCCAAGCTGAACTCCCGGCCGATCGTCGCGGCCAGTTGCGCGGTTGCTCTGGACGCACCGAGTCGGTCGATGCGGGACGTCAACGAGGCGTCCATCGTCGCGGGGATCTCGACCGCGACAGGGCCGACCGCCTCCCAGGACACCGCCCTCTCGCTGAGTGCCCCTGAGTCCAGGATCGACCGAGTGAGTTCCTCGACGAACAGAGGCACGCCGTCGGCGCGAACCATGATCTGCCGGAGCACCTCGCTGGGAAGCGCCTTCCCCAACGCCACGCTGCGCACCATCGTCTCCACCTCAGCGCGCTGGAATCTGGAGAGCTCGATCGTGCGCAGTGCGGGCGCGGCGGCCCAGCCCACGTCGAACTCGCACCGTGCCGTGAAGATCACCAACAGCGGCGCGTCAGGAACGGTCGTGACCAGCAGCTCAAGAAATTCCAGGGTCGAGGTGTCCGTCCAGTGCAGATCCTCGACCAACAGCAGGGCCGGCCCTGCCCGGGCGATAGCCGTGATGAAGTCGACCAGGAGCCGCATGGTGCGGGTGCGCCGGCGGACCGGGGACAGGTCGAGCGGGGCGTACCGATCACCGACAGGTATCGAAAGCAGCGAAGCCAGCAGCACAATCGCCTCGAGTTCGGCGAGCCCCAGGCCGGCAAGCCCTTCCTCGACCCTTTCCAAGCGCTCAGCCGGGGTTTGGGTGTGCTCCACCCCAAACTTGCGCTCGATCAGCTGGATCACCGGATGGAACGGACTGTTGGTGTCGTAGGGGGTGGTTCGCATGACCACCAGGTCGGCCGCTTGGAACTGCACCAGGTCGAAGAAGACTTGCGCCAGGCGAGACTTGCCCACCCCCGGGTCGCCACGTAACAAAACGAAGTTGCTACGGCCGGAACGGCTGTCCTCCCAAGCCCGTTGGAGAAAGGACTGCTCCCGTTCGCGACCAACGAAGGGGGTCAAGCTGCTGGCGACCTCGATGCGTTCCCTCGACGGGCTCGCGCCCGTGACGAGCCAAAGCCGCATCGGCTCACTGACGCCCTTGAGCTGCCACGCTCCGAGGCACTTGCCCGTGAAGTAGCCCTCGACGATCCTCCAGGTGACCTCACTGACGACGAGCGTGCCGGGCTCCGCTTCCGACTGAATACGAGCCGCGATGTTGGGCGTGTCCCCCAAGGCGATCTGATCCCTCCGATCGCATGCGCCCACCGGGCCCACGACGACGCGCCCCGTGTGTGCACCCAGGCGGACGTCCAGGGAAATGCCGGGAGGAATCCTGCCGCTGTCGCGCACCGCCTCCACTCCCTCGAGGATGTCGAGCCCGCAGCGGACGGCTCGTTGCGCTTCGTCCTCGTGGGAGCGCGGATAGCCGAAGTACACCACCACGCCATCGCCGAGATACTGGGCAACATGGCCTTCGTGGGCGAACACCGCGTCCCCACAGACCTTCTGGTAGGCCGCGATCAGCTCTCCCAGGTCTTCTGGGTCGAGGAGCTGAGAAAGCGCAGTCGCTCCCACCATGTCGCAGAACAGCACGGTGAGCTGGCGGCGCTCGCCCCGAGAATCTTCCGCCCGAACCTCCTGGAGCCGGGCGCTGCAACCACCACAGAACTTCGACTCCGCGGGGTTCTCGAAGCCGCATGTCAGACACGCTTGACCGAGCTGGGTACGACAGTTGCTGCAGAAGCGAAACGAGGCGGCGTTGTCGCTCCCGCAGCGGATGCAGATCACGACGTGTCCGCGCTCTGCTCGTTTGGCTCCGAGACGCCCGCGACTTCCGATGTACGATCGCGGTGCCGGGTCTTTACCCACGACCGCAATTCTTCGTCGAGGATTGTTAGGGCGAGCTGGACTATGTCGTCATCGCGGTCGTGGTCTGCCGGTGGTGGAGCCACTGTATCCCTCCTGACCAGCGGACTTGATGGTTTCATGGCTTCGTGACAGCCGATGCCCTGCCCGCAAGGACCGCCAGCGCGGCGGGCTCGTGGCCGTTGAGCCGTCTCCAGCGGCAGGCACGTCGAGCATCGTCGAGGACCGGTATAAAACGGTCATTTCGTAGCAGACCGCAGGGCTTTTGGGTTCACGAGTGGAAGCGATCGAACGGACCGATCGCTTAATGCAACAGTGCCATCTCCCACGAGGGCATCCTCCCACTCCGAGACTGCATTGAACCATCCCGGGTTTCGTGCATACCTCCCAAGCTGGAAGGAATGGCGCGATGCCGAGCAGGTTCGACAAGGAGACCAGGGCGAAGGCGGTTCGCCGGTATGGATCGGGTGGAGATTACTCCGTCGGTGGTTCACGAGGATTCACCGCAGCAGATCAACGCCGGGTCGAACCAGCGCTTTGCTCGTCGTGCTGGTCCGGGATGCCGTCGTCGTCGGTGTCGGCCAGCAGCGGGTCGATCCGGCCCGCCCGGACGGCCTCGAGCTGGGCCGCCAACGCGATCCCGGCGAGCAGGGCGACACCGGTGAGGTTGGCCCACAGCAGCAGCGCCATCACCGCGGTGAGCGGCCCGTAGGTGTCGTCGAAGTTGTCGGCAACGGAGATGTACACCCCGAGCAGGACGGAAACGATCAGCCACCCCAGCACGGTCAGCCCGGCCCCGACCGCCAGCCAGGAAAGCCCGGGCTGCTGGCGCCGCGGGGCGTACCTGAACAGCGCGGTCACCGCGGCGAACAGCGCGCCGAGCCCCAGCGGCCACCGCAGCACGTCCCATACGGTCTCGGCCGGGTCGCCCCACCGGTAGACCTGCTCGACGGCCTCCCCGAACGCATCGCCGGCCACGATGCACAGCAGCCCGACGGCCATGGCGACGCCCGCAGTCGCCGTCAATACCATCGCTCGGCCGTACTTGCGCAGGCTCGGACGATCCCGTTCCGTGCCGTAGATGCGGTTGGCGCCACGCTCAAGCTGCGCGAATGCCGAGGTGGCCGCGAGGAAGGCGGTGCCCAACCCGAGGACGACCACCACCTCGCCCCGCTCGCTGCCCTCGTCGGCCGCGCCGCCCTCGATGATGACCTGCCGAAGCAGGTCATCACTGCTGCCCGGCGAGATCGCCACCACAGTCCGCGCCACGACCTCGGCCAACGACTCCGCACCCAGGGCCGACACGAGGCCCGCCCCGGCGATCACCAGCGGCACCGCCGCCAGTGCCAGCTGCAACGCGAAGGCGCGGGCATGACTGAACCCGTCGCCGTAGCGGAAGCGGAGGAAAGCCGCAACCAAGAGGCGACCGAGGTGATGGCGCCGCACGGTGTGCCAGGCGTCGTCGGCGGACAGCTGCTCGCCGTCCATGAGCTCGGTCTCCGGGACCGGGCGCACCGAACTCACCTCACCACAGTATCCGCCAGAGTTGCCAGGCCGCTCCGACAGATGTCGACGGCAGGTGAGAGCTCGTGATCAGGTGTCGGGGAAGTCGGGAGTGACCATGACGCGGAGGGCGTTGGGGACGATGCAGATGCGTACCGGGGTGTGCCCACGGATCTCGCCGTCGATGTCAAGGGGTAGCGGTGGGTCGGTTTCCAGCCACAGGTCGCCGGTGGCCAGGAATGGTGCATCGGTGAGGGCGCGACGCCGTCCGGTGAGGACGTGGCGCAGGGTGGCGGCCAGCAAGTTTCGCCGTGCGTGGGCGCCGAGGGCGTAGGCGAGCAGCAGCCGGTCGTCGGCGCTGGCGTCGCTGGTGATGGGGGTGCCGGCGTGGAAGCTGCCGTTGGCGATATTGAGCTGGTGTGTGCGCAACTGCCGGGTGCGCCCGTCGGTGGTGATGCGGGCGTGGAACGCTCGGTGCCCCGGTAGACGGGTCAGGGCGGTGAGCGGGTAGGCGGCCCGTCCGGCCAGCCGTTTGAGGCCGGCCGGCACGTGGGCGGCGACCTGTGCGGACACCCCGACGGAGACGAGGTTGGCGAACAGGTGGTCGCCGGCCTGGCCGAGGTCGATGTCGGCGACCTTCCCGTCGGTGAGTACGGCGATGGCCGTGGCGAGGGTGAGCGGTACGCCGAGGGTGCGGGCGAAGTTGTTGGTAGTGCCCAGCGGCAGCACACCCAGGGCCATGTCGCGGTGGGCGAGGTGGCGGGCAGCTTCGCTGATGGTGCCGTCCCCGCCGCCGGCGATGAGCAGATCCGGTTGTCGGGCGATCGCGGCCGTGAGGGTAGCGGTGAGTTGGCCGGGTTGATCGACGCCGTAGCAGCCCAGCAGGTCGAAGCCCGCTGCGGTGAGCTGGTCACCGGCGCTGTCGTAGTGGCGCTGGCCCCGTCGGGAGCGGGTGTTGACGACCAGCACTGCGCGCCGGTCCCGGCGGATCGCAGTCTGTAGATCCGTCTTGCTGCGCATCGGCGGTGCTGGAGCCGGTATGGTGCCGGACTGATGCTCCGGCGGGGGCGGTGGTTCGTGATTGCTCACCGGGGGACTCCTCGTGGCCCAGGTCAGGCTACAGCCGTCTGGACATCCGGATGGGACGCTGGACATCCCGGCCGGCTACGTCGACCTGCCGGGGTGGCTGGTAGTCCTCGTCGTGCTGCTGATCACCGGTGCGGTCCTCGGGGCGGTGGGCGCGGCGGCCAACCGGGTGCAGACCTGGGATGAGTACCTGCTGTGGGTGATTGGTGGGGCGATCGGCGGCGTGCTTGCCGTCTTGGGCTGGACCGGCTTTGTCCTCGGCGTCTCGGCGCTGTTCGGGCTCGGCGTGAGCGTGGTCAGCGCCACCGCCAGCGGGCTGATCATCTTCGGGGCGGCGGGTCTGCTCGGGGCTGTGGTCAGCCCGCTGCTGGACAACAGGGACAGCCCGGTGGCGTGGTTGTTCAGCGTCCTCATCAAGTGGGTGCAATCGCCGCTGCTGACCACCGTCGGCCTCATCGCGACGCTGATCGTGGCGATCGGGCGCAACAAGGTGGACTTGTGCCGGGGCATGCTGTTCATTGAGGTCTGTGCCGGTGGCGGCGCACTGACGCTCGGTGCCGTGGCCTGGATCCAGTCCGGCCGTTTCACCCCGGACGGGACTGTGCCGGACGGCCTGGCCCGGCACGAGGCGACGCACAGCCGGACCGTGGCGGCGATCGGCGAGCTCGGTTTCTACGTCACCTACGTCACGATCGGCGCCATCTGGGGACGGGCGCAGGGCGGCTCATGGAACAACCTCAACGCGGCCGGCTGCGGCAACCCGTTCGAGAAGACGGCGCACACGTTCACCGGTGACCCGGCCACCGCCCGGTCCGCGGGCGACTGCCGAGGGGCGGCGCCGTAACGGGGACTCCACCGCCTGCGTCGCGCGAAGGGGATGTCAGGCACGCTCGGTGCCGGCGTCAGCCTGATCGTCACTCGGTGTGATGCGGATGCGGGCCACCCGCCGCCCGTCCATCTCGGTCACGGTGAAGCGATGGCCCAGCGCCTCCGCGCTGTCCTGGACCTCAGGGGTCCGGCCGAGTTGGCTGACGACGAAACCGGCGAGGGTGGCGAAGTGGCCTTCTGGTAGCTCGATGCCGGTGAGCTCCTTGATGTCGTCGCGGTGCAGCAGCCCGTCCAGCTCCACGCTGCCGTCCTCATGCCGGCCGTTGGGCCGACCTCGGGGGTCGTACTCGTCCTCGATATCGCCAACCAGCTCCTCGATGAGGTCTTCCAGGGTCACGATTCCGTCGGTGCCCCCGTACTCGTCGGAGATGATCGCCAGGTGACCGCGCCGGCGCATCTGGGACAGCGCCTGAACCAGCGGAAGGCTGCCCGGCAACGCGGGCGCCTCTCGAGCGAGCTCGCCAACAGTCTCCGGCCCGTCCCGGCCGTGATAGCGGCGGTGCGCGGCGGTCAGCAGGTCCCGGACGTGGACGACACCAAGGATGTCGTCGGGTGAGTCTCCGGTGACCGGGTACCGGGAGTGCGGCTGGTTTGCTACATAGGCGGCCGCCTCCCCGACCCCGGCCGATCCGGGCAGGAAATCGACCTCGGTCCGGGGCACCATGACCTCGCGGAGCACCCGATCGGTTGCGGTGAACACGTCCGTCAGCACACGCCGCTCCTCCGGCGTCAGCTCCTCGTGGCTGCCGACCAAGTCCCGCAACTCCGCTTCGCTGACCTCGTCGGCCTTGGCCTGCGGGTCGATACCGAGCACCCGGACCACAGCGTTGGTGGACACCGACAGCAACCAGATGACCGGACGCGAGACCTTCGCGATCCAGTCCAGCATGGGGGCCACGAACAGGGCGATCGCCTCAGGCCGTTGCAGCGCCAATCGCTTCGGCACGAGCTCACCGAACACAAGCGAGACATACGACACGATCAACGTGACCCCGACCAGCGCCGTTGTTCCGGCAAGCCCGTCCGATAACCCCCACCCGGCCAGCACCCGCTGCAGCCCCACCGCCAGGGTGGCACCCCCGTAGCTGGCAGCGAAGAACCCGGCGAACGTCACACCGATCTGCACTGCGGACAAGAACCGGCTTGGGTCCGCCAGCAGGCGCGCCACTGCTCGCCCACGCTTGCCGTCCTCGGCGAGCCGGCGGACCTGTCCCTCCCGCAGCGAGACCAGAGCGATTTCCGACGCCGAGAAGTAGCCGCCGATCAGGACGAACAGCAGGATCACGAGAGAACTGACAACAAACCAACTGTTCATACGTCCATCGTTGCCCTTCCACCCTGGCGAGCGGCGCAGCACCAGGTAGTCGTCGACGCCGACCACGGCCGCCTGCGCGCGATGGCGGTAGCCTGGAGACACCTACTTCCCCAGGAGCCCTGATGGCCTCGATCGTCAGCAAGATCCGGCACTTCCTGAACAGCCCCCAGGGCCGGCGAGCCGTCGAACAGGGAAAGCGGTACGCGAGCGATCCGCAGAATCGCGAGAAGCTGCGCGGCCTGCTGTCCCGCCGTCGCAGGCCCTGACTCGAGCGGCGCTGGGCGCCGTGCCGGTCAGGGTGAGTGCTTCAAGGCGTCGGGGACGTTGTCGGCGAAGGTGAAGTGCTCCCGCAGCCCGGTGGCCTTCAGCGCCCAGTTGGCGGTCTGTGAGTTGCACACCAACCGCAGGTCGCGATCTTCTCGGGTAGCCAGTTCGTTGGCCTTGAACAGTACGGACAACCCGGCAGATCCGAGGAACCGCACACCATCAAGGTTCACCACCACCACCGGGGCAACGACCAGCTGCGCGGTCAGAAAGTCGGCCAGTTCCGGCGCGGTCAGCGCGTCGACCTCGCCTACGACGGTGACCACGCGAGCGTCGGGACCGTGTTCGGCCACCTCCAGACCCAGGATGTCGGATGACAACGGTCCTGCCATGCCCAGCGTGCCAGGTAATAGCGCCATCTCCAGCTCCCTTCTCCAGCGTCGGTGGCGCCCCGGAGGGACGCGAATCCGCCTTGCGGGCCCGGTGCCCGCTCCGGACACCACGACCTCAGGTTGCTGTCAGTTACCCCATGTCACTCAGGAGTAAACCTGGATCGAAGCGTGACCATCGACCTGGGCGCAGGTCGTGACTGGCGGCACTGCCCGACACCCTGCCTGACGACGGTCCGTAGTCGCTTGGCGCTGATTTGGGAGGTGTCGCGACAGAAAAATAGCCGATCGTGCGTATCGTCCAACGTTTGACGGTGTTCTCGCTGCTCAGCGCTATTAGGTCGCCTGCCGGATCACTCGGGATGGGTACCGGCCCGGCGCGCTCCGGTTGCCGGGCATGACATGTTCACTTAGTTTTAACCGTGCCGGTTTACGCAATGCGATGAGCCGATCCCACCCGAATGAACGCGCTCCGCACCGGCAGGCCAAGCGTCCGGGCTGCGTGCATGTGCGGATCGGCACGGATCGGAGGACGACGAGCTTGCGAGGTGACATGATGACAGAGGTTGCCCTGACCAGCATCCGGATCCCGCCGAACGACGACGAGCCACCGGCTGCCGTCCCGGAGGTCGACGGCCAGCAGGACTTCGGCGACAGTCCGACCGAGGTGCGCGAGTCCGATCACTACGTCGAGGAGTACGTCACCAGCTTTGTCGAGAAGTGGGACGAGCTCATCGACTGGAAGCGCCGCGCGCAGAGCGAGGGCGTGTTCTTCATCGAGCAGCTCAAGGCCAGAGGCGTCCGCGAAGTGCTCGACGTCGCCACCGGCACCGGCTACCACTCGGTACAGCTGCTCGAAGCGGGCTTCGACGTGGTCAGCGCAGATGGCAGCCCGCACATGCTGGTCAAGGCATTCGAGAACGGCAGAGCCTTCGGTGGTTACGTCCTGCGGGTCGTGGAGGCCGACTGGCGCTGGCTCAACCGTGACGTGCACGGCACCTACGACGCGATCGTGTGCCTGGGGAACTCGTTCACCCACCTGTTCTCCGAGCGCGACCGCCGCAAGACGCTCGCCGAGTTCTACGCGATGCTCAAACACGATGGCGTGCTGATCATCGATCAGCGCAACTATGACAGCATCCTGGACGACGGTTTCTCGTCCAAGCACACGTACTACTATTGTGGCGAGGAGGTCAAGGCCGAGCCCGAGTACATCGACGCTGGTCTGGCCCGTTTCCGCTACACGTTCCCGGACAAGTCGGTCTACCACCTCAACATGTTCCCGCTGCGCAAGAACTACGTGCGACGGCTGCTGCGCGAGGTCGGCTTCCAGCAGATCGAAACCTACGGTGACTTCCAGTCGACCTACTCAGACGGGGACCCGGACTTCTTCGTCCACATTGCGGAGAAGGCCTACCGCACTGAGGAGCAGGTGGTCGATTTGTACTCCAACGCCGTCAGCACGGCCCGGGACTACTACAACTCCGAGGACGCCGACGCCTTCTACGCCATCGTCTGGGGCGGCGAGGATATCCACGTCGGCATGTACGCCGACGAGTCCGAGGAGATCGGCCTAGCCAGCCGCCGTACCGTCGAGACCATGGCCGGCCTGGGCGATCTCACCCGGGAGTCCACCGTGCTGGACCTCGGCGCCGGATACGGCGGGGCCGCCCGCTACCTGGCCCGCACTTACGGGTGCCGGGTCACCTGCCTGAACCTGTCCGAGGTCGAGAACGAGCGCAACCGGGGGATGAACGCTGAGCAGGGACTCGACGAGTTGATCGCGGTAGTCGACGGTTCGTTCGAGGATCTTGCATTCCAGGACAACACCTTCGACGTGGTCTGGTCGCAGGATTCCCTGCTGCACAGCGGGGACCGGGCCCGGGTGCTGGAGGAAGCGGTGCGGGTGCTCCGCCCCGGCGGTCAGATGATCTTCACTGATCCGATGGCCACCGAGGGCGCCAGCAAGGCGGATCTCAAGCCGATCCTGCAGCGAATCCAGCTAGACACGCTGGCCACCCCGGCGTTTTACCAGCGCGAGCTGCTCCGGCTCGGCGTACGCTCCGTGGAGTTCCACGACCACTCCGAACAGCTACCCCGGCACTACCAGCGCGTGTATGACGAACTTTTGCGACGCAGGGCCGAGCTTGACGGGCAGGTCAGCGACGAATACTGCACTCGGATGCAGACCGGCCTTCAGCACTGGGTGCACGGCGGCCATGCCGGCAATCTGGCGTGGGGCATCTTCCATGTCCGCAACTGATGGTCCTGCATCCAGGATCCACGGTCAGGTCATGCGCTACGTCACCGAATCGGGTGGCGCGCCGAGTATCCTCTGCTGAATTATGCCTCTAGAGCCGACATCCGCAGAACACAGCGGTCAGCCATACCACCACCCGGAGCAGCCGGGTAGTCCGTCCGCGGTGGGCGCCGTGGGAGCCGTCGACCCTCGTGAGTCCACGCGGCGGCTGACTGACTGGGTGGTGTTCGGGGTCGCTGCGGTGATCTCGTGCGGCATCGTGGTGTGGGGTGTCGGCTGGACTGACTCACTCGCCGGGATCGCCACCGCGGTGCTGGAGTGGCTGGTGGACAACCTCGGCTGGCTGTTCGTGCTTGCCGCCACCGGCTTCGTGGTCTTCACGCTGTGGGCGGCCCTGGGCCGCTACGGCAAAATCCCGCTGGGTCGCGACGGCGAGCCGCCCGAGTTCCGGACGGTGTCCTGGGTCGCGATGATGTTCAGCGCGGGCATGGGCATCGGGCTGATGTTCTACGGGGTGACCGAGCCACTCACGCATTTCGTCACGCCACCGCCGGGGGCCCAGCCGGGCATCGGCACGGCGATGGCCACCACGCTGTTCCACTGGACCCTGCACCCCTGGGCGATGTATGCCGTGATGGGGCTCGCGCTGGCCTACGGGACCTACCGGCGCGGCCGGCCGCAGCTGATCAGTGCCGCGTTCTGGCCACTGCTCGGCAAGACCAGGGCGAGCGGCCCGGCGGGCAAGGCCATCGACATCATGGCGATCTTCGCCACGCTGTTCGGCTCGGCGGCCTCGCTGGGACTCGGTGCGCTACAGATAGGCGCCGGGTTCCAGGCCAACGGTTGGCTGTCCAGCCCGGGCAATGCCCTGCTCGTGACGATCATCTTGGTGCTCACCGTGGCGTTCGTCGTCTCAGCGGTCTCCGGGGTGGCCAAGGGCATCCAGTGGCTGTCCAACACCAATATGGTGCTTGCGCTGGTGCTCGCGGTGTTCGTGTTCGTGGTCGGCCCGACAGTGCTGATCCTCAACCTGATCCCGACCGCGGTCGGCGACTACTTCCGTGATATGGCCAGCATGTCGGCCCGCACTGCGGCCGCGGGCGGCGACGAGACCAATACCTGGCTGGCCAGCTGGACGATCTTCTACTGGGCGTGGTGGATTTCCTGGACCCCGTTCGTGGGCATGTTCATCGCCCGGATCAGCCGTGGCCGGACGATCCGCCAGTTCGTCGTCGGGGTGATCGCGGTGCCCAGTGTGGTGAGCCTGGTGTGGTTCGCGATCTTCGGGGGTGCCGCAATCAGTGCGCAGCGCAGCGGCATCGATATCGTCGGCCAGGGTGGCGTCGAGGCGCAGCTGTTCGGTCTGCTGGACACCTTCCCGCTGTCCGGGGCGAGCAGCGTGCTGGTGATGGTGCTGGTCGCGATCTTCTTCGTATCCGGTGCGGATGCCGCTTCGGTGGTGCTCGGCACCCTGTCGCAGCGCGGCAACCAGAGCCCCCAGACCTGGAACGTGATCTTCTGGGGCAGCGCGACCGGCGCGGTGGCGGTGGTGATGCTGCTGGTCGGCGGGGAAACCGCGCTGGACGGCCTGCGAACGCTCACGATCATCGCAGCAGCCCCGTTCGCACTGCTCATGATCTTGCTGTGTATCTCGTTGGCCCGCGACTTGCGCACCGACCCGATGATCGTCGCGGATCAGGCGATCGAGCAGCAGTTACGCGAGCAGCACCACAACGGCCAGGACGGGTCGGTTGCGCCCCGCAAGGCCTCCTCCACGCTGGACTGACCCGTCAGGGCTGTTCCGAACGTGCCGTCGGGGATAGGGCGGTATGTCCGATTCCGGCGTACGCTTGCTCGCATGGACCACTGGCTGTCCATCGAGGTCTTCGACGGGGAGTCCCCGGCGAGTAGCTGGCGGCGTGCTCACGGGGACAACCTCACCGAGGCCGCAGTCACCAATGGAGCACTGCGGTGGGAATGGCACGAGCACCGTTGGGGCGTCGTCATCGAGTTGGAGTTCACCGGCGACGAGGAGCGTGACTGCTTCCGCGAGCTGCCCGCGGTGCTCGCTGCCCTCGACGCGGTGCCCGACCCGCTGAGAGGGCTGCTGGTGTATCCGGGTCGTGGCGGCGGATCCGGTGCGCGGGTGCCGCGGCGTCCACGCCCACTGCCCATGTCGGGCGCAGGCGCGCGACCCGAGCCGTACGAGGAGACGTTCGTCCGGCTGTCCTGACCTGCGCAAGGGGCCACGAGCGCCCGACCAGTGCTTTCCCTGCCTGCCGCGCTGTTAAGCGCGCACCGGAGCCTGACACACCGTGCACGGGGGCCTGACACACCGTGCACGGGGGCCTGACACGCGGGGCACAGGGGCCTGACACGCGGGGCGGGGGGGCGGGAACCAACTGGCGGCTGGAGACGACTACACCTCTACGAGCTCGTGTGACGGTGCCCAACGAGATGGAGGGAGGTGTGAATGTGGCTGTGGGTGGGGTCTTCGCCGCAGTGTTCGCGGGGCTGGCCCTGTACTTCGTGGTGCGGTTGTTCGCTTCCCGCCGGGGCGCCACGGAGGGCAACAACGATCCCATCGCGGACGCGTCGCACGGTGTGATGAGCGCCGGCATGGCCGCGATGTTCTGGCCGTGGGGTAATCCGGTACCAGCCTTGTACTGGCAGGTGCTGTTCAGCATGGCGGCCGCGTGGTTCGCGGTTCGGCTGTTCCGACGAGGGGCGCGATCAGCCACGATCCTGCACCACGTACTGGGGAACCTGGCGATGGTGTACATGCTGGCCGCAGTCCCGGCCGGCCATGGCGCGGCGCACAGTGCGCACCTCCCCGGGAGTGCCCCTGGCATCGCGCTGCCGGTGCTGGCCTGGGCGTTTGTTGCGTACTTCCTGGTGTTCGCGGTGTGGTCGGGCGCGCGGTTCGTCGAGCCAGCGAGCACCGCCTCCTTAGGCGATGGACCGCGCGACGTGGTCACCTCGCTCCATCTGCTCGGTTCCAGCCACATCGTTATGGGTATCGGGATGAGCTACATGCTCGTGACGATGCTGTGACCGCCGGCTGTGACCGCGTTGGGTCCCGTCTCTGTCTGGAGCGTGTCGTCATGTCGAAGATCAGTTGGTGGCTCGGGCGTCGCGCCACCGTGGTCGGCGCCGTCTGTGTCCTGGCGCTGTTCGTTCTGGCCGGTGTCGCTTCGGCGCACGTCACGGTGAATCCCCGTACCGCGCAGCAAGGCGGCTATACCAAGGTTGCCTTCCGGGTCCCCAACGAGCGGGACACCGCGTCCACCACCCAACTGGAGGTCAATTTCCCGATCGACCACCCGATCGTTTCAGTGTCCACTCGCCCGGTGCCTGGTTGGACGTCGACCGTGCAGAAGACAACGCTGGCCAAACCGATCACCACCAGTCATGGGCAGATCACCGAGACCGTGTCGAAGATCACCTGGACGGGCGGCACGATTTCGCCCGGAACGTTCGAGGAGTTCGACGTGTCGCTGGGCCCGTTGCCGACCGACACCGATCAGTTGGTCTTCAAGGCGTTGCAGACCTACGACAACGGCGAGGTGGTGCGGTGGATCGACACTGCCCCACCGGGTGGCGCCGAGCCCGAACACCCCGCGCCGGTGCTCACGCTGACACCGGCTGATACCAGCCCCGCGGCTAGCACCACCTCGGCGACTGTGACCACGAGCGGCGACCCGGATTCCTCGAACAAGAACAACGTTGGCGTGGTGCTCGGCAGCATGGGCATAGCGCTGGGGATCGTCGGGATCGGCTTGGGCCTGCGCAACCGTAGGCAGGGACGTAGCATCGGCGCGGACTGAATCTGCGGCCAGTGCGCTGTCAGCCATTGGTGCGTGTTGCCGCCGTGACGGTGGTCTGCGCGGTGCTCGCGACACTCATCGGCGCCGGTTCCGCGGCGGCCCACGCGGTGCTGATCTCGACCGATCCCGGGCAAGGTGTGGTGGTTGCCGCCGCACCCACCACGGTGTCACTGACCTTCAGCGAACCGGTGGTGGTGGCAGCCGACGGGATCCGGATCTTCGATCCGGAAGGTGCGCAGCTGGACACCGGAGATGCCGTTCACCTCGGTCGCGACTCCACCGTGGGCGTTGCTCTGCGTACTGGTAACCAACCCAGCGCCCAGCACGGCACCTACACCGTGTCCTGGCGGGTGATCTCGGCCGATTCGCACCCGGTCGCGGGTGCCTTCACCTTCTCGGTGGGTCAGCCCTCGACCAACCGAACTCCGGGGACCGCGCAGCCCAGCGGGAGCACCGCGATCGGTGTGCTCTACGGAATCGCCCGGGCCGCAGCGTTCGCGTCGTTTGCGCTGCTGGTGGGCTCGATTGCGTTCGTGCTGCGCTGCTGGTCCGGCGCCATCGCCCGGCGCGACGTCCGCCGCGTCATGCTGGTCGGCTGGGCCGGCCTGCTGGCGGCCACGATGGCGGGTCTGCTGCTGCAGGGACCCTACGGCAACGGGCTGGGTGCCGATCGCATCTTCGACTCCGCGGTCTTCTCCGCGACCGTGGACAGCCGGTTCGGTGCAGCGTGGACCGCCCGGCTCCTGTTGCTGGCCATGACCGGTGCATACCTCGTGCTGTTGTGCGGGTGGCTGGGGCACGTCGCGCGGCGGGGCCACGCGTGGTTCGGCGCCCTCGGCGTGGGCTTGGCCGTTGGCCTCGCGTCGACATGGGCGGTGGCAGGTCACGCGGCCGCGGGGCTCCAACCAGCGCTGGCGCTACCGGTGGACGTCGTGCACCTGCTGGCGATGGGGGTGTGGCTGGGTGGTCTGGTCACCCTGGTGGTCATCCTGTGGCCATCGGGGGTGGGGCCGGCGGGTGCCGCGAGGGCGCAGGCGCGGGCGGCGGTACATCGGTTCTCGTCGATCGCGGCCGCCTCGGTGGTGATCCTCATCGGCACCGGCAGCTACCAGACGTGGCGCCAGCTCGGCAGCTGGGCTGGCTTCGTGTCTACCGACTACGGGCGGCTGTTGCTGGCAAAACTCGGTGTTGTCGCGGTCCTGCTCGGCGTCGCGGGGCTCTCCCGCAGGTGGGTCACCCGACAGCGGCGCGCACTGGTCGGCGTCGGCGCGGCGTCGCGATCGTCTCCCGGCGTGTTGGCCCCTGCGTCGTCGTTGTTGACACTGCGTCGCAGTGTGGCGGGCGAAGCCATGCTCGGTGCACTCGTGCTCGGCGTCACCGCGCTGCTGGTCAACGCCGAGCCTGGTCGAACCGTGACTGCGCCGTCGCCGGGGCCGGCACACCACATCGTCAGCTATGACACCGGAGGGCCGGGCGGCCAGGGCCAGCTCACCGTGGACGTCGATCCGGCCATCGCCGGACCTGACACGATCAGCGTCACCGTCGAGGATCGCACCGGGAACCCGCGTGACGTGGCCGAACTCAACGCCACCTTGACTCTCATCCCGAGGCAGCTCGGCCCGTTCCCGGTTCCCTTGCAGCGCACCGCACCGGGCCACTACGTCGCTACCGCGGTCCAGATTCCGGTCAATGGAACCTGGCAGCTCGCGGTGACAGTGCGCACCTCCGACATCGACCGAACCACCGTGACCACACCGATCGACATCAGGTGAATGGGGCGGGTGGGGCCACGCCGTCGCGCACGTACGGGCTCGGGCTCCGGCCGGCCGGTAGCGTGGGCCCTCGTGATGCGGACAGCTGTGGTCGTGATGATGATCGCCGTGCTGGCCGGGTGCGGGAGCGCGCCGCAGGCAGCCCCGGACCGACCGGACGCGGTGCGGTCGGTCGATCCCGTCCTCGCCCCGGCGCTGGCCGGCGAGCAGCCGCAGGCCGCGGCCGATCCGCGCGGGCTGGCCCGGCAGGTCACGGTCGCCGAGACCGCCGTGCGCGACCCGGCCACCCCGCCTGAGTTGATCGCCGCGGCCGGCCGGACTGCGCAGGTTGCCTACCTCACCCTGGCCGACCGGCCTGACTGGGACGCCGTGGTGCTGGCCGACGTCCCGGCGCCGTTGCAGGACACAGTGCGGCGCAATACCGCCGCCGGACGCGAGTTCGAGGCAATGGCCACTCGGGTATCGACGACCGTCCCGGCCTGGCGGATTGTCGAGCCGCTCGCTGCCCCGCAACTGCGGGAGTACTACGCCGAGGCGCAGCGGCGTTTCGGCGTGCCGTGGCCGGTGCTCGCCGCGGTTCACCTGGTCGAGACCAGGATGGGTCGGATCGTCGGCCTCTCCACGGCTGGCGCGCAGGGACCGATGCAGTTCCTCCCGGGCACCTGGGCTCGTTACGGCCTCGGCGGCGACGTCTGGAACAGCCGCGACGCGATTCTCGGGGCGGCCAACTATCTGGCCGCCAACGGTGGCGCTGATGGCACCGACGCCCGCCTCGACAACGCCCTGTACCGCTACAACAACGACACTCGCTACGTCCGAGGCGTCCGGCACTACGCCGCGCTGATGCAGGCTGACGAACGCGCCTTGCTGGGCTTTCACGCCTGGCAGGTCTACTACCGCACCCAGCGCGGCGAAATCCTGCTGCCGACCGGCTACGAGTTGCCCCGGAGCATGCCAGTGGAGGAGTGGTTGGCTAGCCGGCCCCGATGAAACGCCACTGTTGCGGTCGTGCTGACCGGGGTGCAACCACCGACTACTACATTAAGCGGCCCCGGCGTCACGGGGGCAACGTGACGCCGGGGCCATTAAACCCGATCCGCCCGGGCGCGGTCGGACAGATCGGGGGCTTTACGGCAGGGTTGATCGACCCAGATTTGGTCGACCGGGGTCGCCGGTAACGGCGTCCCACCGGGCGTCGTGAAATCAGTCTGGTGACGTGGAGGGCCGTTGCGCAGCCGACGGCGGGATGCCATCGGCGCCAGCGCACAGCCGACAATGCGTCGGAGTCAGGCCCATCGCCGCCCACTCATCACTTAGCGTGACAGAGTGGAGGCTCTTAGTGATCGTGCTGCCGCCGCCGGTACTGCCGACCGGGCATGGCGCGGTGGTGGTTCCGGGGGAACTCGGCCGAACCGGTTCCGCTGGGCCGCTGGTCCATGCTGATGGACCCAGCGTCGTCGGCCCGGTGAACCGGTCCGCCAATGGGTCTGCAACCGGCGCAGCGGCGAGGCAGGCCGGAGTTTCGGGTGCGGCCTCGCGCACCGTGTGGGGCACCGGGGCGGGGGTGGTCACGGTCGTCGCAGCGGCGACCGGCTCAGCCGGTGCGGCCGGTGGCGTGACCACCGTGGGCTTATCGGCCGCTGCCCGCGACTTGGCTGTCTTTCCCGCCTGTGGGGCGGCCGGCGCAGCGAGCTTTGACACCGGTTTGAGGACCGGTTTCAAGACGGGGAGTTGCGCAGGCTGGACAGGGAGTCGTGGTGCCGGGACAACGCGCATGACCCCCGCAACAGTCGACCCGATCGCGCCACTCTCACCCAGCAGCCCCCCGGGGTCCTCATCGGTCTCAGTCGCATTCAGCGGGCTCAGCGGGGCTATTCGTACCTCGTTTACCCCGCTGAGCCCGCTGAATGCGGAAGCCTGGGCGATTCCGGATCCCAGCAGACATCCCGCGATGACCAAGCCTCCGAGCATGGCGACCCGCAGCAGGGCGCCCGGTAGTGCACGCAGCATCCCGCGGGGCGCACACCGTGCGCCACCTGCGTCGGGGATGGCGTCCACCGATTCCCCCTCAACCCTTCCGCGGGGCCGGCCCTGCGTCGGCTCGCCGCGCCACTGTCCTGATCGGAGACTGGGCGAGAAGTCTGGACTCACTCACCCGGACAACCGCTGCCTCACACTACACGCTGTGACCGCATAATGGGATATCTGTAGCGATCGTCACCGGATCGGTCCGGCCGAGGCGAGACGGGCGATTGCCTCGTCGAGCACCTCGTCGCGCTTACAGAACGCGAAGCGCACCAGGTGCCGCCACGGTGCCGGGTCATCGACGAAGACCTGCACCGGCACCGCCACCACACCGGCACGCTCGGGAAGCTCGCGGCAGAACTGCAGGCCGTCGGAGTACCCGTGTGGCCGGATGTCCGCGCAGACGAAGTAAGTGCCCTCGCACCGGCGCACCCCGAAACCCGTCGCTGCCAACCCGGTGGCCAGCCGGTGCTGCTTGTCCTGCAAGGCCGCGCGGTGTGCGGCCACCCATGCATCTTCAGTGCGCAGCGCGTGCGCCACTGCGGGCTGGAATGGGGCCCCGCCGACGAACGTGAGGAACTGCTTTGCTGCCCGCACCGCGGCCACCAGCGGCGCAGGCCCGCACACCCAGCCGATCTTCCAGCCGGTCACGCTGAACGTCTTGCCCGCACTCGACACCGACAGCGTGCGCTGAGCCATTCCGGGCAACGTCGCGATCGGCAGGTGCTGCGCACCGTCGAACACCAGGTGCTCGTACACCTCGTCGGTGATCACCAGCAGATCGTGTTCGACGGCCAGCGCCGAGAGTGCCTCCAATTCGACGCGGCGCAGCACCGTGCCGGTGGGGTTGTGCGGGCTGTTGAGGATCAGCGCCCGGGTGGCGGGCGTGATCGCGCCGGCCAGCGCATCCAGATCCAGCGCGAACCGGTCGCCGTCGGCGACCAGCGCTACGCTGCGCCTCCTCGCCCCGGCCAGCGCGACCGCGGCGGCGTAGGAGTCGTAGTAGGGCTCGATGAGCAACACCTCGTCGCCCGGCTGCACCAGGGCCAGCAGCGCGGCGCTGATCGCTTCGGTGGCGCCGACGGTGACCAGCACCTCGGAGTCGGGATCGTGTACCAGGCCATAGCGTGCTGCCTGATGCTCGGCGATGGCACTGCGCAGCTCGGGGATTCCCGATCCGGGCGGGTACTGGTTGCACCCGCCGGCGATCGCCGACCGGGCGGCCTCGAGCATGCCGGCCGGGCCGTCGGTGTCCGGGAAACCCTGACCGAGGTTCACCGCACCGGTTCGCGCCGCCAGCGCGGTCATCTCCGCGAAGATCGTCGACGTGAACGGCTGCAGCCGGGGGACCAGTCCGTGGGTTCGCACGGCCATCATCCTGCCGGGCGGGGCACAATCGGCAGTGTGGAGCTGACCATCAACGAGCAGGAAAAGCAGCGAGGGCTGCGCCGGATGAAGGCGGTCGCGCTGGGCTTCCTGCTGGGTGCCGCGGTGGTGTATGTCGTGGCACGGCTCTACGAGGACCCCAATAGTGCGGCGTGGATCGGCTACGTGCGGGCGATGGCCGAGGCCGGCATGGTCGGTGCGCTGGCGGATTGGTTCGCTGTGACCGCACTATTCCGGCATCCGCTCGGGCTGCGTATCCCGCACACCGCGATCATTCCCCGCAAGAAGGACGCGCTGGCGGAGAACCTCGGCGACTTCGTGGGCGCCAACTTCCTCGCCGAGCAGGTGGTACGGGACAAGCTGCGCCGGGTGGGAGTCGGCGGTCGGCTGGGCCGGTGGCTGGCGCAGCCTCGCAACGCCGAGCGGGTCACCGCTGAGCTCGCTACCGCGGTGCGCGGCGCGGTGACCGTGCTGCGCGACGAGGACGTCCAAGCGGTGCTGGAGAACGCGGTGGTCAAGCGCCTTGTCGAGCAGCCTTGGGGGCCACCGTTGGGACGGTTGCTCGGGCAGCTGCTCACCGACGGGGCGCACCACAAACTCGTCGACCTGGTCGCCGAGCGGGCCTATGAGTGGGTGCGCGACAACCACGGCGCGGTGTTGCGGGTGGTCAGCCAGCGCTTGCCGGGGTGGTCGCCGAGGTTCGTCGACGAGCTGGTCGCGGACCGGCTGTACGCGGAGGTTTTGGCATTCGCCTGGGCGGTACACAGTGATCCTGAGCACGCCATGCGCAAGGCGATGGACACCTTCCTGATGGAATTCGCCCAGGACCTGCGCACGGACCCGGTGATGATCGAGCGCGCCGAAGCGATCAAGCAGCAGGTGCTGGCGCACCCTGAAGTTCAGACCTTGGTCGGGTCGGCATGGGGCACCGCCAAGAAGATGCTGCTTGAGGCGGCCGAGGACCCCTCGTCCGAGCTGCGCCGCCGGGTACGCGAGGGGCTGGTCTCGCTGGGCTTGCGGCTGACCTCAGACGCTGAGCTGCGGTCCAAGGTGGACACCTGGCTGGAGGGTGTGGCCAGTTACGTGGTGTCCAACTACCGGGGGGAGATCACCACCCTGATCAGCGACACGGTACAGCGCTGGGACGCCGAGGAGACCTCCCGCAAGGTGGAGCTGCAGGTCGGCCGGGATCTCCAGTTCATCCGGATCAACGGCACCGTGGTCGGAGCGCTGGCCGGCCTCGCCATCCACACCGTCTCGCAACTCCTGCTCTGATGCGCCGCCGCGATTCGCTCTCAAGCTGGTACGTCGTGCCCGGCGTAGGCTCGATTGCCGACATTCAGGGTGATGGGAGGGGTGAGTTATGAACCTGGACCCGACGCTGCCAGTGGGCAGGCGGATCAAGTTGTTGCGGGAGCGGCGGGGGTTGTCGAGAGCGGTGGTTGCTGGTCTGTGCGGCCGCAGCGAAAGTTGGCTCAAGAAGATTGAGCAGGGCACGCGTCATGCGGCGTGTTTGCCGACGCTGCTTCAGCTTGCGGAGGTTCTCCGGGTCAATGACCTGACCGAGTTGACCGGCCAGCACGTTCCGCTTGCGGTATACGGCAAGCCAATACACCAGGCAACACCAACGCTGCAGCAGGTCATGATGACGTACCCGCTCGCAACCGTGCCCGCAGCGGACGCTGACCGGCTTCCTTCGGCAAGCGAGCTACAGGGCAGGCTAGCTGACGCGGTCACGCTCTGGCGCACCTCGCGCTATCCCCGAGCCGAGGTCGGCGCCCTGCTTCCTTCCCTGCTCATGAAGACTCGACGTGCTGTGTGCGTGCTGGATGCCGCTGAGCGGCGCACCGCTCAGGCTGTGCTTTCAGGAACCTACCACATGGCACAAAGACTCCTTTCCTATCAGCCAGTGCCAGAACTGGTATTCCTCGCCACCGATCGCGGCATGGCGGCCGCCCAGGAAGCTGACAATCCTATCGCCATTGCCAGGAGCGCATGGTACCTGGGTCGTGTATTCCAAGATTCTGGCCAACTGGACCAGGCCGAACGCGTCGTGAACGACGCTGCGGAGCTGTTGAGGCCAGGCATTGACGGTGCGTCGACCGAGTACAGGGCGATGTGGGGCTCCCTGCAGCTCGCTATGGCTCTGACGGCAGCCCGCGACTACGATTTCGGCATGGCGTGGCACTTCTGGGATATGGCCGAGGAAACCGCACGGTCGCTTGGCCAGAACTACTGTTATCCGTGGAACGGGTTTGGCCCGTTGGAGATGCAAGTCAAGGGTGTGGAGATCGACGTGACCTTGGGGCGGTATGGCGATGCGGCACGCCGCGCGGAGACTATCGATGTGGACTCGATGCGCTCTCCGTCGCAGCGGTCACGTTACCTCGTCGAGCTCGCCCGTGGTTCTCTTGCCCGGAGGGATGATATTGCCGCGTGTCATCTCTTGTCGAAAGCGCATCAGGAATCGCCGGAGATGGTGAAACATGGTCAGTTTGGCCGCGGCGTGACCCAGGAGCTCTTGGAACGCAACCACTCGGTGGTGAAGAGCGAGGTACGTGCCCTGGCCAACAAGATAGACCTTCCTACCTGAAGGTGCTCGTCGCAAGGCCCACGGTGTGACAGGGGACAGATTGTCCCCCTTGGCTCCGGTCACCTGCCATTAGCGTGCCGTCTGGCCCCAGGGCCGGGCTGAACACTGAGCTGGTGCGTCCCTCATCCGGGACGCCTCCCCCCGCTTCGGCCAGTTCGGTGCTCCCCGGTCCTGGGTGCTTCCAATGAAGCCGCCACACAGATGGGCTGAGAGCGCGTGGAGCACGAGAGCGGCCTCGCAGGCCGGGGCGCCGGCGACTTGCGTCACGGTGAAGACCAGGGTAAATCGCGGTGGTGCGGCATCGGGAGCAGTGTCCGGCCGGGAACGGCCGTGCGAGGCCCGGTGCTCGTTGCCGACATGGGCGACGGGTCGTTGTCTCTGCACTGGCAGGACGGACCGAGTGCATATCTGAGCCGGGCCGGCGCAGCGTCGCTCAGATGGGAGTTGGCGGCGGCCTTCGACAGTACCGAGCTGGCACTTCGCGGGAACCTGGGTGAGGTCCGGTGATCCGGGAAGACCGTGAGCTGCTGGCCGAGCTGGCCCGGCTCAACAGTGATATGGCGCCTCTGGCTATGCGCATCATGGACAGCAGCGCGAGTGCAGCCGAACAGGTGCGCTACGCCCAGCGGCTGATTGCCGTTGGCGAGCGGCTAGGGCGCCGGGCCGATGAGATGACTGGAACGGTTGTTGAAGGAGAAGTTCTCGCCGATGGTCCGCTCATCCTTCCGGCGTGCACTGTAGAGCCGTATCAGGGGCGGTGACTACCGTGTGGGAAACTCGGAATCGGCTGCTTTTGGAGCAGCTTGAGCAGCTGGCGGAAAGGCTCAGTGGCGAGGAGTCAACAGAGTCAGCCGAAGTCGACGAGCAGATACTGCGGCTACTCGCGGGCGTGATCATGTTGCTCAGACAACACTGGGTTAACAGGCGAAGCCAGTGCAAACGCTGTGGGCCGTTTTGGTGGTTCTGGCGTAGGCAACCGCAGTGCGCTGTGTACAGGAGCCTCGATTTCGCCATGAGGCAGCCCTTGCACTGGGTGAGGTGGCAGTTATAGTGGGCGCTATCGGGCTGAAGTTCAGACGGATGCGAGTGCTACTCGGATCTTGTTAGGGTAGACTTCGGCCGGATGCTCTGAGTCATACGGATGCCGCGGGCCCAACCAGAACCACAAACCGT
Organism: Pseudonocardiaceae bacterium; assembly: GCA_050700115.1. Lineage (GTDB taxonomy): Bacteria > Actinomycetota > Actinomycetes > Mycobacteriales > Pseudonocardiaceae. The sequence continues at coordinate 49,434 of JBOHGG010000035.1, forward strand.
CCTTCTTTCGCCGTGGGATCACATGCAAATGCAGGTGCAAATGCAGGTGCAGGTGCGGACTGGCTCACAACGTTGTTGATGAACAGAACCCGCACTTCGTGTCGCTAGTGTCCTGCTCGGTGACGGCCTGCACGGCACCGCTGTCGAATAGGCTGGACTGGCCCTTCGGTGGGGTCATGAGAACTCCTACTTATGTGGTAGCGGTGCGGGCCGGTCGTCGCCTCCGCGTTCGTCTCATCAGCCCCTTCCGCCCAGGGGGACGGGTATGGATCCGTTGCGGATGTGCCGGAGACGGCAACTTTGGACCAGAAGTTGCCACCTGCGGCACCTCTGCGAACTGCAGCAGTCCTTCCCCAGACCTCACGGAAAGTGACATCAGCTACGTAGCGCCGGAGGCACCGGACGATCGCGATGCAGGGTGTTGCCTCCGGTTAGCCTGCTCGCCAACGCTCCCCGATTTTGCTGCCGCCCTGGGGAAGGGCTCAGCGTCGCGGATAATCCGATAGTAGGCGGCAGCCGATCGAGGACGGGTGCAACGTTCAGTGAAGATCGAAGATCGAGACTGGTTCTCGCGAGCCCTACCGGCTGATGGTTCACTCGCGGTGAGCCTCGCGTCGCACTGTGAGCCTTGTGCTGCAGTGTGAGCCTTGTGCCGCAGTATCCGACTGAGTCGTGCGAGCAGGGTGCTTGCAGGAGCTAGCAGTGGCGTCTATCGTTGGTGCTGACCCTTTGGGGGTGAGCCGGTGAAGCGGGTCGACGAGACGGTGCAGGAGCTCGGGCGGGGCATCGGTGACTACATCCGTCAGCAACGCAACAGCGCGCAACTGTCGCTGCGCCAGCTCTCCAAGATCGCCGGTGTGTCCAACCCGTATCTGAGCCAGGTGGAGCGGGGGTTGCGCAAGCCCAGCGCCCGGATCCTGCAACAGATCGCCACCGGGCTCCGGATCTCTGCCGAGGTCCTGTACGTGCAAGCGGGAATCCTTGATGAGCGCGCCGGGGGTCCGGTCGTCGACGCCGTCGTTGCCGACGTCGACCTCTCCGAGCGGCAGAAACAGGTGTTGCTCGATGTCTACGAATCGTTCCGGCGGGAGAACCGCGATGGGTCTGCTCAGACGCGAGCCACGGTGGACGCTGCCGCTGCCCGGCCGGGGAAGGAGTGACAGACATGCCCGCATTGCCCACCACCAAGGACGTGCGTCGGATGCGCAAGCAGGCCGAGGCAGGCGTCACGGTCACCTTCGATGCGGTGAAGATCCCGTTATTCGCTGTGTTGGGTGCCGTGGACGCCGCTAGCCATACCGAGCTGCGCAAGCTGGCCGGTGCCTGCGACAAGGCCCTACGGGAGGCCTACGCGTCGCTGGTCGAGCGTGGCGAGGAGGTCTTCGACGATCTGCGCAGCCAGCCGCGGGTCAGGCAGGCGCTGGGCTCGGTCGAGTCCGGCGTCGATACCGCCCAGCAGCGGCTGGAGGTCGTGGTCAGCGACCTCAACTCCGCCGCCGCGCAACTGCGGTCCCGGTTTGCGCGAACCAGCCGATCCGTTGGGGAGCAGGCTGCCCGGGACGCCGAGCGGGTGAGTGCAGCGGCTGCCCAGCAGGTGCGGGAGACCGCGGGTGCGGTCTCCGAGGCCGGGGCAGAGGCTGCCCACGCGACCCGCAGCGCGACCGCCAGCGTGACCCGCAATGTGACCCCGCAGGCGGCCGACCGAGCGGAGCCGCCGCGCAGATCAGCCAGCGGACCCGCCGACAACAAAACGTCGCGGTCCTGAGTTGGCACACGGCAACGGCTCGGCTCGGAGACGCGTGCTCCACCGGCCAGGCGTTGTCTGCGTATCCTAGGTGGATGCTGCTGGAGAGGCTGGACTTGTATGTCTACTTCGTCCTGTATTTGGCCGCGGTCCCGGTCGGGCTCTTCACGTTCATCCATGCGGCTCTCCAGCGAGCCGACGCCTACACGGCAACCGACAAGCTGACCAAGCCGGCCTGGTTGGGCATCACCGGCGGTGGCACCGCCGCGCTGATCCTGTTCAACCCCGCTGGGTGGCTGATGTTCTGGCTGATCGGACTAGTGGCAGTGCTGGTCTATCTGGTGGATGTCAAGCCCGCGGTGACCGAGGTGCAGCGCGGACCGCGCTGGTGATGTCGGCTGTGCCAACTCCAGCGAGCCGGGTGGCCGGGCGGCTGAAGGTTCGGCCCGCTCTGGACGTTCCCGAACTGCTCGCCGAGTCGGTTGCAGCTGCGCTGGCCGCGCTGCCTGGCGAGCAGACGGCTCGCTGCGCCGTCGCCGAGATCGACCCGGCGCTGGCCGACACTACTGCGTTTAGCGACTACTACGAGGTGCCGCTGCACGCCTCGGCCAACTGCGTTGTGGTCACCGGCAAGCGCGCCGGTGTACAGCGCTGGGCGGCATGCGTAGTGCTCGCTACCACCCGGGTCGATGTCAACGGGGTGGTCCGGCGGTGGCTGGACGTGCGCAAGGCGTCCTTCGCGGCGCAGGGCGAGGCGGTCGAGCAGACCTTGATGGAGTATGGCGGTATTACCCCGCTGGGGCTGCCCACCGGGTGGCCGGTGCTGCTCGACCCCGCGGTGGCCCGTGCTGACCAGGTGGTGGTGGGCTCGGGCGTGCGGCGTAGCAAGTTGCTGCTGCCGGGACAGGTGCTGGCCGCCCTGCCCGGCGCCGAGATCGTCCAAGGTCTGGGACGCCCGGTCTAGCTGGCCTGAGTGCACTCAGCCTCCCGAGCTCGACGCCAGAGCTGTTCGACCGACCGTGGGCAGCTCAGCTGTCGAGTTCGGGAACCGGAGGGTTAGTTGCAGGGTGAGATCTGCGGGCACCTGACTCATGCGCGGGTATGCATGTATGGTGTGGCGCGTGGGTGATCACGGACACGGGCATGGACACGGTTCCGTACCGTCGGACCGTCGCCGGCTGAGCTGGGCCCTCGCAATCACCGTTGTGGTGCTGCTGGCCGAGGTCGTTGGCACCGCGCTGACCGGCTCGCTGGCCCTGCTCGCCGATGCCGGACATCTGGCCACTGACGTGCTAGGTCTGGCGGTCGCGCTGATCGCGACCGTGCTGGCGCAGCGCCCGCCGAGCCGTCGGCGGACCTATGGGCTGGGCCGCGCGGAGGTTCTCGCCGCAGCGCTCAACGCGCTGATCCTGCTCGTGGTGGCGGGGGTGGTCGCGGTCGAGGCGGTCACCCGGCTGAGTGCTCCGCCGACGGTTCCCGGGGTTCCGCTGCTGGTGATCGGAGCGCTCGGTCTGGTCGGCAATCTGGCTGCGCTGGCGGTGCTCACCCGTGGCGGGTCCGGCCAGAACGGATCTCGCGAACGCAGCCTCAACCTGCGCGGCGCGATGCTCGAGGTGATGGGCGATGCGCTCGGCTCCGTCGCGGTGCTCGGCGCCGCGGTGGTGCTGCTCACCACCGGCTGGCGCCAGGCCGACCCGGTTGCGTCGCTGGTGATCGCTGCAATGATCGTGCCTCGGGCGCTGGCCCTGCTCCGCGAGGCGGCGCACGTGCTGCTGGAGGGCACCCCGCGAGGGGTCGACGCCGTGGAGGTGCACCGGGTGTTGCGCGCGGTGCCAGGCGTCAAGGATGTACACGATCTGCACCTGTGGACGATCACGGCGGGCCGGCACGCGGTATCCGCGCACCTGGTGGTCGACGAGGCCCGGTCGCTGCACTGCGGAGAAGCCTCGGTGCTCGACGCCGCCGCCACGCAGCTGCGGCTGCAGTTCGGGCTCACCCACAGCACCCTGCAGGTCGAGCACGACGACCACGCCTCGCACGAACACACCTGCTAACCCCCGCGTGTCCGTCTCTCCTGCACGGTGTGTCGGCCTGTCGTGCACGCTGTCCGCGTACGCACCACCCCGTCAGCACCCGTTAATGAAAGACGACAGTGCGGTTGCCGTGCACCAGCACCCGATCCTCCAGGTGCCAGCGCAGCCCACGGGCCAGCACGACCTTCTCGATGTCCCGGCCCTTGCGCACCATGTCGGCCACGGTGTCGGTGTGGTCGACCCGGAGCACGTCCTGCTCGATGATCGGCCCGGCGTCCAGCTCGGCGGTGACGTAGTGGCAGCTCGCGCCGACCAGCTTCACCCCGCGATGGTGCGCCTGGTGGTACGGCCGGGCGCCGGCGAACGAGGGCAGGAAGCTGTGGTGGATGTTCAGCGCGCGGCCGGCCCACGCCTGGCACACCCCGCTGGGCAGGATCTGCATGAAGCGGGCGAGCACGATCGCGTCCGGTTGCTCGGCTTCTACCAGCTCGTGCAGCTGCGCGAACGCCGCGGCCTTGGCGTCGGCCTGGGCGGAAGCGGGGAACGGCACGTGATGGAACGGGATGCCGTGCGCGCGGGTCACGGTGGCGAGTTCGCAGTGGTTGCCCACCACGGCGCGCAGGTCGACGTCGAGCTCGCCGGCGGCGACCCGGCCGAGCAGGTCGTAGAGGCAATGCGCCTCCCGGGACACCAGCACCACCACCCGGGGCCGGCGCGCGCTGTCGATGACTCGCCAGTCCGAATTGCTGCCCAACTCGGCGGCGACCGCGCCGAAGCGCTCCCGCAGCCCGTCCACCCCGAACGGCAGGGAATCGGCGCGCACCACCTGGCGGGTGAAGAACCAGCCGGTGTCCGGATCGGCATGGTAGGCCGCCTCGGTGATCCACCCGCCCGCCTCGGCGAGGAATCCCGAGATGCGGGCGACGATTCCGGTGCGGTCCGGGCATCCCAGCGTGATCACGTACTGGCGGTCAGGCATGCGACGAGCCGGACCGGGTGGCGGCTATCAGGGCAGTATCGCCGCTGAGCACCGCGCCTGACGGGCGGCCCCAGGCGGCGCGGTACACCGCGTCGGCGAGCCCGACCACCGAGGCATCCGGCTCGGTCACCGTCTCCCGTGCGGTCTGGGGAAGCTGGCCAGGTACGAGGCGCACGGTCCAGGCTCGTCCGGCGTCCGCGGCGTGGTACAGCACCGAGCCGGACAACGACGCGACGGCCCAAGCATCGGTGTGCCGCGCGATCAGCCGGGTCAGCACCTCGTCGATGCCGTCGGCGGCGAAGTCGGCGGTCACCGCCGAATCGGTACCCGCTGCGGCCTGCGCGTCGATCCGGTGCACGGTGACCTCATGCGCCATCCGGCGAGACCAGAACGCCGCGGTGCGTGGGGCGGTGACGGTGAAGTGCCATGCAGGGGTGGCCGGGTCGGTGGCCGCGAGCAGGTCGAGCAGGGTGGCGAGCCGTTCGTCGAAGAGGTCAAAGGCAGGGAGCGACTCGCCGGGCGGCGGCTCGACCCGTTTCGGCGCCGACTCCGGATCAGCGGCCCGCACCACCCTGATGACCATGTCGAAGACCCGGCCGACGTGCTGGACCAGCCGCTGCACGGTCCAGCCCGGGCAGGTCGGGACCGGGGTGTCGGCTCCGACAGACACCGCAGCCGCGCGCAACAAACCGGCCTCGGTCGCGATCCGCGATTGGTATTCGGCGAGCTCCACGGTCAGCAAGCCTAGGCCCTGGCGTCGCGCAGCCACTTCAGGGTGAACCGGTACTCGGCGTCCATCAGCTGGCTGATGTTGTCGATGATGACCGTCTCCACCTTGCCGCCGATCAGCGGCAGCGGCACCTCAGCTGTGAGCTGGGCGCCGAGCACGCATCCGGCGGGATCTGGCTCCAGCCGCATCGCCCCGGTGATCGTCCCCGGTGCTCCATCGACCACCGCGTGCACGCTGCCGCCGGAGCTGGTCCAGGTCTCGGTACGGTGAATCGTCAAGCCCCCGGGCAGCGCAGCACGGATGAAGGACGGCAGTGCGTCGCCGGGCACAGCCTGGCGCAGCACGAGCGTGATACCGCGCTCGTCGCGCTCCCGAGACACCAGCTCAGCCCCTGGACCACCCACCGCGCGCAACTTGTCGCGCAGGTAGTCCGGGTCGGTCAACACCTCCCGGACACGCCCCGCCGGCAGGGGATACCGATGCCGCACCTCCAACTGCCGGGCCATAGTTGCTCAGTTCCTCCGGAGTCGCGTTCTGGATGCAGACTGCGCTAATTGGGCCCTGGATTACCGCAGTCTGCTCAGAAAATAACGGTGAGCGAGGGCTGGTAGCTATGCGGCGGGGTGTGTCTGCTCCAGGGTGACCTTGTAGCCGAGCTTTTCCAGGTTGCGGATGGCCTGGCGGCGTTGGTGGTC
>JBOHGG010000036.1:0-54807 GCA_050700115.1 Pseudonocardiaceae bacterium
CCACCACACCCTCGCCCATGATCGCCGACCGTGCCAGCCTCCCCACCCGAAACGATCACGCCACGCCGAACCAAACAAGAAGTACCAGACCAGCAGCATGATCAACTTAAGCTACGCGGCATTGGGTTCTGGCCGGGGCGTGACGGAGCGCTGTTGGCCGAGGACCGGGCGAACTCCGCGCAGTCGGCGGGGAACCCGGGCTTGAGTCCTGCCAGTGCGTTGACGCCGTCGCTTGAGCCGTTGGGTCGGGGGATGCCCGTGCACGCTGGTGTGGGCTTGGTGGTGATCGTCGTGGTGCCGGTAGCGTCGTAGGACGCCACGATCTTGGTACCGCCGACGATGACGCCGGCGTACGGCGGCGTGCTGAACGCCACGCCGTTGCCGTACCCGTTCATGACGTCTTGGGTGGTGTCCGAGCCGACACCGGGCAGTTGCCGAGGCCCGGTGGGACTCACGGGGTCGGCGAGAGCCGAGCCGACGGTAAGTGAGAGAGTCGCCAGGCAGGCGCCGGCGACCAGGAGCAAGCTCCTTTTTCGCATGTGCTGCTATCCTTTGCAACGCAGGGGTGCACGGACTGCTGTCCGGGCACGCGTCAGTGACGTGCGAAGCGGTGGCATGCAAACCACGTGGTCACTGATGTCTTGCTTGCAGAGAGTTGGCCGAGCCGGTGGCCGGGAACGGAGACTCCCGGTCATCGGTCGGTCGGCGTCACCCCCTTCCGCGCGCGACGTTGTACCGCGGCGGCGAGCGGCCGCATGACCGGCGAGGACGTCGCCGCCAAGGCGCCGCAGATCAGGATCGCCATGAGCAAGCCGCCCACCGCAGAAGCGGGCAGTGATGGCGTGCGCCGCACCGCGGCCGCCGGCTGCTGGGCAACGCCCGGCGCCTTGACGGCCGGACCACCAGCAGCCTGTGCCGCGACGCCCGCGGGCGGCACCGCAGTCGCGCCGCCCGCGCTCGTCGCGGTCCCGCCTGCACCCGCCGTCCCGCTGGGGCTGCCGGTCGTCCCGGCTGCGCCCCCAGCCGCGGCACCAGGGATGGCGCCGGGGCTGGCCGGCTGCGGTGCCGGTGCACCGGGGGCGGACTTGCCCGCCTGCGCCTCGATGGTCGCCGCCGCAGCAATGGTCTGAGCCTTGAGTTCGTCAGGCAGCGGCGCCATACCGAACGGGAGCTGGCCGGGTCCAACACCCGGCTGCTGGCCCGGGCCGGCCGCGTAGCGCAGGAACGCCGCATATTCCTTGCCAGCCGCGGCGTCCAATATGGACGGCGCTGTGGCCGCGTAGCTCAGCGCGGTCAGCGGGTAAGCCGCCGGGTCGGCGGCGCCAGGATCGGACACCCGCACTCCGGCCACCGCGCTGGGCTGCATGGCCGCCGCACCGGCTAGCAGGCTCGCGGTGGTGGGTGCGATGAACTGCTCGGCGGAGTTGCGCAGCTCCGCAGTCGGCAAGCCGTACCGGTTGGCTGTCGCCGCGTCCACCACTGCGAGCAGCGCCCGCTGCGCGGGCAACTGCCGGTCAACCTTCTTCAGAAGCCCTAGCCCATCGGGAAGCCGGCCCAGGCTGTCGCCGCGGCTGGCTGAGAGCCCCGCGTCGTGCATGTCGTTGGTGAACGGGTGAATATCGAGCGTGCACGTCCTGCCTGTGACGCCGTTGCCAACGGGGATATCAGCGCAGCTCTGGTCGTTGCGGGGGAAGCCCGACGTCGGCAGCGCGAGGTCCTTGTTGTTGGGGTTGACCACCATTCCGTGCTCATCGGGGGTGCCGGCGAGGAACTCGCTTGCGGCCCGGTCGGCCTTCACCCAGCTCCACAGCAACAACGTGAGGTCCGAGCCGCCGAGCTCCACCAGCGCGTCTGACGGCGTCGTGAAAAAAGCGAAGTCCCGGTAATCGGGGTTGAGCTCCAGGAACTCGGGATCGCCGGTCAGACCCAAGGGATTGTTCTTCAGGTATTCCGGCGTGATGGTCGGGTAGCCGGCCACGGCTTGCCGGTAGGACTGGGTGAGCAACTTGGCCACCAGCCGCGGGGTCAGCTTCATGGACGTGAACCGCTGACCATCGAGCTGCCGTTTGTCCGGGGGCGCAATCGGCGAGGGCTGGTGTTCGATGTTGAACACGATGGCCAGCCCGGACAGCCCGACCGGCGCATAGACCAGTGGGCGGTCCGGCGGCCCCTGGTCAGGCGGGACCGGATTGGTCATCAGCGCCAAGCCAGGCGAGCTGCCATCGAGCACTTGGTGCGGGTCACGCCGTCGGGCAGCTGGGTGTAGCTGTACAGCGCGCCGCCACCCGCGCACAACGCCGGCTGCCAGCGGCCCACCGCCTCGACCGCGAGCTCGTGGCCGACCACCCGGCGCTCCGGCGCCCCGAGCGGGCACGCCTGACCCACCGGCAGGAACTCCAGCGGGAAAACGATGCGGTTGTCCCAGTTGGACGTGCTCAGCGGCGAGGATTCCAGAACGCTGCCGGCGCCGGGGGTACCGGAACGGGGCGAGCCATCCACCTCTGTGCTCCCCCGCGGCACGACCACCAACCAGCACTTCCGCCCAGTGGCCCCGTCGGTGGTGACCGGGGCACCACAACCGAGACCGGCCGCCTGGCGCACGGTCTGGACCTCGAAATGCTCCAGGCCGGTGCCGTCGCCGCGAGTGCGAGCCAGCGGGATCTCGTTAGTGAGCTGGGCGTTGAAGAAGTCGTTGCGGCCGGACGTGACCGCGCTAGCCGGCTTGTCGCCGCCGACCGGCCAGAACGGCACGAAGGCGTTGCTGCCAGCCGGGCTGCCAGCCGGCAGCTCCAGCGTCTCCTGCGGGTCGACGAAGGGGTAGGTGAGCTGCCGGACCCGCGTCCAGGCGCCAGTTTGGAGATTGGGGGCGACCCCGCCGCCGAACTGGCACTGGGTACGGTCCGGGCCCTGCGGCTCATCGCCCCAGCACTGCATGATCTGGAGGTAGTTGGTCGAGAACCCGCCGAGCGGCAGCGTGGGGAGGCCGCCGGTCCAGGAGACGGTGACCGTCTGGTTGATGAGGTTCTTGGTCTGGCTGACGGTCACCTTGAGGCCGGCGAACTCGTCGCGACCGGACACCGTGACCGCCGAGTCGGTCAGCGCTTCATCCCCGGGAGCGGCCGAGGCCGGTGGGGAGCTGACCAGGATACCGATCATGGTCGCGCCCAGCACCATCGCGAGCAGCGCTCGAAGCCCGCGGCGGCCGCTCATGCCTGCGGCCCGTCTCGGCTGCGCATCGTCTGCGCTACCAGCGGTGGCCCGAGCACCAACGCGAGCATCAAGACGACAGCGATCAACGCAAGCAGCATCTGGCGCCGGCCGTCGGCAACATCGACGGACACCGGCACGGCGGAGACGGTGGTGCCGTCAGAGCCACTTGCCGCGCCACCGATCACCTGCCCGGTGTCTGGGTCGATTTCCGTAGCCAGCCCGCCGCCTGGATCCGTTCCGCCCGCGAGCGACCCGTCGGCACCACCGGCACCGCCAGCGGCGGCGCTCGTCCCGTCGGTGCCACCGGTGCTGCCGCCTGGTCCCCCGCCCCCACCGCCGGCTGCGGCGGGACCGCCGGTGCCACCACCGCTGGCCGGCGTTGAGGCGGTAGCGCCGCCGGTGCCGGTCGCGCACTGCGTCGGCGCTCCCTTGAGATCGCACGGGTCGGGCTGCGGCGCAGTCTTGGCCAGCAGGTTCGTGCCATCGGGCGAGAACGTCGGGTTGTTGCATTTCTGCAGGTCGTTGCGGTTGAGCTTGTTGGTCGAGCCCGGGATCTGGCCCACCTGGTCGACCGCGGCCTGCACGAGGTTGACCGGCAGTGGCGAGTAGCCCAGCGCGTCGGCCTGTTGCTGCCCCTCGCAGAGGAAGTAGTAGGCGAACTCGGAGAGCGTGCGGCCCTTCTCGTTGGTGAAGTTCGCGTTGTTGTTCTTAGGGATGATCATGTAGCTGTAGCTGGACAGGGGGTAGGTGCGAGGGTCGTCGTCGACGTAAACCGGGCCGAGGTCCTGGGTGAGGTCGGGATTGAGCCGCGCCTTGAGCAGCGCCACCGCGACGCTGCCCGCCTTGGGCTCGACGTAGTAGTTCGCCCTGTTGAGCACCTTCACCACGGGAAAGCTCGCGTTGCGCGCGTAGGAGTACTCGACGTAGGTGATGGAGCCCTCGGAGGTGTCCTGCGCGACGTATCCGGCCACCCCCTGTGAGCCCGGCTTGGCCTCCATGCCGTTGGTGAGCGGGTAGAAGGACGTGAACCCGCAAGGCCTCACCTTCCGGCCGGCCTTGTCGCAGTAGGAATCCCACGGCGCGCCGTGCTGGCTGGCCATCCAGCGGGTGAACTGGGCGGTGGTGCCCGAGCCATCGGAGCGGACCACCGGCACGATCTTGCGGGCCGGCAGGGTGAGGCTCGGGTTGTCGGCCTTGATCGCCGGGTCGTCCCAGCTCGTGATCTGCTGGGTGAAGATCTTGGTGAGCACCTCGCCGGACAAGCGCAGGTTCGTCACCCGCCTGTTTCCGACCTTGAGGTTGTACATGAACGCGGTGCCACCGGCGACGATCGGCATGTACCCGAACGTCCGCTCGGTCGGTGGCGCGTCGACGACCCCACCGTCGGTCAGCCCGTACTCGATCTCCGAGACCGCGAAGTCGACAGTGCCCGCCTTGAACTGGTTGCGGCCGTCGGAGGAACCGGTCGCCGCGAACTGGACCGAGATGCCGTACAGGCCGTCGACGTTGCGCCGCCACTGGTCAAGCGCGTTGAAGCTCCACGTCGAGCCGGCGCCACTGATCGGGACGAAGCCCTGCGCGGCGCCGGCACTCGACGCGAACACGAACTGCGGCCCTGCCACAGCGGTCAACACCGCCAGCAACGCCAGGATGCGCTGGCCGCGGCCGCGCCGGGTACTGCCGTTAGCTGGCATGACCATCACCCATCTGCACTGCGTTACGACTCCGGGATTTGAAGCGGGCGAGATCGCGCTGGGACTCACGCGTGCGGTTACGTTGGGCCCGGGCGGACAGTTCGCCGGCCTGCCGGCCCCCGAGCACCCGAGCCAGCGCGAAGAGCACCAGGACCATCATCATCAGCACGGCGGCGGCGCCGAACGCTCGCGCGATCATCGTCAGCTCGGATGACCCGGAGAAGACGAAGGTGACCAGCGGCAACGACACCATCGGGCCCGATGTCGGGTCGGCGTTGAGGCCGGAGCCGAAGCCCGCGGTGATCAGCACCGGCGACGTCTCGCCGATCCCCCGCGCCGCTCCTAGCAGCACCGCCGTGGTCAGGCCGGAACGGGCGGTCGGCAGGACCACGTGCCACACCGTCCGCCACTGCGGCGCACCCATCGCGAGCGAGGCTTCCCGTAGCGAGCCGGGCACCAGCCGGATCACCACGTCGGCAGCGCGGATGATGATCGGCAGCATCATCACGCTGATTGCCAAGCCGGCAGCGAGCCCGGACTTCGGCACCCCGAGAGCGAGGATCAGCGACGCAAAGATGAATAGCCCCGCCACGATGGATGGCAGCGCGGTCATCGCCTCGACCACGGTGCGTACGAACCGGGGCAATGCCCCCCTGGCCTCGTTGAGGTACACCGCGCAGGCCAGCCCCAGCGGCACAGTGACGAGCAGCGCGATCGCGATCTCGATGAGAGTGCCGACCGCAGCGTGCAGGATGCCGCCCACAATGAGAGGGTCCAGCGGACCTGCCTGTCGCATGTCGGTGGTAAAGAAGTTCAGGTGCGGCAGCGCCTCGCGGCCCCGCCAGAATGTGAAGCCCACGACAACCAGCAGCGCGAGCAACGCGAGGACGGCCAAGCTGTGCACGGCGACGGAGGCGAGCCGGTCCCGCACCGTGCGGCCGTCCTGCTCGAGTGACACCAGCACCCCGTACAGCACCAGGAAGAACAGGTAGCCGATCACCAGGAAGCCGCCCACATTGGCCGACGGGATCACCCGGGTTGTCAGCAGGGCCGCCAGGCTCAGCGCGCCCACTGCCGCTCCGATGATCACGATGACATCGGCCCGGCTCCGGGTGGATGTCGAGCGGCGGATCTCCGCAGCGAGCGGGGCCGGTGGGGCTTCCGTCCCGTCGGGCACCGCGCTACCCGCGGTGCGCGGGGGGACCGTTGTCGTCATCAGGCGTCGCTCATCTGGCCCGAGCGGGTGCGCACAATGACCGCCGACGCGGCGAAGTTGACCACAAGCGTCAGCGTGAACAGCGCCAGCCCGGCGGCGAACAAGGCCGAGAGCTCGAACGGACTGGCCGCTCCGTACCGACCCGCGATCAGCGCCGCGATCGAGTTCGTGCCGCTGCGCAGGATCTCCGGCTGGATCTGGAAGACCGGAGTTATGATCATGAACACGGCGATCGTCTCGCCCATCGCCCGGCCGAGCCCGAGCATCGTGCCGCCGATCATCCCGCCGCGGCCGAACGGCAGCACGACGCTGCGGATCATCCCCCATCGGGTGGCACCCAGCGCGTAGGCACCTTCACGTTCACCGACCGGAGCCTGGGAGAAGGACTCCCGCATCACCGAGCAGATGAACGGCATGATCATCAGCGCCACCACGATCCCGGCAAGGAACGTCGAGGACTTGTAGATCGTCAGATCCGGTAAGGGGTTGTCGGGATCCGCGTCATGGATGCCCAGCAACGGAAGCCAGCCGAAGTTCGACGAGAGAAATCTGGCCAGTGGGATGATCTGTTCCTGAAGCAGGATGGCGCCGCACAGCCCGTAGACCACGCTGGGTACTGCGGCCATGAAGTCGACCACGTTGATGGACGCCCGGCGCACTCGCCCTGGCGCGTACTCGGAGATGTAGAGCGCCACCCCGGTGGCCAGCGGCACGGCGAGGATGACTGCCACCGCAGCGATAAGCAGCGTGCCGGTGAGCACGGTCGCGATCCCGAAGTTGTGCGAGTCGGGTTCCCAGGCCTGGGTGGTGAGGAATGACAGGCCGGCGTCGGCGAGTGCGGGCCAAGCCCGGTAGAAGAGGAACAGCCCGATCGTGCTCATGATGACGAGCACCGCGAGGCCGGCGCCCCGAAGCGAGAGCCTAAAGACCCGGTCCGCGCCACCGGAGGCGGATTTCACCCTCCGCGCCGATTCTGGTGGGATCGCCGGCCCGGAGGGCGGGGCGGTCGCGACGGAGGTCATCGATAGATCACCTGCACCGGTGCCAGGCGCGCCGTCTCGGCGACCAGCTCCAAGAACGAGTCACACATCAGCCGGGCACGTACGTGGCGCTGGTAGGTGCGAGTCGTGGTCGCCACGATCTCGTCGGCCACGCGGACCCGCCAGACCCACTGCCCGTTGCCGTTTCGTGCGGTCTCGCCGACGGCCTGCGGCAGGCCGTCCTGCAGCATGCGGATCGCCGCCAGGCAGGATTCCACGTCGGGAGCGGTCTTCGCCGACCTCGCGAGGCTGCGGTTGTTGGCAGACATGAACCGCCAGGCGAATCCGGTTGCCCGGGGCACTGCGAAACCAGCGTTCGGACCGAGCTCTGGTGGCGTAGACACGTGCACATAGCGTGCAGCCGGAACCACCTGGAACCGAGCCATAGCCATGACGCCTCCCGCACACACCGATTTCACGGGGGCGACGCTGCCTCCCGAAGGTGAACAAGAGAGGTCCAGCAGCCGACCAGGGGATTGCAGCCAGCCCCACAAGGGATAGACACCTACCGTTATCAATTTGTGATGTCATCACCCACATGAATGAAATGCACCCTCAATCGAGGAGAAAAAGCTACGACGTGTAGCCTCACTGCGCCCGAAAGGTGACCAGCACCTTTCCCTCGATCGAGCAGCAGGGAACAGTCCGTCGAGGTGCACCCGAGGACTGTGCAGGGCTGAGCCTGCTTGACGGAATTTGTTTTCGTAACCTTGTATCTACCTTGCGGGTTTCCGGCCTGCCAGGTTTCCGCGCTGTGCCACCGCTCGCCCCCGCGCATGCCGGCCACTCGGCCGGGGGTTGAGCTGCCGCCATCGGGGGTATCCATCGGGGGTATCCGGGGTATCCGGAGCCTGTCCACCGCCTCCGCCGAAGGAGATCCGCCATGGCCTCAGTCAAGGGACTCGAGACTTACCTCAACGATCACCTCGCTGGTTCTGTCACGGGCATCGAGCTCGCGAACAAGATCAGCTCCGAATACGCGGCCACCCGGTTCGGTCCCTTCCTTGCAGAGCTGGCCCGCGAGATCGAGCAGGACAAAGCGACCTTGGAGGAGCTGATGGCGCGGCTCGGTATTCCGCGGAGCCCGGTTAAGCAGGCAGCTGGCTGGATCACAGAGAAGGCCACCAGGCTGAAGATGAGCGAAACAATGACCGGTGATCAGGACCTGAAGCGCCTGCTGGAGTTCGAGACGCTGTCACTGGGCATCGAAGGCAAGCTGTCGATGTGGCGCGCCCTGATCGAGGTGAGCGACGCACACGCCGAGCTCGCCGCAACCGACCTGGCTAGGCTCGTGAAACGCGCCGAGACCCAGCGCGCCAACCTCGAGGATCACCGACTTCAGGCCGCCAAGGGAACCCTGGCCACCTGATCTGATCTCGGCATAGCCGCCGACGCCAGCCGCCGTCACAGGTGCGTGTCTGACTACGTGTCTGACTAGGAGACCACCATGCTCGCCATTGTCGCCGCTGTCCTATTCGCGCTCGGCCTGGTGCTCGACCTGGCCGGACTCGCGCTCGGCCCGCTGGACGTGTTTACCTTCATGACGGCCGGGCTGCTGTGCCTCGCCCTGCAGCTTGCCGGAGTCGGGTCTGGCTCCACGAGGAGTTGGCGGCGCAGCCGCTTCTGAAAACTCGAACTATCCCTGGGTCTCGGGCCGGCACCTGCACCCCAGCAGCCCCTGGGTCTCGGGCCGGCACCTGCACCCCAGCAGCGCGGCAAGTCGGCGATGCCCGCCCACTGTGGGCAAACATCGCCGACCTAGCCGGCGGTGACTACTTGCCGAAGACGTCCTTCCCCGCGTCTTTGACCTTCTCGCCTGCCTGCTTGAGATCGCCCTTGCCCTGCTCGAGCTTCCCCTCGACCTCCATCTGCTCATTGCCGGTGGCCTTACCGGCGGCCTCCTTGGCCTTACCCTTGAGCACTTCGGCGGTATTTTTGATCTTGTCTTGCAAACCCATCAGAAGCTCCCTTCGTCAGACAGCCTTCAATACAGGGGTACCCCACCGTGATGGCGGATAAACAGTGGCAACTCAGCGCAGCCAGCGTCGCCGCTTACGGGTCATGAGCCGGCGCCAGGCTGCGGGTAGTGCCTCTTCGGTGCTGTGGATCACGGCGTTCTGCTGACCGTGCAGCAGCCCGAAGGTGTAACCGTTCTCGCCGTCCAAGTGAGCTTGCATGCCGATCTCTCGCAAAACCGGGCGAGCCACTACAGCGTCGTTGTGCTCGCCGAGCAGCTGTAGAACGCCCTTCACGCGCTTGCGGAAGCCGCTGGCCGGTTTGCCGAGCACCGGGAGCGCCACTTCGGTGGCGTAACGCAGCCGCTTGGCTGCCTTGCGCACCTCGTGCAGAGCAACGTCGCGGGTCGAGCCTGTGGGTTGCCGGTCAGCGCGGTGCATCCGGCGGGTGACCTTGGTGTCGATGCGCTTGATCAGGCGCGGCAGCTCGCGGCGGGCCGGGCGGCGCCCCCGGCGGATCAGGGGTGGGTCGGTGAGCAGCGCATCGATGTCGTCGAGCAAGGCGAAGTAGCGTGGGCTGTCCAGCGCGGCCCGCACATCGTCGGCGGCTGCGGCCTCCCGTGGGGCGAAGTAGCGGGTGAACCGCTGCTCGACCGGGCCTACGACCTCCTCGGCGGGCAACGCCGCGGTGGCCTCGTCGAACCGTTCCCGCAGCACCTCCAGGTCACGTGCCGGCCCGAGCACGTCGGCGAGCCACTTGAGCTCCGCGGTAAGCCGGCGGGCCCGGTCCCGCTCGATAACCTTGCCGAAGACTTGCAGCGCACTGCGCATCCGCCGGGTCGCTACCCGCATCCGGTGCACGGCATCCGGGACCTGCTGGCGCACCAACGGGTCGTACCGGGTGATCTCCTCGGCGTGACCGCCGAGGTAGGCTAACACGGCGTGTCCGGCCGAGGACTTGGCATCCGGCGCCGGCGCCGGGCGCCGGACGGGCAACCGGTCCCCCATCAGCCGGGCGAGCTTGGAGGCCGAGCCCGAACGGCGTATCCCGGCCTTACCCAGCCGCCGCTCGACCCGGTCAAGTAGCTTGGGCTTGCCGTGCCCGACGAGTTCCACCTCGATCTCCCGCCAGGACTTCGCGGTGGTCTGGGAGCCCATGGTGTGAGCTGTGACGTGGTCGTCGACCACCTCCGCCACCGGCTCACCGGCGCCGTCGGAGAGCCTCCAGCGGCGGCGTCTTGTTGTCACCAAGGCGACCGGCCGGAGCTTGGCGCCGCGGGCATGAGCTCGGGTCAGCACGGTGAGCTCCTCTGGCGCTGCACTGTTGGTCTTCGAGTGACCCAAGGGCACCTGCAGCTCGTCGCGGCTGTCGCCGCCGTGCGGCAGCTTCAGATGCCAACCGGCATCGTCACCTCCGCTGCGCCGTCGCAACGTGATCCCCACCCGCGCCAGCCGCAGGTCACGAGTGTCGTGGTACACCGCCTCGAGAACCTGCTCCTCCGGGCCCGTCTGGTCGCCGACGCCGGACATGCCACTCAAGACCGGCAACGGGTCACGCTCGGCAGCATCGAATTTGCGTTCAGTCTCACGTACGGATGTCAGCATGCTTGCGGGTACCCCGATCGGGCATCCGCATAACGCGCCTGCCAGCCTGGTTCAGGAGGAGACAGTGCGTGCACGACAGGAGTCTGACCGTGACCGATTAGCGTCAGTGTGCGGCGGTGGTGTTGTCACCGGGCCAGCTGCCCTCGCCTCGCGCCACCCCTCTGCTCAGCCGGCCTGCTTGCGCCGCAGTCACTCGCGATCGCGCTCTGCGACCCCACAGCTGCTCACCGAGCTGCTCGGGCAGAGCCGCCGCAACCGCGCCAGCCACACTGTCTGGCAGGTGCTCTCCCAGGATCGCCAGCGTCGCGCAGGTGACGCGTTCTGCGTCAGCGCGAGTACTCAGCCCAGCCCTGGTTTGCACCTCTGTAATGAACTCCTCGTCGCGCACCCTGATCCTCCTGCTGAGCTTCGAGCTCGACTTTGCACCGTGGGTACCCAATGTCGGGTCGGGGAAACGGACCCGACGGTCAGTCAGTCCGGGGGCGACATGCGTTCCCGCAGGTGCTCCAGTGTCTGGCGGAGCACCCGCGAGACGTGCATCTGGGAGATGCCGACCTGATCGGCAATCTGAGTCTGGGTCATTTGGCGGAAGAACCGCAGGGCGAGGATCGTCCGTTCCCGAGGTGCGAGCTCGGCCAGTAGCGGGCGCAGCGCCTCGCGGTCATCAATGAGCGCCAGGTCGCCATCCAGGCCGCCGAGCACTTCACCGAGGGTCGCGGTGCCCTCCCCGGAGCCGAGCATCTCGTCCAGAGACGAGCTTCGGTAGGCATCGCCGGCCCGCAGCCCCTCGATCACCTCCGCGGTGGGCACTCCCAGCCGGACGGCGATCTCGCTGGGCCGGGGAGCCCTACCGAGCTGTTGGGACAGCTCGGCCAATGTGCCCCGGATGGCGATGTGCAGATCCTTCAGCCGGCGCGGCACCCGGGTCGACCAGCCGTGGTCGCGAAAGTACCGGCGCACCTCTCCGGTGATCGTGGGTACCGCAAAGGAGAAGAAGTCGCAGCCGCGGTCCGGCTCGAACCGGTCCACGGCGTTGATCAGCCCCACGGTGGCGACCTGAAACAGGTCATCCAGCGGTTCGCCACGGCCGGTGAACCGGCGTGCGATGTGTTCGGCCATCGGACGGTAGCCGCTGATCAGCTGCTCGCGTAGCTGCTGGCGGGCCGGATCGTCGGCGGCCATCTCTGCATAGCGCCGCTGCAGCGGAACCAGATGCGCGTATTCGCCGTCGCGGGTGGCCGCCGACGACCCCGACGAGGTCACGTCTGTGGGGCAGTGATGGCACCCTTGGCCAGCGTGATGCACACCCTGCCGCGCTGGCCTTGAGCACCGGGCAGGAACCGGGTACTGACCTCGTCGGCGAGGGACTCCAGTACTCGCCAGCCGAATGATCTTGTCGGCAACGGACCTGCCGAGTCATCCGCGTCGACCTCCGCGGCCAGCTCGATCCGCTCGGCCCGGACGGTGAACCGGCAGCTCAGCGTCGCGTTCAGGGCGGCGATCCGGACCAGCATGGCGCACACATCGTCGACTGCCATCCGCAGGTCATCGATCGAGTCGAGGTCGAAATCAGCGCGGGCGGCAAGATCGGCGGCAACGGTGCGGATCGTGGGGATGGCGATGGCACCGGCCGTGGTCTGCAGCTCGATTGCCAAGACAGACTCGCCACCAGAAGGGGTCGGCGACGCTGAACGGCCGTCAGGGGTAGAACGGTCGCTGTTCACGTTCTTCACCATGATCTTGGTGCCACGTCAGTGGCGGTGGTTCATGCGGCGATCCCGGTCCATCCGGTCGTGGAACCGTCCACGTGCCATCGTCGTCTCCTTCAGTGATCGGGCACCGCAGTGCCGGGTACCGCTATGTTCCCGATGCCAGCAAGATCCAAACTCGGCCAGTACCAGCTCGGCGGCGAGTGCGGGAGTGCAGAAGGAGGACGGGTGCAACGGGAGAACTCACGGCGCACCCGCCCCGGGAGGTGGTCCGCACCACCACTTCCCGGGCGACGAGGGCTGGTAAACCACTCGTTAGGGTGCGCCTTCGAGGGCGTCGGGCACGTTGTCGGCAAAGGTGAAGTGCTCTTTCAGCTCGGTGGCCTCCAGCGCCCGGTTGGCGATCCGGGAGTTGCACACCAACCGCAGGTCACGGTCTTCCCGGGTGGCGAGCTCGTTCGCCTCGAACAGCACGGACAGCCCAGCAGATCCCAGGAACCGAACACCATCGAGGTCCACCACCACGACCCGCGCAGCGGCCAGCTGTTCGGACAGGAAGGTGGCCAGTTCCGCCGCCGTCAGCGCGTCGACCTCACCCACCACCGTGACGACGCGCGCGTCCGGACCGTGCTGGGCCACCTGCAGACCCATGATGTCGGCGAAGTCGCTGCTCACATCTCGCACGATATCCGGCAGATCACGGCGGGCGCCACGCGGCCGGGGTCAGGGACGGGTGCCTACCCGGTGTCGCGTGCGACAGCCCGAACGGCCAGCACCGCCAGATCGTCCCCGTCATTGCGACCCAGCCAGTCGGTGACGGTGTCCTTGACGCGGGTTGCCACCGCCTGCGCGGTCATCCCCGCGCAGCCACTCAGGCAGGCAGCCAGCCGGGCCGGACCGAACTGCTCTTCATTCTCTCCGGTGCGGCGGCCGGCCTCGGTAGCGCCGTCGCTGTAGAGCAGGCAGGTCTCGCCCGGTTTCAGCGTGATCGCAGTCCGGCCGAAACGGGCGTCGGGCAAGATGCCCAGGACTGTTCCGGGCACCCCGACCTCCTCGACGTGACCGCCGCCCCGCAACACCATCGGCGCGGGATGGCCGCCGGCGGCCAGCGTCAACGTCAGCCCCACCGAAGTGGGCTGCAGCGCGCCGAGCACCAGCGTGGTGAAGACGGTCCGCCCGGCGGCCAGCAGCGCCCGGTTGAGCAGGTGGAGCAACCGGGCCGGCTCCTGCTCGACGACCATCAACGCGGCCAGCGAGTGCTGCACCCGGCTACTTTCCGCCAGCGCCTCGGCGCCCTTGCCGCACACATCGCCAAGGGCGAACAGGGTGTCCCCGTCAGGGATTGGGCGGATCAGGTAGAAGTCGCCGCCCACCGCCAGCTCACCCGCGGCAGGGCGGTGCGCCACGCCCAGCTGCACCCCGGGCAACTCCGGCAACGCGTCGGGCCGCGGCGGGATTAGTGGGGCCTGCAGCTGGTTCAGGGCGGCAGCACGGTCGCGCCGCTGCCGCCCGGCCTCGAGCACCGGGCCGGCCAGCGCCGCCAGTGGTGCGAGCAGGTCGGCCGCGGCCGGCCGGACCACCACCAGCAGCCCCTCGGTCCGTTGCGGCCCCCGCAGCGGCGTCGCCACGACCGGCTGCCGCTCGGTGACGTCGGGTCCGAGCGCCGGAGTCAACGCGGCCAGCTCGCCGACCGGCACCGTGGCCGTGTCCCCCGTCGCCCCACGCAGCGCGCTGGCCAGGACTGGGGCCGTGCGAGGGGCGGGTGCCCGGGCGATGCCGCTGGCCGGTCGGGCCTCGCCGGGGCTGAATCGCCACCACGACACCCGCGCCCGCGGCGCTGGCAACAGCACCGCGGCTCGCTCGCCCAGCACCGGGACGGCCATCCGGACCAGGGCCGCTGCTGCCTTGTCGTGGCCCACCCCCGCCGCCAGCTCGCGGCCGGCAGCCAGCATGAAGTCGTGGCGGTCGGTGAGCTCCCTGACCACCCAGGCTTGCCAGCCATCGGTGAGCCGCTGCAACCGTCCGGATACCCGACGTCCGCCGGGCTCGGCGACGAAGGACTCGCCGCTGAAGTGGAACTCATCGCCGACACTCAGGTCAGGAAACAACCCCCGGGCCGCAACGTTGAGCAGCTGGATTCGGCCAGACGCGTCTTGCACGATTACTGCCTGGTCCATGCCGTCGAGCAGCCGCGGCAACCCAGGCACCAGTAGATCGGCAACGGGGTTCACGTCAGATGCCACTGCATCTCCTCACCCGATTCCGAACGCGTCGCGACCGAGGGTATCCCCAAAGGAGGTGTGCTCCGGGTCGAATCCGACGGCCGATCGTGGCACTCTGCGAGCGTTAAGGCACCGTAGATGTTCTGGGAGGCTCATCGTGAGCGCGCAGCCCGTGTCAGCCCCGGGATCGTTTCCGGAGCGGGTGGATCCGATCGATTCCGCCGCTCTGGAACGGCTCCTGTTGGCCCTGGAGGAGCTTCGCGACGGCAACTTCCGGCGCCGGCTGGTGGTCACCGACACCAGCCTCACCGGGCAGATCGCGAGAGTGATCAACCAGATCGCCGAGCGCAACCAATCGTTGGTCGGCGAGCTGGTCCGAGTGCGCGAGGCAGTCGGCCACGAGGGTCGGACCCACGAGCGGCTCGCCGACGATGGCAGTGGCGGGTGGCTGATCGCCGCCGCTGCCATCAACGGCCTGATCGAGGATCTGACCCGGCCGACCACCGAGCTGGCCCGGGTGCTGGCCGCGGTATCCGAGGGTGACCTGTCGTCACGAGTGTCTGACCAGTTGCTACGGGGTGACTTCGCTCGATTGGGCCACACCGTCAACGGGCTGCTCGATCAGCTGTCACTGTTCGCCGCTGAGGTGACCAGGGTGGCCCGCGAGGTCGGCACCGAAGGCCGGTTGGGTGGTCAGGCGCAGGTCCCCGGGGTAGCCGGGACGTGGCGGAACCTGACCGATTCGGTCAACGTGATGGCCGGCAACCTCACCGCCCAGGTGCGTGACATCGCCGAAGTGGCCACCGCCGTAGCCCGGGGCGACCTCAGCCGCAAGATCACCGTCGAGGTGTCCGGTGAGCTCCTGGAGCTCAAGAACACCCTCAACACCATGGTCGACCAGCTCTCGGCGTTTGCTGCCGAGGTGACCCGGGTGGCCCGCGAGGTCGGCAGCGAGGGCATGTTGGGCGGTCAGGCGGAAGTGCCCGGGGTGGCCGGGACGTGGCGAGACCTGACCGATTCGGTCAACGTGATGGCTGGCAATCTCACCGGTCAGGTGCGCAGCATCGCCCAAGTGGCCACCGCAGTGGCTCGGGGCGACCTCAGCCGCAAGATCACTGTGGACGCCCGCGGCGAGATCCTGGAACTCAAGAACACCCTCAACACTATGGTCGACCAGCTCTCCGCCTTCGCCGACGAGGTCACCCGGGTGGCGCACGAGGTGGGCAGTGAGGGCAAGCTCGGCGGCCAGGCCCAGGTCCGTGGCGTGGCCGGCACCTGGAAAGCGCTCACCGACAACGTCAACAGCATGGCAGAGAACCTGACCAACCAGGTACGCAACATCGCCACGGTGGCTACCGCGGTGGCCGGCGGCGACCTGTCCAAGAAGATCACCGTGGAGGCCCGCGGCGAGGTCGCCGCGCTGGCCGAGACGATCAACCGGATGGTCGACACCTTGGGGGCATTCGCCGACGAGGTGACCCGGGTGGCCCGCGAGGTCGGCACCGAGGGAACGCTCGGCGGCCAGGCCCGGGTACCCAATGTCGCGGGCACCTGGAAGGGCCTCACCGACAACGTCAACGGCATGGCGGAGAACCTGACCAACCAGGTACGCAACATCGCCGAGGTAACCACCGCGGTGGCGAGCGGCGACCTTTCCAAGAAGATCGACGTGGAAGCCCGCGGTGAGATCCTGGAACTCAAGACCACGATCAACACCATGGTGGACCGGCTGTCCGCATTCGCCCGCGAGGTGACCCGGGTGGCCCGCGAGGTCGGCACCGAGGGCCAGCTCGGCGGGCAGGCCGAGGTGATCGGCGTGTCCGGCACGTGGCAGCAGCTGACCGAGAACGTCAACGTCCTGGCGGGCAACCTCACCACCCAAGTGCGCGCGATCGCCGCGGTGGCCACTGCGGTGACCGCCGGCGACCTGACCCGCCAGATCACCGTCGACGCGTCCGGCGAGGTCGCCGAGCTCAAGGACAACATCAACCGGATGATCGCCACTCTGAAGGAGACCATCCGGGCCAACCAGGAACAGGACTGGCTCAAGACCAACCTCGCGCGACTGTCCGATCTCATGCAGGGCCACCGAGATCTGGCCACCGTCGCTTCGGTGGTGATGAGCGAACTGGCCCCCCTGGTGTCAGCCCAGCAAGGGGCGTTCTTCCTGGTCCGCGGTGAGGACGACGGGCCGCCGATGGTGGAGTTCACGGCCGGTTATGGCATCCCGCGCGACATGGCGGTCCGCCGCTTCGCCCTCGGCGAGTCACTGGTCGGGCAGGCGGCGCTGGACAGGCGGACGATCCTGGTCACCGAAGCGCCACCGGACTACGCGACGATCAGGTCCGGTCTCGGCGCTGCGACCCCGGCCAACCTGCTCGTGCTGCCGTTGCTGTTCGAGGACCAGGCGTTGGGGGTGATCGAGCTGGCCTCGGTCAACGAGTTCACGACGGTGCACCGGGACCTGCTCGAACAGCTTCGCGAGACGATCGGCGTCAACGTCAACACCATCCTGGCCAACTCCCGCACCGAGGCGCTACTGGGCGAGTCGCAGCGGCTGACAAAGGAGCTGACCGCGGGTTCGCACCGGCTGCAGGCCCAGCAGCACGAGCTGCAGAGCTCCAACTCCGAACTGGCCGAGAAAGCCGCCCTGCTGGCGGCACAGAACCGCGACATCGAGATCAAGAACGCCGAGATCGAGCTCGCCCGCCAGGAGCTCGAGGAACGGGCCGCCGAGCTGGCCGCCGCGTCGCGCTACAAGTCGGACTTCATGGCGAACATGTCCCACGAGCTGCGCACCCCGCTCAATAGTGCGCTGGTGCTGGCCAAGCTGCTGACCGACAATCTGGACGGCAACCTGTCCGCCAAGCAGGTGGAATTCGCCAGGACCATCTACTCGGCCGGCAGCGACCTGCTGCAGTTGATCAACGACATCCTCGACCTCGCCAAGGTCGAAGCCGGGCGGATGGAGCCGTCGCTGTCCGAGGTGGCGATGACCGCCGTGGTGACCTACGTCAAGACGCTGTGCGAGCCGTTGGCCGCAGAGAAGGCGCTGCACTTCGCCGTGGAGCTCGATCCGGCCCTGCCGGCGACCCTGCGCACCGACGAGCAGCGCCTGCAGCAGGTATTGCGAAACCTGATGTCCAACGCCCTGAAGTTCACCGACGAGGGCGGTGTGCAGCTACGGATCCGGCCGGCGGCTGCTGACGAGGTGACCGGCGAGGCACTGCGCGCCGCGCCGGCTCGGGTGGCCTTCGAGGTGGCGGACACCGGTATCGGGATCGCCGCCGACAAGCTGTCCGTGATCTTCGAAGCGTTCCAACAGGCCGACGGTACGACCAGCCGGCGCTACGGCGGCACCGGGCTCGGGTTGTCGATCAGCCGGCAGCTGACCCAGCTGCTCGGTGGCGAGCTGACGGTACGCAGCGAACCGGGTGAAGGGAGCGTTTTCACCCTCTACCTGCCCAAGGTCTACCTACCCGAAATCACCGAGCTGTCCCTGCCGGCGGTTCCCCACGGCGCCGCGCGGGACGCCGTGACCGACAAGCTCGGGCCACCCGAGCTGGTGTCGGCGGCCCGGTCGCTGCCGCAGCTGCGTTTAGGGCCCGACCAGGTCCCCCTGCGCTTCCACGGGGAGAAGGTCCTGATCGTCGACGACGATCTGCGCAACGTCTTCGCGCTGACCAGCCTGCTCGAGGCGCACGGTCTGCAGGTCGCCTTCGCCGATAACGGCGTGGCCGGAGTCCGCGCGCTGGAGCGCCACGACGACACCGCCCTGGTCTTGATGGACGTGATGATGCCCGAACTCGACGGCAACGCGACGATCGCGGCGATCCGCAACCTGAGCCGCTACGCCGACTTGCCCATCATCGCGGTGACCGCGAAAGCGATGAAGGAGGACCGAGCCAAGAGCCTGGCCTCCGGAGCGAACGACTACGTCACCAAGCCGGTGGACACCGACCTGCTCCTCGGGTTGATCAGCGCACACCTGGCCAGCCAGTCGGAGGCCCCCGTGGACGACGAGGCCACCGTCGGGCCGTAGGTGCTGCGCTCGCTCGGGCCGGGCGACTACGGCCGGCCCGCACCCGTCCCTGCGACCCGCCCGATCCCGTCTGGGGGATTGACTCTGCCGCCGTGCGGGGAGATCTAGACGCACGCCGTACCCTAGGCGTGTGATCACGCACGGCGATCCCGCAGCAGCGCTCGGCGACGCGCGCCCGGCCCACGAGCGGGAGCGCACGGCCCGACCCCGCTCTGGGTATGCCGATCCCTACAGTCATCTCGGCAGGAGATGCTGAGATGATAGCTATGTGTGCCCATGCTATCGGCCCTGAGACGAGAGCCGACTTGACTGAGCGACGGCTCAAGCGCAGTTCATCAGCCGTCCTGGCCCAAGGACGACACATTATCCGATCGCACCGCCTGCACAGGGAGGAAATTCGATGGTAGACGCGGTTGTGAAGGTGCTGACTGTCGTCGTAGTTGTGCTTTTGATCATCATTCTCATACCCCTGGTCGGGCCGTTCGTGACGAACCAGATGCCGGAATTCGCGGAGTGGACCAGCCGAATCCTCAACGCAACGTGGGATGGCTTCCAGAGGCTCCTCCAAGGTTTCGGCTTTTCAGGAAATGGATACCACGGCTAAGCCGCCTGCGGGCCCGAGTCGGAGCGGGTCAGACTGACCGGCGCGGTCGACGGCTGGACCGCGGAGCGAGTATCGTGATGAGGACGAGCACGAGCACTCCGGCTGATTCGACCATCAACGTGGGGAGGACCACCGGGGTCTGCACGGACTCCTGCACGCCGAACAGGCCGACGGTCAGGCTGAGGATCAACCCCGCCAGGGTTCCCGCGGTGAAGACGGCAGTGACCGCGGCGACGGCGCTCAGCAGGCGGGCCGGCACGACCAGCAACGCCACCGCCAGCACAGCGGCGCCGATCGCATTGAGCAGGAACAACGTGCCGACCACCGGCACCTCGCGGAAACCGTCTACCCACAGATGTAGGTGGATCCATCCCATAGCTGCGGTCAGGCCTACTCCCAGGAGCCGGCCGACCACCATCAGTGCCGACGAACCTCGGCTGATGCCCATCGGACATCTTTACCGAAACGGGACTGCCCCGGGATGGACCGTGTCCGAATCGTGATGACGAGTCTGAAATCGCTGCAAACCTGCCCGAACACGGTGGCAGCACTGCCTGTCACCCGCTGTCACCCGTGACGCTGGAGCCCCGGCAGCTCGCCGACTGTCGAGGCGAACTGTCGGGCGGTTCTCTCTACTCCAGCTACGAAAATACCGGCATCAGAACGTATCAGAACGCCATCACCGGCATCTACTCTGTACGGGGACCACCGCATGTCAACACGGGGGTCGAGATGTCTGTACGGGGAAGGCGCGCATCGCTGATCTGCTCAGCGCTGCTGAGCGCGCTGATGATTTCTTGCGGAGTTCCGCTAGAACCGGAGGTGGCATCCGCACCACCACCGGCGGCCGCGCCGGTACCAGCGGCTGAGGCGGCGCCCGCTCCGGAGGTCGCACCCGCTCCGGAGGTCGCACCTGCACCGAGGGCCGCACCTGCACCGAGGGCCGCGCCCGCCCCCGCCGCACCACCCGCTCAGGTACCCGCACCTGCGGCCCCACCCCCACCGAGGCGGCCGGGGGGCGCACCGCCCGGCACCGAACTGGTCGCTATACCCGGAGGAGACCCAGGGGCGCTCACCCTGGCAGCCTGGAAGAGCCTCATGAACCAGGCGTGCGATGACGCGGGTCACCAACCGGGGTGCCTGAACTTCCACGTCAATTACACCACCAAGAAGAAGAGTTCAGACAAAGAGTGCACGGTCGATGATGTCTCACCTAATATAGGCACGCCAGTGACGACCAGCACCCGCGTCAGACTGAAAGTCAGCTGCGGAACGTCCGAATCGGACACATCCCAGACGGATACCGACACCACAGATAAGAAACAAAACCAGACGAATACCGACACCAACGACAAGAAACAAAACCAGACGGATACCGACACCAACGACAAGAAGACAAACGAGAGGGGCGAATGACCGGCGTCGCAGCGGCGCGCGAGGACGGTTCCGCAAAACCGCCCTCCGGGGGAGAATCGCCCGTGGTGAGTCCGCCCGAGCCACCGGTACAGGCCCGAGCATCTGGTGTCGACAGCGGGCCCACGACTCGGGTCCCCGAGCAGCCAGAACCCGGCGCTGCCGCCGAGCCAGATGTGTTCGAAGCCAGCGCCCTGCCCCAGGTCCTGAAGATCGCCGGGTCGGTTGTCGCCCCCGCGACGCTGCTGACTGCGCTGATGTATTACTTCGGGCGACTGCAGTTCGCCGGATTCTTGTGGTACCTCGGCGCGCATGTCACCGTACTGGACCTCACGGTCCAGGACTATCTGAACAACAGTGTGGACGGCTTGCTCCCTACCCTAATCGTCGTCGCAGGGATTACCCTGTTGGCGCTCTGGATCCATCAGCTGCTGCTCGGAGCGCTGACTGCTGGAACCCGCCGGACGGTGTTGCGAGTGTTGCTGCCGATCTTGGCCATTGCCGGGTTGGTCCTGGTGAGTTTGGCAATGGTCGACTTCGTCTGGGGCAGCGTGTTCAAGGAGGATTTCCGGGAAGGCCGTGGACTCAGCCTCTCGGTCGGCGTCCTGCTGCTGTTCTACGCCGTCCGAGTGTTGCGATTGCTCATCGCGGAGCGACGGCCAGAGCAGCTACCACGGCGCGCGCCGGGAGTGATCGTGGCCGAGTGGGGTGCTGTCTTCATCCTGGTGAGCGTCGGACTGTTCTGGGCAGTCGGGGGCTACGCGATCAACGCTGGAATCGATCGTGCTCACCAATTCGAGGCCTCGCTGGCTAGCCGTTCAGATGTAGTGGCGTACAGCGAAAAAAGGCTCAGCCTGCAAGCGCCCGGCGTCCGAGAGGTGACCTGCCAGTACCCGGACGCGGCCTACCGGTTCCGCTACGACGGGCTCAAGTTCGTGCTGCAGGTGGGAAACCAGTACCTCCTTCTCCCCGCCGGTTGGACGCGCGCCCAAGGCGCAGCCATATTGATTGCCCGCAGCGAAGCGGTGCGGCTGGAGTTCAGCCCGCCAGGCCAAGTACGGGATGTGACCTGTTGACACTCACGCAGCTGACTGGCCGGCGCTGCTAGACGCCGACAGCGTGGGGATCCCAGCCCGGCGTGTCGCCCCGTTCCTTATCCGCTGCCTGCGTCGCCGCGAAGATCCAGTTATCCTGCGTTCGAACCTAAGCTCGGCACATCCTGGTCGACCGCGCGGCGCGAGGGACACGATGACATCGACCAACATGATCCAGCGGGTGAGCGACGCCCAGGGCCGGCCCGTCTGGCTCGTGTCAGGGCACGCGCGAGTCAGGGACCTGCTGGCCGACCCACGCCTGGGCCGCTCGCACCCCAACCCGGGCCACCCGGCCCGCCTCACTCAGCCAGGCTGGTTCGGGGGGCCGATCCCTGATCCGGAAGGGGAGCAGGCTGACCTTCACCGGATGCGCAAGCTGCTGACGCCCTCGTTGTCGACCCGTCGCATGGAGAGCCTCCGGCCCCGCGTCGAGGCGATCGTCGACGGGTTGCTCGACAAGCTCAGCCGCAGCGGGCCCCCGGCCGACTTCCACACCGTCGTCTCGTTTCCACTGCCGGCACTGGCGGTGTGCGAGTTGCTCGGGGTGCCCGCCGAGGACCGCGAGGACCTCTGCCGGTGGCAGAGCGAGGCGAAACAGGTCAGCAAGCCCGCCGTCGCCCGAGGAGGTCTGCAGTCCCTGTGGCGGTACCTGGGCACCCTGATCGAGCGTAAGCGCTCGGTCCTCAGCGACGACGTCATCTCAGATCTGCTGCACGCCGCCAAACTCGACCCGAAGCTGACCGACGACGGGATCGCCCATCTCGCTGCCGGAATCCTGTTCGCCGGGCACGCACCCGTCGTCGCCATCATCGATCGGGGCATGCTGCTGCTGCTGACCCACCCCGAGCAGCGGGAGGCGCTGCAGCGCGACCCGGCGCTGGCCGCCTCAGCACTCGAAGAGATCTTCCGCTTCGCCAGCCCGATCGAGCGGCAGCGAGCCGCTCGGCGCGGTGGCCTGACCCGGTACGCCTCCGCCGATGTCGCGGTCGACGGCGTCACCATCCGCGCGGGCGACACGGTGATGTTCGCCGTACAGGACGCCAACGAGGACGAGGGCGTCTTCACCGACCCGAAGCGCTTCGACATCACCCGCGAGCGCAACCCACACCTCTCGCTGAGTCATGGTGCGCACTTCTGTCTCGGTGCCCCCCTGGCCCGGCTGAAGCTGCAGTACCTGTTCGTCCGCTTATTCGAACGCTTCCCCGCCCTTCGCCTCGCCGTCGGCCTCGACGAGATCCAACCCGTGCGCGAAGCCGTAGCCGGCGCCGTCAGCCACCTCCCCGTCACCTGGTAGCAGGCTCTCCCCGAGCTGGAGGCAGCACCCAGACCTCAGTCCTTGTCGACGATGCCGTCCGGAGAAACACGATCAGCGGTCGCCGTCAACCTCGAAAGCTCTTCCGCCATCGTAATCGTGTGGCAAAACGTATCGATCGAGACCTCTCTGTCTCCTAGATCCATAAGCGCCTGGACCGTCACCGGGTCGCGCATGGCAACACCAAGTTCCTCGGCCCAGCTCATTGCTGACTTCGAATCGGTCATGCTGGCCATCATCTTGTTCCGCTCGTTCTCGGTCCGAGTTGCCTTCACCGCCTCCTGGGCGATCCGGATCTGGGCCGGTAAGCGGAAGTCGTCAACGATGCGAAGCTGCTCGGAATCAGTCTTGAGCCACCGGGCAAGAGCGCCCCGTATGCTCCCTCGCGCCTCGGCCAGACTAGTGCCCCGACTGTGCACACGCGGCTCTTCGGCGATCTCCACCACCCAAGCTTCGCCGTCTCGTTCGTATACCGCGGTGTAAGTCTCGCTCACGTGAACCAATCCCTCCCACTACCCGGACACCGCCAGATGACCAGCGCCGTGTCCGAGTCTAGGTGTTCTCACACGTTGTCCCTAGACCCTGTGCACAGTACGCGTCGACCGCGCCGGCCCCGATCCGGCGAGACACGGCCAACATGCCGGCGATCAGGGCGGTGAGTCCGGCTCGTCAGGCACCGGACGACGATCAGCCGCTCGCTGAGCGGTGTCCCACTGGCCTGCTCCACAGTTCCCCGCCCGCCGCGCGGCCGCGGCCGGCCGCATGGCCTGCCGAACCAATCCGGGCTGGCATACGTAGGTTCAGCAGGGCAGCTCGCTGAACAAGGGTTTGCTTGGCGCTCACGCCGGGTATGGCCACTGTGTCGGGTCTTCGAGGGCCCTGCGCTGCGGTCGGCCGCGGTGATTTTCCGTGTACGATGGGGCGACTCCGGACCGACCGGGAGTCCCGAGTTCAGGAAGGGGCCTATGAGCGCCTACAGCCTTCCCGACCTGCCCTACGGTTACGACGCGCTCGAACCTCACTTCGACTCGCGAACCATGGAGATCCACCACACCCAGCACCACCGCCGCTACGTCGATCGCCTGAACGCGGCGCTGGGCTTGACCGACGAGCTGCGCGCCGCTGGCGGGCAGTCCATCGATGACTTGCTGTGGAACATTGGCAAGCTCCCCGAGGAGTCCCGCAACGCAGTGCGCAATCACGGCGGCGGACACGCGAACCACTCCCTCTTCTGGACGATCCTGAGCGGGGATGGCGGTGGAGAACCCTCCGGTCGCCTCGCCGAGGCCATCGTAGAGGAGTTCGGTTCGTTCACGGCGTTCAAGAAATGGTTCACCGGGGTTGCTACCGCGCACGTCGGCAGCGGCTGGGCATGGCTGGTGCGGGCACGCAACCGGCTGGTGGTCTACAGCCTCCCCAACGAAGACTCGCCACTCACCGCCGAAGAGACCCCGATCCTCGGGCTCGATCTGTGGGAGCACGCTTACTACCTGCAGTACCTGGCCTCACGTACCGACTACGTGGAGGCCTTCTGGAACGTGGTGAACTGGGACGAAGTAAACCGTCGGTTCGAGGAGGCAGCGCGGTCGTAGTCCAGCTGGATCGCCGCCGACGTGCGCGGAGCGTTCGCTTGAGTCGCCCGGGCGAGGTACGGTTTCCACATCTGTCCCCTGACGAGTTGCATCGGAGAGGGTGCGCGGACATGAGCCAAGAGCAGGAGAACGCAAAGCCAACCGACAACCTAACCAGCGAGAGCCAGCAGGCACTCTCCGCGCTGCGTGGGGTCTGGAAAGCACAGGGTCAGTCGAGCGCTGACCTCGACGAGGCCTGCGGCAACACGAAGTCGTGCAGGAGCATGGACGCCGTCGGTTTCCAGGGACTGGCCGACGACGACGAACAACCGACCAAGTCGAGCCCTTCGGTGGGTAATAATCTTCGCTCAGCGTGGAAGACGAAGCTTGAGCGCGAGGGCAAGCTAAGCACCGAGAGTGGCAGCGTGCGGGATCTCGTCTTCGGCTCATCTGATCAGAAGGAGTAGGGCGATTGCCGCTCGCCCGAGCGGCAATCGGATGCAAAGGGAGGACACGGCACATGTTCGGACGCAAGATACCGACGCAGTCTGATGGGCAACCTGGCGGGACACCCGCTCCTAATGATTCAGAGCGTACCACCTCATATCGGACCGACCAGGACGCGGCACCGCCGACTGTTGGCGTGGCCAGGACGACGTCCTACGTGAACGCCATGCAATACAATGCCCGAGGGTACGAAACGCTCAACTGACATCCCGAGGGGGTCCCGTCGCGACGGCCGGATCCCCGAAGGAGTCCCCGGGCAGTGCCGCCGACGTCAGCAGCGTGGATGCGGCGACTCGTCAACCTGTTGGACATCGCCGCTCAGCGGCCCCAGCGTTGTCAAGGAG
The DNA here is from genome assembly GCA_050700115.1 of Pseudonocardiaceae bacterium. GTDB lineage: Bacteria > Actinomycetota > Actinomycetes > Mycobacteriales > Pseudonocardiaceae. Next base: position 25,539 of record JBOHGG010000036.1, read on the forward strand.
ACCGCTCGATGAACTATCCGAATACCGTCAAAGAACTTACCGAAACGTTGCGCCGGGGCGATTACCTGGCGGATCGGGGATTGGCGACGGCGGTGTTCGTGGCGATGTCCCTGCAGCGACCCATTCTCCTCGAAGGGGAGGTGGGCGTCGGCAAGACCGAGATCGCCAAGGTGCTGGCGTCGGTGTACGGGCGTACGCTGATCCGGCTGCAGTGCTACGAGGGCATCGACACCAACCAAGCCCTCTACGAGTGGGACTACGCCCGTCAACTCCTCTACATCCGGGCCTTGTCCGATCGTGACGTCGGCGACGAGGAGGCGATCGAAAAGCTGTTCGGTCCCAGATTCCTTCTCGAGCGTCCCCTGATGCAGGCCATCAAGGCCGGCGACCAGGCCGTCCTGCTGATCGACGAGGTAGACCGCGCCGATGACGAGTTCGAAGCGTTCCTGCTCGAGGTGCTGTCCGACTTCCAGATCAGCATCCCCGAGATCGGCACCATCAAGGCCGAACACCCCCCGCTGGTGGTGTTGACCTCGAACCGGACCCGCGATCTGCACGACGCCCTGAAGCGACGCTGCATGTACCACTGGATCGGCTATCCGGAACCAGACCGCGAGGTAGAGATCGTCACCGTCCAGGCGCCCGAGGTATCCGAAGGGCTCGCCCGAAAGGTGGTGGCTGCGGTCAACCGGCTCCGCGAAATGGATCTTGCGAAGCCGCCTGGCGTCGCTGAGACCATCGATTGGTCCCGCACCCTCGCGTTCCTCGGCGAAACCGGTCTCAGCGCTGCCGCAGCCGAAGACACCCTCGGTTCGATCGTGAAGGATCGCGACGACCTCGCCCTGGTACGGGACAACCTCAGGGAAGTGACGTCCAATGCCTGAGACGTCTCACGGATCCGCCTGATACCGATGTCGGGAAACCACGGTGGGTTCACGTCGGTGCTCGTCGACTTCGGTCGTGCGCTGCGCTCGAAGGGTTTAGCCGTCGGCTCGGGCGACATCCTCACTTACTGCAAGGCAATGGCCCCACTGGATCCGACGGATCTCGTCGACCTGTATTGGGCCGGGCGGACCACCCTCATCATGCGCCGCGAGGATCTAGTCGTCTACGACGAGGTGTTCAAGGAATTTTTCCTCGCCTCCGACAACCCCGTGCAAAAGATGCTGAAGGTCAAAGCGCAGTCCGCCGCCGTAGAAGAGGTACCCTTCGAGATCCCCGCTACCGAGCCTGCAGGTAAGGAGCAAGAGGAAGAAACCCTCCTCGGGCTGATGGCGTCAAACGTCGAGACCCTCAAGCATCGGGCCTTCGGTGAGTGCACGAAGGACGAGCTCGACGCGATACGACGCATTATGGCCCGCGTCAAACTGACCCCGCCCAAACGTCGCACCCGTCGGACCAGGACCGCCCGCGACGGGCGTCGGCCGGACATGCGCCGGACAATCCGCGAGTCGCTGCGCACAAATGGTGAGATGGTCGAGCTGTACTGGCGCCGGCGCCGGATGCGCCTGCGTCCGCTGATCCTCATCCTCGACGTGTCCGGGTCAATGTCGGACTACTCTCGAGCCTTGCTGCAGTTCGCCTACTCGGCCAAGCGCGGAGCCTCCCAGCGCGCCGCCCAGAAGGTTGAGGTGTTCTGCTTCGGCACCCGGCTGAGCTGCGTGACGAAGACCCTTCAAACGCGCAAGCCGGACGAGGCATTGGAGCGCGCCGCGAAGCTTGTGGTCGACTGGGAAGGCGGCACCCGCATCGGCGATTCGCTCGACAAGTTCGTCCGCCTGTGGGCTCGCCGGGGTATGTGCCGCGGCGGGGTCGTCGTGATCTGCTCCGACGGCCTCGACCGCGGCGATCCCGAACTTCTCTCCGACGCTATGGAGCGGCTCTCGCGGCTGTGCCACAACATCGTGTGGATGAACCCGCACAAGGGGAACAACCCTGACTACCAGCCTCAAACCGTCGGTATGATGGTCGCGCAGCCCTACATCGACGTGCTCCTGTCCGGCCATGACCTGAGCAGCCTTGAAGAACTCGCCACCCTGCTTCCGAAACTCGGCTAGGAGGCCGAAGTTATGTTGATCAGATGGAGCGTCGGAATCGAGGCCGAGGGCGACCGCATCATGAAGCGTGAGGAGGTTGTCGAGTTGGCCGACGCTGTCGCGTCAATGAACGGCATCGCGACCGGCATCGGCACAAACCGCTACGGTGCGCAAGTTCTCGTGTTCGCAGACAGCCGCGAGGACGCGATCAAGCGAGGTAAGGAACATTTCGCTGATGCCGTGCAGAAAGCAGGGCTGCCGGTCTACCCGATCGTGCGCGTCGAAGCGGTCAGCGAAGATGAGGACGAGGCAGACGACGACATATGATGTCTGAAGCCGACCGCCAGCGCCCCGCACTCTCCCATTAGAGGCCAGGACGCCTCACGACACTAGGATGCTTGATGAACACACAGGTCGGAACATGATCCGCCTCGGATCCTTGGCCGGCTACTCGTTCGAGGGTCCGCGGATCCTTGGCGGCTGGACACCACCGCAAAAGCCGGCTGTTTTCGCCATCATGTACAAGCCGGATCCTGAGAAAAAACCCGACCGCTATGCGGTCATCTACGTCGGCCATGCCGACAACATGGCCGAATCCGGCTTTCCGTTCAAGCATCCGCGGTCAAACTGCTGGATAGCGCGGGCCGGCTCTCGATGGAAGCTCCACATCTGCACTTATGAGGTCGCCGGGTGGGCCCAATCTCACCGTGAAGAGATCGTCCAGGAGCTCACCGCTATCTACAACCCGCACTGCAACGAGCAGAAGTACGACAAGGTGTGGAGGGACGAGTGGATCGGGGCGTACAAGTCCGAATTAACCGGCCCGCTCGCCCAACGTGGTCCTGACGCCCGGCGTGGTGGCCCCGACGCCCCGCCACAGTAGCTAGCGAGGCGAGCCTCGGACCGTCGAGACGCAGGTCAGCTTGATCGGTAACGCAGCGAATCTGACGTGGTCGGGCTACGGTCTGACGCTGCCCTCCCGATCACACCCGGCAGCGGCTGCACGCTCACGCGGGTCCGGCCACGACCAGATGATTGCGCTCCGCCCCACGGCCGCTGTGAAACCGCTGTTCGGCTCCGAATGGAGCCCGGCGGGCGGCCGCGCTATTCGCTTCGAAATAGGAGGAGTGACCACGACCCGCTCTGCTGTCGCCGAGTTCGACACCAGGGCTGTCCGAAGCTGGCTGGGCAGCCCTGGTGTCGAACTCGCGCACGTAGGGCTGTCCCGCGCGGCAGCAGTCCCCATTTCACCCACCAAGGTCGGCGCGTAGCGCCTAATGGCTTGGCTCCGAATGGCGACCCACCGAGGCCGCGAAGGAACACAGACAGTGGGCAGCGTCCAATTTAATGGTCGCTGCCCACTGAGTTCTCCGTTGCTACCGACGGAGGGGGGTGCACAGTATCAATGACGAGCGTCTCGGTAACCCACCGTGTCCATCAGACGGGAACGCCGACGACCCGAGGCCGGGACATTGGTGTGACCGTTAACTGGAGCGGGCGCTGGCGGAGCCAGCTTCGCGGCAATACGCTCAGCACCCCCGTACAACAGCGGCAGCGCTCCTGCCACCACTCCACCCGTACGGTTGATGTGCTCAACCTCAGGAACAATCACCTCGCACTGCTTGACGATCGTCTTCACGCTCTCGCAGCAGTCATCGAGATTGTCGGCGATGCGGTTGAGCAGCACGCCGATCACGAAGAGGAAGATCGCCAGCACAGCTATCAACAAGCCGATGACGACTACCGTCAGGGTGATAAGCATCTCTAGCCCTTTCCGCCGGTCGGCGTCCCGGAACCAGTCAGAACCCTGGTCAGGAACAAGTGATGCTGCAGACCCTCTGCCAGTACTGCGTCGACTCTGTCAGCCGTGATAGGAATAAGCGCCGCATTAGCGGTATTCCCAGGAATAGCCCGGAGAGTGTCCCGGACCCCCACCACGTCTCGATCGATGGATCTGACTGAAATCACGAGAAAAGTCAGCAAGGCGATGACCACGGCAACCACGACGACGGCCATGCCTATCGCGACCCACCAGAAGGTGATCTCCTCAGGCGCATATCCAGGCATCACTAACCTCCAAGCCGAGCTCGGCCGCGTTCCAGACCGCCGATGATGACCTCAGCGTGGTCGATCGTCTGTCGCAGATCCGCCAACGGGAGCGTGTTCCGGTATGACTGCTGTAGGGCTGCATTGATCTGTGGTGCCTGACGGGCGATCCGCGCAGCGAGGACCAGGATCGGGGCTACCAGCGCCACCACAGCCGAGATCACCACGACAGCGATCGCGAAGCCCAGATACCAGCCGAACAGGTTCGCCTCAGCGGGCCCGGGTGCCTGTTGCGCAAACAACAACATCCCGCAGCCCTCCTTTCGGTAGCAGTGTTGTTAAGGGGTCACAAGACCTAACGGTCCGGTATCGTCGTTACACAAGTCGTCTCAAGGTAACCCAAGACCGTCTGTGACGCCGTTTGGAGGTTGTGGTACTCCTTGACATGTTCGGCAACCTGCCGCATCAGATCGTCCTTGTTGGAGGATCTGACTTGCGAGCTGCACTCCTGGTGACCACAATTGAACTCATACATCTGAAAACTCCTTCCATCCCGGCCGACGACACCCGACGTGAGGGCCATCGAGCCAACTACACCTGCTCCGCCATTGACCTCACGGGTGCGAGGTTGGCGTTCACCGAGGGAATAACCTCGGGCACTGTCCTGGTCTGATAAGCAATCGCGCCTACGCCCACGATGATCGTACCGAGCGTCCACGAAACGTGCCTCAGCTGAGAAATTACTTTCAACAACGAAAGGCCAAGAACTGCCACGACCAGCAAGGTGGCCAGTAGCGTGACCCACGCAGCTGCAGGCATGACTTCCTCCTCTTCGATCGTTCCTCAGGTCACTCGCTCGCTAGACGCCCAGTGCGCCCAGCAGATGACCAACGCGCTTCACGTAGCGGGTGGCACCGATGGAAACTTCCTTAACCGTGCTGTCCGTTTCTGCCAACAGCTCCGGAACGTTGTCGAGCTCCGCGGTCAAGATGACGCCATTGTACAGAATGTCATCGCACGTCACCCGGATTCGATCCACTGGCGTGACGATACGCTTCATCAACACCACAACGATGGGCAACACCACGAAGATCAGGATCAGGTTACCGATCCACCACAAGATCATGTCCGGCCTCTCTTCCGCTCAAGGATCGTCATCACGAGCTCTTCCGGCCGAACAGCCCGCCGAAGAACCGCTTAAGTGCCGTCATCATAGCCTGCATGCCGATGCTGAAACCCTTTACTGGAGCAGCGGTCCGCTGCGTGGGTCCCTCACCCCGCGCAGCTCGTCCGATGTCATCCGCAATGCACTTGGCGAAGCTACGCATGATGACACTCGTGACGTCCTGAACCATGCCTCTGCCGAACTGGGCAGCTGCGCCGGAAAGCTGGAGGTCTTGGGCCACCTTGACGCGCGTCCCGCTGCCAGACGGCACCATCGTCGAGGTCACCGACATGGTGGCCTGGCCCTTCCCCTTCTCTTCGGACCCGGAGCAGTTCATCACGATCCGCTTGGCGGCGTTGTCACGGAGCACGATCTGCGCCGTGCCGGAGAATTTGAGTGACACCGGCCCCATCTTGGTCGTCACACGCCCCTTGTACACGTCGCCGTTGACATCCGTGAGCTCGGCGCCCGGCAGGCAAGGCGCTATCCGCGGCACATCTTGCATGTGCTTCCACACCTGCTCGAGCGGCGCAGCAACCTCGAACTCGTTCTCGATCAGCATCGACTACTCGCTCTCCTTACCACACGCTCGGTTCTGCAGCTTGCCTTCACGGCTTTGTCTCCGACCCGGCGAAGGAAACGGGGTCCTTCTCGAACGCCTTAAGACATCCTGCGCAGCAGAAGTAGTACGTGGCCCCGTCGTGATCCGCCTTGTGGCGTGCGGACCCGACCTCCACTGTCATACCGCACACGGGGTCGATCGCTTCCTCAATCTCGGATATCTCCGCCGGCGCACCCTTGACCAGCTCACCCGCCGCTCTCAGTTTCACCAATTCGGCCAGAACCCCTACCGCAATCTCGCGATGAGAGACTCTCCCCAGATCAAGGCCAGCCGGTACCTTCACTCGGTCGAGGGCCTCCCGTGACAGCCCTCGGCTCTCCACGTATTCGAGCACCGACTTGGCCCGCGGACGGGAACCCACCAAGCCCACGTAGGCCGGACCAGCAGCGAGGGCCTGCTCTACCGCCTCTTCATCATGATGACCCTGCGTAGCAACGACAACAAGCGAGCGCTCATCGACCCCAGCCAACTTGAAGTCCAGTTGGCTGACGACGCACTCCGCGGAGGGGTGACTCTCAGCAGATCCGCCGTCGGGGTCGACGAGCACCGTCCGCCATCCAATGGCCTGTGCCATCTGTACGAGGGCTTCCACCATCGGCGACCGTCCGACGACAACGAGGTGGGGCTTGGGCTCTACCGGCTCGATGTAGATCTCCAAGGCCCCCTCGCTCTGGCAGGACATCGGCACGTAACTGATGCCCTCCCGCACTGCCACGGACTCAAGCTCGTCAGGGGTACCGAGGAACACGAGGCGCGGCACACCCTCTGCGAGGATGTGCCGCGCCTCGCGCACCACCACGGGCTCGGCGCAGGCGCCACCAATCCAGCCGAACACCTGCCCGGAGGGTGTGATGACAGCCCGGCATCCTTCCTTGCCCGACGACGGGCCGCGCCGCCACACAACGGTAGCCAGCGCGAACGCCTCACCCCGCTTCGACAGCTCGCGGGCATGCTCGAGGACGTCCCACCCGTCCATGGTCATCGACCCTATCTGTTAGGAATCGGACTTGACGGGAGGCATCCCCGACACGTCACGCTTGTACTTCAAGGCCTCCCACACGCGGTCGGGCAGCAAAGGCATGTCAATGTTCCGCACACCCGTGTCATCGATGGCATTCATCACCGCGTTCACGAATGCCGCCGGCCCGCCGACAGCGGCGCATTCGCCGACGCCTTTAGCGCCGATCGGGTGATGCGGTGACGGCGTAACCACCTCGTGGAGCTCGAATCCCGGAGTTTCCCATGCCGTTGGCAGCAGGTAGTCCATGTAGTTCGAGCCCACGCAGTTTCCGTCGGCATCGTAGGTGATGAACTGCATGTTGGCCATCGCATAGGCCTCGGTCATGCCACCCATGATCTGACCCTCGACGATCATCGGGTTGATGCGCACACCACAGTCATCGACTGCGACCATCCGCAACACGTCCCACACGCCGGTCTCAGGATCGACCTCGACCGTCACGATGTACGCCGCAAACGGCCACGTCATGTTCGGCGGGTCGTAGTACGCGTTGTTCTCAAGCCCCGGCTCCATACCGTCGGGCATGTTGCCGTAGGCCGCCATCGCGCACTCCTGGATGGACACGCCATTGTTCGGCGCGCCGCGCACATAGAAGCGGCCGAGCTCCCACTCCACGTCCTCCTCGGACACCTCAAGGAGGTGCGCAGCCAGCTTCCTCGCCTTGGCACGGACCTTGCGGGCCACCATAGCGGTTGCGGCACCGGCCACCGGCGTGCTGCGAGACGCGTAGGTCCCCATGCCGAACGGTGTGTTGTCGGTATCGCCGTGCTGGACGAGGATATCGGCAGCAGGGATGCCGAGCTCGTGAGTGACGATCTGCGCGAACGTCGTCTCGTGGCCCTGGCCCTGGGTCTTCGATCCGATCTTCAGGATCGCCTTCCCGCTTGGGTGCACCCGCAGCTCTGCGGCGTCGAACATCTTGATGCCGAGAATGTCGTACTCGCGGCTGTTGCCGGCTCCAAGTGGTTCGGTCATGGTGGAGATACCGATCCCGAGCCGCCGACCCTGCGCGCGGGCCTGCTCCTTCTCGCGCAAGAATTCGTCATAGCCGATGGCATTCAATCCGACGTCCAAACACTTCTCGTACTGGCCCGAGTCCAGCAAGAAGCCGTAGGGCGTACGGAACGGGAACTGATGGTCCTTCACCAGGTTGAGCCGCCGGAACGCTGCCTGATCCATGCCCAGATCGTCGGCCGCGGCCTGGATTGCGCGCTCCTGGAAGAACATCGCCTCGGTTACCCGGAAGGAGCACCGGTATGCGACACCGCCGGGCGCCTTGTTCGTATACGTGCCCTGCGCGGTCATGTACGCGAACGGAATGTTATAAGCAGCAAACGCGGAATGGATCAGTCCGAGCTTGAACTTGGTGGGCTGGGCGTCCGAGAAGAAGGCTCCGTTGTCGCTATCACAATGGAACCGCACGGCGAGGATCTTGCCGTCCTTGCGGAGAGCGATCTCGCCCTTGTAGTAAATATCGCGCGCGTAGTGGGTGGAAATGAGGTTGCCGGTCTTGTCCTCGATCCACTTGACCGGCCGCGTAAGCAGGATCGAACAGAGAATCGACGCGACATAGCCCGGATAGACCGGCACTTTGTTGCCGAATCCGCCGCCTATGTCAGGGGAAATGATCCGGATCATGTGCTCCGGAAGTTCCGCGACGATCGCCACCGCTGCCCGGATGATGTGGGGAGCCTGGGTCGTCATATAGACGGTCAGCTTCGTGGTTGCCGAGTTGTAGTCCGCGATCGATCCACAGCACTCGATGGGCGAAGGGTGCGAGCGCGGGTAGTGCAACTCAAGCTTCGAGACCAGGTCTGCCTGCGCAAAGGCGCGTTCGGTACCTTCCCGGTCACCGACGTCCCAGCGGTAGCAGATGTTGTCCGTCTGCCCTTCTTTGTCGTCCCGAATGATCGGGGCGCCTTCCGCGACGGCCTGGTAAGGGTTGACGATCGGTGGAAGCGGCTCGTACTCGACGACGATCGCCTCGCAGCCGTCCTTGGCGATGTAAGGGTCGTCTGCGACTACGCATGCGATTTCCTGCCCCTGGAACCGCACCTTGTCGGTGGCGAGCACCGCCTGGGTGTCGTAGGACAGCGTCGGCATCCACGCCAGGTTGTGCTGGGCGGCCATATCGCCGGTGAGCACCATGTGCACACCTGGCATCTTCCACGCCTTGCTCGTGTCGATCGACTTGATCCGAGCGTGCGCCAGCGGACTCCGGAGGATCTCCATATGGAGCATGCCGGGCAACTTGAAGTCATCGGTGTAGTTACCCTTGCCGCGAAGGAAGCGGTCGTCCTCTACCCGCTTGCGGCTTGAACCCAAGCCACCGATCTTGATCTCATCTAATGCCTGCGCCACGTCACATCTCCCTTGTCGTCGACCTTAGCCGTCAGCGACTAAGTGCTGCCTCGGACCGCAGCTTCTCTGCAGCCCACAGCACCGACTTCACAATGTTTTGGTAACCGGTGCAACGACAGAGGTTGCCGGCCAGCGCCCAGCGTATGTCTTCCTCCGTCGGATTGGGGTTCTCGTTGAGAAGTGCCTTGCATGCCATCATCATCCCGGGCGTGCAGTAACCGCACTGCAGTCCGTGCTCCTCCCTGAACCCTTCCTGAATGGGGTGGAGCTCACTGGACAAGCCGAGGCCTTCGACGGTCATCACGTCGTGCCCGTCCGCCATGACGGCGAACATCGTGCATGACTTCGCTGGCAGGCCGTCGTACAGTACGGTGCAAACACCACAGTTCGTTGTATCGCAGCCGATGTGCGTGCCGGTCAGCCCCAGCACTTCGCGAAGAAAGTGAACCAACAGTATGCGAGGCTCGACGTCGACAGATCTGGGTTCCCCGTTAACTGTGACCGTTATCCGCCGCTCTTCCACGCCGCCTCCTTGACGTCGCTAATGCTTGTGGACCTAGTGATGTGCATGTCAGGGTCAGGCCGCCATGGCCGCTCGATTGCTCAACGCACGCGTGACAAAGGTGTGTACGACGTGCCGCTTGTACTCCGCACTACCGCGAACGTCGGTCTTGGGTTGCGCAACCTCCGCCGCCAGCCGGGCCGCCTGATCGATCGTGCTGGCGTTGAGTGTCTTACCAGCGAGCGACTGCTCGGCCGCCGTGCACTGGATGTTGCTCGACCCGACACCGGTGAGCGCGAGCCCTGCCCGATTGATCGTGCCGCCGGACATCTCAAGTGCGACCGCCAAACCAACCGTCGCGAAGTCCCCCACCCTCCGCTCGAGCTTGAGGTAGGTACCCACGCGGCTGCCTCTCGGTGCCGGCACTCGCGCTTCGACCGCGATCTCGTCTGGCTGCAGCGAGTTCTGGAACGTCCCGACCACGAACTGGGATACCGGGATGGTCCGCTCACCTTTAGCGCTCCGAGCGATGATCTCCCCGCCCAGCGCCAACATCACCGACGCCCAGTCACCCTGCGGATCCGCGTGGCACAGGGAGCCGACCAAGGTTCCACGGCTACGAACCATCGGGTCGGAGATGAGGGGCGCGCAGATCGACATGGTGGGGTACTTGCTCCTGAGGAGCTGGGACCGCTCCAGAGTCCGGTGCCGGCATAGCGCACCGATGCGCAGTGACCCGTCCGAATCTTCATCGTGGTATTCGAGCCCGGGGATATTGTTGAGGTCAATAATGACCGCTGGCGCGGCGAAACGTAGCTTGATCAGTGGGATGAGGCTCTGCCCGCCTGCGAGCACCTTCGCCTCGTCACCGTATTTCTGCAAAAGGCTGAACGCTTCGTCAAGCGAACGTGGCGCCTCATAGTGGAAACGAGACGGGTACATCCAGATCCTCCTAGTCTCCTGAACGATCCACGGAAAAGATATTCGAAATAAGGCCCACCCGCAGATAACCCTATTCGGGCTCCACGCCGGACGATTGATTACAGCCGCAAAAGGGTCGAGCGGCTTAGGAATCCAGCAACCCACGGCCTTGACGTGGCGCAGAGGTGTCGTCCTCCGGGCCGTCCGGCCACCCACGGCTCTGACTCTGACGCGGGGCGGGACGCGGTGAGGAAGGGGGCGCCGCCTGCGGCTCCGGGCGCTCCGGCTCGACAACGGCCACCGGGATGCTCTCTTCCTCGGGGTTCGGCCGCGGCTGCTGATGGGGCGGCCACGGCCCGGGCACCGGTTGACCGGCCACCCGCAGCCAGTCCACTACCTCCGGCCAGGCCCAGATCGTCGGGCTCTTCCCGACCTTGGGAGCGTTCTCGATCAGCTCATAGATCCGGGGGTTGCCTCGACTGTGGCCGTCGGACTCGATCGCCATCGTGTGCCCCTCTCGCTGCGGTGCCGGCGTCTCTACTGTCTTGGGGTTGCCTGGCAGCGCGTCCGTTACATGTGACGCGGAGCACTAGTCCACACGGATGAGCTGGACGTGTCAAGAGGATCTACGTGCCCCGAACGTGGCTGCGATCCGCGACAAGCGCCACAGCGTATGCCCCGTGTTGATAGTTGTTTTACAGTCCAAGTTGCGGGACCATGAGGCATGGCTGTCGCCGCTCCGTTAGTCCTTCACGAGGGCGACCGCGGCCGTCTGGAGGCGTTGGCACGCTCGGCGGCGGTCCGGGCGAGCGTGGCTCATCGAGCACGGATCGTGCTGATGTCCGCGGAGGGCCTGACGAACACCGAGATCGCCCACCGGACCGGGTCAAGCCGGCCGACGGTGATCAGCTGGCGTAACCGCTACGCCGCCGGGGGGATCAACGCGCTCGGTGATCTGCCCCGGCCCGGTCGGCCGGTCGTGGTCGATGAACTCAAGGTGGTGGCCACCACGCTCACCGACGGCGGGCACCCGCCAGCGCACCTGGGTGTTGACCATTGGTCATCCCGCCTGCTGGGCAAACATCTGGGCATCTCCTTCGCCACCGTGGCCCGGATCTGGCGTAGGTGGGGCATCGATCCGCAGCACGTCGAGACGTTCACCTTCGCCACCGACCTCAAGCGGCAGGCTCAGGTCCGTGACCTCAGTGGTCTCTACCTCAACCTATCCCAGCGCGCTGCGGCGTTACATCGGCCGGTCCCGGGCAGCGCTGCGCAAGGTGCAGATCATCCCGACCCGTGGCTCAAGCTCGTCGAGGTCTCCCTCGGCATCATCACCCACCAGGCCATCCGCCGCGGAACCTTCGACTCGGTGCGCAATCTCATCGACGCTCTGGGCGCCCTTACCGACGGCTGGCAGGACCGCCACGAACCTGCCCGCCAGACCGGGGCCGGTGAGACCCGGGTCGCTCAGGGCAACCGTCAAACTACTTCTCACACGCAGCACGACTTGCAAAAGAGATCTTCACGAGCTGTGGAAAGTGGTCTTGGACGACGTCCGGATCGGCCAGGGAGCCGGCCACGGGACGCGATGGCGGTGCGGGCCGAGTTCCACGGGTCCCGAGGCCGCCGGTCGGGACCGACGAGTAGAGCGGGCGGCTAAGTCGCGGTTCGGCCGGATCCCCGACGGTTCCACCCCGCCGAGGGAGGCCGGCTCCCACCGAGCGGCCCTATCCTGCGTTCCATGTCGACCACTCGGCCAGCTACCGGTCCGGACGCAGACCCGCCGCCGGCGATAGAACCGCTGCGGGCCGTCATCTTCGACGTGGACGGGACGCTGGCCGACACCGAGCGCGACGGCCATCGGGTGGCATTCAACGAGGCATTCGAGGCCGCCGGGCTGGATTACCGGTGGAGCGTGCTGGAATACGGCGAACTGCTCACCACAACCGGCGGTCGCCGGCGCATCGAAGGCTATCTCCACTCTCAAGGACATCCCCCTGCCGAGGCCGCTGCGCTTGCGACCGAACTGCACCGGGACAAAACCCGCCGCTTTGCCGCGCTGGTCCGCACCGGCGCGATGGAGGCACGGCCGGGCGCGGCGGGATTGATTAATGCGCTGCGGGCCGAGGGCGTGGCCACTGCGGTCGCAACCACCGGGACCGGCGACTGGGTGCTGCCGTTGCTCGACATACTTTTCGGGCTCGATGTATTCGACATCGTGGTCACCGGGTCCGACATTACAAACCTCAAGCCTGACCCGGCCGTCTACCTGGAGACGCTGGTTCGCCTGAACCTCGGCCCCGTCGGCGCAATAGCCGTGGAGGACTCGGCCAATGGGGTACATGCCGCCGTCGCCGCGGGACTGCGCTGCGTGGCGGTGGTCAACGGGTACACCCGTGACCACGACCTGTCCGGCGCGGTTGCCGTGCTCGACGACCTGGCCCGCCCGGGTGGCGTCTCAGTCTTGCGCGGCGACCCGCAGCTGCGAGACGGGCTGAGCGTCGCATCGCTTCGCCGACTTGTCGCCCCTGTGGCGTAACGTCGGGTCTGCGATTTGCCAGTGTGTCGGCTAGGAGGTGCGTGAGCTTTGTCCGGACCGGTTCGGGTAGCGGTGATCGGGTCCGGCCCTTCCGGGCTGTACACCGCCGATGAGCTGAGCAAGCACGGCGAGGTGTCGGTAGATGTTGTGGATCGGCTGCCCTGCCCGTATGGGCTGCTGCGTTATGGCGTGGCGCCGGACCACCTGAAGATGAAGTCGCTGGAGATCACGCTGCGCAAGATCCTGGAGCGACCGAGTGTCCGTTTCCTCGGCGGGATCGAACTGGGTGTCGGGGTGAGCGTGGACGAGCTGCGGGAGTATTACGACGCGGTGGTCTACGCGACCGGGTCATCGGTGGATCGTCGGCTGTCCATCCCCGGCGAGGACCTCCCCGGCAGCTTCTCCGCAACCCAGTTCGTGGCCTGGTACTGCGGCCACCCGGATGCCGAGGTGGACGCATTCACTCTGGATGCGCGCAGCGCGGTGGTGGTCGGGGTAGGCAACGTCGCCGTGGACGTGGCTCGCATCCTCGCCAAGACTGCTGAGGAGCTGCATCCCACGGATATGCCCGATCACGTGCTGAAGGTGCTCGACGCCAGCGCCGTCAGTGACATCTACATTGTCGGCAGGCGCGGACCTGCGCAGGCCAAGTTCACCACCAAGGAGCTGCGCGAGCTGGGCGAGCTGGCCAATGCCGACGTGGTGGTCGATCCCGCCGAGCTGTTGCTCGACGAGGCCGGCGAGGAGGTCGTGGCGACCAATAAGGCGGTGCGGCGCAACCTCGAGACGCTGCAGGAGTGGTCCACCCGGTCGCAGCAGGGCCGGTCGCGGCGCATCCACCTGCGCTTCCTGCTCGCCCCGGTGGCCGTGCACGGGGCCGGGCGGGTGGAGGCAGTGGAGTGCGAGCGCAACACCCTGGACGGTTCCGGTGGTGTCGCCGGCACCGGTGAGCGGGTGACGCTGGCGGCCCAGCTGCTGTTGCGCTCGGTGGGGTATCGCGGGCTGCCACTACCCGGCGTCCCGTTCGACGAACGGACCGGAGTCATCCCGCACGTGGCCGGCCGGGTGCAGCGCAATGGTTCGGTAGCAACCGGCGAGTATGTGGTCGGCTGGATCAAGCGCGGGCCCACCGGGGTGATCGGCACCAATAAGGGCGACGCCAAGGAAACCGTCGAACAACTCCTCGCCGACCTTGACGCCCTGCCCCGTGCGCGCCACCGCGATCCTGACGCGATCATCGCCAAACTCGCCCAGCGTGGCGTCGGGGTGGTCACCTGGGCTGGCTGGGAAGCCATCGACGCTGCCGAGCAGGCGCTCGGGGTTGCGGCTGGACGCACCCGCATCAAGATCGCCGATCGGGAGGCACTGCTCATCGCCGCGACAAAAGCCCTGATGGGCTGACTCCCCCGCAGGTCGACGGGCACAGCGTGCGGACACCCCGAGCACAGCGTGCGGACACACCGGTTAACCGGCAGCCCAGTGCCGCAGCTCCGTGGCCGACCAGGTGTTCACCACCCGATCGGCGGTCACCCCGCAGGCGGCGGCCCGTTCGCACCCGTAGGGCAGCCAGTCGAGCTGCCCGGGGGCGTGCGCGTCGGAGTCGATGGCGATCGTGCAGCCCGCCTCGACGGCGAGCCGTAACAGCCGTTTAGGTGGGTCCAGCCGCTCGGGGCGGCAGTTGACTTCGACCGCGACGCTGTGCTCGGCACAGGCAGCGAACACCGCACCAGCGTCGAACTGCGACTCGGGGCGCTGACGCGAGCCGCTCACCATCCGGCCGGTGCAGTGCCCGAGCACGTCGACATGAGGATTGGCCGCTGCGGTGAGCATCCGCTTCGTCATCTCCGCAGCCGGCATCCGCAGCTGCGAGTGCACCGAGGCGACGACAAGGTCTAATAACGCTAGTAGCTCTTCGGACTGATCCAGCGCACCATCGGTGAGGATGTCCACCTCGATTCCGGTGAGGATCCGGAACGGGGCGAGGTTCTCGTTAAGATCGGCGACGACGTCGAGCTGGCGGCGCAGCCGCTGCGCGGACAGTCCGTTGGCGACGGTCAGCCGCGGCGAGTGATCAGTCAATACGAGGTACTCGTGACCGAGCTCGCGGGCGGTGACAGCCATCTCCTCGATCGGGGAGCCGCCGTCGGACCAATCGGAGTGGGTGTGGCAGTCCCCGCGCAGCGCCGAGCGCAGGGCCGCCCCTTCCGATGTCAGACCTTCTGCCACCTTTTCTGGGGCCTCCAGCCGACGCAGGTAAACCGGCTGCTCCCCGGCAAGGGATTCGGTGACGCAGCGGGCGGTGACCTCGCCGACCCCGGTCAGCGCGGTCAGCGTGCCCGCCCGAGCGCGCTGCGCCAGGTCATCCCGCGCGGCCAGCACCGCGGCCGCAGTGCGGAATGCTCGAACTCGGTAGGTCTGCTCGTGGGCGCGTTCCAGGAGGAAGGCGATCCGCCGCAGATCCGCGACGGGGTCCCGAGATTCGGCCACGCTGCGCTCCAGGGTCGTGAGTGAATAACAGCTGAGTCACGTGCCTCTCCTCTCCATGCATACCCGGCGCGGGCAGGGAGTTCATAGGGCGGTCCTATGGAGACACCCGCTACCCCAACCTAGTGATCGGCAAACGCTGCACTGACCCGGATGGGTGGCTTCACGCTCGCGGCGGCGCAGGGGGGCTACGGTGCGAAAGCGAAGAGCTCGGAAAGGAGCCGCCGTGTTGCTGCGTCGCATTGCCCGTCCACTGCTCGCCGCTGTCTCCGTCGCCAGCGGGGTGGAAACCCTGATCAACCCGAAGCCGAAGATCGAGGCGGCCGCGCCGCTGCTGGCTAAGGGACAGGGGATGTTACCTACGAACCAGCCGGTCAATCCGGGTTTGATTGTGCAGGCGGGCGCTGCGGTGAAAGTCGCCGCCGGCCTGATGATGGCGGTCGGGTGGGCGCCCCGAATTGCTGCGACGGTGCTCGCCGTGGAGCTGATCCCGAGCACGGTAGCCGAGCATCCGTTCTGGGCCGGGGGCTACCCCGACGATCGTAAGGCCCACCGGCAGCATTTCATCAAGAACGCGGGCGTACTCGGTGGGCTGTTGCTGGCGATCACCGCGAAGCCGGCCAAGCGCAAGAAGCGCGCCAAGAAGCGCGCCCGCAAGGCCCGCTGAGCGCAAGCGCCGCTACCTCGGCATGGACCCCGTTCCGGTGGGAATTCCGGAACGGGTTCCGGTGCCATTCCCGATGCTGCCGTGGCAGGCCGACCGTATCGCGATGCACGCATCCTTCGTGGCAGGCTGGCCACCGTCGGCGTGATCGAGCACGGGGTCATCGACAAGCACTAGGGTCGAGTAACGGGGGTGGTCGCGGTGGGCCATGAGGTGCGTGGGGTGGTGGCGCGCGACAAGGGCGCGCCGGTAACGGTGGAGACCGTGCAGGTGCCGGACCCCGGCCCGGGTGAGGCGCTGGTCGCGGTGAAGGCGTGCGGGGTGTGCCACACCGACTTGCACTACCGCGAGGGCGGGATCAACGACGCGTTTCCCTTCCTGCTCGGGCATGAAGCCGCCGGCGTGGTGGAGGCCGTAGGCGACGGCGTCGACACCGTGGCGTCTGGCGACTTCGTCATCCTCAACTGGCGCGCGGTGTGCGGTCGCTGCCGCGCGTGCCGGCGGGCCAAACCCTGGTACTGCTTCAACACCCACAACGCCGCCCAGTCGATGAGGCTGTCCGACGGCACCGCGCTGTCACCCGCGCTGGGTATCGGAGCGTTCGCCGAGAAGACCCTGGTCCACAGTGGCCAGTGCACCAAGGTCAACCCCGCGATCGCGCCGGAGGTCGCCGGGCTGCTCGGTTGCGGGGTGATGGCCGGACTCGGCGCGGCGATCAACACCGGCGGCATCACCCGCGGCGACTCGGTGGCGGTGATCGGGTGCGGAGGGGTAGGTGATGCTGCCATCGCCGGTGCCGTGCTGGCGGGCGCAACGACGATCATCGGCGTCGACATCGACCCCGGCAAGCTGCAGTGGGCCACCGACTTCGGCGCCACGCACACGATCAACGCCCGCGAGTCCGACGTCGTCGAAACGGTACGGGCCCACACCGGTGGTTTCGGAGCCGACGTCGTGATCGACGCGGTCGGCCGGCCGGAGACCTGGGAGCAGGCGTTCTTTGCCCGCGACCTGGCGGGCACGGTGGTGCTCGTCGGGGTGCCCACTCCGGACCTGATGGTGCCCAGCATTCCCCTGCTGGAGTTCTTCGGCCGCGGCGGGGCGCTCAAGTCGTCGTGGTATGGCGACTGCCTGCCCGAGCGGGACTTCCCGATGCTGGTCGACCTGCACCTGCAGGGACGGCTACCGCTGGAGAGGTTCGTCTCCGAGACGATCGGCCTGGACGAGGTGGAGCCGGCCTTCGAGAAGATGGAGCGCGGCGAGGTGCTGCGCAGCGTTGTGCTGCTACACCGCTCGTGAGTTGCGGACGGAGGGGAGCGCAGTGATCGAACGGGTGGTCACGTCGGGCACGTTCAGCCTTGACGGCGGGACGTGGGCGGTGGACAACAACGTCTGGCTGGTCGGCGACGACCGGGAGGTGATCGTCGTCGACGCCGCGCACGACGCAGCGGCGATCGCCGCCGCGGTAGGCGACCGGCGGGTGCTGGGCATCGTGTGCACCCACGCCCACGACGATCACGTCAGCGCCGCACCGGAACTGTCCCGCACGCTGGCCGCCCCGGTGCTGTTGCACCCCGCTGAGCACGTGCTGTGGCGGCTCGCGCACCCGGACACCCCACCACCGGAGGCCGAACTCACCGACGGCGACGTGCTGCGGGTCGCGGGTACCGCGCTGCGGGTGCTGCACACCCCCGGGCACTCCCCCGGCTCGTGCTGCCTGCACGCCCCCGACCTCAACGTCGTGTTCAGCGGGGACACCCTGTTTCAGGGCGGCCCGGGCGCCACCGGCCGGTCCTACTCGGATTTCGACGAGATCATCGGCTCGATCCGGACCCGCCTGCTGGCGCTGCCCGCTGAGACCGAGGTGCGCACCGGGCACGGCGACTCCACGACCATCGGTAGCGAGGCCGAGCACGCCGGCGAATGGCTTGCCCGACGGCCCGCTGGCTGAGCGGGTCAGCGAGCCGGCACCGCCCGCATCGCGGGGACCCGGACCACCTGCTCCAAGCCCGCCGGCTCGATCACCCTGGACTCCGTGACGATCGCGGTGACCAGGTCAGCCGGGGTCACGTCGAAGGCCGGGTTCAGCGCGGTGGACTCGGCCGGCGCCATCCGCCAGCCGCCGACCAGCAGCACCTCGTCGGGGTCTCGGTGCTCGATGGTCACGTCCGCGCCGGTGGGCGTGTATGGGTCGAGCGTGGCGGACGGGGCAGCCACCACGAACGGGATGCCGGCCCGGGCCGCGGCCAGCGCCAGCGGGTAGGTGCCCACCTTGTTCACCACGTCGTAGTTGGCGGCGATCCGATCGGCTCCGACGATGACCGCGTCCACCCGCCCACTGGCGATGAGCCCCGGACCCGCGGCGTCGACAACCACCTGGTGCGGCACCCCGAGTTGGGCGAGTTCTACCGCGGTGATCCGGGTCCCCTGCAGCAACGGGCGAGTCTCCCCGACCACCACCATCCGGACCAGACCGTCGGCGTGCAGCGTCCGGACCACGCCGAGCGCGGTGCCCCACTCCACACAGGCCAGCGCACCCGCGTTGCAGTGCGTGTGCAGCACCATCGGCCGGTCGCCGACGTAGCTGCGCAGCAGCGCGGCACCGAGCCGCGACAGCGTGGCGCACGCCCGCACGTCGGCCTCCACCAGCGCCTGCGCGGCGGCCAGCACTGCTGCGTGGCCCCGCGGCACCGCGGGCAGCACCTGTTGCACCGCCCAGCCCAGATGCGCCGCCGTCGGGCGGGCCCCGGCGATGCGATCAGCGTCGGCCCGCACGGCATCGGCGTCATAGCCATGTTCGGCCGACCGCGCCGCCGCGAGCGCAACGCCCAGCGCACCCAGCGCACCCAGCGCGGGCGCGCCGCGCACGACCAACCGGCGGATCGCGTCCACCACCTGGCTGACGGTGTGCAGCGCCACCCGCCGCTGTTGCGGCAGGGCGGTCTGGTCAATCACATCGACGTGTCCGTCGACCCACTGGATGGTGCGCATGGACATTCGGCTCCCGGGGTTCGGCCTGCGGGCACCGTACGCGTTGCGCAGGAGGTCGCGCACCGCCCAACGGGCGATCCCGCACCACAAAAGATCAACGCTGCGTGATCGGCGTGTACTCCCGCTCGGTGTGCCCGGTGTAGACCTGACGCGGCCTACCGATCTTGGTTTCCGGGTCGCTGATCATCTCGCGCCAGTGCGCGATCCAGCCCGGTAGCCGTCCCAGCGCGAAGAGCACCGTGAACATCCTGGTCGGGAAACCCATCGCCCGGTAGATCAGACCGGTGTAGAAGTCGACGTTGGGGTAAAGCTTGCGCTCGACGAAGTAGCTGTCGGCGAGCGCCCTCTCCTCCAGCGTCAGGGCGATGTCGAGCAGCGGGTCGTTGACCCCCAGCTTGTGCAGGATCTCGTCCCCGGTCTTCTTGACGATCTTGGCACGTGGGTCGAAGTTCTTGTACACCCGATGCCCGAATCCCATCAACCGCACGCCGTCGGAATGGTTTTTCACCTTCCTCACGAAAGTGTCCACGTCATCCCCATCGGTGTGGATACGTTCCAGCATCTCCAGCACCGACTGGTTCGCCCCGCCGTGCAGCGGGCCGAACAGCGCATTGATCCCCGCCGAGATCGACGCGAAAAGGTTGCCCTGCGCGGAGCCGACCATCCGCACAGTGGAGGTCGAGCAATTCTGTTCGTGGTCGGCGTGCAGCACGAACAACAAGTCCAGCGCGTCGGCCACCACCGGGTCGACCTCGAAGGGCTCCGTGGGAAGGCCGAAGGTCATCCGCAGGAAGTTGTGCACCAGGCTCAGGGAGTTGTCCGGGTAGAGGAACGGCTGGCCGGTCGACTTCTTGTAGGCGTAGGCCGCGATGGTGGGCAGCTTGGCCAGCAGCCGCACCGTGGAGATCTCCACCTGCTCGTGGTCGAACGGGTTGAGGCTGTCCTGGTAGAAGGTGGACAGTGCGGACACCGCGCTGGACAGCACCGGCATCGGATGGGCATCGCGCGGGAAACCGTCGAAGAAACGTCTGAGGTCCTCGTGCAGCAAGGTGTGGATGCGGATCGCGTCGGTGAAGTTCTCCAACTGGCCGCTGGTCGGCAGGTCCCCGTAGATCAGCAGGTAACTGGTCTCCAGGAAGGTCGAGTGCTCGGCGAGCTGCGCAATCGGGTAACCGCGGTAGCGAAGCACGCCCGCATCCCCGTCGATGTAGGTGATCTCCGAAGTGCACGTGGCGGTGTTCACAAATCCCGGATCGAGGGTGACCATTCCGGTGTTGGCCAGCAGGGTGCCCAGGCTGATCCCGGAAGCACCCTGAGTGGCCTTGGTAACCGACATCCGATGTTGCCCACCCGGGTAACTCACGGTCACACTGGCATGATCACTACTGGTACGATCATTACTGGGTTCGTCACGGCTGTTGCTGGACGGTCCAACCGATACTTCGGACGCGGTGGCGTCAGGCATAGCGGTCCCTCTCACTGTCGGACGGCGCGCAACGCTGCGATAGCCGGTCGGGCAATAGCGGCACCGTCGGCGGCGACGACACACTCCAAGGTAACTCACTCGCGGGACAGCTTGGCCGGGTCGAACTCAACCCTGCCCACGAACAGCCGATTGACTAGCCAGAGCAGGACTCCGACCGCCAGCAACACGCCTGCGAGCAGGTACTGCTCAGGGTCGCGGCCCGACAACGGGGTCACCAGGTAGCCGCACAGCAGCGCCCCGAGCCATGGGCTCCAGGTCGGGGCACGGAAGTGCTCGTGCTCGACGCTCTTCTTGCGAAGAACCAGACAGGCGACGTTGACCAGGGTGAAGACCGCGAGCAGCAGCAGCGATGTCGTACCCGCCAGGCCGGCCAACGGGACGAAACTGACCAGGATCACGGCGATCCCGCTGGTGAACAAGATCGATACCCATGGGGTGCGCCGGGCCGGATGCACCGTGCCCATCACGTGAGGGATGATCCGCTCGCCTGCCATGCCGTACACGAGCCTGCTGGCCATCAGCATGTTGATCAACGCCGAGTTGATCACCGCGAAGAGCCCGATGACGGCGAAAAGACCCAGTGGGAAGGCGGGTGCGCCGATCTTGACGACCTCGAGCAGGGCGGCACTCTCCAGCGCAGCCAGCCGGTCGGCGGGTACCAGCAGCGACGAGGTGATCGCGACCAGCACGTAGATCAGCCCGGCGACGCCCATGCCGAGCAGCATCGCGCGCGGGAAGATCTTGGCTGGTTGCTTGCACTCCTCGGCCATGTTCACCGAGTCCTCGAAACCGACCATCGCGAAGAAGGCCAGCGCGGTGGCTGAGGTGATCGCCAGCAGCACACCGGAGTCGGCGGTGTCGATCTGGGTCAGCCGCGACGGTTCACCCTGGCCCGAGCCAACCGCATAAACCCCGATCGCAATGATGATCAGCAGCCCGGACAGCTCGATGCAGGTGAGCACCACGTTGGCCTTGAGCGACTCGCCGACGCCCCGGAAGTTGACCAGCGCGAGCAGTGCGATGAACGTGATCGCGACCGCCCAGACGGGCAAGGTGATGAACGCCTTGAGGTACGTCTGGCCGAACGCCACCGCCGCCGAGGAGGCGCTGGTGATGCCCGAACTCATCACCGCGAACGCGACGATGAAGGTCAGGAACGGGATCCCGAACGCTCGGTTGGTATACAGCGCCGCCCCGGCCGCCCGGGGGTACTTGCCGACCAACTCCAGATAGCTGAACGCGGTAAGGAAGGCAACCAGGAAGGCCCCGACGAACGGTATCCACAAGGCCCCGCCGATCTCCCCCGCGACGTTGCCGGTCAGCGCGTAGATACCGGTGCCCAGGATGTCGCCGATCACGAAGAAGAACAGCAGCTTCGGCCCGATCACCCGTTTGAGTTCGGTCTGGACCTCACCGCCCGCGGCCGTGTCCGGTGCCGTCGTCTCGCTCATGGGAACGTAGTCTGGCGGTCACCGCGCGTTGAGTCACGCATGATGGGGCGCGGTGGGAGTCACGGCGCGAGCCGAGCAACCGTCCATCGGCCGTCGTCGCCGACCTGGTAGCGCAGCCGGTCGTGCATCCGGTTCGGCCTGCCCTGCCAGAACTCCACACTCACCGGGCGGATCCGCACCCCACCCCAGTGCGCCGGCAACGGCACCTGCTCGGCGCCGGCGAACCGCGCGGCGACCTCCTCCAGGGCGTCGTCCAGGGCGTGCCGGTCCGGCACCACTGTGGACTGCGCTGAAGCCCACGCCCCCAGCTGCGTACCCCGCGGGCGGGTCTGCCAGTAGGCCGTGCACTCCTGTGGCGTGACCAGCTCGATCGGTCCACGCAGGTGCACCTGACGGTGCAGCGCAATCCACGGAAACGTGGCCGCAGCGAACCCGGTGGCGTGGATGTCGTGCATCTTGCGGGAGGTGAGGTTGGTGTAAAAGACAACACCCCGCGAGTCGAGGGCCTTGGCCAGTACGGTCCGGGAGCTGGACAGCCCGTCGGCGTCCGCGGTGGCCAGCACCATTGCATTGGGCTCGGGCAAGCCAGCAACCACGGCGTCATCAAGCCACCCCGCGAGCTGCTCGTCCCAGGTGCTGGCCAGGTCGGCTTCGTCCAGGTCGATCACGGGGTAAGCGACCCGCATCTGAGCCAGGTCGGTGGCCGGCTGCCCCCGTTGCGTCCCACCAGCCGTCACGTCGCACGCTCCCCGTTTCACGGTCCGACTGCCTACAAACCTACGTCCTCGGCGGCCCGCTTGCCGCCGGGTGGGGATCGGGTGCACAGTGAGCGAGCCCGCGCGGCGCCGCAGTGTGGCGCGCCGCCAACCCGCTGGCCGGTCAGCGACCCGCGCGTGCCCAATTTGAGGGCCTATCGCGCGAGGAGGACGGCGTGACTGCGTTGAACGGGCTGGTGGCGGACACCGCCACGGGCTTCAAGCCGGGGCTGGAGGGCGTGGTCGCCTTCCACACTGAGATCGCCGAACCAGATCGGGACGGCGGAGCGTTGCGATATCGCGGCGTGGACATCGAGGACCTTGCCGGACACGTGACCTTCGGCGACGTCTGGGCGTTGCTGACCGATGGACGCTTCGGGCACGGCCTGCCACCAGCCGAACCGTTCCCGCTGCCGGTACACACCGGTGACGTCCGGGTCGACGTGCAAGCAGCGCTGGCGATGCTCGCCCCGGTCTGGGGCTACCGCCCGCTACTGGACAGCTCCGATACGCAGACCCGCGCGGAGCTGGCCAGGGCGTCGGTGATGGCGCTGTCCTACGTGGCGCAGTCGGCCCGCGGAATCCACCAGCCCGCCGTCCCGCAGCATCAGATCGACCAGTGCTCCACCATCACCGAGCGCTTCATGACCCGGTGGCGCGGAGACCCCGACCCGGCACACGTCAAGGCCGTGGACGCCTACTGGGTCGCCGCCGCGGAGCACGGGCTCAACGCCTCAACTTTCATCGCTCGGGTGATCGCCTCCACCGGTGCCGACGTCGCCGCCTGCCTGTCCGGGGCGATCGGCGCGATGTCCGGTCCGTTGCACGGTGGCGCGCCGGCGCGGGTACTGCCGATGATCGGGGATGTGGAGCGCACCGGCGACGCCGCCGCCGTGGTGCGCCGGATCCTGGATCGCGGCGAGCGGCTGATGGGCTTCGGCCATCGCGTGTACCGAGCCGAGGACCCCCGAGCCCGAGTGCTGCGCCGGATCTGCAAGGAGCTCGGTGCGCCGCGCCACGACGTGGCGGTAGCCCTGGAGCACGCCGCGCTGGCCGAGCTGCGGGAGCGGCGTCCGGACCGGGCGATCGAGACCAACGTCGAGTTCTGGGCCGCGGTGATCCTCGACTTCGCGCAGGTCCCGCCGCACATGATGTCGGCGATGTTCACCTGCGCCCGCACCGCGGGCTGGTGTGCGCACATCATGGAGCAGAAACGCACGAGCCGGCTGGTCCGTCCTGCGGCGCAGTACGTCGGGCCCGATCCACGGCGGCCGCGGG
Source organism: Pseudonocardiaceae bacterium (assembly GCA_050700115.1). GTDB lineage: Bacteria > Actinomycetota > Actinomycetes > Mycobacteriales > Pseudonocardiaceae. The sequence continues at coordinate 49,861 of JBOHGG010000036.1, forward strand.
ATGTGGCGGGCTGGGACGAGATCGGGCACTTCTAACCGAGTGGCTGCCGCAACGCGTACCGGGCGAACAGCTGACCCTCGGACTCCAGCAGCCATCTGAGGTCGAGTGCGACGGGCTCGGCTAGCGGTGCCTGATCGACGATGGACAGCGAACCAGCGTTACCGGCCAGTGCTGGCGCGATGGCCAGGAACAGCTCGTCGACCAGTCCGGCGGGCAGCAGCGAGGCGTTGAGCGTCGGCCCGCCCTCGCACAGCACCGAGCGGATGCCATGCTCGGCGCGTAACCGGGCGAGCATCACGGACAGGTCCAGTTTTTCGCCTGGTGGCGGGCGTAGGTAGCTGACCTGCGCCGCGCACTCATCGAGTTCGGCGGCGCTGCCGGTGAGCACGACCACGCGGGAGTGCTGGTCAGCCAGCAGCGGCAGGTCGGGGGTCAGGGTGAGCCGGCCGCTCACGACGACCGCGAGCGGGTCTGGCGCCAACCCGCGGGCGACTCGGCGCGCCCGGCGCTGCGGGTCACGGACCAGGCGCCCGTACCGCTCGGTGCGCACCGTGGCAGCGCCGACCAGGACCGCGTCAACGTGCGCCCGCAGTTCGTGGAACAGCTGCCGATCGGCGGGGTTGCTGATGGGGGCGCTGCGATGCGCCACAGTCGCCTTGCCATCGGCAGTGGTCACCATGTTGAGCACCACGTACGGGCGGTGATCAGCGGCCAGATCGGCGAGTGCCAGGCTCTCCAATGCCTCGATGGCCGTGACGGTCCCGGGCTCGGGCAACAGCCTGCGCAGCGACACCGGATTCGCGCTCACGCCGGATGCCCCGGTGCGATGTTCTTGGCCCGGGAGAACTCGAAAGGCGCCTGGCTGCCGTCCCGGTGGGCCGCGATCGGCTCGAGCAGGAAACCGACGTGATCACCGAGGTCGAGCCGTTCTAGCACCCGCCCCACGAACCAGTTCCCGCACTCCTGCAGGATCGGCAGCCCTCCCGGGCCGGGCTGCCAGCCGCAGCGGGCGAACTTGTCCACATCGTCACCGCTGTGGCCACCGAAAAGTTCGGCCAGCTCCTCGGTCTGCCGTGGCAGGAAGTGCACGGCCAGCAGGTCGGCCCCGGTCGCCACCCGGTAGGTGTGGTTCTTGCGTGACAGGCAGATCAGGAATCGCGGCGGGGCAATGCTGGTCTGGCAACCAAAGCCGACCAGGCAACCCGCCCGCTCGTCGTCTGCGCGGACGGTGACGATGAACATCGAGTAATCGAGCTCTCCGACCAGCTCCCCGAAAGTCCCCCAGACGTCCACGGCGGCCAAGATACCGTCGCGCTCCCGCTCATGGCGCTTTCCTCGTGCGGCCACTTCCCAACGTCCCAAGGTCACAACAGAACTGCCAGGCTCGCGTCCTGCGACGCTGGCAGGCCCCAGGGCGGGCGCGGCTAATCACTCGCCGTCGGCCAGGGCTGTATCAGGAGACGACCGGACCAGCTCTTGTTCCTGTGGCATCCGTCACCAACCGATGAGGAGTGGACATGACCCAGCCCATTGAAACGAAGGAACTGGCAGCACGTGAGGCGCTGCGTCCGGAGGGTCCAGCGCCGGACACCACCGACGCCGACCTGGCCGTGTTCGAGCTACCGGAGGGTGCGGAAGCGGAACTCGTGCGCGACGAAAAAAACGCTCGCAACTACCGGCTCCGGATACGCGGACGCGGCGACGGTGTTCGCATCCAGGGCGCGCCACCGGTAGCTGAAGGGATCCAACTCGACCGCAAGACTTTCGACCAGTTTCGTACCGTCACCGAACTCGACGGCAACCGCCTGGCCCATGCCGGTGTCCGCTTCCAGCCGGAGCTCGCGAAAGGGGGCCGGCCGCTGCGCCTTGGCCCCGGGGAGGACCGCCCGGTCAACATCTTTGGGGCCGACGACCGGTACCTGTTCTCGGACACCACCTTTCCCTGGCGGACCGGGGGTCGTGTCTGGACGGCGAACGGTGCCTGCGCGGGTGCCACGATCGGCTCCCGCCTCGTGCTCACCGCCAGTCACTGCATCGACTGGGACAACGGAAGTGGCCAGATCGGCTGGGTAAAGTTCTCCCCCGGCTACGACGGGGGCAATGGCCCCTGGGGCGAGTTCTACGCCACCAACGTGATCTGGTGGAACCAGGCCGAGGGTGGCCTGACCGACCTCGAGACCGCTTTCGACTACGTCGTATTGGTCATGAACCAGCGTGTCGGCGATTCGGTCGGATGGCCCGGTTACCGTGCCTACGACTCGGCCTGGAACGGCGGCGCCTACTGGCAGCACATCGGTTACCCGGGAGATCTGGCCAACGGCCAACGGCCGTCCTACCAGGGCAGCTGTGTCATTTCAAGCGCGGCGAGTCAGAGCTTGAGCGGCCAGACCGGTCTGGTGCTGGGCCACTTCAACGACACCACGCCCGGCCATTCAGGTGGGCCCGTGTGGGGCTGGTGGGAAAATGAGCCGTGGCCCAGGGTCGTCGGCGTCTGTAGCGCCGAGGCGGCCGTCCCACAGATGAACACCTCCGGCGACAACGAGTTCGGCGGCGGGGAGGCGCTCAGCGCACTGATCGCCTACGCTCAGTCCACTTTCGCCTGAGTCAGTAATCGGCCCCAAAGCGCAGCCCCCGGCGAGGCGTCTTGGTGTCATAGGGTCAGTACACCACCTGGAATGATATTCTACTGCTCATCCAGTCGGCAAGAGTAAGGAGTTATTGTCAGTGCGAGGTGCAGAGATTCTTGCTGAGGAGCGAGAAATCATCTCTCGGGAGCTTGCCGCCAACCGTTCTTATCGGTGGATCGGGCGGTTGCTGAACAGGGACCACGCCGTGGTGTCACGTGAGGTCGCCCGTAATGGTGGCCGATCAGCGTATCGAGCGATACCAGCCCAGCGTCGAGCGGACGAAAACCGTGCGCGACCGAAGCCTCGATTATTGGAAGAGAATACGCGACTGCATGACGAGGTGAACTCCGGGCTGCAACGGAAATGGTCTCCCAAGCAGATCAGCAAGCGGTTGCGTCAGGAGTTCCCCGACGACGACACTATGCGCGTGTCGCATGAAACGATTTACGAGACCTTGTACTTGCAGGCACGTGGTGAGTTGCGCACCCAGCTGAAGCTGGACCTGCGGCAGGGCCGCACGCGCCGGGTCAACCGGTCACGGACGACCGTGGCCAGGGGAAAGATCCGGGACATGGTCAACATCAGCGAACGTCCGGTTGAGGCCGAGGATCGTGCGGTTCCCGGCTTCTGGGAAGGTGATCTCGAGCGCCACGAGGCGCCATGTAACCGAGCGGAGGTGAAAGACCTCCGCCGCTGTGCTGTCGCAGCAGCGTAGTGAAGCTGGGGGCAATCCAATCCGGGAGACGCCGGGGAGGATGGCAAGCAGCCCCGACAACGACGGGGCGGGCCAGAAACTATCGGATGGTCCGGGTCCGGCAAGCGAGACGGGAAGGTGTACGAGAGGAACCAGCGTCATCACGCCCCTTAAGTTTCCCGCCAGCTCAAACCCGGTAGATATGGGCTGGATGGCGGTGCGCACTCGCCTTTCATTGCGGGCGAGGAACTCTTGGGTCGGTTTCAGGTCGCTGACCGGGAGGCCACGGTGAAAGCCTGCGGCGTAACCGTGGCGATGCCGCAGGGGCATAGCTGGGCACCTCATCCGACAATCGGTTCATGGTGAACGTGGGAACCATTCCGGATCCCCGCTCTTGGCCCGCCCGCCATGGGGGCCAATTCGGGAAGGCGCGTCGTCTGCTGACGGTCCGGGGTGGGGCGGAGGACCCGTAGTAGTCCGAGCCGGGGAAAGCCCGTGCGCATGGCGAAGGGGTCCAGCGGGTTCACGCACGCGAGGTACTACAAGGGATGGAGACGCTGGTGAATACCGGTGAACTGTCGCCCGACCTGTTCTGGGTAGAGCGGCGGGTACGTCGAATGCAGACCAAGCTGCACCAATGGGCGACCGAAGATCCCGGTCGCCGGTTCGATGATCTGTATAACCTCATCCATCACCCGGACTTCCTCGCGGTCGCGTGGGAACGGGTGCGGGGTAACAAGGGAGCACGCACACCGGGGGTGGACCGGATCATCCCGGCATTCATCTCCGACGAAGCCGACGCCGAGGCGTTCTTGAACGACACGCGGGAGAAACTCAAAACCCGCGAGTTCACCCCACTACCGGTCCGGGAACGCATGATCCCCAAGACCGGCCAGCCGGGGAAGTTCAGACGCCTGGGCATCCCGTCCGCGATGGACAGGCTGGTGCAAGCCTCCCTCGTGCTGGTGCTAGAGCCGATCTTCGAGGCGGACTTCAAGCCGGTCAGCTACGGCTTCCGCCCGAAACGTCGCGCTCAGGACGCGATCGCCGAGATCCATTACATGGCCTCCGCACCCCGGAACTACCACTGGGTGCTCGAGGCGGACATCACGGCGTGCTTCGACGAGTTGTCACACTCCGCAGTCCTTGATCGGGTGCGGAGACGCGTCGGAGACAAGCGGGTCCTGGCTTTGATCAAGGCATTTCTCAAAGCGGGCATCATGTCCGAGGCCGGTCACATCCAGGGAACAGTATCTGGCACACCCCAAGGGTCTTTATGTTCAGCTGAACATAACCCACCCTATGAGCAGCGCTGGGTTATGCGCAGCGCTTGGGGGTTGCCGCTGGTGGGGGCGGTGGCGGCGGTCGGGCGCTGCGCATAATCCAGGCGGACTCTGATCAGGTGGCTCGGCATGGTGCCGGGCCTTCGTGATTGGGGGTCGGCTGCGATGGTGGCTGTGTCCGAATTGGTGTCTGGCTTGGATGCTGAGTTGGTGCGTCTGGGCTATAAGGCCTCGACGATGGTGTGGTATCGGGGCTGCTGGCGCCGCCTGGAGAGGTTTTTCGCATCCCGTGGGGTGCAGGAATTCTCGCTGGGTCTGGCGATGGCATGGGTCGACCAGGCCT
>JBOHGG010000037.1:0-53056 GCA_050700115.1 Pseudonocardiaceae bacterium
TCACAGGACAATTAGACCACAGCAGCCCTCACTCCACCAGTGTTTTAGTGGCTACACATGTGGGTGCGTCGCGGGCTCAGACACTGGTCAGACGGACAGTGCTACTGAGAGTCACAGCAAGTTCGGTCTAAGAGCTGGGTCGTCCAGGACACTCCGAGCAGCAGCCCGAGGCAGACCAGCACGACAGCACCCAGCACCTGCAGAGTCATCGGACACTGCGGTGCGCGCCACCACGACATGGCACTCCCAGGCCTCGGCCCGCCGGCCGGGCTCCGGGGAAGCCTGTCGTGCTCCGGTGAGATGTTGGCATGTCACTTCCCGTAGCCACATACAGCGCCGAAACGATCGCCGACGACACAGCGTGCAGATGGCGCGCGCCGACAAGCTGATCAAACGGGCTCTACGCTACGAACCTGGGACGGGGCCTTCTGATCCGTGTGCGCTCATGATCGCGAGTTACGCCTCCGTGGGAAAGGAGTAGGCGTAGTCGGTAGTTGTCGAAGTTGTGGAATCCGTGTCCGGTTCGGCGGGTGGTTTCGATCAGCAGGTTGATCGCTTCGGTGGATCCATTCGACATCCCGCCGGTGTCGAAGTAGGCGAGTAGCTCGGTGCGCCAGGTGGACAGGATGCGGCCCAGGTGGGCGACTTCGGGGACGGGCAGGACAGTGCGCGGGTGATGACGGTGTCGGCTTGGGCCCGGCCAGTCTCGGGGTCGGTGGCTTGGTAGAGGACCATCAGATCCTGGGCGATGACCCGGGCGGCGGTGACCTCGCCGTCGGGGTCGCCCGATACAGCGGGTCGTGTTTGTGGCCGCGGCGGCCGGTCTGGGTGTGCTGGACGCGGCGGCGGACGTCGTCCAGGGCGGTCGACCCGAGCTTGCGGAACGTGGAAGGCATCCAGCATCCGTACGGCGTCGGGTAGCTGGTCGGCAAGGGCGGTGGCATACCAGCGGAAGGGATCCAGCGCGGCGGTGACGACGATCTGGGCCCGCCACACCTCGGTCCACTGGGCCAGTCGGTCGCCAGCACCGTCGCGGAACGGCCTTTGACAAGGTCCAGCAGTCGCGCCGAGCGGCCCGGGGTGAGGTAGACGATGCCGGTGGCGTACTGGGTGTGCCTGGCCGGCTTCATGCCGGAGAGCCGTCAAACACCTCAAGGCTGCCCGGCTGGACAACAACATCGAGGCCGAGGTGCGCAGCTTCACCCACGTCGGGCCGCTCGTCCTGGACGATTCAGCCCCTCAGCGCCTGGATGCCACCGAGACCAACGACTGCTACGAACTGATCGTCAAGCGGCACCGGCGTCCCGGGCGATTTAGAAGCCCGTGCTTGAATGTACAGAATTGGAACAACGAGAGGAGAGGCTTGCGTCCCTGTCCGAATATGTCAGCTACGGTAGTATCTTGTTCGACCACTCTTCTCTTCTTGCTGCATACTTATTCTCGCGATGACACCAGAGGAGGGATCGACAGTGCCCACGGAGCATGTCAAAAATTCCACGGATCACCTTAAAAAGACTGGAATAAGTCCCGCACTAGCAAGCTTTACCACAGGCGCGAGCACAACAATTTTGACGATTTCTGCAACTCTGGTAAGCCTTCGCTCGGACGCGTCGAGAGAGGGTCTGTTCTTAGTACTTAGTTGGACGATGTACGTTTCAGCGGCTTGTGCTGCCGTAGTTATTGGCTGGATTCTGCTGGACGCGATCAGACGCAACCTCCGAGAACTTCGTCACCTTTCAGAACTTGAGGCCCACGTACCTCGACTAATTCGATTTCGTCGACGATCTGACCATGTGCAGATATCAATAGACGGTGACGCTCTCGTCCGAATTGAGTGCGAAATCGAATCCGCCCCCGACGCATCCGCCCCCTGGTTGACCTTCCCCATTCTTTGTGGCGCCGACCCGGATGGGCCCGAATGGCAGAGCTTTTCTATTCAGCAAGTCTCAGTGGATGGAATTGAGTTCGATCCGGCATTGACTCTTACAAAAAAGGCGAGAAGCAGAATCTTGAACAATCCGAGATTCGAGCACATAGTACTTGAGGAAGGAGCCGTCCGAGTGCCAATATCACTGGAACCAAGCCGGCGTCGCTGCACATTCGCAATACAAGTCGAAATGCCGGGACTGTACGCTGCGATCCTGGACGGCAACCTTGAAGAGGACTCCTATTTTGCGGACATCGCTTATGTTACTGATGAGATCAGCGTACATATTGAGGCCGTCGATAGTTTGCGACTGTTTTGCTCGTCCCGTGCCGACTACCGGGTACAGGCAAGCCAATTTAGCGGAGAATTACTAGACACGGCAGAATCACATTTTCAGTCCGCTAGTTGCAGTATGAGGCGTGGCGTGCAGTGGCAGTCGACCAGCGCAAAAATCGGCTATCGATACGAAATTCCTATATCAGCACAGCGGCTCGCAGAGTGAACTCAACTTCGGCACAGTACCATACTGCCAGCCACAGCTGGCAGCTCAAACTGTGCGGGCGCATGGCGCAGAGGTCTCCATTCCTTCGTCCTGGCCAAGGGGGTCAGTTTCACGCGTCGCCAACACAAAGCGGGCCTGAGGCGGACAGGCTGAATCTTGATATTGGCGACGACCAGAACAGGGGACCAGCCCACCGAGCGAGGCGGCGCGCACCTTGCCATGTTCACAGTCGGGCCATCGTGTCCCGCGCCGGCCGTCCGCGCGCAAGCGAAGCGGAGGTAGCCGCCGCTGAGTATACCGATAGGCCCTGTGACACAACGTTGCTGTCATCTGATCTTCAGCCGTGACACGTGAACGCGAAGGAACAGGCTCTGATGGCCGGGCAAGACATCGTTGAGGACAACGCACCGACGAGACACGCTGTGCGTGTCGACTGGTTCCGGCGCGACCCAGGTGGCGGCACCATCTTCGTCATGCCAGCAGGCGGCGATGGTGCAGCTGCTCAACCGGTTGCCGACCGCGACGACGACGCCAGGGCCACCTACGGCTGACCCGCAAGCGCTGCTCTACGCCGCGCAGGTGGGGTAGACGGCGACCTCGGCGGCCTTGACGACGAACCACACCCCGGCGCCGCTGTGCAGCCCCAGCTCCACCGCGGCGACCGGGGTGATGTCCGCCGCCAGCCCAGCCGCACCGCGCACCCGGACGAGGGTGCCGTTCAGCTCCAGCGCTGCGACTCGATCTTGGATCACATTGCGCGGGCTGCCCTTGGGCGGATCCATGTAGACGGCCACCGCGGCGGGGGCGAACACTGCGACCGCCGCAGCGCCGACGACGGTGGATTCGGTCTCACCGGTCAGCTCGCTGCCGTCCTCGGCACGTAACCCCTCGGCCGTCGCCATACCGGGCACCAGGTTCAGCCCAGCCAACCGCGCGGCGAAGGCGCTGCGCGGACGGGTGAGAACATCGCGCGTCGGGCCCTGCTCCACCACGCGGCCACCGTCGAGCACCACCACCCGGTCCGCGAGCACCAGCGCGTCGATCACCTGATGGGTGACGACGACGGCGAGCCGGTCTTGCAGCACCGAGCGCAACAGTGATCGCAGCGCGGGGGCGAACTCCACGTCCACTGCGGACAGTGGCTCATCGAGCAGCAGCAGGTCGGGGTCTGAGGCCAGCGCCCGAGCCAGCGCGATGCGCTGGGCCTGCCCACCGGACAGCCGACGAGGCCGCCGCTGCGCGAACTGCGCCGCGTCCACCTCGGTGAGGCGGCGCAATGCGGCCTCCCGAGCCGGCTGTTTGCGGGTACCTGCGGAGCGCGGACCGAACGCGACGTTGTCCAGCACCGACAGGTGCGGGAACAGCAGCGGCTCCTGGGCCAGCAACCCAACGCGCCTGCGGTGCGGTGGCAGCTGCACCCCTGCCGCGGTGTCGGTGAGCACCCGACCGTCCAGGACGATCCGTCCGGTGTCCGGGCGCAGCAGGCCGGCCACCGAAGCGAGCAGGGTGGACTTGCCCGACCCGTTGCGCCCCAACACCGCGACCACCTCGCCGGGCTCCACCCGAACCGTCGCGTCCAGGTCGAAGTCGCCACGGCGCACGGCGACCTCGACGTGTAGCCCTGGACTCATCTCAATCCCTCGGCAGAGCGGGGCCGGGCCACCGCGATCACAACGATCGCCACCACCACCAGCAGCAGCGACAGGGCGATCGCCGCGTCGGCGTCAACCTCGCGCTGCAGGTAGACCTCCAGCGGCAGGGTCCTGGTCACACCCTGCAGGCTGCCCGCGAAGGCGATGGTGGCCCCGAACTCGCCCAGGCAGCGGGCAAAGCTGAGCACCATGCCGGAGCCGAGGCCGGGCAGCACCAGCGGGACGGTGACCCGGCGGAACACCGTCCACGGTGACGCCCCGAGGCTCGCCGCGATCACCTCATAGCGCTCCCCGCCGGTGCGCAGCGCCCCCTCCAGGCTCACCACCAGAAACGGCATCGCCACGAACGTCTGCGCCAGGATCACCGCCGCAGTGGTGAACGGCAGGCTCACGCCGAACGCCACGTCCAGGGCATATCCGGCGAATCCGCTCCGCCCCAGCAGGTACAGCAGCGCCAACCCGCCGACCACCGGTGGCAGGACCAGCGGGAGCAGGACCACCGAGCGCAGCAACCGCATACCGGGCACCGAGCCGCGAGCCAGCACCACCGCCAGCGGACCACCGAGCACCACACACAGCAGCGTGGACACCGCCGCGGTGCGCAGCGACAACCCCAACGACGTGAGCGCTGATTCGCTGGTGACCAGCTCGACGAACCGGGGCCAGGGCGCCCGCACGACCAGCCCGACCACCGGCAGCAGGATCAACCCGAGAGCCGCTACCGCAGGTACCCACAGCGCTCCGGGTAACCCCGTCCGGACAGTGTGCGGATCCCTTGTCTGGGTCAAGAAGCAGGGCTGAAGCCGGCGGCGGTCAGCTCTCGCTGACCCTCAGGACCCAGAACGAACTCGACGAAGGCCGCCGCGAGCTGGGCCTGCGGGGCACCCTCGATCGCGGCGATCGGGTAGACGTTGACCGCGTCCTTCGCCTCCGGGAAGTTGATCTGCTCGACCTTCCCCTCGGCGCTGCGGGCGTCGGTGATGTAGACCAGCCCGGCGTCGGCCTCCTTGGCCTGGACCTTGGCGAGAACCGACCTGACGTCGGGCTCCTCGCTGGCCGGGCTCAGCGTGATGTTGGTGGCCTTCTCGATCTGCTCGGTGGCTGCACCGCAGGGCACCTGCGGGGCGCACACGAGCTCGGTGACGTCCGGCTTGGCCAGGTCGGCGAACGTGCGGATGGCTTTCGGATTGCCCGGGGGCACCACGATGGTGAGCACGTTGGTGGTGAACGGCTCTGGGGTGCCAGCTGCCTTGCCAGCGTCGGTGACCACCTTCATCTGCTTCTCGTTCGCCGAGGCGAACACGTCAGCAGGGGCACCGTTGACGATCTGGGTAGCCAGATCCGACGAGGCGCCGAAGCTGAACCGCACGTCGGCGGTGGGGTTGGCGGCCTCGAACTGCGGTTCCAGCGTGGTGAACACATCCGTGAGGGAGGCCGCCGCCAGCACCGTGACCGTTGCCCGCTCCTGGGCACCCGGCTCGGCTGTGTCGTCTGCCCCGCAGCCCGCCAGCGCCAGCCCGGCCGCCATCCCCACCATTACCAATCGCTTCATGCTCGTCCTCCTGGGGTCTCGATCATGACGTGGGTCGACTTCACGACAGCCACTGCAAGTACCCCCGGCACGAGCCCCAGTTCGCGTACTGCCTCGCTGCTCATCAGTGAGACCACCCGGTGTGGTCCACACTGGATCTCCACCTGTGCCATCACCCGGTCGGCGATCACCTCGGTGACCAGCCCGACGAACCGGTTGCGCGCCGATCGGTCCACCAGGGAAGGATCGGGCGTGGCCTGCGCCTGCGATTTGGCGAAAGCCGCCAGCTCCGCGCCGTCCACGGCTTTGCGACCACCGGCATCCCGGATCGGGGTCAGTTGTCCGGAGTCGGCCCAGCGCCGAACGGTGTCATCGCTTACGCCGAACAGCTCAGCGATCTCTGATATCCGGTAGTGCGGCACGCGGGGAAGGCTACCTCCGCAGCTGAGGAAAAAGAAGGCGGGCTTTCCCCCCATCCGCCCTGGTAGTGGCAGAGTCGCGCAGCGTGGACTTCTCCCCCAGCACGCGGGCGGCCGACTACACGAAACGGATGCAGCAGTTCCTGCACGAGCGGGTGCTGCCAGCCGAGCCGGTCTACGACAGCTGGCGGGCGCGACGCCGTGGCACCCCCGCCGAGCACCAGTTGCCGCCGGTGGTCGAGGAGCTCAAAGCCGATGCGCGTTCCCGCGGTCTGTGGAACCTGTTCCTGCCCGCTGTGTCCGGGCTGTCCAACCTGGACTATGCGCCGGTCGCCGAGGTCTCCGGCTGGTCACCCACGATCGCCCCCGAGGCGATCAACTGCCAGGCGCCAGACACCGGGAACATGGAGATACTGCACCTGTTCGGCACCGACGAGCAGCGCATCCAGTGGCTCGAGCCGCTGTTGGCGGGTCAGATCCGCTCAGCATTCGCGATGACCGAGCCCGACGTGGCCAGCTCCGACGCCACCAACATCACCACCTCGATCCGCCGCGACGGCGGCGACTACCTCATCAACGGGCACAAGTGGTGGATCTCCGGCACCGCAGACGAGCGCTGCGCGATCTTCATCCTGATGGGCAAGACCAACCCCGACGCAGCAGCGCACCGGCAGCAGTCGATGATCCTGGTGCCCCGGGACTCCGACGGAGTCGAGATCGTGCGGCACCTGCCGACCTTCGGGTACTCCGACCAGCACGGGCACTCCGAGATCGTCTTCACCGACGTGCGGGTGCCGGCATCGAACCTGCTGGGCGCCGAGGGCGACGGATTCTCCATTGCACAGGCTCGGCTGGGCCCCGGCCGCGTCCACCACTGCATGCGGCTGATCGGGATGGCCGAACGGGCCATCGCGCTGATGGTCCAGCGTGCCCGGTCCCGCCGCGCGTTCGGCGGTCCATTGTCTGACCAAGGGGTGGTCCGCGAGCAGATCGCGCTGTCCCGCCTCGAGGTGGAGCAGGCCCGGCTGCTGGTACTCAAGACCGCGTGGCTGATCGACCAGCACGGCGGGGCCAAGGGCGCCGCGACGGAGATCGCCGGGATCAAGGTGGTGGTCCCTCGCATGGCCTGCGCGGTGATCGACCGGGCGATGCAGATCCACGGTGGCGCGGCGATGTCCGACGACTTCCCGCTCGCGTCCTTCTACACCTGGGCCCGGGCACTGCGATTCGCCGACGGCCCCGACGAGGTGCACCTGCGCACCGTCGCCAACCAGGAACTCACCCGCCACTAACCCCGCGTGTCCGCCTCTCCTGCCCGGTGTGTCCGCCTCTCCTGCCCGGTGTGTCCGCCTCTCCTGCCCGGTGTGTCCGCCTTCCCACGGACCTGATCGTTGAATGCTCGTTTGCGGAGCTTCTTTCGCCGCACGGCAAGGTGCCCGCCAGTCCCCGGCTGCCACCGGCGCCGATCTGCGCCCGTAAGAGTCAACACCGTCCTGGTGCGTGGGATGAATGATTCTTTGGAGACCAGGCTCAGGGCTCGGCGCCGTGGGCCGCCCTGCTCAGCAACAGCACCTGCGGAGCCGACCGACTAATCATTCCGCATATGCGGACGGAGGCAGAAAAAAACCAAATAAAAGCGAAGTTTCTTCGCCAGGCCGGCAATCGGCTACCCAGAGGGGTAAACGTGTCTGGATACCGAGTGGAGCGAATCCCAGGTAATCTGACGCAGATGACCCCTGTGGCGCAAGGCATCCAGGTGCGAAACGTCCGACTCACCGGCGGCAAGCCGGTGTTGCGCCGCGCCTTCGAGCAGACCTTGGGCTACGCTCCTGCCCCGTTATTCCCGAGTGACAACCAGGGTGCGAGCGCGATCGGGGGCGTGACGGTGGTGACCGTGCGGTACTTCGCGGCGGCACGTGCCGCTGCTGGACTGCCGAGCGAGGACGTCGACATGGTCGACGGCGCCACGGTTGCCGACGCTCTGGACGCGATCGCCAGCCGGCATGGGGAGGCACTGCGCAAGGTGTTGGCCGCCTGCAGTTTCCTGCTCGATTCTGTCGCAGTGCGAGACCGCACTACACCGCTACAACCCGGTGCCGAACTGGACGTACTGCCACCGTTCGCTGGCGGCTGAAACCGGCACCAACCGTCGGGTCTCACGGACATCCGAGTCAGGGACAGTTGACCCATTCCTCCGAGCCGTCGGCGAACTCCTGCCGCTTCCAGATGGGCAGCTGCAGCTTGACCTCGTCGACCAGCGCTGCGCACGCCGCGAAAGCCTCCGCACGGTGGGCCGCAGACACCGCGCAGACCAGGGCGGAGTCGCCGATCGCCAGCGGTCCGATCCGGTGGCTGACGGCCAGCGCGTGCACATCCGGATGCTTCGCGGCGACCTGGGTCGCCACTCGTGTGATTACGTCGCCGGCGCCGGGATGGCTGGAGTACTCCAGCGCGCGGACTCCCCGGCCACCGTCATGGTCGCGGACCACGCCGGCGAAGCTCACCACAGCGCCGGCGTCGGGTCGGGCCACCAACCGGGCGTGCTCCTCGACATCCAGCGGATCTTCGGTGACCACCGCGCGAAGCACCGCGCTCGCAGCTAGGGGTCCAGAAGGTGCGGAGACAGCCTCGTGGTGGCTGGGTTCGTGCCCAGGAAAAGCCGGCTGGCCGGTTCCACTACCGACGTGGTCCGCGCCGTGCAGTTGCTCGACGGCGTGATCAAGCACCCCGTCGAGGACCCTCAGGCCGTCCCGGACCCCCCCGGTGGAACCTGGCAGGTTCACCACCAGTGTTCGGCCGGCCACCCCGGCCAGCCCGCGAGACAGCACCGCGGTCGGTACCTGAGGCAGCCCGGCGCAGCGGATCGCGTCGGCCAATCCAGGCAGGCTCCGGTCCAGTAGCGGCGCGGTGGCCTCCGGGGTGCGGTCGGTGGGGCTGATCCCGGTGCCGCCCGTGGTCAGCACAACGTCGACTGCGTCGGCGACCGCCACCGCGACGGCGTCACGCACCGGCGAGCCGTCGGGTACCACCACCGGGTCCGGGGTCTGATACCCACGCTCGGACAGCCAGCTGACGATGACGGGACCGGTGCGGTCTGGATACGCACCGGCGGCCGCACGGTTGGAAGCCACCACGACCACAGCGCGGCGGGTCGTCGTTGTCATCGGTCCTCCTGACGCGTCCACAGCCCGGTCTTGCCCCCCTCCTTGCGTTCCACCCGCACCGCGTCGAGCACCGCCGCGGGGTCGACCGCCTTGACCATGTCGTGCAGCGCCAACCCGGCCACGGCGACGGCCGTGAGCGCCTCCATCTCCACGCCAGTGCGGTCGGTGGTCCGTACCGTGGCGGTGATCCGAACCTCGGCGCCTGAGGCGTGCAGGTCCACAGTCACCCCGGACAGCGCGATGGGGTGGCACAACGGGACGAGGTCGGGGGTCCGCTTGGCTCCCATGATGCCCGCGATGCGGGCGGTGGCGAGCGCATCGCCCTTGGGTAGCTGTTCGGCGCGCAGTAACCGCACCACCTCCTCGGTGGTGCGCAAGACACCGGAGGCGACCGCCTCCCGTGCGGAGGGCTGCTTATCCGACACGTCGACCATCCGGGCCGCACCACGATCATCGACGTGGGTCAGGCGCCGTTGCGAGCTCATCAGTCGATCCTACGGCTGCCCGCCCGCGACTGCGGCCATCTGGGCGTACACCGAGGGGGGTCGGCACGCGATGCGTGCCGACCCCCCTCAGAATGAGCCCGGTCAGATCAGTGCGTGACCGGCAGGTCCGCTTCCACCGGCTTCGGCTTCGGCGCCTCGTCCTTGTCCTCTTCCTTCTTGCGCTCATCGCTGCAGCTGGCGGACGAGATCACGACCTCCAGCAGCGCATCGCCATCACCCTTGGTCGCCAGACCCGGGTTGAGCGCTTTGACCTTGTTGGCCAGGTCCGCAATAGTCGGAGCTGGCGCCGAGGGGTTCTCGGCCTTCAGCTCATCCATATTCTCCGGGACCTTCAGGTTAGGCGCGAGACCCTTGAGATCGGTGAGATCTTTCTGGGTCACCGCCTTGGTCGCGTGGTCAGCAGGCAGTAGCGAGACCACCAGGGCGTCGACCGTGAGCCGGTCGCCGTCCCGGTGCTGCCGGTTGAACTCGATCCTCAGAATCGGCGAGAGGTCAAGCTCCTGACCCGTGGCTGGATTCGACGGCAGCACCTTGCCGTTGCCGTTGCCCTTCCCGCCGAGGATCGAGGAATCGCCACGTCCGTGGTCGCACCGTGCCTCGATGAGGTCGATGCTGATCCCGAGAAGGTCTACGTCGACCGCGGTGGCCTTGGACCTGAATGCCTCGGCCTCAACCTTGAGGAGGGCGACGTGGATCAGATCCTCGTCCGGTCCGGGTACCTCCAGAAGTACCTTACGGTCGTCAGGCGGAGCCTCGACGTACGGAGTCGGGTCGATGGGAAGGAGACCTTCCGCAGCGATCCCGAACGCCGACGATCGTGGGTCTCCTTCGCCAGCGTTGCCCGACACGGTCCCCAGCAGCAGGGCCACCACGGCGGTGGCAGCACCGACGCTGGCAGCACTGGCGCCGGCGAGCTTCCTACTGTTCACGTGCTGTCCTCTCGTTCAGTTCTCGTCGATGAGCACGAGCGTCCCCAGCGGAACCTCGGTCAACATGTTCAGCGCGTCCGAAGGCACCCGGATGCAACCATCACTGGAGCGGGTACCGAAGACGTCGGCCGTAGGCCAGGTATGGATCGCGACGGTTCCCGGGCCGCCACCAAAACTGTCCAGCGTCGGGCTGTGAGTGCCCAGCGGCAGGATCACCGGGGAGTAGGTCTGCTTGGGATCGGTGAACGACCCGAGCAGGAAGGTCCGCCCCACTGGCGTGGGCGCAGACTTCTTGCCGATCCCAGCCGCCCACGAACCCAGGCGGCGCTCCCCCCTGAACAGCTCCACATTGAGGGAACGAAGGTGCACCCGGATGAGATACGGGGTTACCGCTCGATCGAGTGCATCGTCGGTTACCCACCCGACCGAGTTGTTGGGTCGCGAGGGCAGTAGCACCTGTACCCATCCGGGTTGCTGGGCGATCACAGGTAACCAGGTGTCGCCGAGCTGCTGGGGAGCGATTCTGGCGATCGGAGGCCCGCCCGGGGCCGCATACACCACGAGCTCTCGCCGTGGGTGGACCACGGCGCCGTCGGTGGGTTCCGGCGGGCCGGAGTCCAGCGGCGCCCCATCGATAAGGGTGTAGGTGGTGCTCTGCGGCAGTGCAGCGATGTCCGCTGGGACGGCCGCCGGTGGGATCGTGGTGGTCGCGGTCACCGGGGGCGGTGGCGCGGCCTCGCGGACCTCACCGGCCCCGCCACCCCCGAGGGGAACCACGAACGCCACCACCACGATCGCCAGCACCACCAGGAGAACCCCGGCGAGCGCACAGACAATCAGGTAGGGGCGATCGCGCAAGCGGGGCGATCCGGGACGCTGAGTCATAGCCTCTTCTGGAGTCGGACGAGCAGACCTTGCGGATAACTCGCCCTCCCGATCGGGCGACCACGCTGACCAAACGACGCTCCTGGACGCGCGGTGACGGCACCCTAACGGATGGCAACGGGGCCCATTACGGGGCCCATGGCGGGGCCCTCTACGGGGTGTCGCTCCGGTTGATTTCGGTGTGCGGATGCTCGTAGGGGAGCTGGTCAGCGGGCAGCGGGAAGGTCACCTCACCGAAGGGAGACAGCGCGCCCTGGATCGGCGCGGCAAGTTCGCTGACCGGGTGGTCCTCCTCCGACCAGGTCGGCCAGGTGGGGTCGATTCGGTCGGTACGTTTGGCCACAGCTCCTCCTCGCTCGGTGGATTCCATTGTGCCCGGTGGTGCCGGGCGACGTGCTCCGGACTCTCGCTACCGTGGACGGGATGCCCCGCACTGCACTGGCCGACTGGCTGAGCTCCCGCGACGACGGCACGCTGGCCGCGTTGCTGCGTGCCCGCCCGGACCTTGCCGTACCCGCTCCGGCGGACTCGACGGTGCTGGCCACCCGAGCCGGAATTCAGGCATCCGTCGCCCGGGCCTGCGAGGACTTGGACCGATTCACCCTGGCTGTGCTGTCGGCGCTGGTGGTGGCCGGCGCCGACAGCGAACCGGTGAGTCGCCAGGACGTCGCCGCTCTGCTCGGTCGTGACGTCGCCGCTGGCCGGACCCGGCAGGCTCTGGACACGCTGCGGTGCCGGGCGCTGGTCTGGGGTGACGATGCGGCGCTCGCGGTGGTCCCGGCGTTGCGCCAGGTCCTCGGCCCGCATCCAGGCGGGTTGGGCCGTCGGGCCGCGGATCTCGTCGGCGTCGACGTCAGCGCTGCGCTGGCCCAGCTCGCCGATGACGAGCTGGGCGTGTTGCGGGCCCTGGCCGACGGGTCGCCGGTGGGCACGACCCGGGACGCCGCCGAGGCGCTCCCGCTGAGCCGGGCCCGCACGCCGGTGCAACGCCTGCTGGCCCGCGGGCTGCTGCGCCGGGTCGACTCCAGCACCGTCGAGTTGCCCGCCCAGGTGGGCCTGGCGCTGCGTGGGGACCAGCCGCTCGGGCCCCTTGAGCCCGACGAGCCGGCGCTGCCCACGCGGCTGCGCGATCCATCCATGGTGGACTCGACGGCCGCCGGCGCGGTACTCGATCTGCTGCGCCACGCTGAGACGCTGCTCGCCGAATGGTCGCGGGATCCGCCTGCGGTGTTGCGCTCCGGTGGCCTGGGCGTCCGGGACGTGCGGCGAACCGCGCGACAGTTGGACGTCGAGGAGTCGACGGTGGCGCTGCTCGCCGAGGTCACCGTCGCCGCTGGGCTGGTCGCTGGGTCCGACGAGGGGGTCGGCGGGAGGCTGTGGCTACCCACTGTGGCCGTCGATTCCTGGCGCGCTGCGCGACCCGAACGGCGCTGGGCGATGCTGGCCGACGCGTGGCTCGAGCTGGCCCGGCTGCCGGGTTTGGCCGGGACTCGCGACGACAAGGACCGGCCGCTGGCCCCGCTGACTGAGGAGTTGCGCCAACCACGCGCCGCAGCGCAGCGCCGCCGGATCCTCGACGTGCTCGCTGATCTGCCGGCCGGTAGCGGGATCCAGCGGTCTGATGAGCTCGCCGCAGTGCTCGCCTGGCGGGCCCCGCGCCGGGGCGGCCGGCGGCGCGACGAGATCGTCAGCTGGACCGTCCGGGAGGCCACCGTGCTCGGTGTGCTCGCGCTGGACGCGCTGTCGTCGGCCGGCCGGGCGTTGCTACACGACGACGCAGGCGCGGCAGCGGTCATTCTCGAGGCCGTGTTCCCCGAGCCGGTGGACCACGTGCTGGTCCAGGGCGACCGTACCGTGGTGGCACCGGGACCGTTGGAGCCCGAACTGGCCAGGGAGATCGCCCTGGTGGCCGACGTGGAGTCAGCCGGCGGCGCCACCGTCTACCGGGTCACCGAGGACACCGTGCGTCGAGCCTTGGACGTCGGCCGCAGCGCCGCCGATCTGCACGAGCTGTTCCGGGTCCGGTCCCGGACGCCGGTCCCGCAGTCGCTGAGCTACCTCGTCGACGATGTGGCCCGACGGCACGGACGGCTGCGCGGTGGCACCGCGGCCGCATTCCTGCGCTGCGACGACGCCGTCGTGCTGGCAGAACTGCTGGCACATCCGGTCGCCGCGCGCTGTGGGCTGCGCAGGATTGCTCCCACCGTGCTGGTCAGCCCGTTAGCGCTGGGCCCGCTGCTCGATGAGGTGCGCGGCGCCGGCTTCACCCCGGTCGCCGAGGGGGCCGACGGTCAGCTGGTGGAGCTGCGCGCGGTAGATCGCCGGGCCAGGGTCCGGCCGGTGGCAACTCGCCGTGCCGCCGTGCCCCCTGCCCCCTCTGCGGAGCAGCTCGCCACCCTGGTCCAGGGGATACGGGCCGGGGACGCCGCAGCCAGCACACGGCGCGGGCCTGCGGTGGTCACCGGTGGGGCGTCCACCGGTGACACGCTGGAGTTGCTGCAGGGCGCCGCCCATGCCGGCAGCAACGTATGGATCGGCTACGTGGACTCCCACGGCGTGGCCAGTAGGCGAATCGTGCGGCCGGTGAGCGTCGGCGGTGGCGTACTAGAGGGGTTCGACCGGTCGCGGGGCGAGCTGCGCCGCTTCCCGCTGCACCGGATCACCTCAGCAGCGGTCACCCAGGACTCGTGAGCGCGGTGTGTCCGGGTCGGTTCGGTCGAACGTCCGTTCTACAGTCTGCTCTGTGCGGCAGCCGTCGTTGTTCTCCGCCCAGGCTAACGCGACCAGCCCAGACGATCTGGCCGGCCTGCTCTGCGCGCCTGGTCAGGTACACGGTTTCGGGCGGGGCGCCGCTGCCCGGGTGTCGGTCGTGGTCGCCGAGCAGTGGCGAGCCGTGGAGATCCTGCGGGCCTGCGCAGAGCGCGGGCTGCCCGCTGAGCGGGGCCGAACCGGGGACCGCCACTGGGTGCGCACCGCGTTCGTGGCCGGACTGCTACCGCTGGCCACCGAGTGGACCCGCGGGGCGGTCAAGGCGGTTCCGCCTGGCTGGCAACTCGACGGTGCAGCTCTGCGGCTCTGGGCACTCGCCGCAGGGGCGCCAGGCGATCGCGGCTACCTGCTGGGTGTGGATCCGCACGCTCCGGGTACCCACGGCCCGCTGGCCGCAGCACTGGCGGTGGCCGGTCTGGCAGCCACCCCGCTTGGCCCGCGAGCAGGTGGTCCGGCCCTGCGGATCGCAGGCAGGCGAAGGATCGCCCGGCTCGCCGAGCTGATCGGCGACCCCCCGCCCGCTAGCCCAACCGGGTGGTGGCCAAGTTGAGCTACGAGCGCGCAGCGCTCTGCAGCTGGGCACGTAGCTCGGGGGTCAGCAGCTTACCCGCGCGGTCGACGAGCAACGTCATCTCGTAGCCGATCAGGCCGATGTCGCAGCTCGGCGAGGCCAGCACGGCCAGGCTGGACCCGTCGCTGATGACCATGGTCAAGACGATGCCGTGCTCCATCTCCACGACGGTCTGGATCACCCCGCCCGCCTCGAAGCACCGCGCCGCGCCTTGCGTGAGGCTCACCAGGCCGGAGGTGATCGCGGCAAGCTGATCGGCGCGATCTCGGGGCAACCCCGACGACGCGACGAGGAGCAGTCCGTCGGACGAGACGACGACAGCGTGCGCCACACCGGGCACCCGCTCTACGAAGCTGTCCACCAGCCAGCCGAACTGGCCGGGCTGGACCGGATGCTGCGGTGCTGCTGTCGTCACTACTGATCCTCCTCGGAACGTCCTTGCAGGGTGTCGGTAACAGTGGGCTGCTCGTCGGGGCCGATGCGGGCGTGGCGCCCGACGCGCAATCCGTGCTGGTATCTGCTCAACCGGCCGCGCACATCGTCCGGGATGCGGGTCGGGCCGGCAGGTAGCGGCGCCGGGGCGGAACGACCGGGGCCGTCCGCACCGGACACGAGATGCGCCAGCGGCTGCCGCTTGGGCAGCCCGGCCGGGGTGACGCCGTGGTCGACCGGGGTGCGCAGCGCTTGCGCAGCTTGCCACTCCTGGTCCAACGGGGACCGCCACTCGTGCGCGTTGCTGCGGGTTGTATTGGTGTTGCCGGGGACGCCGTTGGGCAGCGCTGCCATCTCGGTGGTGTCGCCGAGCTGGTGGTTGGGCGCCGACGCCGACTGTCGCTCGCGGAACCAGGCAGAGACCATCTCGAAGATCTCCTCACGAACCTCCGGCGGCTGCCCGGTTGCCGCGGCGTTGCCCAGTGGTAACGGGCTCGCCAGGGGATCAGTGGCCGCCACGGCCGAAGCGACCGGGAAATCGGGCCCAACCGTGCCCCCACCTAGCCGATCCCCGCCTGGCTGAGTGAGCGGCTCGCGCTCAGGGTGGGACCGATCCTCACCGAAGAGCTCGAGCCACTCCTGCTCGGCAGTGCGCGGGCGCTGCGAAAGCGCGATCCCGATCGAGGCCGGGCTGAAGAGATCCCCCGCGGCGGCCTCGTCGACCACCGACACCTGCAGCGGCAGCTGCCCGCCGGACCCGCTCCACTCGGTGGTGGCCGGCGCCTCGGGGACCCCCTCGTTCCACGATCGGGAGCCGACCAGCGCTGGGTCGTGCAACGCTGGGGAGTCGCGCGACACCAGCGACGAGGGCAGTGACACCGCCGCGGTGATCCCGATCTGGCCGAGGCGCTGGCGCAGCCGCACTGTGATGCCATGCTGCGCGGCCAGCCTGCTCACAACGAACAGGCCCATCTGACGGGACACCGACGCGTCGGCTGCCGGTGGCGAGGCGAGCCGGGCGTTGATCGCCTGCAGTTCGTCCGGCGGCAGGCCTGGCCCCGAATCGATGATCTCCACCAGCAGACCTTCGTCTTCGGTGAGCGTGCCGCTCAGGGTCACCGTGGCCTCCTGGGACGCAACATCCGTGGTCCTCACACCAGTTGCCCCAACATTGACGGCGTTGTCCAGCAACTCGGCGATCAGGTGCACCAGGTCGTTGACCACCGGGCCAGCCACCATGGCCACCGGGGGCTGGTGCATGGTCACCCGCTGGCGATGCTCGACCTCCGAGACCGCGCTACGCAACACATCGACCACCGCCACGGGCTCGTCGCCGCGACGGGGCAACGTCCCCCCCGCCAGCACCAGCAGATTGTCACTGTGGCGGCGCATCCGGGCAGCAAGGTGGTCGAGCTGGCCCAAACCGCTCAACAGCTCGGGGTCGTGCTCCTTACCGCGCAATTCGTCGATCAGCCGCCGCTGCCGCTCAACGAGGCCGTGGTTGCGCCCGGACAGGTTGAGGAAGGTGTCGTTGAGACTGCTGCGCGCCACGGCCTGCTCGGAGGCCAGCCGGACAGCCTGCGCGTGCACGGTGTCGACCGCCCTGGCGACCTGCCCGACTTCCTCCCTGGAATGCACCGGCACCGGGTCGACAGTCGTCTGACCGGCCGTACCGTCAGCGCTGCACATCTGCTCGACCGCTTCGGGCAGCTTGCGGTCAGCGACATCGAACGCGGCGGTGCGCAGCGTGCGTAGCGGTTGCAGCAGCGAGCGCACCACGACAAACAGCATCGCAACGGCAAGGATCAGTAGTGCGGCGACCGCGACGGCGGTCCACACCGCCTGCTGCCACGCCTGGTCGCTGCGCGCCGCGGCCGCCGCCCGCAAATCGTTGAGCTGGGTGATCTCCCCCTGGCGGACCGCCTCGACGGTGCCGGCGGCGGCGGAGTTCCAGTCGCTAGGGCCCGTCGCGAGTGGCGCTGCCCGCACCGCGCGGTCCAGTGCGGCGTCCAGCAGCCGCTTGCGATCGACGACCACCCTGGTGTCGAAGAACTGACGGGCAGGCACCGCCTGGCCGAACTCGTCGGCAGCGGCGTCAAACCGGGCGTCGGCGGTGCGCAGCACCGCCTGCTGCTCCGCGGGCAGGACGCCGGACAAGATCGCCGCGAGTAACTCTGCGTGCTGCCGGGAGGCCTGCTCCTTGGCGACGGCGAGGGCATTGAGGCCGTCGGCTTGCCGCGCCAGCGGGTCGCGGGCGCCATCCAGCACCCTGCGATCGAGGTCCAGCATCGCGGCGATGAGGTCGGAATAGGCGGTGACTGCGTTGCGCGAGACGACGTCGCGCGCAATGGAGTTGCGTTCAAGAGTGCTCTGCCGCACAGCGGCAAGACCGGACAGCCGGCCGAGCACGGCCCGGTAGGCCGCGGCCGGAGCGAGTGGGTCGGCACCGAAGTCCGCGGTCCGCAGGATGGTGACGGCGGCGTCCACCCGCTGGGACTGCGCCTGCAGCGCGGCCCGGTCCCCAGGCCGACCGGTGGCGAGTGCCGCAGTCGCCACGACCCGTTCCCCTTGCAGATCGTGCACGGCTAGGCCGACCTGCTGGGCGAACCCGACCTGCCGCGCTACCGCGGCGAGGTCGTTGGCCTCACGCATCAGGTCGGTGACCCGCAGCACGCCGAGTACCCCGGCGAGCACCAGGGGCACCAGCAGCACCGCAGTGAGTTTGGTGCGTAGCCGCCAGTCCCGCAGCCGCCACCGGCCGCCATGGCGCCGCAGCGCGGCGCTGTCGCCGCCGAGCGTCGCGCCGGTAGGTGCGCTGTTGACACTCAGCGCAGTCATGTCGTCACGGAACGTGACGCCAGCCGAGCCGGAGCGGTCGGAGGGGGGTCTTGCCCTACCTTCATGGGCGGCCACGCTGCGCACTCTCCCAACTCGACGTCGCCCCCAGCACGCGACCCGTACATCTCGACCGTGTTCTCAGCCAACGCAGCCGGCGCTGGACCTCACACCGAACAGCCCTGTAGATCAGGCGCGAGCAACCACCGACCTGCTCATAGCGTGCTCAACCAGCGCGATGAGGGTGTTCTTGGTCGACTCCCGCTCGCGGGCATCGCACGGAATGATGGGTATCGCGGAATCGATGGCCAGCGCATCCCGGACGTCCTCGATGCGGTGGCTGAGCACACCATCAAAACAATTCACCCCGACCAGGTAGGGCAGGCCACGATCCTCGAAGAAGTCCACCGCAGCAAAGCAATCAGCCAGCCGACGGGTGTCCACCAGCACGACCGCGCCGATCGCGCCACGCACGAGGTCGTCCCACATGAACCAGAAGCGGTGCTGCCCCGGGGTGCCGAACAGGTACAGGATCAGCTCTGCGTCCAGCGACACCCGACCGAAGTCCATCGCCACTGTGGTGGTCGACTTGTCCGGGGTGGCCGCGAGATCGTCCACTGCGGTGCTCGCATCGGTGAGCACCGCCTCAGTAGTCAATGGCGCGATCTCGGAGACCGAGCCCACGAGGGTCGTCTTACCGACACCGAAGCCACCGGCCACGACGATCTTCGCGGAAATCGTGCTGGGCCCACCCGCGGATTCGCGTACGGCGGGCTGATCGGGCGCAGCGAGGCCAGGCCGGGCTGAGGGGGCCCACCGAGCCGATGGGGTCGACTGGGGGTTGGCTCGATCAGAGTCGACGAAGTCCACTCAATACCCTTTCCATCAATTCCACCTCCGGCGTGTCGCCTGAGACATTCGCTGTGCGGTGCACCACGACCAAGCCGATGTCCGCCATGTCGCCCAGCAGGACCCGGGCCACACCCAGCGGCAGGGATAGTAGAGCGGCGACCTCGGCCACCGATCGGGGGTCACGGCACAACTCGGCCACGGCCCGGTGTTCCACACTGGTCAGCGCTGCCACATCGCGACCGTGCGCGCTGGTGGACAATAACGTCTCGACCGCGAGGTCGAATACCGGCGAGGTGCGGCCCCCGGTCCAGGTGTAGGGCCGCGCTGCGGACGTGGAGACCTCCGGCTCGCCCCACTCGTCGAAACCCGCAGGTCTTCCGGCTGGCCGTGACACCGAGATCGGCTCGGGCGTGGTCGATGACTTCTTCGACCGGTTGCGGCGGCCGCCCAACCGCCAGGGACCACCACTGAGGTTGTTCAGCACATCGGCGAACGACTGCTCATCGCCGTCACCGCCAATCGGTGTGCTCACCACAGCCTCACCGCCGGAGTCATCGACCCAGCGCACCATGCAGTTCGGCGCGCTTACGCGGGGTGAGCTGCTGGCCGACCCGGTCGACCAGCAGCGTCATCTCATACCCGACCAATCCGATATCGCAGCCCGGAGCGGCCAGCACCGCGAGGCTGGAGCCATCGCTGATCGACATCAACAGCACGATCCCGCGCTCCATCTCGACCACCGTCTGCACGACCTGGCCGGCGTCGAAACAGCGAGCCGCTCCCTGAGTCAAGCTGACCAGCCCGGACGCCACCGCCGCGAGCTGATCGGCACGGTCGGCGGGCAGGTAGGCCGAAGCGGCGAGCGGCATACCCTCCGACGACAGCACTAGGGCATGCGCCACCCCGGCCACCCGATTGACAAAGTCGTCCACCAACCATCCGAAGTGGTCCGGCTGCGTATGGGGAACGGTCACTTCGTCTCCTCTTCTCCATCCTGCTGCTGCTCTTGCGGCCCGTCGGCCTCCTGGTCGACGTTTTGACGGGTCTGGCGCCCTTCGCGGATGCCCTGCTGGTAGCTGGCGAGCCGGCCGCGAATCGACTCCGCGCTGCGCACCGGCGCACTGGTGGGCTCGGCGGCTTCGGCGCCACCCGCGGCACCGGGCACCAGCAGCGCGCGAGGCTGCCTCCGGGGCAGGCCCGTGGTGGTCAACTCCGTACTCACCGGCATGGCCAGCGCCTCCGCCGCCCGCCAGCCGTCATCCGCAGCACCCCAGTCCGCGGCCGGTGCACCGACCGGACGGGTAGACCCGGTTGCCGATGCCGGCTGGACCGGCGAGCGGTTCTTGCCGGCATCGCCGGGCTCGGACTCGGCCAGTGCTCGCCCTGGCTGCCGGCGCAGCAGGGGCGCGGCACCGGCCGCAGCCGACGCTGCCGGGACCTCCCGCGTCCCTGGGGCTCCCCGCGTCGCCGCAGACTCGCCCGTCACGGCAGCCTTCCAGGCTGCTGGGGCTTGCCGTGTTACCGGATCCTCCGGCTTCAGCGGGGCTTCCTTCGCCGCAGCTTCCTTCGCCGCAGCTTCCGGCGTCGCCGCAGCCGGCCCGCTCGCCGCAGCCTCCGGCGTCGCTGCCGCCGGCCTGCCCGCCAACGGCGAGGTCCAGCGCACGGGGACGGCCTCATGCTCCTTGAACCACGCCGACGCCACATCGTCAAAGATCGGCGTGGAGTGCTGCAGCGTCACCCGGTGCCCCGGGCCGACCGGGCCCGCCACAATGGCCCGGGCCGGTCGGAAGAGGTCCGGGTTGGATTCGCCGCTGGGGACCTCCGCCGGGATGTCCACTGGGGGGCTGGCCGGCGGACCAGGCGGCGCAGGCGGCGGTCCTGCCGGTGCCAGCCGCTTACCGGTCCGGACCGGCAGCTTCGAGCCGTTCAGAGAACCCTTCGGGACGGGCTGGCTGGCCGGCCTGGCGGCGTTGCCGTTGGTCTCGGGCACACCTGTGGGGTCGCCGTCCGCCCCAGCAGAAACCGGGGCGCCGTTGCCGGTGGTGGAACTGGCCGTGGAGCTGGCGGCCAGCGGCGCGGACTCGCCCCGGCCAGACCCGTTGCTTCCCGACCCATTGCTTCCCGACCCGTTGCTTCCAGACCCGGTGCCTCCAGCCCCGCTGCCTGCGGCCAGCTCGGCGACGGTCGCTACCTGCGGATCGACCGCCTCCGACACCAGCCGGACCAGCCGTGGCGGCATGGTTACGGAGGCCCAGACACCCACACCGCCTTCGCCGCGGCGCAGCCGGACCTCGATGCCGTGCCGGACCGCCAGCCGGCCGACGACGAACAGGCCCATCCGTCGCGACACCGAAGCGTCCACCACCGGCGGGTTGGCTAACCGCTCGTTCGCCTCGGTGAACTCCGCCTCGGTCATCCCCACACCGCGGTCGGCGACCTCAATCGTGACCGAGCCCTCCCCGCCGAAGTCGCTGGAGATCATCACGTGGCTGTCCGGGGGGGAGAACTGGGTCGCGTTGTCCAGCAGCTCAGCCAGCAGGTGCACCAGGTCGGTCGCGGCCCGGCCGAGTACCAGAACCACGGGTGGCTGCTGCAGCACGAGCCGCTGGTACTGCTCCACCTCGGACACCGCGGCGCGCAGCACGTCGACCAGCCGAACCGGGCGACCCGATCGATTGGCCGAGTCGGTGCCGGCGAGGACCAGCAGGTTCTCGCTGTTTCGCCGCATCCGGGTGGCAAGGTGGTCCAGCTGGAACAGGTTGTCCAGCTGTTTGGGGTCCTGCTCACCGCTCTCCAGCCGGTCGATGAGCTTGAGCTGCCGCTCGACCAGACCCTGGGTGCGGCGCGACAGGTTGACGAAGATGTCGTTGACGTTGGCGCGCAGCTGGGCCTGCTCGCCGGCCAGCCGAACCGCTTGACTGTGCACCTCGTCGAACGCCCTGGCGACCTGGCCGATCTCTTCGCTGGTACTGACCGGCACCGGGGCGATCACCTTCTCGGGCACGTCGCCGTCACGGATCCGGGCCATCGCCTCGGGCAGCCGGTCGGCGACATCAAGTGCCGTGCGCCTGAGCACACCCAGCGACCGCAGCAGCGCCCGGATGACGAAGAAACCGACCAGCACACCCAGAGCCAGCGCGAAGAACAGGATGACCGAATTCAGCCCGGCCGAGGTGCGCACCTCGTCGCGCAGCGCCAGCGCGGTCTGATCGATCCGCTGCCGCAACTCCTTCTCGACGGTGGCGATGTTGCCGATGACCACCTCGTTGCGCTTGTCCCATTCCTCCGGCGAGGTGTTCAGCGGGTCGCCGGGGAGACCGCGGTTGAGCACGAGTTGCAGCAGCCGCTGCCGGGACGCCTCGGCGTCGCCACCGACCTGGGCGGCGTCAGCACGATCAGCGGGCGCCAGCGCCCCCCGGAACGCGTCCTGTTCGATGCCCAGCCGGACGGACGCCGTCCGGACATCCTCGATCTGGCCGGGAGTGAGGCGGTTGGCGTAGAGAGCCGCGGAGACGATGGCGTGCTGGCGACTGATCTGCTCACGACCGGCGATCAGCGCGTGCTCAGCGGCGGCGTCGTTGGTGACGGCGACGTCGTCGAGCTGACGGGTGAGCGCGGCATCCAGCTCGATCAGCGGGTCGATCGTGGCGCTGTACTCGGTGACCACCACCTCGACCGGACCGAAGCCGCTGGTCACGCTCGCCCGCAGTGGTCCCAGGGCGTTGAGCTGGGCCAACGCGGAACGGTAACCGGTGGGCTGCAGGCCCGCGATCTGGTCGCCAGCCGTTGTGACCGCCTGCGAAGCGCTGGTGACGGCGGCGAACTGCAGGTTCAGCGGCTGCTGGTCACCAGCGCGGCCCTTGGCGACAAACGCCGTGGCCAAGTCCCGTTCGCGCTGTACAGCACCGATCAGATCGGACAGCTGCTGCTGCACTTGGGCGACCTGGGAGATCCGCGCGTAGCGGGGTGCGGCGTCAGCCTGGTCCACGATCCGCAGTACACCCGCGACGAGGGCGACGATGGTCGGCACCAGCAGGACGGCGGCCAGCTTGACCACCACCGGCCAGTTGCGCCAGTACCATCGGGATCGGGTGGTCTCCGCGCTGGTCGGCGGCGCCTCCGCGGGACTAATCACGTCGGCGGTCATGCCCAGCCTCCCGCGGCGGCCGAGAGTCGCGAGTTACTCGCTGGCACAGTGGGGTCCCTCCCCGGGGTTTGACGATGGCCGGCAGACGCATCCGGCTCGCGCCACAGGTCGCCGCGGTCGTGGGCCGCGTCCGCACTGCACGGACGGAGCACCTCTGGCACCGAGCCGGATACGCCCGATCTAGGGGACGGACGATACGACGGCCTGGGCAAGGCCTTCTCGCGGGTCTCGTAGAACGTCCTCTCTGCTAGCCGAGGGCGCCAGTGCCCTGAGCGCATAACACCCGGTCGGTGTAGACGACTTGACTAGAATGGCCGTACCCCACTCCCCTGAGTCATCGTCAGAGCGCCGGTCGAGGATGGCCCACTCTGGGGTGACCGGCCGGGCCTCAGGCCTGCGTCGCCGCACCTGCGACACTGGTGCGCACTCGAGCCGATCACCGGCCGCGGTGCTCGGCAAGTGCGGAGGAACACGTTGAGCTCATCGCCTGAGGCCGGACCACTCATCGTCCAGTCAGACAAGACACTGCTCTTGGAAGTCGATCACCCGGCGGCCGGGGAGGCGCGCGCCGTGATCGCACCCTTCGCTGAACTCGAGCGGGCACCCGAACACGTGCACACCTACCGGGTCACCCCATTGGCGCTGTGGAACGCGCGAGCCGCGGGACACGACGCTGAACAGGTCGTCGACGCGCTGGTGCGCTTCTCCCGGTACGCGGTGCCGCAGCCACTGCTGGTCGATGTCGTGGAGACCATGAGCCGCTACGGCCGGCTGCAGTTGGTGCACCACCCGGCGCACGGGCTGGTGCTGGCATCGCTGGATCGCGCAGTTCTCGAGGAGGTGCTCCGGCACCGCAAGATCGCCCCGATGCTCGGGACGCGGGTCGACGACGACACCGTACTGGTGCACCCTTCCGAGCGCGGCCGGCTCAAGCAGGCGCTGCTCAAGGCTGGTTGGCCCGCCGAGGACCTGGCCGGTTACGTCGACGGCGAGGCACACCCGATCGAGCTGGCCGAGAACGGCTGGTCGCTGCGCGATTACCAACGCGACGCGGTGACCGGTTTCTGGGCCGGGGGTTCCGGGGTGGTGGTGCTGCCCTGCGGGGCCGGCAAGACGCTGGTCGGGATCGCCGCGATGGCCCAAGCCCGAGCGACCACGCTGATCCTGGTCACCAACACCGTCGCGGGCCGGCAGTGGAAGCGCGAGTTGGTCGCGCGCACCTCGCTGTCCGACGACGAGGTCGGCGAGTACTCCGGTGAGCGCAAAGAGGTCCGCCCGGTGACAATCGCGACCTACCAGATCATGACGCGCAAATCCAAGGGCGTGTACCGCCACCTCGATCTGTTCGATTCCCGGGACTGGGGGCTGATCATCTACGACGAGGTGCACCTGCTGCCCGCACCGGTCTTCCGGATGACCGCCGACCTGCAGTCCCGCCGGCGACTCGGGCTGACCGCCACCCTGGTGCGTGAGGACGGCCGGGAGGGTGACGTGTTCTCCCTGATCGGGCCCAAGCGCTACGACGCGCCGTGGCGCGACATCGAGTCGCAGGGCTGGATCGCGCCGGCGGACTGCGTCGAGGTACGGGTCACTCTGACCGACGCCGAGCGGCTCAGCTACGCGACCGCGGAGGCCGACGAGCGCTACCGGGTGTGCTCCACCGCGCGGAGCAAGCTGCCGGTCGTTGGCGCCATCATGGACCGGCACCCCAACGAGCCGACCCTGGTGATCGGCGCCTATCTGGACCAGCTGGAGGAACTCGGCGAGGCCCTGAACGCGCCGGTGGTGCAGGGCTCGACCCGGAACTCTGAGCGGGAGGCGCTCTACGAGGCTTTCCGCCGGGGCGAAGTACGCCGGCTGGTTGTGTCCAAAGTGGCCAACTTCTCCATCGACCTCCCGGAGGCGTCCGTGGCGGTGCAGGTCTCGGGCACGTTCGGCTCCCGGCAGGAGGAAGCCCAGCGCCTGGGTCGGTTGCTGCGGCCCAAGGGCGACGGGCGCCAAGCTCACTTCTACTCAGTGGTCGCCCGAGACACCCTGGACACCGAATACGCCGCCCACCGCCAACGCTTTCTCGCCGAACAGGGCTACGCCTACCGCATCATAGACGCCGACGATCTACACGTCGCATAGCGCCCCTTTTCCCGCGTTCTGGATGCAGACTGCTGCAATTCCGGTCCCGTTTACAGCAATCTGCATCCAGAACGCGGAAAAGGCTCAGCGACGGCGTAGGTGGCGGATGAGCAGGAACAGGAGGAGTAGGGCGGTTAGGGCTGGTATTAGGCGTTTGGCGACGGCGCCGGTGGCAGCGTCGAGCAGGTCGATTTCCTCGGTTTCCGGCGGTACCGCCGGCAATACCGGGGCCGGCTGCGACGGCGCGGGTCGAGCCGGAATCCCAGCGGTCGCGGGGGTTTCCGGCGACGCGGGAGCGGCAGGCACGGGCCTGTCCTGCGGTGCCAGGCTCTTGGCCAGGCAGTTCGCAAACTGACCGATGATCTTCCCGCCGACGTCCTCGATCATGCCGCGGCCGAACTGAGCCGGCTTGCCCGTGATGGTGAGATCGGTCACCAGCGTGACCGCGGTGCCCGCTCCGTTCTCGGCGAGGGTGGCGGTCACTGTGGCCGCCGCGGTGCTCTGACCTCCGGACGCCGTGCCGGTCGCCTCGATCACGGTGCGGTGTGCCGCCTGATCGATCTCGGTGAAGCGGCCCGATCCCCGGTACTGCAAGGAGATCGGGCCCAGCCGGACCTTCACCAAGCCGGCGAACTCATCGCCGGCAGCCGACGTCATGGTGGCTCCCGGGAAGCACGGGGCGACCCGTTCGGGATCCAGCAGCGCCCGCCAGACAGTATCCACCGGTGCCGGGACGGTGAACGTGTTCTCCAGCTTCATGCAGGTCAGCCCCCCACTCCGGCAGCCGCGGCGACGGCCCGCCCAGTGAGTACCCGGGCCAGGTGCTCGCGGTAATCCGCGTCGGCGTTGCCGTCTGACGTCGGGCTGGTGCCGTCGGCCGCGTGCTCGGCCGCCGCCCGGATCGTCTCGGCATTCGCCGGCTGACCGACCAACGCCTGCTCGACGCCGGTGGCCCGGACCGGGGTGGAGCCCATGTTGGTCAGCGCCACCCGAGCCTGCGCGATCGCCCCACTGTCGGTCTGTACCGCTGCGGCGACCGCGACGATCGACCAGGCCTGCACGACCCGATTGAACTTCTCGTAATGCGCACCCCAGCCGGTTTTCTTCGGGATCCGTATCTCGACGAGCACCTCGTCGGGCCCCACCGCGGTGGTGAACAGATCGACGAAGAACTCCGCAGCCGCCACGGTGCGCCGCCCGCCAGGCCCGACGATGACCATGTCGCAGTCCAGCGCCACCGCTGGGGCCAGCAGGTCACCGGCGGGATCGGCGTGCACCAGGGCGCCGCCGACGGTGCCGCGGTGCCGGATCTGCGGATCGCCCACCATCTTCGTGGCGGCCGCCAGCAGCGCGGCGTGCTGCCCGACCAGCGGGTCGTTGATGATGTCGTGGTGGGTGGTCATCGCCCCGACCACGATGGCGTCGCCGTCGTCGCGCACCCCACGCAGCTCGCTGATCTTGTTCAGGTCCACGATCGTCGTCGGCGCGGCGAGCCGCATGCGCAGCACCGGCACCAGACTCTGACCACCCGCGAGGACCTTGGCGTCGTCGCCTGCCTGGGACAGCGCCTGTACCGCTTCCTCCACAGTGGACGCGGCAACGTAGTCGAACGATGAAGGGATCATCGGGCACCTCCGCCGTTGTCACTGGCCTGGGCATTGATGGAGCCCAACCCACCACCGGCGCTGCCCTGGGTGGTGTGCTCCGAAGTGGACTTGACGACTCCACGGGCCGACTGCACCGCTCGCCACACCCGCTGCGGCGAGCACGGCATCTCGATGTCGGTGACACCGAGATGGCGCACTGCGTCGATGACCGCGTTGACCACCGCAGGGGTGGAGGCGATGGTGCCGGCCTCCCCGACGCCCTTGACACCCAGCGGGTTGGACGTCGCGGGCGTTTCGGTGCGGTCGGTGGTGAAATGAGGCAGGTCCGCCGCGCTGGGCACCAGGTAGTCGGCCAGCGTGCCGGTGACCAGCGTGCCGCTCTCGTCGTAGACGGCCTCCTCGAACAACGCCTGCGCGATGCCCTGGGCCAGCCCCCCGTGCACCTGCCCGTCGACGATCATCGGATTCACCACGGTGCCGATGTCGTCCACGCAGATGTAACGCCGGATCTGCACCCAGCCGGTCTCGGTGTCCACCTCGGTCGCGCACAAGTGGGTGCCGTGTGGAAAGGAGAAGTTCTCCGGGTCGAAGGTGGCCTCGGAGTCCAGCGAAGGCTCCATGCCCTCCGGGTAGTTGTGCGCGGCGAAGGCCGCGAACGCGATCTCCTGGATCGTGACGCCCCGGTCGGTTCCCTTGATGGTGAACTTGCCATCGGCGAACTCGATGTCGGCCTCAGCGCATTCGAGCAAATGGGCCGCCATTTTCTTCGCCTTGTCAATCACCTTGTCAACGGCCTTGACCACGGCGATACCGCCAACGGTCAGCGATCGGGATCCGTAGGTGTCCATACCCTTGGACGAGACCTGGGTGTCCCCGTGCAGCACCTCGACGTCCTCGAAAGCAACACCGAGCCGATCAGCGACGATCTGGCTCCACGCGGTTTCGTGTCCCTGGCCATGCGGGGAGACGCCGGTGACCACCTCGATCTTGCCGGTGGCCAATACCCGGACCGTGGCGTGCTCCCAGCCGCCGGCCGCGTAGGACAGCGCACCCAGCACGCGGGACGGGGCCAGCCCGCACATCTCGGTGTAGGTCGAGATGCCGATGCCCAGCTGAACCGGGTCGTTCGCCTCCCGGCGACGGCGCTGCTCGGCCCGCAGGCCGTCGTAGTCGAACAGCTCCTTGGCCCTGGTCGTGGCCGCCTCGTAGTTACCCGAGTCATAGGTCAGGGTGGAGACGGCGGTATACGGGAATTCCTCGTGTGTGATCCAGTTGCGCACCCGCAGCTCCATCGGGTCCACACCCAGCTCGGCCGCGAGCTCGTCCATCATCCGCTCGATGGCGAAGGTGGCCTCCGGGCGACCGGCACCGCGGTAGGCGTCGGTCGGGGTCTTTGTGGTGAACACGTTCGTACAGGCGAAATGGTAAGCCGGGATCTTGTAGATCCCCGGGTACATGAATGCACCCAGCAGCGGGGTGCCGGGTGTGATGATTCGCAGGTATGCGCCCATGTCGGCCATCAGCTCGACCTTGAGGCCGGTGACGGTGCCGTCTTTGCGGGCCGCCAGCGTGAGGTCCTGGATCTGGTCTCGGCCATGGTGTGCGGCAAGCATGCACTCCGAGCGGGTCTCAGTCCATTTGACCGGCTTGCCCATCCGCCGGGCGACCAGCACGGCGAGAATCTCCTCCGGTATCACCTGGAGCTTGCCACCGAACCCACCGCCGACGTCCGGCGCGATGACCCGCACCTTGTGCTCGGGCAGGCCCAGGGTGAGTGCGGTCATCGTCTTGACGATGTGCGGCACCTGGGTGGACGACCACATGGTCAGCTGCTCGCCGGTCGGGTCGACCACGACGGAGCGCGGTTCCATGAACGAGGGGATCAGGCGTTGCTGGCGGAACCGTCGCCGGACCACGACCTCAGCGCAGCGAATGGCATCCTCGACGTTGCCTCCGCTGCCCGCCTCACCCGAGTCGAAGACCCATAGAGCGTTGCGATTGGTGCCCAGTTCGGGGTGCACCTGGGTGGCACCGTCGGCGAGCGCAGCCTCCATGTCGAGTACCGGCTGGCGCGCGTCGTAGTCGACCTCGACGGCATCAGCGGCGTCCTGGGCCGATGCCGCATCACGGGCCACCACGACCGCAATCCCCTCGCCGGCGAAGTGCACCGTGTCGACGGCCAGCGGCGGGGCTTTCGGGGACTTCATGTCCGGGGTGATCTGCCATGCGCAGGGCATGCTGATTGCCTCGGCGCCGAGGTCGGTGGCAGTGAACACGCCATGCACTCCGGGTAGCTGCTTGGCCGCGTCGGTGTTGATCCTGGTGATCTTGGCGTGGGCCAGCGGGCTGCGGACCACAGCGAGATGCAGCATCCCGGGCAGTGTGATGTTGTCCGTCCAGCGGGTCCGCCCGGTGATCAGCCGGGCGTCCTCCTTGCGCTTGCGGGCCCGGCCGAACTCGGCGGTCCTCGGCTGTGTGGTGGTGGTCATCAGTTTCCCCCTGTGACGACAGTGTGAGGGGCGACGGTGCTGGGTTGCTGTGTGGACGCCTCGCTCGGCGCGCTCACTGCCGGCTTCATCTGCTGCGCGGCGTCGAGCACGGCACGCACGATGTTCTGGTAACCAGTGCAGCGGCAGAGGTTGCCCTCCAGGCCCTCCCGCACGGCCTGCTCGTCGGGATCGGGATCGTCACCGAGCAGGTCGATCGCCTGCATGATCATGCCGGGGGTACAGAAGCCGCACTGCAGGGCGTGGTTGTCGTGGAATGCCTGCTGCATGGGGTGAAGCTGCCCGTCGCGGACCAGACCTTCGATCGTCGTGATCTCGCTGCCGTCGACTTGGACCGCGAAAACCGAGCAGGACTTCACGCTGCGGCCGTCGAGGTGCACAGTGCACGCGCCGCAGTTGCTGGTGTCGCAGCCGATGACGGTTCCGGTCTTTCCCAGCCTCTCCCGCAGGTAGTGCACCAGCAGTGTTCGTGGTTCTACATCGTCGACGTAGGAGACGTCGTCGACCATGACAGTGATGCGTGTCACGGATCAGCTCCTCGCCCCGGTCGGGCACCGACCGGATGTGGTTGGTGACCCTCGGCGACCGGGAATCACCGAGGAGCCGTTACTCCAGTGTGTACGGCTTGCCCCATCCCACCGCGCATCAGACACCGCCGCAATGGCGTCCGCGGATTAGCAAATCCCCTGGTCAAGACGCCATGACGGGACCATCCGGAAATCCCCTCAACTGCGCAGGGAACGAACGGATACTGCCGCGAACGCGGCTGATTGACGCATAGACCGAACGACCGGTTCACTCGGTCGAGAGAGCTACCCGCAGCCGCCGTAGCTGCTGAAGTCGCCGGATACGCACATAATTAACTCCGGCCAGCGTCGCTTGCTGGCCGGCTGTTTGCTCGCGTCGGTCAGCCGAACTCGCCGGCGCGGACGCCGGCGGTGAACGCGGCCCACTCGGTCGCGATGAACGTCAGAGCTGGACCAGCGGGGTCCTTGCTGTCCCGCACCGCACGGGCACCGTCGCCGAGGTCGGCGACCTCAACGCAGTTCATTTGGCCGTTGCTTCGGCTGCTCTTGCGCCAGGTAGCGCTCGACAGGTCGGTGGTGCTCACTTTCCTAGCTCCCTTGCCACTTGAGAGATCAGCTCCTGGGAAGCCCTCTCGTCGAGAGAGGACAGCCAGATGTTGGTGAACGCAGTGTCGTACCGGTCAACCTCGCGCGGTTTGTCCAGGTACAGGGCCCCGGTGAAGCTCTCGACGTAGACCGTGGGTGGTTCGGTGTCCTGACCATTGCCGTTGAGCGGGAAGCGTAAAATGACGAACGGCCCGGACATGATGCCGTGGTGCAGCCCGGCGCCGTAGGGCATCACCCGGAGCGACACGGTGGGCAGCGCATTTGCTTCTACCAGCCGCTCCAGCTGGCGCACCATGACTTTTTCGCCCCCGATCGGGCGATGCAGGATGGCCTCGTTGAGGACTACCTGAAGCACCGGTGGGCTGGTAACCCTAGTCAGCAGCGCTTGCCGGGCCATGCGGACGTGAATTCGCTGCTCGATCTCCTGGTCAGCTACCCCAGGATTGTCAGCCCGGATCACCGCTCGGGCGTAGTCCTCGGTCTGCAGCAGCCCGGGCACCAGCTCGGACTCATACCAGCTGAAGTGGGATGCGGCCTCTTCCAAGCCGATGTAGACGTCGAAGCCCTCGGGGATGGCGTCGCCGTAGGAGTGCCACCAGCCGCGTGCCTTGGTCTCCTTGGCCAACCCCATGAGCCCTTCGGTGAGGTCACCCGGCGCGCCGTAAACCTTGCACATCGCCTCAACGTCGAGGCTGCGCAGGGAGGTCTGGCCGGTCTCGATGCGCCAGATCTTGGCCTCGGACCACTCCAGCTGTGCCGCCGCCGCGCGCACGGTGAGCCGCGATCGGTTGCGCAGGTCGCGCAGGTACCGGCCGAGTTGCCGGCGGGGCACGGTCGAGCCCATCGTGGTGACCTCGGTCATCGTCCACCTCTCTCGCCGCGAGGGAATCTTACACCCGATATGAAAGCATTTTTAGGATCGTTTCACAGTGATCCAGCTAAAACTGCATACTCATGAGTGAATCACCGATTTGAAGTCTTGCATCTGGATGGCTCGTGGTGCTTGACTCCGCCCAGCCCTTGGAAGTGCTCACCACCGCTTGTCAAGGGTCATGGCCGGACCGGCGATGCCCCGCCTTCTTCGAGTCGCCGGTCTGGCCATTCCATGGCCAGCGATCAGAGGACCGCGATGGGCACACCGCCGGCCAGCTCAACCACCACACCCCGCGCTGGCGCTGACCGCGATCCGGTGAGTGATCGCGCACCGGGGTCCGGGGTGGCGGGGTGGATCGCGTTGCGGCGAGCCCACCAGGGCGGGGTCGCGAACCTGGCCGGCCATTGGCTCGACTCCGGTCGCCCGGTGCCCGGCTACGTGGCCGACGCCCTGGATTGGTTCACCCGGACCGGGCTGCTCGCGCTGGCCGATGCGGACCCGGAGTCCGGTGATCTGCGGCGAGTCACGGTCACCGATACCGGATGCGCGCGGTACGTGGAGTTGTGCCAGATCCACAGTCCGAGAGCACGGGTCGCAGTGAGCACTCCCCGTCGCTGGGCGCACTCCCCGCGCAACCAGCGCAGTCACCTGCTCGCCAAGCGCGGGCCAGACCAGATCGGGGTCCTGGTCGCGGTCTGCGGACACCGCATGCCGTGGTCGGCGGGCACCAGCGCCCAACCCACCGAGCGCAGCTGCCTGACATGCGAGACGCTAGCGGCCGACCGGAAAAATCTTCAGCATTGATGGTACGCAGCGGCTGGTGTTGGCGCTCTGTTCGGTATGACGCTCAGGATGACCAGACCGGTGATCTCGGTGTCGGTGGCAGAACCCCCGGACACACACATCGCGATCACGCAGGAAGCCGATCGGTATGCCGCGGACCGGATGGCCGCAGCCGCCGCGGCGAAGGCCAAGCGGTTGTGGCCGGACGTGATCGGTGAGGTGCTCGCCGACGAGATCATGGCGCTGCTGGATCTGCCGTCATGGTTGCGATCCCAGACCCGCACGCAGCGACTGATCGACACCATTCTGGCCATCACCGAAGTGGCCCAAGATCCGAGGCATGGCCCGGCGCATTCAGCGGGCTGAGCGGGGTAATCTGCCCCGCTTCTGGAACGCTGAGCCCGCTGAATGCGGATCCGCCGATTATCGGGCAGCTCCCTGAATGGCTTCTGGGCCTGCGACGGGTTCACCCGAGGGGGAACCGGTCGCAAGCGCTACCCGCAGCCGGGGTGGCGTCTGCTTCTCAAACCCGAAGGGCTCGAGGTGGTGGTCCAGGATGCCGTCGAAGGCCGCCGCGATGTCCTCGGTTGCCCAGCTGTCCCGATGCAGCACCGGGTCCTTCAACTCCGGCTGGCGCACGATCTGCAACTGGTCCCCGGTGAACCGGACGAGCTGCCCGGTGATCCCCTCGGCGCGGTCGGAGAGCAGGTAGGTGATCAGCGGGGCCACCTGGTCCGGGGTCCGCTGCGGCGTGACGGACAACTGGATAGCAGCCGAGGAGCGCTCCGCCATCCGGGTCCAGGCCAGTGGGCAGACGCCGTTGACCCGTACCCCGACCTCTGCCAAATCCACCGCCCAGGAGTAGGTGACAGCGGCGACCGCGCCTTTGGAGGCCGAGTAGGTACCTGCACCGCGGCTTCCGAACGACGAGCCCGATGAGATGTTGACGATCGACCCGGCGCGTTGCCTGCGCATCACCCGCGCGGCAGCGATTCCGCAGTAGAGCACGCCCAGGACGTTGACCTCGATGAGTTCGCGGGCGGCGTGGACGTCCTCTTCCCAGGGCAGTGCCTGGTGGCGGAGCGCGGCGTTGTTCACCAGGCCGTCCACCCTGCCGAACTCCGCCAGGCACCGCTCGATGATCCCGCTGGCCTGGTCCGGATCGCGGACCGACTGAGCGCTGGCCACCGCCCGGCCACCCTGGCCGACGATCCGCGCGGCGACCGCCTCGGCAAGGTCGCCGTCGACATCGTTGACCACGACGTGGGCTCCGGCCCGGGCGGCGTGCAGCGCATAGGCCTCCCCTAGTCCGCGACCGGCTCCGGTGATCACCACTGCCTTTCCCTCGAGGATGCTCATGGCTTCCTGCCTTTCGCTGGCCGGGTACTGGTGGCCCGGCGACGCCACCAGTCTCCGGCGGAAATGCCAGCGCGAGGAGGTCAGGCTCAGCGAAGGGTTGCTGCGCATCGCCGAACGGGTGCGGCCGTTCGGCGCAACAGGTATAGCCGCGCTATTCGACCGTGAGCACCAGCGGGCCGTCTTCGGTCACGGCGACAGAGTGCTCCCAGTGCGCGGCGCGGGACCCGTCCCGGGTCACCACAGTCCAGCCGTCGTCGAGTTCCTCGGTCTTATCGTCGCCCGCGGTGAGCATCGGCTCGATCGCCAGGGCCATCCCGACCATCAGGCGGGGGCCGCGACCAGGGCGACCCACGTTGGGCAGGAAGGGGTCCATGTGCATGGCCGTACCGATGCCGTGGCCACCGTAGTCGGCCACGATCCCGTAGGACACACCGTGCGCGGTGGCAGCGGCCAGCGCCGCGCACTCCACCGCATGCGAGATATCGGTCAGCCTGCCACCGGGTCGCACCGCCGCAATCCCGGCCTCCAGCGCGGCCCGGCAGGCGGCGGAAAGCCGGGTGTCGGCTTCCGCAACGGTCCCGATGTGCACCGTCACCGCGGCGTCGCCGTGCCAGCCGTCGAGGATCGCACCGCAATCGATGGACAGTAGGTCGCCGTCGGCCAGCACCTGCTCACGACTCGGGATCCCGTGCACCACCTGCTGGTTCACCGAGCTGCAGATCGACCCGGGGAATCCGTGGTAGCCCTTGAAGGACGGCACCGCCCCGGCGTCCCGGATCGACTGCTCAGCCAGCTCGTCCAGCTCACCGGTGCTCACCCCGGCGCTGGCGTGACGCTCGAGTAGCCGCAGGGTGCGGGCCACCACCGCGCCGGCGGCGCGCATCGCGTCGACCTCGCCAGGAGACTTGAGCTCGATACCGGTCCTGCCCCGCAAACGTCGCACCACGGCACGCACCCCACCCCCGGTCATCGCGCGCTCGTCACGCCCGCGTTCGCAATGCGTCCAGTGCCCGGCCCGTCACATCATGCACCGAACCGGCCGCCGGAACCGTGACCAACCGGTCGGAGTAGAAGTCGAGCAGCTGCGCGGTCTCCTCGCGATAAAGCTGCTGGCGGCGCCGGATCACGTCCTCAGTGTCGTCGTCGCGCCCCCGGGCCAGCAGGCGCTCGACCACCACGTCTTCGGCCGCATCGAGCTCCAGCACCACGTCGATCTCGCAGTCAAGATCGCGCAGCAGCCTAGTGAGCACCTCAGCCTGGCTGACCGTGCGGGGGAATCCGTCGAGCAGAAACCCTGCTCGGCAGTCGTCCTCAGCGAGCCGTTGCGCGACCATCTCGTTGGTGACCTCGTCGGGTACCAGCGCACCGTAGTCCAGGTAATTCTTGACCTGCCTGCCCAGCTCGGTCTCGTCTTCGACGTGGGCCCGGAACAGCTCGCCGGTCGAGATGTGCGGCACACCGAGCTCCGCGCTCAGCACGGCCGCCTGGGTTCCCTTGCCCGCGCCCGGCGGACCGACGATGAGGATTCGCACTAGCGCAGGAACCCTTCGTAGTTGCGCTGCATCAGCTGGCTCTCGATCTGCTTCACAGTGTCCAAACCCACGCCTACCATGATCAGCACAGCGGTGCCGCCGAAGGGGAAGTTCTGGTTGTTGCCCCCACCGGTCAGATCGAGGAACAAGTTGGGCAGTACCGCCACAGTACCCAGGTATAGCGACCCGGGCAGGGTGATGCGGTTCAGCACGAAGCCCAGGTACTCGGCGGTCGGGCGCCCCGGCCGGATACCGGGGATGAAGCCGCCGAACTTCTTCATCTCCTCAGCGCGCTCGTCGGGGTTGAACGTGATCGCCACATAGAAATAAGTGAAGAAGATGATCATCAAGAAGTACAGCGAGATGTGCACCCAACTGGACTGGTCCACCAGGTAGCGGCTGACGAAGGTCTGCCACCACCCCTGCTCGCCGGTGGGCGAGGTGGTCAGCCGCGCGATGAGATCGGGCAGGTAGAGCAGCGACGAGCCGAAAATGACCGGAATGACGCCCGCTTGGTTCACCTTCAACGGCAGGTAGGTCGAGGTGCCGCCGTACATCCGGCGACCGATCATCCGCTTGGCGTACTGCACCGGGATCCGCCGCTGGCCCTGCTCGACGAACACCACGCTGGCGATGATCGCCAAACCGAAGAGACACACGAAGAAGAAGACCAGCGCACCGTTCTGGTCGAGAATGTTCTTGCCTTCGGCGGGGATGTTCGCGGCGATCGAGCAGAAGATCAGCAGCGACATGCCATTGCCGACGCCCCGCTCGGTGATCAGCTCACCCAGCCACATGACGATGGCGGTGCCGGCTGTCATCACCGTGACGATGACGACCAGGTTGAATACCGACTCGTCCGGGATGGGCGGCAGCGGGCAGTCAGAGAACAGCTGACCCCGCACCGCCAGCGCCACGATGCCGGTGGCCTGCAGGACGGCCAGCGCTATCGTCAGGTAACGGGTGTATTGGGTGAGCTTGTTCTGGCCGGGCTGTCCCTCCTTCTTCAGCTGCTCGAAGCGGGGGATCACGACGGTGAGCAACTGGACGATGATGCTCGCGGTGATGTAGGGCATGATTCCCAGCGCGAACACCGCTAGCTGCAACAACGCCCCACCGCTGAACAGATTGATCAGCGAGTAGATGTTCTGGTTGTCACCACGCTGCACCTGGTCGAGACACTGCTGAATATTGACGTAGGAGACCCCGGGGGAAGGTAACGTGGCGCCGATCCGGTAGATCACCACCATGCCGAGGGTGAACAAGATCTTGCGGCGCAGATCCGGCGTCGCGAGGGCCGAGCGGAAGGCGCCGAGCACTCCTACCTCCTGGGCACGGCCGTGGTGCGGCCGTCGATCGTGGACCGGCGGTCGCACCACAGGGGGCGGCGACCGGGCGATGCGGGGAAACGTGACGGCGCATGCCAGCCAGCTCGCCCACGCACTCCGGCCGACTGTAACAGCAGGACTCGGCTGTAATAACAGAGCCCATCAGGGCAGGGCGCCGCCTAAATCTCGGTGCTGCTGCCGCCTGCCGCGGCAATCTTGTCCCGCGCGGAACCGGAGAAGGCCTGGGCGCTGACCTGCAACGCCACGTCGCCAAGGTCACCATTGCCGAGCACCTTCACCGGAAGTCCCTTGCGCACGGCACCGAGGGCCACCAGTTGCTCCGGCCCCACAGCCCCCCCGTCCGGGAACAACCGGGCCAGGTCGCCGACGTTGACCACCTGGTACTCGGTACGGAACCGGTTGCGGAAACCCTTGAGCTTGGGCAGCCGCATATGGATCGGCATCTGCCCGCCCTCGAAACGGGCAGGCACGTTCTTGCGGGCCTTGGTTCCCTTGGTACCGCGCCCCGCCGTCTTGCCCTTGGACGCCCCGCCCCGACCGACCCGCATCTTGGCGGTCTTGGCGCCGGCGGCCGGACGTAGGTGGTGGACCTTGATCGTCACTTCGAGTCGACCTCCTCCACCGCTACCAGGTGACGGACGGTGGCGATCATGCCGCGAACCTGGGAGTTGTTCTCCTTGACCACGGACTGCCGGATCTTGCGCAGCCCGAGAGAGCGCAGCGTCTCACGCTGGTTGCGCAGGCTGCCGATGGTGCTCCGCGTCTGGGTGATCCTCAGTGCCATGTCACGCCCCCTGCGCGGCGGCACGCGCCCGCAACATACCCGCCGGGGCCACGTCCTCCAGCGGCAGGCCGCGCCGCGCGGCCACCTCCTCAGGACGCTGCAGCCCCTTCAGCGCGGCCACCGTGGCGTGCACGATATTGATCGCGTTATCGCTACCCAGCGACTTGGACAGCACGTCGTGCACGCCTGCGCATTCCAGCACCGCGCGCACCGGACCACCCGCGATAACCCCGGTACCCGGAGACGCGGGGCGGAGCAACACGACGCCTGCCGCCGCCTCGCCGGTGATCGGATGCGGGATGGTACTGCCGATCCGGGGCACCCGGAAGAAGTTCTTCTTGGCTTCCTCCACGCCTTTCTGAATCGCCGCCGGCACCTCCTTGGCCTTGCCGTAACCGACACCGACCATGCCGTCACCGTCGCCTACCACAACCAGCGCGGTAAAGCTGAAGCGCCGACCACCCTTGACGACCTTGGCCACCCGGTTGATCGCGACCACGCGCTCGAGGTGCGGGCTCTTCTCCTGCTGGGCCGGCCCGCCGCGGCCACCGTCCCGGCGGTCTCGACGATCACTGCGCTCGCCTCCGCCTTCCCGCCGCATGCGTCCAGGCATCAGGCGTCCCTTCCCTTGCTCGCGTACCGCCGTTGTTGCTGTCCCGTACGATCTGCCACCAGCCCTACTGTTCCCGAACTCAGCAGCAGAGCTGTCCAAGGCCGGGCGAACAGCTCTGCTGTCGAGTTCGGGGAGCTGAGAGCCACTCTATTGCTCGTCATCAGTCAGAATTCCAGGCCGGCCTCGCGGGCGGCGTCGGCCAGCGCCGCGATCCGACCGTGATAGTCGTGTCCGCCGCGGTCGAAGACCACCCGATCGACACCGGCAGCCTTGGCCCGGGCGGCGATCAGCTCGCCGACCCTGACCGCCCTGGCCTTCTTGTCCCCCTCCATGGCGCGAACGTCCGGCTCGATGCTGGACGCCGCCGCCAGGGTGTGCCCGGCCACGTCGTCCACCAGTTGTACGGCGATGTGCCGGGACGAGCGGTTGACCACCAGGCGCGGGCGCTGGGGGGAACCGCTGATCCTCTTGCGCAGCCGTTGGTGCCGCCGCGCCCGGGCCAGCCGGCGTTGGGTCGAGACGTCCTTGCCGACCCGCGGCCGCCTCGTCACTGTCGTTGCTGCTTCAGCCATGATCACTTACCCGTCTTCCCGACCTTGCGCCGGATCTTCTCGCCCGCATAGCGCACACCCTTGCCCTTGTACGGATCAGGGCGACGCAACTTGCGGATGGTCGCCGCAACCTCGCCGACTGTCTCCTTGCTGATACCCGCCACGGAGAACCGCGTCGGGCTGTCGACCGTGAAGGTGATGCCGTCGGGAGCCAGCACGGGTACCGGGTGGCTGTAGCCCAGCGAGAACTCCAGATCCGAGCCCTTGAGCGCCACCCGGTAACCGACTCCGTGGATCTCCATCCGCTTCTCGTAGCCCTGGCTGACCCCGATCACCATGTTGTCCACCAGGGTCCGGGACAGCCCATGCAGCGACTTGCTCCGCCGCTCATCGTCAGGCCGCGCGACCAGCAGGGTGCCGTCGGGCGCCCGCTGCACAGTGATCGGCTCCGGCACGGTGTGCGACAGGGTGCCCTTGGGCCCGCGCACCGTCACGGTGCGCCCGTCGATGACCACATCGACCCCGGCCGGCACGGTGATCGGCTGTTTCCCGATGCGCGACATCTCGTCTGCTCCCCTCTTTACCAGACGAAGGCGAGGACTTCCCCGCCCATGCGTCGCTTGGCGGCCTGCCGATCGGTGAGCAGCCCGGTGGACGTGGAGATGATCGCTACACCCAGGCCGCCGAGCACCTTCGGTAACGAGGTCGACTTCGCGTACACCCGCAGGCCGGGCTTGGACACCCGGCGCAGGCCGGCGATGCTGCGCTCCCGGTTCGGTCCGAACTTCAGATCAACCACCAAGGACTTGCCCACAGCTGCGTCCTCGGTGTGGAATCCCGAGATGTAGCCCTCCCGCTGGAGGATCTCGGCGATATTCACCTTGATCTTGGAGTGCGGCATCACGACCCGGTCGTGATAGGCCGAATTCGCGTTGCGCAGACGGGTCAGCATGTCTGCGATCGGGTCGGTCATCGTCATAGCGACCTCCTACCAGCTGCTCTTGCTGACGCCGGGCAGCTCGCCACGGTGAGCCATCTCGCGCAGACAGATCCGGCACAGCCCGAACTTCCGATACACCGCCTTGGGCCGCCCGCAGCGCTGGCAGCGGGTATAGGCCCGAACCGCGAACTTGGGCTTGCGCGCGGCCTTGATGATCAGCGCCTTCTTCGCCATCAGCTCTCCTTGAAGGGAAAGCCCAGACGACGCAGCAGCGCCCGGCCCTCCTCGTCGGTGGCCGCGGAGGTGACCACGGTGATGTCCATGCCACGCTGGCGGTCGATGTTGTCCGGGTTGATCTCATGGAACATCGACTGTTCGTTGAGTCCGAACGTGTAGTTGCCATTACCGTCGAACTGGGTCGGCGATAGACCTCGGAAGTCCCGGATACGGGGCAACGCGATCGTCAGCAAGCGGTCCAGGAACTCCCACATCCGGTTGCCGCGCAAGGTCACCTTGGCGCCGATCGGCATCCCCTCGCGCAGCTTGAACTGCGCGACGGACTTGCGGGCCCGCTGCACCTGCGGCTTCTGGCCGGTGATGATCGACAGGTCGCGCACGGCGCCGTCCATCAGCTTGGCGTCCCGGGCGGCGTCACCGACGCCCATGTTCACCACGACCTTCACCACTGCCGGTATCTGCATCGGGTTGGGGTAGCTGAACTGCTCGCGCAATGCGGGGGCGATGTCCTCGCGGTA
The DNA here is from genome assembly GCA_050700115.1 of Pseudonocardiaceae bacterium. Lineage (GTDB taxonomy): Bacteria > Actinomycetota > Actinomycetes > Mycobacteriales > Pseudonocardiaceae. The sequence goes on from JBOHGG010000037.1 coordinate 40,039, forward strand.
CCGGGCCTTCAGCCTGGGTACCTTCACCTCTACGGTCGTCATCTCAGATGTCCTTGCCGCTGCGCCGCGACACGCGCACGCGCTTGCCCTCGTCATCAGTGCGGTAGCCCACCCTGGTCGGCTTGCCGTCGGAGTCGACGACCAGCACGTTCGACACGTCGATGGTGGCCTCCTGCGTGACGATCCCGCCGCTTTGCGCGCCGCGCTGGGTGCGGCTGATCCGGGTGTGCTTCTTGATCCGGTTGACGCCCTCGACGAGCACCCGGCCGGTTTCCGGGTAGGACTGGATCACCCGGCCCTTGGCACCCTTGTCCTTGCCGGCGATGATCACCACCATGTCGCCCTTTCGAACCTTCATCGCTAGAGCACCTCCGGAGCCAGCGAGATGATCTTCATGAATCGCTTGTCCCGGAGCTCCCGGCCCACCGGGCCGAAAATCCGGGTACCACGCGGCTCGCCGTCGGGCTTGATCAGTACCGCGGCGTTCTCGTCGAACCGGATGTAGGAACCGTCCGGGCGGCGCTTCTCCTTGACGGTGCGCACGATGACAGCCTTGACCACGTCGCCCCGCTTGACATTGGCGCCGGGAATGGCTTCCTTGACCGTCGCCACGATGATGTCTCCGATGCGGGCGTAGCGGCGCGAGCTGCCGCCGAGCACCCGGATGCACAGGATCTCCTTGGCACCCGTGTTGTCGGCGACCCGCAGTCGCGACTCCTGCTGGATCACGTCAACTCCTTCTCGCCGCGGGTCTTGCTACGCCCGTCCTGTGCTGCCGCGCAGTCGATCACTTGGCCTTCTCGAGGATCTGGACCAGCCGCCAGCGCTTGGTCGCCGACAGCGGGCGGGTTTCCATCAGCAGCACTCGATCACCGACACCCGCCGCGTTGGCCTCGTCATGCGCCTTCACCTTGGTGGTGGAACGCATCACCTTGCCGTACAGCGGATGCTTCTTGCGGTCCTCAAGCGCCACCACGACCGTCTTGTTCATCTTGTCCGAGACGACGTAACCCTCGCGGACCTTTCGTTTACTTCGCCCTTCGGGCTGGGCCGGCTCACTTCGCCCTTCGGGCTGGGCGCTGGCGGCACTCATGGCAGCGGAGTCGATAGCCGCGGTCTCGCTGGTCTCACTCATGCCGCACCCTCATTTCCCGCAATGGCGTCCGGAGACACCGACAGACCCAGCTCACGCTCGCGCATCACGGTGTAGATGCGGGCGATGTCATGCCGGACCGTGCGCAGCCGGCGGTTGTTGTCCATCTGCCCGGTGGCCATCTGGAAGCGCAGGTTGAACAGCTCCTCCTTGGCCTCGCGCAGCCGTAGCACCAGCTCGTCGTCGTCGAGCTCGCGCAGCTCGCTCGCAGCGGTGGTGGCCGTCATCAGAAGTCCACCCCCTCGCGGGTCACGATCCGGCACTTCATCGGCAACTTGTGCATCGCGCGGCGCAGCGCCTCGCGGGCCACCGTCTCGTTCGGATAGGTCATCTCGAACATGATCCGCCCGGGCTTGACGTTGGCCACCCAGAACTCAGGCGAGCCCTTGCCGGAACCCATCCGGGTCTCCGCCGGCTTCTTGGTCAGCGGACGATCCGGGAAGATGGTGATCCACACCTTGCCGCCACGGCGGATGTGCCGGTTGATCGCGATACGAGCAGCCTCGATCTGCCGGTTGGTCACGTAGGCCGGTTCCATCGCCTGGATCCCGTAGTCCCCAAAGGTGACCTGAGTGCCGCCGGTGGCCATCCCCGAGCGGCCAGGTGAGTGCTGCTTGCGGTGTTTGACCTTGCGTGGGACGAGCACGTCTCAGCCCTCCCCGTGTCCTGCGGTATCCGCCTCGCTGGTGCTGGTGACAGGCTTTGCTGTGGTCCTGGCCGGCTCGATCGGTGCGGGGGTTGCTACCTCGCTGGCGGCCTCGGTTGGTGCCTTGTCTGGCGCAGCCGCCACCTCGGCCGCCGCGGCGCGGCCCGCCTCGGTAGAGGTACCCGTGGTCCCGGCAGCTCCGGAGCGACGCCGGGCCGGGCGCTCCCGCCGCGGTGCTCTCGTGGCAGCGTTTGCTGTGTTATCTGTGTCGCGCTCACGTCGCCCGCCGACCACGTCGCCTTTGTAGATCCAGACCTTCACGCCGATCCGGCCGAAGGTGGTGCGGGCCTCGAACAGGCCGTAGTCGATGTCGGCCCGCAGCGTGTGCAGCGGAACGCGGCCCTCGCGGTAGAACTCCGAACGGGACATCTCGGCGCCACCCAGACGTCCCGAGCATTGCACCCGGATCCCCTTGACCTGTGGTGAACGCATCGCAGATTGGATGGCTTTGCGCATCGCCCGCCGGAAGGCGACCCGGTTGGACAGCTGCTCGGCCACGCCCTGGGCCACCAGCTGAGCCTCCGCCTCGGGGTTCTTGACCTCGAGGATGTTGAGCTGCACCTGCTTGCCGGACAGCTTCTCCAGCTCACCTCGGATCCGGTCGGCCTCGGCACCGCGCCGGCCGATCACGATGCCCGGCCTGGCGGTGTGGATGTCGACCCGAACCCGGTCGCGGGTGCGCTCGATCTCGACCTTGGCGATGCCCGCTCGCTCCATACCCTTGGCCAGCAGCCGGCGAATCGCGACGTCCTCTTTGACGTATTCCGCGTACTGCTTGTCCGCGTACCAGCGGGACTTCCAGTCGGTCGAGATGCCGAGCCGGAAGCCATGCGGGTTGATCTTCTGACCCACTAGCGGGCACTCCTTGTCTGGGTGGAGTTGGCCTTCTTGCTGGTGCCGCCCCGCTGGCCCGAAGATTGTCGAACCGAGGAGGCCTGCGCGCCACGGGACCGGCCGGCGGTCCGCCGCTGCGCTACCGCCTCGACCTCCACCGTGATGTGGCTGGTGCGCTTGCGGATCCGGTAGGCCCGGCCCTGGGCGCGTGGGCGGAACCGCTTGAGTGTCGGCCCCTCGTCCACGAACGCCCTGGTCACCACGAGGGTGTCGGGATCCATGTCCAGGTTGTTCTCGGCGTTGGCCATCGCACTGGCCAGTACTTTCGACACCGGACCGGAAGCGGCCTGCGGCGCGAACTCGAGCACCGCGAGCGCCTCACGCGCGCTGCGGCCTCGGATGAGCTCGACCACGCGACGCGCCTTCATCGGTGTCACGCGGATGTACCGAGCCCGCGCAACCGCGCGGGACGGCTCCTGCGCGGCCGTCGCGCCGGCTTGGTTACGGGCGTCCATGCGCTGCTACCTCTTCGTCTGTGGAGTTCATCTGCTTAGCGGCGCCGGGCCCGCCGGTCGTCCTTGACGTGACCCCGGAACGTGCGGGTCGGGGCGAACTCACCAAGCTTGTGACCGACCATCGTCTCGGTGACGAACACCGGGACGTGCTTACGCCCGTCGTGCACCGCGATGGTGTGGCCGATCATGTCGGGGATGATCGTGGAGCGACGCGACCAGGTCCGGATGACCTGCTTGGTGCCGGCCTCGTTTTGCGCGTCCACCTTCTTGAGCAGGTGATCGTCGATGAACGGGCCCTTTTTCAGGCTGCGTGGCATTGTTCCTCCCTCCTGCTCAGCGCTTCTTGCCGGTGCGGCGGCGGCGGACGATCAGCTTGTCGCCGGGCTGACGACGCCGGGTGCGGCCTTCGGGCTTGCCTGCCGGGTTGACCGGGTGGCGCCCACCGGAGGTCTTGCCCTCACCACCACCGTGCGGGTGGTCGACCGGGTTCATCACCACACCGCGAACCGTGGGGCGCTTTCCCTTCCAGCGCATCCGGCCGGCCTTGCCCCAGTTGATGTTGCCCTGTTCGGAATTTCCGACCTCGCCCACCGTGGCGCGACACCGGACATCGACATTGCGGATCTCGCCCGACGGCATCCGCAGCTGGCCGAAGGGACCATCCTTGGCCACCAGCTGGACCCGCGCGCCGGCCGAGCGGGCGATCTTCGCGCCGCCACCGGGACGGAGCTCGATCGCGTGCACCACCGTGCCGACCGGGATGTTGCGCAGGGGCAGGTTGTTGCCCGGCTTGATGTCGGCCGTCGGGCCGTTTTCCACCATGTCGCCCTGGCGCAGTTTCTCCGGGGCGATGATGTATCGCTTCTCACCGTCAGCGTAGTGCAGCAGCGCGATCCGCGCGGTGCGGTTCGGGTCGTACTCGATGTGCGCGACCTTGGCCGGCACACCGTCCTTGTCCGCCCGCCGGAAATCGATCAGGCGGTAGGCGCGCTTGTGCCCACCACCCTGGTGCCGAGTGGTGATCCGGCCGTGGACGTTGCGGCCGCCCTTTCCGTGCAGCGGGCGGACCAGCGACTTCTCCGGGTGGCTCCGGGTGATCTCGGCGAAGTCCGAGACGCTGGAGCCACGGCGACCCGAGGTCGTCGGCTTGTACTTGCGGATGCCCATGTGGTTAGCCCAGTTCCCTTGCTGACCGCTCAGGCGGCCGGTCCGCCGAAGATCTCGATCGACTTGCTCTCCGCGGACAGCGTGACGATCGCCCGCTTGGTGTCCTTGCGCTTGCCGTACCCGAACTTGGTGCGCTTACGCTTGCCCGGACGGTTAAGGGTGTTGACGCTGAGCACCTGCACGCCGAAGACTTTCTCGACAGCGATCTTGATCTCGGTCTTGTTGGCACCCGGCGCGACCACGAAGGTGTACTTGTTCTTCTCCAGCAGCCCGTAGCTCTTCTCCGAGATGACCGGTTTGATGATGACGTCACGGGGGTCGGGGATCACTGTGCCTTCTCCTTACCCACCGGGGCCTTCCCCTTACCCACCGGGCCGGCCAGGAATGCCTGCAGTGCATCGGCCGTGAACACGACCTCGTCGTTGACCAGCACGTCGTAGGTGTTGAGCTGGTCGGGGCTCAACACGTGCACCGAAGGGAGGTTGCGCACGCTGCGGCGAGCCACCTCGTCGGCGCGGCTGAGCACCAGCAGCAGTCGAGTGTCCGGGCGCCGGTCGAACAGTCCCTCAAGGACCTTACGAGCCGTCTTGGTCGAAGGGACGGCACCGGAGACCAGCCCCGAGACCACGTGCACCCGTCCGTCGCGGGCCCGGTCCGACAGCGCACCGCGCAGCGCCGCGGCCTTCATCTTCTTCGGGGTGCGCTGGCTGTAATCCCGCGGGCTTGGGCCGTGCGCGATGCCACCGCCGGTGAACTGGGGGGCCCGGATCGAACCCTGGCGGGCCCGCCCGGTGCCCTTCTGCCGGTAGGGCTTGGCGCCCCCACCGCTGACCTCACCCCGGGTCTTGGTGCTGTGCGTGCCCTGCCGCGCCGCGGCCAGCTGGGCGACCACCACCTGGTGCATCAGCGGGATGTTCGCCGGCACGTCGAAGACCTCGGCGGGCAATTCGGCTGTGCCGCTTGTATCGCCCTCGGGGGTCCGGATGTCGACCGTACTCACTGCTGTGCACCGCCCTTCGCAGCAGTCTTGACCAGCACCAAGCCGCCCTTCGGACCAGGAAGCGCGCCCTTGATCAACAATAGCCCGGACTCGATGTCGACCCGGTGCACGGTGAGGTTCTGAGTGGTGACCCGGACGTTGCCCATCCGGCCGGCCATCTGGGTGCCCTTGAACACCCGACTCGGCGTGGCGCAGCCACCGATCGAACCCGGCGAGCGGTGCTTGCGCTGGGTGCCGTGGCTGGCCCCGAGACCACTGAAGCCGTGCCGCTTCATCACACCTGCGGTGCCCTTGCCCTTACTGGTGCCGACCACGTCGACCACGGCTCCGGCGGTGAACACCTCGGCGGTGACCTCTTGGCCGACCTGGTAGTCCGCGGCGTCAGCGGTGCGCAGCTCGACCAGGTGGCGGCGCGGCGTGATACCCGCTGCGGCGTAGTGCCCGGCCACCGGTTTGGTCACCTTACGGGGGTCCACCGCGCCGAATGCCAGCTGCACCGCGGGATAGCCGTCCTGCTCCGGGGTGCGAATCCGAGTCACCACGCAGGGCCCGGCAGCCACCACGGTGACCGGAACGATCCTGTTGTTCTCGTCGAAGACCTGGGTCATCCCGAGCTTGGTGCCCAGTATTCCCTTCACGGCCCTACTGCCCTGAGGATCCGAATCAGTCGCTGTCATCTCCCGGCCCTTACTGAATGTTGACGTCGACGCTGGCCGGCAGGTCGATGCGCATCAGCGCGTCCACCGTCTTGGGCGTCGGGTCGAGGATGTCGATCAGCCGTTTGTGTGTGCGCATCTCGAAGTGCTCCCGCGAGTCCTTGTACTTATGCGGTGAGCGGATGACGCAGTACACGTTCTTCTCGGTCGGCAGCGGCACCGGTCCGACGACCCGGGCACCGGTACGCGTCACGGTCTCGACGATCTTGCGCGCGGAGGCGTCGATCGCCTCGTGGTCGTAGGCCTTGAGCCGGATGCGGATCTTCTGTCCCGCCATAGTGGCTTGCCGTCCTGTCCGTTTCGTGCCGCTGGTCTCGTGGTACTGGCCGGGCCTGGCCCGGATCGGGATCCGCCCGGTCACCGGTCCCCGCGGTCGGGTGTGTCGCGCCCGGTGCGCAGACTGGTGCCCATACCTTCCATCCGCAGAAGGCTGTCCGGACACCGTTTGGCTGGGAGTCTGCCGAAATCACCGGACCGGCAGCTCGTCACACTCGTCACACTCACCGAGCTGGCCGATCCTGCCGAGCAACCGCTCCATGGTATGCGACGTGAGATCACCGACCAAATCGGGGGTCCCCCACCCCCGCGAGTGCGTAACAGTGTTATAGCACCGAACGCCACTCACGTGAACCATCTGCCGGTGCCGAGCGGCACCGGCAGATGTCCACTCACTTGATGATCTTTGTTACCCGGCCGGCACCGACGGTGCGACCGCCTTCCCGGATCGCGAACTTCAGATTCTCGTCCATCGCGATCGGCTGGATGAGTTTCACCAACATCTCGGTGTTGTCACCCGGCATGACCATCTCGGTGCCTTCGGGAAGCGTGACAACACCGGTCACGTCAGTGGTGCGGAAGTAGAACTGCGGCCGGTAATTGTTGAAGAACGGCGTGTGCCGACCGCCCTCGTCCTTGGACAGGATGTAGACCTGCGCCTCGAACTCGGTGTGCGGGGTGTTGGTGCCGGGCTTGATGACCACCTGTCCGCGTTCCACCTCTTCGCGCTTGATGCCACGAATCAGCAGACCTACGTTGTCGCCCGCCTGGCCATGGTCGAGCAGCTTGCGGAACATCTCGACACCGGTAACGGTGGTCGTCATCGCCTTATCCCTGATGCCGATGATCTCCACCGCCTCGTTCACGTTGACCTTGCCGCGCTCGATCCGGCCAGTGACGACGGTGCCGCGGCCGGTGATGGTGAAGACGTCCTCGATCGGCATCAGGAACGGCTTCTCGGTCTCGCGCACCGGCTCCGGGACGTTCTCGTCCACGGCGTCCATCAGCTCCAAGACCTTCTTACCCCACTCGGTGTCGCCCTCGAGTGCCCGCAACGCCGACACTCGGACGATCGGCAGGTCGTCGCCGGGAAATTCCTGGCTGGACAGAAGGTCGCGGACCTCGAGCTCGACGAGCTCCATGATCTCCTCGTCGTCGACCATGTCGGCCTTGTTCAGCGCGACGACGATGTAGGGCACACCGACCTGGCGAGCCAGCAGCACGTGCTCGCGGGTCTGTGGCATCGGGCCGTCGGTGGCGGCCACCACCAGGATGGCACCGTCCATCTGAGCCGCACCGGTGATCATGTTCTTGATGTAGTCCGCATGCCCGGGACAGTCGACGTGAGCATAGTGTCGCTTCTCGGTCTGGTACTCGACGTGCGCGATCGAGATCGTGATGCCCCGCTGCTTCTCCTCGGGAGCCTTGTCGATCTGGTCGAAAGCCGATGCCTCATTCACGTCCGGGTACTTGTCGTGCAGGACCTTGGTGATCGCTGCGGTCAGCGTGGTCTTGCCGTGGTCGATGTGACCGATGGTCCCGATGTTGACGTGCGGCTTGGTCCGCTGGAACTTCGCCTTCGCCACTGGTCTCGTCCTCCTGGACTCGTTCGTGATCCGCCGGACCGTTGGCGGTCCTGGTTGTGGCGGCATGCTGTCAGGGTGGTATTGGCGGACCTCCAGAGGGGGGGCCTCGGTGCCCGCTGCTGCGACTAGCCGCAGCCGAAGAGCATCATTTCATCACTCGCCCGTCGCCTTGGCGATGATCTCTTTGGCCACGTTGGCCGGGACCTCGGCATAGGAGTCGAACTGCATGGTGTAGTTCGCCCGACCCTGGGTCCGCGACCGCAGGTCGCCGACGTAACCGAACATCTCCGACAGCGGCACCAACGCTTTGATGACGCGGGAGCCACTGCGCTCTTCCATCTGCTGGATGTGGCCCCGTCGTGAATTGAGGTCACCGATGACATCGCCCATGTAGTCCTCGGGCGTGGTCACCTCGACCGCCATCATCGGCTCCAGAATCACCGGGCTGGCCTTGCGCGCCGCCTCCTTGAACGCCATCGATCCGGCGATCTTGAAGGCCATCTCGGAGGAGTCCACCTCGTGGTATGCACCGTCCACCAAGGTGACCTTCACACCGACCAGCGGATAGCCCGCGAGCACGCCGTACTGCATGGCGTCCTGCGCGCCGGCGTCCACCGACGGGATGTACTCCCGGGGGATCCGCCCGCCGGTGACCTTGTTGTCGAACTCGTAGAGCGCGCCATCACCGGTCTGCAGCGGCTCCAGCTTGATGATCACGCGGGCGAACTGGCCCGAACCACCGGTCTGCTTGCGGTGGGTGTATTCGAGCTTTTCCACCGTCTTGCGGATCGTCTCGCGGTAGGCCACCTGCGGCTTGCCGATGTTCGCCTCGACCTTGAAGTCGCTGCGCATCCGGTTCACCAGCACCTCAAGGTGCAGCTCGCCCATCCCGGCGATGATCGTCTGACCGGTTTCGTCATCGAGCTTGACCTGGAAGGTGGGATCCTCCTCAGCGAGCTTCTGAATCGCCGTCCCCAGCTTCTCCTGATCGCTCTTCGTCTTGGGCTCGATGGCAACCTGGATGACCGGTTCCGGGAAGGTCATCGACTCCAGGATGATCGGCGCCTGCGGGTCACACAGCGTGTCACCGGTGGTCGTCTCCTTCAGCCCGATCATCGCGTAGATGTGACCGGCCCTGGCCTCGTCGACCGGGTTCTCCTTGTTGGAGTGCATCTGGAAGAGCTTGCCGATGCGCTCCTTGCGATCCTTGGTCGAGTTGATCACCTGGGAACCGGCGGCAACCCGGCCGGAGTAAACCCGGACGTAGGTCAGTTTCCCGAAGAACGGGTGCGCGGCGATCTTGAACGCCAGCGCGGAGAATGGTTCGTCGGTCGAGGGCTTGCGGATGGCGGGCGTGCCGTCGGGCAGCATCCCTTCCATCGGCGGAACGTCCAGCGGTGAGGGCAGGTAGTCGATCACCGCGTCCAGCATCGGCTGCACGCCTTTGTTCTTGAACGCCGAGCCGCACAGCACCGGGTAGGCCTGGCTGTGCACCGTGAGCTTGCGGATGCCCGCCTTGATCTGCTCAGTGGTGAATTCCTGGCCGCCGAGGTAGAACTCCATGAGCTCGTCGTCGGTATCGGCGACGGCCTCGAGCAGTTTCTCCCGGAACTCGTTCGCAGTCTCGACCAGGTTGGCCGGGATCTCCTCGACGGTGTACTCCTCGCCCTTGCCGACCTCGCCGCGCCAAGTCAGCGCCCGCATCCCGACCAGGTCCACGACACCCTGGAAATCGGACTCGGAGCCGATAGGCAGCTGGATGACCAGCGGAGTAGCGCCGAGGCGCTCGCGGATGGTACTCACGGTGAAGTAGAAGTCCGCGCCCAGCTTGTCCATCTTGTTGACGAAACAGATGCGCGGGACGTCGTACTTGTCGGCTTGCCGCCACACCGTCTCGGACTGGGGCTCGACGCCTTCCTTGCCGTCGAACACCGCGACGGCACCATCAAGCACCCGCAGCGACCGCTCCACCTCTACGGTGAAGTCGACGTGGCCCGGGGTGTCGATGATGTTTATCTGGTGGTCGTCCCAGAAGGTGGTGGTGGCCGCGGAGGTGATGGTGATACCGCGCTTCTGCTCCTCCTCCATCCAGTCCATCGTCGCGGCGCCGTCGTGCACTTCACCGATCTTGTAGTTGATCCCGGTGTAGAACAGGACCCGCTCGGTGGTGGTCGTCTTGCCCGCGTCGATGTGCGCCATGATCCCGATGTTGCGGACCCTGGCGAGGTCGGTCAGCACGTCACGTGCCACGAGAGTTCATCCCTAGCTGTCTCGAAAGTGAGCGGTTGGCTCAATTCTGCGCTGTGCGGTGGTTCATCACCATCGATAATGCGCGAAGGCCTTGTTCGACTCGGCCATCTTGTGGGTGTCCTCGCGGCGCTTCACGCTCGCCCCGAGGCCGTTGCTGGCGTCCAGCAGTTCGTTCATCAGACGTTCAACCATAGTTTTCTCCCGCCGTTGCCGGGAAAACGTGATCAGCCAGCGAAGCGCGAGCGTGGTGGAGCGCACCGCACGCACCTCGACCGGGACCTGGTAGGTGGCGCCGCCGACGCGGCGGCTCTTCACCTCGATGGCAGGCTTGACGTTGTCCAGCGCGCGCTTGAGGGTGACCACCGGGTCGGTGCCGGTCTTGTCCCGACAGCCCTCCAACGCCTGGTACACGATCTTCTCGGCCACCGAGCGCTTGCCCTCGACGAGGACCTTGTTGACCAGCTGGGTGACCAACGGCGCTCCGTAGACCGGGTCGGAGATGAGCGGTCGCTTCGGGGGCGGGCCTTTGCGCGGCATCAGCTCTTCTCCTTCTTCGCTCCGTAGCGACTGCGGGCCTGCTTGCGGCCTTTGACGCCCTGGGTGTCCAGCGATCCACGGATGATCTTGTACCGGACACCGGGAAGATCCTTCACTCGTCCGCCGCGCACCAGGACGATGGAGTGCTCCTGAAGGTTGTGGCCCTCACCCGGTATGTACGCCGTCACCTCAACCTGGCTGGTAAGCCGGACGCGGGCGACTTTGCGCAGCGCCGAGTTCGGCTTCTTCGGGGTCGTCGTGTAGACGCGGGTACACACACCGCGCCGCTGCGGGCTCCCCTTCAGTGCGGCAGTCTTGGTCTTCGCGACCTTGTCCTCGCGGCCCTTACGGACCAGCTGCTGGATGGTAGGCATGGACCAGCTTTCTTCATCTTCTGTCTTCTGGCGGTAGTGCTCTGTCATCTGGTGCTTGGATCATCTGCTGCTTGGTTCATCTGGTGCTGCCCGGTCGCTGGCGGAGTGTTGCGCGGCCGGTCACTCCGTATCCCGCGGTCGGGCGTGTCGCTGCTGAGCCCAGCCGATCGGGTGGATCGGTCCCGACTGGAGCTGGGCGGCACCCTCGCCAGACCGGTGTTGGCCGGTCTAGAAGTGAAAGCCGGAGTAACTGGACCCGCACCACAGGTGGTGCACCGCCAGCAGGCACACAGAGCCCACCGACCGGCGTCGGGCACAGTAACCAGGATACCTGGGGCATTCGCCGAGGGTCAAAACGCCCCCTCCCTGTGCGATGCGGCCGCGCCGTGGCAGCCGGACTCAACGGGTAGCCCCGCATTATCTACTCCTCAGTAACTATGGATCTCGCCAGCAAGAATGTGCTCATCACCGGTGCCGACGGCGACATCGGGGCCGCAACCGCTGGCAATCCCGCCAGCCGCGGCACGCGGTGGACCCTGGTCGGGTTGGAGCCGCAGGGCGTGTCAGCAAGATGGGACAACGTCTGCTGTGGCCGCCGCATTCCACGACATCATGACAGACTGCGCAGCGGCTTTCGTGCTGGCTATCGAAAGGCGCAGCGACCGGGTCGAGGAGCCTGGCGTGATCGGCTTCCATCACTGCTCGGTTCGCCCAGGATTGAGGAGATTGCGATGCCGGGACCGCTGGCCGGGCTACGGGTGATCGAGCTGGCCGGGATCGGTCCTGGTCCCCATGCGGCGATGCTGCTGGCCGATCTGGGAGCTGACGTGGTTCGGGTAGAACGCCCCTCCGGGGGCCTACAGCTTGCCCCGCGCGAAAGCGACCAGATGCTCCGTGGCCGGCGCTCGGTGGCGCTTGACCTCAAGGACCCCACGGACCGGGAAACCGTGCTGCAGTTGGTGGAGCGGGCAGACGTGCTGGTCGAGGGCCTGCGTGCTGGCGTCACCGAGCGGTTAGGCGTCGGTCCAGCCGATTGCCACGCCCGCAACCCGCGCCTGGTGTACGCGCGAATGACCGGATGGGGTCAGCACGGCCCGCTGGCCAACCGCGCCGGGCACGACATCAACTACCTTGCGCTGACCGGTGTGCTGCACGCGGTCGGAAACGCCGGGGGCAAGCCGGTGCCACCGCTGAACCTGGTCGGGGACTTCGGCGGTGGCTCGATGTTCTTGGTGGTCGGAGTGCTGGCCGCGCTGTGGGAACGGGAGCGGTCCGGGGCCGGTCAGGTCGTCGACGCTGCCATGCTGGACGGGGTCAGCGTGCTCGCCCAGATGTTCTGGTCATTGCGCGCAGCCGGGTTATGGAGCGATGAGCGGGGCCGCAATCTGCTCGATTCGGGCGCGCCGTTCTACGACACATACGCCTGCTCCGACGGCCGTTACGTCGCCGTCGGGGCGTTGGAGCCCCAGTTCTACGCGATACTGCTCGAAGGCCTCGGGCTCACCGGGCAGGCCCTGCCCGAGCAGCTGGACCTGGCTGGTTGGCCAGTGTTGCGCGAGCGATTCACCGCAGTGTTCGCCAGTCGCAGCCGCGACGAATGGGTGGCCGTATTCGAGGGAACCGACGCCTGCGTGGCACCGGTGCTGTCGTTCGCCGAGGTGCCCTCGCACCCGCATATCGCAGCTCGGGGCACCGTCATCGAGCTCGACGGGGTGCCGCAGGCTGCTCCCGCACCGCGATTCTCGCGCACCTGCCCGGATCGACCGACGCCGCCGCCCGATCCCGGCGCCGACACCGCGGCGGTACTCGCCGACTGGGGGGTTGGTGGCTCTTCAAGGACCACCAACCCCCCGGAGTGCTGCCCTTAACGACGGCCAACCCCCGCTGGCAGAGCCAGCGGGGGT
>JBOHGG010000038.1:0-14475 GCA_050700115.1 Pseudonocardiaceae bacterium
TTGAACTGCTCGACTCCCCGATCCCCCTCACACTCGCCGACAGGTAGCCACGAAGAAACCAGCACAAGCCAGGAACCCGCAGGTCAGCAGCCCCACGCAACCAAAGATCAAGTAAGTTCGGGCTAGGGCGTGAGGAGGACTCTCATGTACAGCTGGATCTGGCGGCACCTGCCCGGGTCGCACGCGGTGCGCGTGCTGCAGGTGCTGATGCTCGTAGCATCAGTAGTCACGCTGCTGCTACTCGTGGTGTTCCCGTGGGTGGAGCCCCGGCTGCCGTTCAACGAGGTGACAACGGGCTAGCGCGCGCAACCATCGACTCCGCCGACGCCTAAGCTGGCCGACGTGCGCATCCTCGTGATCGACAACTATGACAGCTTCGTCTATAACCTCGTGCAGTACCTGGCACAGCTGGGTGCACAGTGCGTGGTTCGGCGTAACGATGCGGTCGAAGCCGGCGACGTTGGCTCCGCAGACGGGGTTCTGATCAGTCCCGGGCCGGGCACCCCCGAACGCGCCGGCGCGAGCATGGACATCGTCCGAGACTGTGCCGAGCAGGGCCGTCCGGTGCTGGGTGTATGCCTGGGACATCAGGCGATCGGGGTGGTCTGGGGAGCCACCGTGGCGCGAGCCCCGGAGCTGCTGCACGGCAAGACCTCTGTGGTGCACCACAACGGTGTCGCCGTGCTGGCCGGGTTGCCGCGGCCGTTTGTGGCCACCCGGTATCACTCGCTGACCGTTCTCCCCGAGACCATCCCTGAGGAGCTTGAGGTCACCGGCCGCACCGAGTCGGGAATCGTGATGGCCCTGCGGCACCGGGAACTCCCGGTGTACGGAGTGCAGTTCCACCCCGAATCGGTGCTGACCGACGGCGGGCACCGGCTCCTGGCGAACTGGCTCCGTATCGCGGGTGCCGAAGTGCCCGAGTCGCGGGTGGCCGAGCTGGAGGCCGGGATGCGCAAGCTGGCCTCGGCCGCGGTGGTGCGCTGACGCCTGACACACCGGGCAGCAGGGCCCGACACACCGGGCACCAAGACCTGACACACCGGGCACCAGGGCCTGACACGCGGGGTTAGTTTGGGGGGGAGGATGGTGATGGATCTAGGTCGAAGACTCCCCCGTCGTTGTCGCTTGAGGTCGTGCTGCTGGTCTCACGGTCGTCCCCGACGGTGATCGTGATGGTCTGGTCACGAGCGAACCCGGTGCCCGCCGGCACGTCCTGATCGAGGACTCGGCCCACCAGATTCGGGTCGTTCGTCGGGGCGTTGACCTGCTGCAGGGTGCCAGTGAAGCCGAGCCTTCGCAGGGTGTTCAATGCCTGGGTCGGGCTCTGCCCCCGCAGGTCGGGCATCTGGAGCTGGTTGCCTCGTGACACCGTCAGGGCCACCGTGGTGCCTACCTTGACTTCGGCGCCTCCGGCTGGGTTCTGTTTCAGGACCTGACCCTTCGCCACGCTGGAGTCCACCTCCTGGATCTGCGGGGTGAGACGGGCTCCGGTGATGTTGCGCTGGGCCTGGTCGATGTTGGTACCGACGACGTCGGGCACGGCCACAGTTTCCGGCGCCACGCCGACGGTGATGATCACCGGTTTGGCCTTGGCCAGCCGCCCCCCGGCGGGTGGATCCTGGGCGACCACCCGGCCGACATCCTTATCGTCCTGCACGACCTGCGGGCGCTGGTCAGGGGACAGCACCAGACCCACCTGTTGCAGGGAGGCCTGGGCCTGCGCGCGGTCCAGTCCCAGCAGGTTGGGCACCTCCACCTCGGCCGGCCCAGCGCCGACGTCCAGCCGGATCGTCGCCTCCGGCAGCGCCTGGCCTGCGGGGTCCATAGCCACCACGCGGTCGAGGTCCTGCGGGGTTGACTCCACCCGACGGACCTCGGTCTCGAAGCCGGCAGCGTGGAGGGTTTGCTCGGCATTCACCACCGGCTCGCCGAGCACGTTGGGCAGTGCGACCGGTTTGGGTCCGCCGACGAATAGGTCGGTGAACAGCAGCAGCAACAGCGCGACAAGAGCGGCGACCACGACTGTGGTGAGGACCCAGAGACCCCGTCCGGACCGGGGTTGCTCTGGCGGCCCACCGCCGGGCTCCGGACGGCGCCGGTTGGGGCGGATGGCCACGGTGGGAGCGTCGAGCATGACGGTGCGGTCCGCGTCGGTCATCACCATCGGCGCCAGCTGTCGCTGCCCGGACAGCACACGGACCAGATCCGTGCGCATCTCGGCAGCGGACTGGTAGCGGTTGGCCGGATTCTTGCTCATCGCCTTGAGCACCACGGCGTCCATTGCCGCCGACACTTCGGGGTTCTGGTGGGATGGCGGTGTGGGGTCCTCACGGACGTGCTGGTAGGCCACCGCGACCGGGGAGTCCCCAGTGAACGGGGGATCTCCGGTGGTCAGCTCGTAGAGCACGCAGCCTGCGGCGTAGACATCCGACCGGGCGTCCACCATCTCCCCGCGCGCTTGCTCCGGGGACAGGTATTGGGCGGTGCCGATCACTGCGGCGGTCTGGGTCACGCCCTGCCCGTCAGCCAACGCCCTGGCGATGCCGAAGTCCATCACCTTGACCGCGCCGTCAGTCGTGATCATCACATTGGCCGGTTTGACGTCACGATGGATGATGCCGTTGCGGTGGCTGAAGTCCAGGGCGGCGCAGATGTCTGCCATCGTCTCCATCGCGCGCTGCTCGTCCATCGGGCCTTCGGTCTTGACGATGTCACGCAGCGTCCGGCCGTCGACGTACTCCATCACGATGTAGGGCAACGGGCCGTACTCAGATACCGTCTCGCCGGTGTCGTACACCGCGACGATCGCTGGATGGTTCAGCGCCGCGGCGTTCTGCGCCTCCCGGCGGAAACGGTGCTGGAACTGGGGGTCGCGGGCGAGGTCGGCACGCAGCACCTTCACCGCTACGTCGCGGTCGAGCCGGACGTCGCGGCCGCGGTGTACCTCGGACATACCCCCGTAGCCGAGCGTCTCGCCCAGCTCGTAACGCTCCGACAGTAGTCGGCGAGTGGTCATTCCTCGGCCGTCCTGCTCCTCGTTCGTGGCCCCCGACTCCTCGCTGTCCGGCCCCATCATGCCTGCCGACCGGTTGTCACCCGATCGGGGTCGACCACTCACCTGACCCTCCTACAGGTCAGCTCGAGGGTCGACCCGGGCGCAACGAAACCTGCCAGCGGGCGGACGCTGGTCACCCGGCACCGCGATCGACGGTCCCGGTCGACCTGCTCACCGTCTTCGTCCACCACCCGCGGCACCAGGCCCTGGGACTTCGCGGTGATCACCGCGTCGCTGGCTCGTTCGCCCCAGTAGTCGGTCGGAACGATGAGCACCCCCGGCAGCTGTGCGCCGTCGACGTCGTCGGGGTTGATCGGCTCCGGTGGAAGCTGCTCCTCGGGCGGTATCGGCG
Organism: Pseudonocardiaceae bacterium; assembly: GCA_050700115.1. Taxonomy (GTDB): domain Bacteria; phylum Actinomycetota; class Actinomycetes; order Mycobacteriales; family Pseudonocardiaceae. The sequence goes on from JBOHGG010000038.1 coordinate 3,411, forward strand.
CGGCAGGCTGAGGTACTACCGGCGCAGCAGGCACCGTGCCGGCGTCGGTGACACCTGCCTGCGGGGACGTGGTGTCTGCCTGCAGCGCCTCGTTGACCAGGTAGCCGCCAAGCACCAGGGCGAGCACTCCGAGCAGGGCCATCGCAATTCTCGGTGCACCGCGCTGTCCGGGGTGGCGCTGCGGGTTGTGCGGCAGCAGCGCGGTCGGCGGCGGGTGGCTTGCGGTCATCCCCGCGGCCACGCCGATGTGGTCAGTGCTGCCAGCGGCCGTTGCCACCGGTAGCGGCACCCGGTGCCCGGCTCGGACTGCGGCGACGGCAGCGGCGAACTCACCGCCGGTGCCGTAACGCTGCCGCGGGTCCTTGGCCAGCGCCGTCTCGATCAGCGTGCGAACCCCAGCCGGCACTTCCGGTGGCAGTGGGGGTGGCCGGTCGCGGATGTGCATCATCGCGACGGTGACCGCGCTGTCAGCCAGGAACGGGCGCTTCCCGGTGAGACACTCATAACCCACCACGCCCAGCGAGTAGACATCGGAAGCAGGCCCGGCATCGTCGCCGGCGGCCTGCTCCGGGGCGATGTAGTGGGCAGTGCCCATCACCATCCCGTTCCGGGTCACCGGGACTGCGTCGACCGCCCTGGCGATGCCGAAGTCGGTGAGCTTGACCGCCCCGGTGGGAGTGATCAGGATGTTGCCCGGCTTGATGTCACGGTGCACCAGACCACGCTCATGCGCCGCCTGCAGCGCCTCCGCGGCTTGCCCAAGGATGTCCATGGTGCGGTCGGCACCCAGCCGCGGATGCCGCAGGAGGATTGCGGCCAACGGATCTCCGGCGACCAGCTCCATCACCAGGTAGGCCCACGGATGGGTCCCAGGATAGGCCCCCGGATAGGCAGAGTCTGGATCATCCGCCACTTCGCCGTAGTCGTGCACCGCAGCGATGCCGGGATGGTTCAGCGACGCGGTAATCCGGGCCTCGGTGTGGAAGCGGTGCCGGAACTCTGCGTCACCGGACAGCTCCGGCTTGAGCACCTTGACGGCCACCGGACGCTCCAGCCGGGTGTCGGCAGCCTCCCAGACCTCGCCCATCCCGCCGATGGCGATGCGCCGGCCCAGCCGGTAGCGCCGCGCCAGCAGTTGACCGCTGGTCAAAGTCATCCGGCCACCCTGGTGCGCCCCCGATTGCCGCTCCCGCGGGTGCGCCCCCTGCTGCGGACAGTCATCAGCGACCTCCCTGCAAGGCCGCGCCGATGACCGCTCGGCCGATCGGCGCGGCCCGGGAACCACCGGTTGCCTCGAGGGCCCGATCTCCCCCGTCCTCTACCAGCACTGCGATCGCCACCTGCGGGTCGTTGGCGGGCGCGAAGGCCACATACCAGGCGTGCGGCGGGGTGTTCTTGGGGTCGGCACCGTGCTCGGCGGTGCCGGTCTTCGCAGCGATACTGACGCCGTTGATTTTACCGTCGTTGCTGTAGCTGTTCTCGGCGGCGATCATCATGTCGCGGAGCTGGGTTGCCGTGGAGCGCGACATCGCCGTTTCGGCAAGCTCAGGTGCGAACCCATCCAGCACGGAGAGGTCCGGGGCCAGGATGTTTCGAACCATCTGGGGTTTCATCCGATTTCCCCCGTTGGCGATCGTCGCGGCGACCATCGCGTTCTGCAACGGGGTGAGAGCCACATCACGCTGCCCGATGCCGGACTGTTGCAAGGCGGCAACATCGGGAATATCGCCCAGGGTGGACGGTGACACCAGGATCGGGATGGTGAGGTCTTGGCGCCCGATGCCGAGGGTTTGAGCCTGTTTGCGCAGGTCGTTCTCGCCGACGGTGGCGGCCAGTTGGGCGAAGGCGGTGTTGCAGGAACGCACCAACGCCTCTTTGAGCGTAGCGGTGTCCCCCCCGCCGCAGGAGTTGTCGGCGAAGTTGCGCAGGGAGGTCGTGGTGCCCTGCAGCTGCAGTGCGGGCGTCGCGGTGAGCGGGCTGTTCGGGGTGGCCTTACCGGTCTCCAGTGCGGCCGCGGTGACCACGAGCTTGAAGGTCGATCCCGGCGGGTAGATCGACGCGACCGCACGGTTGGTCAGCGAGACGCCACGCTGGGCCGAGGTAGCCTCGTTCCAGGCGGCCTCCTGCTGCGCACCGTCGTGCGCGGACAGCCGGTTCGGGTCATAGGACGGGGTCGACGCCATCGCGAGGATCTCGCCGGTACTGGGCTTGATCGCCACCACCGCGCCGGTGTAGCCACGGCGGGTCAGCTGCTCGTAGGCGACCCGCTGGACAACCGGGTTGACGGTGAGCTCGACGCTGGCCCCGGTCGGCGTCTGGCCGTTGACCAGGTTTGAGAGCCGCCGTACGAACAGCCGGCCGTCGGAGCCGTTGAGCACCGAGTCCATCGCGTTCTCGATGCCGCCAGCGCCGTAGCGCAATGAGTAGTAGCCGGTGACCGGGGCGTACATCGGGCCGTCGAGGTAGGTGCGCTGGAAGCGCAGCTGGCCACCGGTCTCCACCACGCTGGCCACCGGCAGCCCGCCAGCGACAATCTTCCCGCGCTGCCTGCTGTACTCGTCGAGCAGCACTCGCCGATTTCGCGGGTCGGTGCGGTAGGTGTCGGCGCTGACGACCTGGATGTAGGTGGCGTTGGCCAGCAACAGGACGATCATGCCCATGACGGCCAGCGCCACCCGTCGAAGCGGTGTGTTCATGGGCGCCTCACCATCTCAGTGTGCGCCTCGGCCAGCGGGGCTACCGGCTTGCGGGGCGCTGAAGGGGCCGCCGACGACCGCGCCGCATGGGAGATCCGTAACAACAGCGCCACCAGGATGTAGTTGGCCAGCAGCGAGGATCCACCGTAGGACAGGAACGGCGCCGTGAGCCCGGTCAACGGAATCAACTTGGTCACTCCGCCGACGACGATGAACACCTGCAGGCCGACCGCGAAGGACAGCCCGGCGGCAAGGAGCTTGCCGAAGGTGTCCCGGACGGTGAGCGCGGTGCGCATCCCCCGCATCACCAACAGCAGGTAGGTGAACAGCACAGCGGCCAGCCCGACGAAGCCAAGCTCCTCGCCGATCGCGGCGGTGATGAAGTCGGTGTGCGCTGCGGGCACCAGATCCGGACGGCCAGCGCCCAGCCCGGTCCCGAACACCCCGCCGGTACCCAGCCCGAACAGCGACTGCGCCATCTGATAGCCGGCGCCGTCATAGTCGGAGAACGGATCGAGCCAGGCGATCACCCGGCGTTGCACGTGCGCAAACAGCATCCCCGAGACGATCGCACCGCCGATGAAGAAGATCAGCCCGATCACCAGCCAGGCAACCCGTTCGGTGGCGATATAGATGAGCGCCAGCACGATGCCGAAGAACAGCAGCGAGGTCCCCAGATCCTTCTCGAGCACCAGGACACCCAGCGAGAATCCCCAGGCCATCAGCAGCGGGGCGAGGTCTCGGGCCCTGGGCAACTCCATACCCAGCACGCTGCGGCCCGCAGTGGTGAAGAGATCCCGCTTGGCCACCAGGAACGCGGCAACGAAGATCATCAGTAGGATCTTGGCGAACTCGCCCGGTTGGATCCCCAGCCCGCCGAACCGCAGCCAGATCTTCGCGCCGTTGACCTCGGAGACAGCGCTGGGCAGCAGGCCGGGCAGGGCCAGCAGCCCCAGCCCGACCAGCCCGCAGGTGTAGCCGTAGCGAGCCAGCATGCGGTGGTCGCGGACCAGCACCAACACCGCCACGAACAGCCCGAGAGCTAGCGCGGTCCAGGCGATCTGATACGGAACGTTGCCCGTCGGAACCGGGTCGCCGACCGACCTGGCCGCCGTCTCGTCGGCCAGGTCGAGCCGGTGCAGGAGCACCAGTCCCAGTCCGTTGAGCAGGGCGACACAGGGCAGGATGAGCGGGTCGGCGTAGGGCGCCAGCACCCGCACCGCGATATGGGCGGCGCCGAACAGGGCTAGGTAGGCGGCGCCGTAGTAGAGCAGTGAGCGGGATACCTCCTGCTGCTGGTTGAGCTCCACCAGCACCAGCGCAGTGGTCACCACGATCGAGGCGAAGGCCAGCATGATCAGCTCGAGGCCGCGCTTGGTAGGCGGCGCGGATGTTGTATCCGGCTCCGGGATGGGTACTGGGGTGACCATCAGTCAGCTCACCGTCCGGCAGTCCACTCCGGGTTCCGCGGGCTGCTCCGGAATCGGCGTGCCGGTCGTCTCGGGTTCGGGATGCTGACCAGTCTGCCCGCCAACAGACTGCCCGCCATCAGGTGGACCCGGTGCGGTTGTGGTGGTGGGCGGGGACGGCGAGGGCGGCTGCTCAGCCGTAACCGCCGCCCCAGCGCCGGCCCGCGGGCACGGTGGCAGCAGATCATTGGTGCGCAGCCGGCCGATGATCTCGCGAGCGCCGTCCAGCCCGTCGTTGCTGATCATCCCTCGGCGCACGTCCGTCCGGACGTGCGGTTGCAGGCCCTGCAGAAAGATCGTCTCGCAGCGTCGCACACCCTCTCGGCAGCTGCCCTCGGCCCGGGTGTGTAACTGCAGGCCGAAGACCTGGCCCCGGACCCCCTGGAAGACCACCACCTCGCCGCTGCGGGTGGCTCCCACATAGTACTGACCGAGCACCAAGATCGAACCGATCCCGGCCACGGCGCCGAGCAGCACGACCAACACCCCCAGGCCGATCAGCGTGCGCCGCTGCTTGCGACGGCGCAGCTCGGGGTCGGGGGCTGGGGGTTTGCTGGGCTCGATGCGTTTGGGTTCCGGGCGTGGCAGTGTGGTCGTCGCCGCCCTGGCCGCCGCCGAGTCCGGCTGCGGATCCTCGACGCCGTCGCCCGCGGCCCCGCCGATGATGGGCGCGTCCTCGCCGTACTCGACGTCCACCACGTCGGCCACGATGCAGGTGATGTTGTCCGGTCCACCGCCCTTGAGGGCCAGCTCGATGAGCCGGTCGGAGCAGTCCTGCGGATCGGGGATCGTCAGCCCTTCGGCGAGAGTCTCTGAGCTGACCACCCCGGACAGCCCATCGGAGCACAGCAGGTAGCGGTCCCCGGCGCGAGCCTCCCGGACGGTGAGCGAGGGCTCCACCTCGTGCCCGGTGAGTGCCTTGAGTAGCAGCGAGCGTTGCGGATGGTGACTGGCCTCGTCCTCGGAGATCCGGCCCTCGTCGATCAACGACTGGACGAAGGTGTCGTCATGGGTGATCTGGCTGAGCACACCGTCGCGCATGAGGTAGGCACGTGAGTCGCCGACATGGACCAGGCCGATCTTGTTTCCGGCGAAGAGCACCGCGGTCAGCGTGGTGCCCATGCCCTCTCGTTCCGGGTCTTCGCGAACCAGCTCGCTGATCGCGGCGTTACCAGCGAGGGTGGCTTCATGGAGCTGGTCCAGGAGGTCGTTGCCGGGCTCATCGTCGTCCAGCGGGGCGAATGCCGCGATGACGACCTTGGACGCCACCTCGCCTGCCGCGTGACCACCCATCCCGTCGGCCAACGCCAGCAGGCGCGGCCCCGCATAGACCGCGTCCTGGTTGTTCTGCCGGACCAGGCCGCGGTCGCTTCGGGCTGCGTAGCGGAGGACCAGAGTCATGAGCGCAGCTCGATCACCGTCTTGCCGATACGAATCGGGACTCCAGGCGGAACCCGGGTAGGTCCGGTGACCTTAGCTCGGTCCAGATAGGTGCCGTTGGTGGAGCCCAGGTCCTCCAGGAACCAGTCCCCGCCTTGGAACCCGAGCCGGGCATGCCGGGTGGATGCGTAATCGTCATCGAGCACCAGGGTCGAGTCGTCGGCCCGTCCGATGAGGATGGGCCTGCCGTCGAGCGAGATGCGGGTACCCGCCAGCCCGCCCGCGGTGACGACCAGCTGGCGGGCCGTCGGGTTGCCCTCCTTGCGGGCACCGCGGCGCGACATCGGAAGGCTGGCGCGCAGCCCGGACGCCGCGAACAGGTCGGAACGCACGATCCGCAGCGCTGCGACGACGAACAGCCAGAGCAGGAGGAGAAAACCCACTCTGGTCAGGTGCAGCACCAGCTCCGGCACGCTCTGGTCGTCTCCGCTAGGTAGTTCGGCTCAACCCTGGGTCCGGAAGACGAGCGACGAGTGTCCGACCCGGACCACGTCGCCATCGGCGAGCTGCCAGGTCTGTACCGGGGTTCCGTTGACCGTCGTGCCGTTGGTGGACCCGAGGTCAGCTAGCGTGGCTGTCCAGCCGTCCCAGTTGATCTCCAAATGCCGTCGGGACACGCCGGTGTCCGGAAGCCGGAACTGCGCGTCCTGGCCACGACCCACCACCGTGGCGCCCTCGATGAGCTGATAGTTGCGATTCGACCCGTCGTCGAGGGTGAGCGAGGCCGTCAGCTGGCTAGGGCCGGTCTGCACCGCGGGAGGCAGGTAGCCCTGAGTGGGGCGGCCCTGATCAGCGCCGTAACCTTGATCAGCGCCGTAGCCGCCCTGCTCATACCCGTACCCCGGCTGCGCGCCGCCGTACTGGCCGTAGTTCTGGTCGCCGTAGGTCCGCTGGTGGCCCTGATCGGGGGGGCGGTGGCCCTGGCCGTAGTCGTAACCCCCTTGGTCGTAGCCCTGCTCATAACTCTGGCCCTGGCCATAGCCGTAGTGGCGATGGTTCTGGTCGTCGCCGCCCTGGTTGCCGTAGTTCTTGCCCCCGTAGTTCGGGCCGTAGTTCTGGTTCGGCGGGTGGCCCTGGTCCTGGGGATACTGGACCTCGTAGCCGTACGGCTGACCGTAATGCGGGTTGGCGTCGTGGCCGCCCTCGCCCTGGTCGTAGCCCCGATGTGGGGCGTACCCCCGCTGGCTGTCCTCGGGGTGCTCGCCCTGTTGCTGGCTCATGGCTCGGTCTCCTGCAGTACGAGGTTGTGGTGCGTCGGGATCGACGGACGAGCTGGTGCGGAACTGCCCCGTATGCAGCGTCGCAGACCGCTTCAGGGCCACCACCACGTCTCCGTAGACATCCCAGGCATGTTCCCTGAGATGGCCCTGGACGCAATCCTTGAGCATCCGGATTACCCGCTGCTCGTCGCCTGCGAGCCGGTCGTGGTCGGTCGCCCCGAGTGTGACGGTATAACGGTTGGGCGCGAGCACCCGCCCCCCCGCGAGCGGACGTGCGTTGTCGTCGGCCTCACGCTGGAGCGCCTGGGCCACCTCCTGCGGCACCACGCTACCGCCGAAGACCCGGGCAAAGGCGTCGCCGACCATACCCTGCAACCGACGCTCGAATCGCTGCGCCTTGCCCATGGCGACCTCCTCTCACAGCTTCTGAGGGGACCTGCTGCGTCAGGTTCCCCGATCGTATCCGGCCGGGCCAGCGGGCAGGGTCCGCTGCGTCTCCGATACGGGAGTATGCGTGCTAGGCTGCCGCGGTCACTCGGGCGAGTGGCGGAATGGCAGACGCGCACGGTTCAGGTCCGTGTGTCCGTAAGGACGTGGGGGTTCAACTCCCCCCTCGCCCACTTCCCGTGGCCCGTTGCAGAACCTTCCATGTCCCCATCCTCGGGGGAGACCAGCACCGGACGGTGGTCAAGCAAGATCAGCCGTGCGACGATCTGGTTTCGGTGCGGTCAGATCTACCCGGGCGCGAGGGGTCCGTTCTGCAAGCGCGGACCACTTGAGGAGGAGCGGCAATGACGTACATGTTCGCCGAAGAGTGGGATCGCGAGCGGAAGCGACTGGACGGTATCGAGGCCGCCGCTGACCTGGTCAGCAGCGATGTGCTGTCCCGGCTGGGTGTCAGTCCGGGCTGGCGCTGCGCGGAGGTGGGCGCCGGTGGCGGGTCGCTGGCGCAGTGGCTCGCCGATCGGGTGGGTGACACTGGGCAGGTGGTCGCTACAGACCTCGACCCCGGCTACCTGAAAACCGACGAGGCGCCGAACTTGCAGGTACTGAAGCACGACCTTACCGTCGATGACTGCCCTGGCGAGCCTTTTGACCTGGTGCACACCCGGCTCGTCATCGAGCACCTACCTGACCCAGCCGGCGCAATGAAGCGGCTCGCGGGTTGGGTTCGGCCGGGAGGGTGGTTGGTTGTGGAGGCCGGTGACTGGTCAACTCGGTATGAGATCACCTCGTCCTCGGTGTTCGAGGCCGTCCTGGTTGCCGTGCAGGAGTTCCTCGCCTCGGCCGGTTTCGCGCCGATGTTCGGGCGCCGCCTTCCGGTGCTGCTCCTTGAGCAGGGTCTGGTTGACGTCGGCTGTGAGGCTCGCAGCCGGATGCTTCAGGGTGGGACGCCGGAGATGGAGTTTCTCACGCTGACAATCGAGCGAGTGCGGACAGCGATGGTCGCGGCAGGTCTGATCAGTGACGATGACCTTGCAGCGGCGCTGGACCTCTGCGCGGACCCGTCTTTTGCCGTCATGTCACCAGCTCTGGTGTCCGCATGGGGTCGCAACGCCACTGGCTGATGACCCGCGACGGTCAGCTCGCCAGCGGGACGGTGTCGCGGTTGACCCACGGTCACGAAGACCACCAGGGCCAGTGCCTCGGGGTCATAGACCCGCCGGCCGCCGGCGTCACGACCGACCTGTACCAGCCCGATCCGCTCGTAGTAGCGCAAGGTATGCGCGCTGACCCCGGTGACCCCGGCGACCCCGGCGACCTCGCCGATCGCCAGTTCGGCGGGGAGGCGGATCGTGACCGGGGAGATCATGTGAGAGCCCTGCTGAAAGCCGCGCATTTGCCGCGCACATTAAGGAGGGGTGGCCGCGTTCGGCCACCCCTCCTTGCCGACGGCACCGCACCCGATCACCTGATCGCGCGGCGGTGCTGCTCGACTCAGCTGCAGTCGGCTGCCCCAGCACCACCCTCAGCGCTGCCGCCGGCCACGCCGGTGCCGTTCCCTAGCCAACGGCACCACACGCATGACCAGCCCTACTCAGAGCCGTTGGCTCAGTTACCACCGTTGGCGTCGCCGCCAGCGCCACCGACGCCGTTACCAGCGCTGTTGGTCTGCGAGCCCAGCAGGTTGATGTTCAAGAGGTTAACGCCGATGCCGCCCTGGCCGCTGCCACCGTCGCCGCCAACGCCGCCGTCGCCGCCTCCGCCGTGGCCGCCACCCTCGCAGCCACAACCGGCGCTGAACAGGGACAGGACAGTACGTGCGGGGAGCAGCTCCACGTGCTGGCCGTCGATCTCAGCAAAGCTCAGTCCGTCAGACATCCAAGTCCTCCTCACAATGGCCCCCAGTGGGCCGGGAACGAGACACCTCATCGACAGGCACCGCCGATTCGGCTTATCTATACTCTGACCAGGAGAAGGTGTCTTGACAACATGCGTTCGCCACCTAAACTTTGTGCGCCACTACCTACTTGCGACGATGATTTTTGAGTGATTCGCCAGCCGCGAAAATTACGGAGAGTCGAGGAATCGAATACCTACCACTCGACTCCAATGGGCGCCCTGCCGGGGTGCGCGCAAGGGCTGCTACCTATGCCAATTGGATGGTACGGACGGTCGCATCAGCACCGCGCGGGTCGCCATTCGGAGCCGAACAGCGGTTCACGACTACCAGTCCGCTCACATTTTGAGGGGGGTGGCACGTTTAGGCCACCCCCCTTTGCCATGCGGTGCCGTTCCCTAGCCAACGGCACCGCAAAGTGGATCACCGGTTCAAAAAGACAGCCGGTTCAACGCAGAGCCGTTGAATCAGTTGCCGCCGTTAGCACTGCCGCCGGCGCCGCCGACGCCGTTACCGGCGCTGTTGCCCTGCGTGCCTGCAACGTTGATGTTCAGGACGTTGAGGCCGATGCCGCCCTGGCCGCTGCCACCGTCGCCGCCGACGCCGCCGTCGCCACCGCCACCAGCGCTGAACAGGGACAGGACAGTACGTGCGGGGAGCAGCTCCACGTGCTGGCCGTCGATCTCAGCAAAGCTCAGTCCGTCAGACATTTAAATCCTCCTTAGAGTGGCCTCCAGCAGGCCGGGAACAGGACACCTAGTCGACGGGACCCGCCGATTCGGCTTATCCCACCATCGCCGGAAGAAGACCCCTTGACAACATCCACGGACCCCAAAATTCAGTTCGCCACTACCTAGCTGCGACGATAGTTTCGACCAGTTAACCGGCTGCAAACAGTTACGGAGATTCCAGGAACCGGATCCAACTGCTTGGACTTCAGCGGGCTGGCTAGCACCTTTAAAAGGAGGGGTGGCCGCGTTCCGGCCACCCCTCCTTTCCGACGGCACCGCACCCGATCACCTGATCGCGTGGGGGTGCTGCTCGACTCAGCTGCAGTCGGCTGCCCCAGCACCGCCCTCAGCGCTGCCGCCGGCCGCGCTGGTGCCGTTCCCTAGCCAACGGCACCAGCGCTACTCAGAGCCGTTGGCTCAGTTGCCGCCGTTAGCACTGCCGCCAGCGCCACCGGCACCGTTACCGGCACTGTTGCCCTGCGTGCCTGCAACGTTGATGTTCAAGAGGTTAACGCCGATGCCGCCCTGGCCGCTGCCGCCGTCGCCGCCGACGCCGCCGTCGCCGCCGCCTGCACCGCCACCAGCGCTGAACAGGGACAGGACAGTACGTGCGGGGAGCAGCTCCACGTGCTGGCCGTCGATCTCAGCAAAGCTCAGTCCCACAGACATTCGAATCCTCCTCACAGTGGCCCCCAGCGGGCCGCGAACAGAACACCTCATCGACGACACCGCCGATTCGGCTATCCCCACCATGGCGAGAAGAAGGTCCCCTGACAACATGCATTCGCCACCTAAACTTTGGGCGCCACTACCGAGCTGTGACGATATTTTTCGACTACCTAGTCAGCGCCGGGCAGCTACGGTGATCCCAGCTTGATGAGGTGCCAGCCGTTCGGCACTTGTCGCTGGTGCGCACCCCTGACGGACACGCGCAGATATCGGACTGCTGCCCCGCCGCGACGATCGCCGAGTTTGAGGAAGTCCTCGACGCAGCCAGCGCTGGAGCAAATAGAAAGTGCCGATGGGGTTGCTACCTAGCCTCACCTGCGGCGGCTACCTAGGTTTTTCGGTCCGGAGCCTCAAGCGACGATGCCGGAATATCAAGGTGCGCATCGCTGCCGACGGCCGGCAGCCGCCAACGTTTAAGGAGGGGTGGCCGCATTGCGGC
>JBOHGG010000038.1:14485-52863 GCA_050700115.1 Pseudonocardiaceae bacterium
CCCACCCCTCCTTGCCGACGGCACCGCACCCGATCACCTGATCGCGCGGCGGTGCTGCTCGACTCAGCTGCAGTCGGCTGCCCCAGCACCACCCTCAGCGCTGCCGCCGGCCACGCCGGTGCCGCTCCCTAGCCAACGGCACCACACGCACTACCAGCCCTCAGAGCCGTTGGCTCAGTTACCACCGTTGGCGTCGCCACCGGCGCCACCGACGCCGTCACCGGCACTGTTGGCCTGCGTGCCCAACGCGTTGATGTTCAGGACGTTGAGGCCGATGCCACCCTGGCCGGAGCCACCGTCGCCGCCGACGCCGCCGTCGCCACCGCCACCACCAGCGCTGAACAGGGACAGGACAGTACGTGCGGGGAGCAGCTCCACGTGCTGGCCGTCGATCTCAGCAAAGCTCAGTCCGTCAGACATTCAAATCCTCCTCACAGTGGCCCCCAGCGGGCCGGGAACAGAACACCTCATCGACGGCACCGCCGATTCGGCTATCCCCACCATGACTGGGAGAAAGTTCCTTGACAACATCCGATGACCACCTAAACTTCAGGGCGCCACTACCTAGTTGCGACGTCGACATTCGAGCAATCAGCCGGCACTGAAACTTTACGGAAATTCCAGGAACCGAGTACCTACCATCGTCGTTTCAACCTGGCTACATGCGGTAACCAACGATAGCAGAGAGGTGACCGTGCCACCCTCACCGTGGACGGGGCGCCACGCGATCACTTAGTCGCGCGGCGCTGGTTGAACTCAGTAGGCGCAACTGACCATCGTGTCGCTAGCCGTTTCCGCCAGCGCACGAGAATCGAGTGCGCACTGACATCTTTTCACATTTCAAGGGGGGTGGCCGCGTTCGGCCACCCCCCTTGCCGACGGCACCGCACCCGATCACCTGATCGCGCGGCGGTGCTGCTCGACTCAGCTGCAGTCGGCTGCCCCAGCACCACCCTCAGCGCTGCCGCCGGCCACGCCGGTGCCGTTCCCTAGCCAACGGCACCACACGCATGACCAGCCCTACTCAGAGCCGTTGGCTCAGTTACCACCGTTGGCGTCGCCGCCAGCGCCACCGATGCCGTTACCGGCACTGTTGCCCTGCCCGCCCAACACGTTGATGTTCAGGACGTTGAGGCCGATGCCACCCTGGCCGCTGCCACCGTCGCCACCGATGCCGCCGTCGCCACCGCCACCAGCGCTGAACAGGGACAGGACAGTACGTGCGGGGAGCAGCTCCACGTGCTGGCCGTCGATCTCAGCAAAGCTCAGTCCCTCAGACATTCGAATCCTCCTCATAGTGGCCCCCAGCGGGCCGGGAACAGAACACACCTCATCGACGGCACCGCCGATTCGGCTATCTCCACCATGGCTAGGAGAAGGTTCGTTGACAATATCCACCGGACACCTAAACTTTATTGCACCACTACCTAGTTGTGACGCCGAATTCGACTACCTAGTCAACGACGAGCAGCTACCGAGGCTCCAGGAATCGAGTACCTACCACTGGACGTTCAGCGGGCTCGCCAAGGGCGGCATCCCATCCACGCTACCGCTGGTGAGCGCCCCTGCCGGGCATGCGCGCGGCTAGCCGACCGCCGCGCCCGCCGCCGCGAGCACCGGGCGCGAGCCAACCCTGTCGAAAAGGAGCACCGAACAGCACTGGGCCATTCGAGAACGAATCACTGGGCCGCTACCTAGACCGACCGGCGGCGACTACCTAGTTCCCATTCGATGTGGCTACGTAGCGGTAACCAACGATAACAGTGAGGTGTCATGCTGTTGTCACCGTCGCCGCGTACGGTACGCCGTGCAATCACCTAGTCGTGCGGCACCAGCTGTGCTCAGTAGACCCGTCGCCACAAAGGATCCGCCTGGACTACCCGTCGAGCGGCCAGGCGGTGATCGGCTCGTGCAACGCCGAACCATCCGATCCCGCGCCGAGGCGGCTGCGGACCAGGTACAACCGGGTAGCCACCCACGGCGGACCTTGCCAGGATGCGAGCCGTTCAACCAGCGGCCGCAGATCGGTCGCAGCGGCGGTCCGGGCCAACGTGACATGCGGACGGAATGGGCGCTGCTCTATCGGTAGGCGGCTGCGGCGGGCGGCGGCCCGTACCGAACCGGCCAGCCTGCGCAGCCCATCGCGATCCCCCTGCACCCGGGTCCACAACACCTGGTGCCCAAACCGGCCGCCACCGCCCAGCACCAGGGATAGCGGCGGGTGCCGGGCGGCTGCCCGGCTGAGCCTGCGGGTCAGCTCGTCAACGACGTCGTCACCTACCTCACCGAGGAAGGCCAGCGTCACGTGCCACTGCTCTGGGCGGGTCCACCGGAGGTCGGGCGCCAACTGGCGCAGCGCCACTGTGCTGACTCTCAGTTCCTCGACGACCTCACCAGGTGGCGTCAGGGCCACGAACAGCCGCATCAGCCCATCCTCCGTCAGGTCGCCACCGGCTGGGCAACGTGCTCGTGGGCTCTGTATTCGACGTATTCGGCCGGTTGGAAACTGCGGGTGGCCCGGCGGAATCGCCAGGTGAACGTCGGCCACAACGTCGTGTTGTGGCCCTGTGCGTCGAGGTACCAGCTCACGCAACCACCCGTGGTCCACACCGTGCCGTCCATCCGGCGCTGGACGGACTCGTTGTAGGCCACCTGTGCCTGCGACCGGACCTCGACCGCGGCTGCCCCGGTGCGCCGTAGGTAGCGCAGCGCTTCGATGGTGTACGCCACCTGGCTTTCAATCATGTAGATCAGCGAGGTGTGCCCGAGCCCGGTGTTGGGTCCGACCAGCATGAACAGGTTGGGGAACCCGGCCACCGTCGTGCCGCGATGCGCCCGCGCGCCATCGGACCAGACCTCGGCCAGGGTCTGGCCCTCCCGGCCGCGGATCCGCGCGGCCATCGGGAAGTCGGTGACATGGAATCCAGTGCCGAAGATGACGGTGTCGACCTCTCGGCGGGTCCCATCCGCGGCCTGTACCCAGTCTGCGCCGACCCGGTCGATCCCCGCGCTGACGACGTCCACATTGAACCTCGTCAGCGCGGGGAGATAGTCGTTGGACAGCAGGATCCGCTTGCATCCGATGGTGTAGTCCGGCGTGAGCCTGGCCCGTAGCGCGGGATCGGCGACCTGCCGGCGCAGGTGTGCGCGGGCGGCCAGCTCAAGGATCTTGAGCAGGCGCGGGTTGACGGCCAAGCCGAGCACGGACAACTCCCGACCAAGGTAGATCCCGGCCCGCACCAGCCGCTGCAGTCCGGGCACCGTCCGGTACAACGTCCGTGCGAAACCGCGGTTGTCGCGATCGCCGCGCGGGATGATCCAGGGTGGCGTCCGCTGGAAGACCGTCAGCGAGGCCACCTCGGGCTGGATCTGCGGGACGAACTGGATTGCCGAGGCGCCGGTGCCGACCACGGCCACCCGCCGATCGCGCAGGTCGTAGTCCGGGTCCCACCGCGCGGAGTGAAACACCTTGCCCCGGAAGTGATCCAGCCCGGGGACGTCCGGAATGGACGGAAAGGAGAACGCGCCGGTCGCCGTAATCAGGACGTCGCAGGTCAGCTCGCCGCGGTTGGTGCGAACCCGCCAGCGGTGCCAGGTCTGGTCCCAGACGGCCTCGAGTACCTCGTGGTGGAACCGGATATGTGGGCGCAGTCCGTAGCTGTCGGTGCAGTGCCGCAGGTAATCCCAGATCTCCTGTTGGCCAGAGAAGTTACGGCTCCAGGACGGGTTGAGTTCGAAGGAGAAGGAGTACAGCTGCGACGGCACGTCGCAGGCGCAACCCGGATAGCTGTTGTCCCGCCAAGTACCGCCCACGTCAGCGGCCTGTTCCAGCACTGCGAAATCGGTCATTCCCTGCCGGCGCAGGCCGATCGCCATCCCTAGCCCGGCGAAGCCGGCGCCGATGACGATGACGTGGTGGTGGGTCTTGCCGCTCATTGACCACTCCCGATCGCCACATGTTACCGACGGTAACCTTACTGACGAGTAGCTAATGATGTCCAGCGATCACTGAGAGTTGCCAGCCTTCCCGGCGCTCCGGTTGACCCGCCGGTCGGCGCGGCCACCCGGTCGGCGGCATCGACGGACGGAATCCGGGTGACCAGTCAGCGCGGGAGGACTGCCGTCGGACGCCACAACGGCCCTGCTTCCACCACCGAACGGCAACCTCCTGGTAGTCCTTTACTCACGCCGCGCGGCCCGGCTGCCGCGACGAACACCCTCCAGATGATGGGAGAACGTGCCCCGTGGCACACGAATCGCTGGTGCAGACCTACGAAACCCCGCTGAGGCCCCAGGTCTGTGCCTCCGACTCCGTCGATGTGCTCTCCGCGCCGGACCATCTGGCTCGCGCCGCCGTCGAGACGCTGGGCTGGGACGGCGTGGCGCTGACCCCGATCGTGCTCCTCGGCCGTCGCGTGGTGGTCGTCGCCAACCTCATCGACGAGGTGCACGAGCAGCGGATCAGTTCGGGCTGGGGCCCGGTGACCGACCGGCTGTCGGTATCCACCTGGAGCTGGCCCGAGATGCAGCATCTCGTGCCGCCTCCAGCGGTGTCGCTGAGCGGCGTCATCGCGCCGGCCCGGCATTGGCGGACCGGGCTCACCGGAGCCGCGCCATTCGCCAGTCTGTGCCCTACCGCCTTACTACTGCCGGCGCATATCGCTCGCAACGTCGAGTGCCTCACCCACGCCGAGTACTACGGTCCGACCGTGCTGGCCGCCGCAGGACCAGACGACGTCGACCCCGACGCGGTCGACGTGGTGCACACCGGATATCCCGGCCCGGTCGCGACCAGCCGCCCGGCCGCGAACAGCCGG
Organism: Pseudonocardiaceae bacterium; assembly: GCA_050700115.1. GTDB lineage: Bacteria > Actinomycetota > Actinomycetes > Mycobacteriales > Pseudonocardiaceae. The sequence continues at coordinate 19,303 of JBOHGG010000038.1, forward strand.
TGGGTGCACGAACTGGTCTACGACCGGCTGCTGGCCCTTCGCTAACGACACAACGGCCACGTGGACTTAAATGAGGCTCCCCCGGCGACTCACCACGTCTGCAGCAGAGCCCGCCGAACTCGACAGCAGGGCTGCTCGGCCGACCTCGGATAGCCCCGCTGTCGAGTTCGGGAACAGGGAGTGCTCGGTGCCGGACCGGGTGCAGTCGGTTTACGCGAACCGATGCAGGGCATGCCGTGTGGCCCGCGGCGAGAGCCCGGATGCAGGAATCACCCGATTGGGGTGTCCATTCGCCGCAACATCGTGGCCGCTGACCGAAGTGAGCGATGCGGTGCGGGTGGTGTCCGCTAAGGACGCGGAGCCGAACCAGCGGCGTCGACGGGCGGTCGTAGCGAAACGGATTGCGGGGCGGGGCCGTTCCTCTCGAACGGCCCCGCCCCATTAGGGTGCCTGCGCTGCACGCGTCCGGCGCCGGATGGGGGATCTCCCGGGCCTGCGGTGCCCTAGCCTTTCGAACCAGGCGATTCGAAAACCCAGGGCGCCGGGCGGTGGGATCCGGCAGTCATCGGACCAACGTTCGCGGTGGCGGTCGGTCAGGCAACGACGGTGCCACCGGCGCGGCACTCCACTCGGTGGGGAGCGGGGTGGGTCCAGGCTGTGGAGTTGTGGAGTTACGGGAACTGATGTGGTGTGGCCGGTGATCCTTCGACATCGCGGTCGGGGGCACGGACGTTCGCCGGATCACCGGCCACTTGGCGGCTGCTCAAGCCCTCGTGGGTGGGGGGAGGACCACGAAGGCGATGAACCGCCAGCTCTATGGAGTTGAGGTAGCGTCGAGTGCGCTACGCCACTCCCGCAGTAACAGGAGGGGATAGCGAAACCTGAGGCACAGAAGCCTGAGACAGTGAAGCCTGAGGCACAGACTCGGCGGAGACGAGGTGGTCGTGGGCGGCCCGCCACACGCTGCACGGCGACGCGCGAGGGCGCCAACGGCTCGAGCACTCCGGACAGCGGCCTCGAAGATCCGGAGCGTGGGTGGCGAGGAGAGCACGCCACCCGTAGGTCAAACGCGGCAGCTCGCTTCGCGCCACCGAAAGCAGCGACCCATTATCGGCGCTGCTCGCCAGCTCATCAAGCATGTCGAGCCGGTCCCATACCGCCTGCCGGAGGATCTGGCCCAGAACCCGGTCCACCTCGCCACCTTCCCGGCCACGCATCGGGTTTTTCCGCTCACACGCGGCCCGGTCCCGCAACCTCACACGCACATAGTCCCGGGTACTAAACCCGTTATGACCCTGCGCTGCGCCGATCGGCCGTGCTATGACGGTGAGCGGCACAAACTGATCGGTAGCGCCGATCAGCTTTGCCGAAGTGCTCTTCACCAGCCACTACGAGCATGCCTACGCTGCATGCGTCGCCCGTCGGACGGCAAGGGGGCGAGATGAACGTGACCGGCCCGCAGGACCACCCGCTGTCTTCCGAGGTTTGGGAGGAAGCAGACATGAAGCGGGTGCTGGTGGATCGCGACATCAGCTCCCTTTACAGGTTGCTCCGACGGGTAGGTATTTCGCAACGGCAAATCGCTGCGTTGACCGGGCAGTCGCAGTCCGAGGTCTCCGAGATCCTCAAGGGCCGCCAGGTCATGGCCTACGACGTGCTTGCGCGAATTTCTGACGGTCTAGGTATCCCGCGGGGATACATGGGTCTGGCCTACGACGACGCGACTGCGACGAGCATGGTCGGACCACCCGACGACGCGCTGGTTGAGGAGGATGAGTCGGTGAAACGCCGGAAGCTCCTGTCGCACGGAGCTGCCGTGATGTTCGGCACCGCTGTGCTCGGGGCCGACAGCGGGAAGTGGTTGCCCAGCCCTTCCCAGACGCCGGCCCCCAGCAACATCGGTATGACCGATGTCAAGCAAGTTGAGGCAGCGACCAGGGCTATGCGCGCCCTGGACTATCAGTTCGGGGGCGGCGCATGCCGGGACGCGGTCGTCGCCCAGCTGTCCTGGGCCCAGCGACTGCTGTCCGCCTCGGGCAAGGACGTGGTTCGGACGCGGCTGTTCCGGGCGCTGGGCGATCTGCAGAACCTGGCCGGGTGGACCACCTTCGACGTGGGGTTGCTGGACTCTTCCCGCAGCCACTTCGCCACCGCCCTGGAATTCGCCAAGCAGTCCGGCGACGCAGGCCTGATGTCCAACATCATGTACCGAATCGGCCGGGTTTACCTGCACCACGAAGCGCCGAACGACGCACTCAAGTGGTTTCAGCTGGGCCAGATCGCCGCGCAGGACTCCGGATCGGAGCTGGCTGTCGCGGTGCTGTGCGGTAACGAGGCGTGGGCCTACGCGATGATGGACGACGACGTGCAGGCCAAGAAGCTGCTCGGCCGATCCCGGGACGAGCTGGCCAGGGCCGATCCCAACGAGGTGCCGGACTGGGCCCGGTTCTACAACCAGACCGACCTGAACGCGATGATCGGAACCGTACACACCGTGCTCTCGGCAATCGATGTGAAGCATGCGGCCGTCGCGATCCCGGCGCTCAACCAGTCGTTGACCCAATATGACGACTCGATGACCCGTAGCCGGACGTTCATGCTCACTGCGCTGGCCACCAATCATCTTCGCCAGGGCGACGTCGACCACGGTGTCCGGATCGGTCGGGATGCCCTGTCGCTGGCCACCGGGCTGAAGTCGACGCGGGTGACTGACCGGCTGAAACCGTTGCAGATCGAGGCAGGGCGACGGTCCAGTAATTCGGATGCCCGTCATCTTTCTGCGCTGATCCGGCAGTTCCGCGGGGTATGAGGCAGGCTGCCATGACGGCGCTCTCGACCCTCCCCCGTGCTCAGCGACTCGTCAGCGGGCTGCTGGCGGTATGTGCCGAACTCGGTCTGGACCCGACCGGGGCCCGGTTGCTGCGAAACGTCAACAACGCGGTGTTCCGGCTGTCCCGGGATCCGGTGGTGGTCCGGTTGGTCACCTTGCCGTCCTACGTCCCGCGCGCCAAGCTGGCGGTTGCCGCCGCGACGGTATTCGCCGAGCACGACGTGCCGGCCATTCGGTTGCTGCCCGGTATCCCGCAGCCGGTGCACGCCGGTGGGTACGTCGCCACCGTGTGGCAGTTGGTGTCGCCGACCGGTCCGCCGCCGGGCGGTGCGAACCTGGCCAGCCTGCTGCGGGCGGTGCATGCAGTACCGAAGCCCTGCCGGGCGCTGCCGAGCTGGGATCCACTCACCGATTTCGACAATCGGATGGGGCACACCACCTCGATGTCCAGCGCCGACCGCGACTTTCTGCTGCGCCGCAGTGCCGAGCTGGCCGCCGCCGTCGCAGAGCTGAACTTCGCGCTCCCTACGGCCGTGGTGCACGGCGATGCCCATCTGGGCAACGTCATCCCCGGACCGAGCGGTCCGGTGCTGTGCGACTTCGACTCGTGCTCCATCGGACCGCCGGAGTGGGACCTGACCCCGGTGGCGGTATCCGACGTCCGGTTCGGCAGACCCGCCGCCCACCAGCGCGACTTCATCCAGACCTACGGGTTTGACGTGCGAGGCTGGGCGGGCTTCGAGGTGCTGCACGGTATCCGGGACCTCAAGTTGATCGCCGGGGTATTCCCCCGGGTTGGGTCCTCGCCGGCCGTGCACGCGGAGTTCGACCGCCGGATGGCCAGCCTGCGGGCTGGACGACTGTCAGACCGCTGGTCGAGCGTCCGGCGCTGAGTGTCGACCGCTGAGCCAGCGCAACTGGGGGATGCGTAGATCTACCAGGGCGTCTACTGTCGAGCCCTGTGTCGTTGGCTCCCTCACCGAGGGCGGAAGTGCTCATTCCGCCCCGGACCGAAAGCGGCAGTGCAGTCGGCGGGGGCGCCACGGCAGTCACCATCTCGCACACCATCTCGCACGCTCGGTCGTTGCGCGCGCTACCGCTGGATCTGCTGCGCACCTCGACCTGGGTGGACCGCAGGCCCGTTCGGCTGGACCGCGAAGAGCTCCAAGCACTGCTGAGCGCTCTGCAGGTCAGCTCGGAGGCCGCCTCGGCCCGGCTCGCTGACAACGCCATGGCGCATCTGGTCACTGTGACGGGTGGCTGGTCACCACACGACCCGTGGGATGTGGTGGCGGGGCTGCACCGGATCCTGACCCGGTCCCGGTTTCTCAAGGGCTCACGGTCCTGCTACCCACTGGATACCGCGATGGCGCAGATCGCGCCGTTCGTCGAAGCCCGGCGACCGGTCACGATTCTGGCCAGCGGTTTCCCGTTCAAGCAGCACGACAATGGCCTCAAGGCCGCCGGCCCCTGGCCGGACCTGGCCGAGCTCGGCGCGCTGCTGCGGCTCAAGGAGCTGCACGGAGCCTTCGCGGCGCTGTACCCGCCCGGTGCACGCGTGGTGGTGCTCAACGACGGTGGCTACTCGCGACCGCGCGCCTCAGCGGAGGTCCTGCGCTACCGGCGCCAGCTGCGGCGCTACGCCCAACTGGTCGGGCTGGGCGACTCGGTGCTGTTCTACGACCAGTCCTGCTACGTCGAACGGCTGCTCGGCCCGCAGGGGTGGAGCAAACGCGAGCAGTACCGTCGCACGTTCCGCGAGCTGATCTCGCTGCTGGCCCCCAGCCCGCGCTCGCTGGACAGTGCCGACCGGGCCGACCAGCGGCTGGCCGAAGCGCTTCCGGCCGGGTTGCTTGTCGGCCTGCCATCGTTTCGCGACATCCTGTCCTCGCTGGTGTACTCGGTGCCGGTGCCGGCTCCAGCAGGGGCCGACCCGCGCCGCTGGGCCTGTGAAGTGCTCGCCTGGCCCGACGGGTACGCCGAGCCGAACCTGTCGCCTGACCTCGCCTCGGCCCGGCGGGAGGTGGTCGCGTCGGCGTGGCAGGATTCCGTCAACTACCTCGCTGCCTCCCTCGCCGACGCCGCCGCATGGGTCACCCGGCACTATCCGCCACACGTCCGGCTGGCCACCGTGGCTTCCCGGCCGGGCTGCAGTGGTTTCTCCTACCTCGGCGGCTCGACACTGTTGCCATGGCACGGCACGGGATGCCTGGACGGCCGGGGCCTGCTGTGCGCCGAGTTTCGGGTGAGTCTGGATCATCGTTGCTTCCACCCGGTCTATTCCGACCTCCTCGGTGACGAGCAGCCGTTACTGATGGTGCCCTTCACCCAGATCGTGCACGCCGAGGGCCGTCGGCGGGTGGACCCCGACCTGCTGGCGGCAGCCCGGCTGCGCCCCCGGTGATGTGGACTCCCGGTGAACAGGGCGCCGTGATTCGCTCTGGCGGCTAACGCCGGGTGCCCGTGCGGCGATGGTCCTCACAACCGACTACCCCAGGGCGGTGTGTGGTGGCAAGACAGTCGAGCGGGATCCCCAGGAACCAGGCCGTGCTGCTGCGCGCCTGGAGCCGCTTCCAGTCGCTGCGCCGCCGCAGCGGGAGGCGTGAAGCCGACTACTTGGACGAACTCGTGGACACCGAGCTGGAGTTCATCCGCCAGTTGCCGCAGCAGCAGCGTGGCAGGCCCGCTGAGGCCCTCGCGCTACTCGCGATGCTCGCCCAGCATCACCGCTATTACGGGCGGGGCTGGATCAGCCGCCGCGAGTTGCGACACCGCGTCGAGTGCACGCTTACCGAGCTCGACGCGATGCGGCAGGTTCCGGTGGAGCAGCCGCTGGGTTGACCGGGGTGGTCCTGACCCGTGCTCCTCAGCGGGACGACCTCCTCAGCGGGACCGGCCCACCCGCAGCGCCACCGCCACGCCGACCACCAGCAGAACACCGGCCCCGACTAACCACGGCCACACGGGGTCGCCATCGGACCCGGTTTGGGCGGCGGTAACGGGCTGGGCGATACCGGACCGGTCCCCAGCCGGGGACGACGCAGCCGCGGCGCCCGTACCTGGGGTGGTGAGGGTGAACCCGATCGCACCGCGCACCGGGTGACCGTCGGCGGAGAGCACCTGGTACGCGATCGTGTACTGACCGGCCGGTCCCAGCGGGCGGACCGGCGCCGACACCACGGCGCCAGCCTCCGCCGGGGCACCGGCCTGCCACTGGACGCCGTCCGGCCCGGTCACGGTCACGGTACTGAACCCACTCTGCACGGGCAGGTTGAAAGTGAGGCTGACCCGCGCCGGGCCGGTCGCCACCTCGGCGCCGTCCGCCGGGTCGCTGCCGATCAGTTCGTTGTGCGCGGCTGCGGCACCGCCGCTACCCAGCAGCGCCAACCCCACAAGCGCCGTGAGGGCAAGGAGGTGCCTCGCGTAGATCCACTTCTTGGACATCGGTCATCTCCATGGCAGGTGGCCGCGTTAGGGTCCGCTCGGTCGCGCGGTGAGTGTGGCACCCGACCGCCATGCCCGGCCAGGCTAGCTCGCCGGGGAAACGCACATCTGTCGGTCCCTGGATCTAGTCTGGCGCGGTGGACTCAGCAGTGCTGCTTGACGCGGGCGTGGTCACCCGGTGCCGTCGCCGGGTGCACCTTGAGCACGACCCCGCGGCGGTCGACGCCGAACGCGCAATCCTGGACCCCACCGCCGAGCGGCGAATTGCCGATGCCGTCGCGCACCGTCGCCGGGTCGCCGACGGTCTGGCCCAGCAACACACCGCTGGCTGGCGGGAGGTTCCGCCCGCTCTGCCTGCCCAGCAGCGACAGGCCGCCACCCTGGCGCTACTCAACGAGGGCGCACCGTTCGTCTGGGGCGGGCTGCTGCCGGCGGATCCCCCCGGTGGGCGCCGCGGCGGCGCAGAGCTGCTGGTCCGGCACCGCGGTGGCTATCTCCCGGTGATCGTCGTTCGGCACAAGGTCACCGACCCCGGCTCCGGGGCCCGGACCAGCCCGCTGACCCAGCCCATCCTGCCCGCGGCCCGCATCGATCCACAGCGCAAGGTCCGCCCGCAGTCCCGGGACCAGATGCGGCTGGCACACGCCTTCCGGCTGCTGCAGGCGGCCGGCCTTGCGCCCCGCGGTCGGGCCACCGGCGGTGTCGTCGGGCTGGATGCCGATGTGGTGGTCTGGCATGACCTGGACGCCCCCACCTGGCCCGGCGGGCGTACCGCGATGGCCGAGTACGACGCCCGGTTCGCCGATCGGCTTGCGGTGGCGCGCGCTGCGGCCACCGAAGCGGAGCCGCTGGCCCTACCGTCCCGGGTCACCGAATGCCGCTCATGCCCGTGGTGGCCGACCTGCGGTCCGGCACTGCGGGCGTCCCGGGACGTCAGCATGGTGCTGCGTGGAGAGGACACGGTGGCACTGCGGGCGGCCGGGGTGTCCACCGTAGACGCTCTCGCTGCGCTAGACCCTGCGGGCGAGCCGCCGGCGCCGATGGCCGGGATGCCCCTGCGCGACGCAGTACTGCTGGCTCGCGCCTGGCAGCGAGACCTCACGCTGGTGCGGCGCAACCAGCGCATCGCCGTGCCGCGCGCTGACGTCGAGTTGGATGTGGACATGGAGAGTTTCGACGAGGCCGGGGCTTACCTGTGGGGATGCCTGCTGTCCGGCTCCGACATAGGAGTACCCGGCGGCTACCGCGCTTTCGCCACCTGGGAGCCAGTGCCGACCCCAGACGAGGCGCGGTCCTTCGCCACCTTCTGGCGCTGGCTGGCCGACGTCCGCAGCCGGGCCGCGCAGCGTGGTTTGAGCTTCCACGCCTACTGCTACAACGAGCAAGCCGAGAACCGCTGGATGCTCTCCTCCGCGGAGCGCTTCGCCGGTGCCCCCGGAATGCCGCCCGTTGCCGAGATACAGGAGTTCATCTCCTCCGGCCAGTGGGTGGACCTGTACGGCGTGGTCAGCACCGAGTTCCTGTGCGCGCACGGCAAAGGACTCAAGACGATCGCCCCGGCGGCCGGGTTCTCCTGGCACGATCCCGAAGCCAGCGGGGAGAACTCGATGCGCTGGTACTCAGACGCTGTCGGGCTGCACGGTGGTGAGCCGGATCCGGCGCAGCGCGAGCGGCTGCTCACCTACAACGCCGACGACGTGCGCGCCACTCGCGCCCTGCGACTGTGGATGAGTTCCGAGCAGGTATACGACGTGCCCTACGCCGACGACCTCTGACCCGTTCCGCAGCGCGCTCCCGGGTATCCCGGTTTGCGGTGTGCCACGATGAGATGGTCAACACAGCGTGAGGGGAGCACACATGTTCGTGCGTCGGATCGCGGTGATCGGCTCCGGATATGTGGGCCTGACCACCGGGGCATGCCTGGCATCGTTGGGCCATCGGGTGGTGTGCGCCGATGTGGACGAGGCAAAGGTGGCCCGGCTGTCCAGTGGGGAGGTATCGATCCTGGAGCCGGGGCTGTCCGAGCTGGTAGCGGAGGGTCTCGCCGCCGGTCGGCTACGGTTCGTGGTAGGTGGAACCGCTGCAGTGGGTCAGGGACCCGACGCAGCCGAGGTGGTGTTCCTGTGCGTGCAGACTCCGATGGGTTCGGGCGGCGCGGCGGATCTGTCGGCGGTGGAGTCAGTGACCACCGAGGTCCGGGAACTGCTGCAGCCGGGCTGCGTGGTGGTCAACAAGTCAACCGTGCCAGTAGGCACCGCGGCGCGCACCGCGCAGCTGCTGGACCGCCCGGACGTGGCGGTGGTCAGCAACCCGGAGTTCCTTCGGGAGGGCTCGGCGGTGGAGGACTTCCTCAACCCGGACCGCATCGTGGTGGGCTGCGACGCCCAAGACGCCGCAGAGCGGGTCGCGGCGCTGTATGCCCGGTTGGGCGCGCCGACGGTGCTCACGGATGCGGCCAGCGCGGAAATGGTCAAGTACGCCGCGAACTGCTTCCTGGCGATGAAACTGTCCTACGTCAACGCCGTCGCCGAGCTGTGCGAGCGGTTCGGGGCCGACGTGCTGGACGTCACCGAGGGCATCGGCTATGACCGGCGGATCGGGCAGGCGTTCCTGCAGCCAGGCCCAGGCTGGGGCGGGTCCTGCCTGCCCAAGGACACTCATGCGCTGTTGCAGGTCTGCGCCGCGGTGGACTTCGACTTCGGCCTGCTGCAGGCCAGTCTGGACACCAACACCCGCCAGCACCACCGGATGGTGGACAAGATCCGCGACGCGGTCGGCGGTTCGCTGGCCGGGCAGCGAGTGGGGTTGCTGGGGCTGACCTTCAAGGCCGGCACGGACGATCTGCGTGACTCCCCGGCGTTGACAGTGGCCGCGCTGCTGGCCGCCGAGGGTGCCGAGCTGATCGGTTACGACCCCGGGGTGCCCGCTGCAGTGCCCGGCATGACCGACGATCTGCAGGTCACCGATGACCCGGTCAAGGTCGCCTCCGGCGCGGCAGCGCTGGTGGTGCTCACCGAATGGCCCGAGTTCCGGGTGCTGGACTGGGGTCGGCTGGCCGAACTGGTGGAGCGCCGCGTCGTGGTCGACACCCGCAACCTGCTCGACGCCGACGTCCTGCGCCGAGTGGGCTTCGAAGTCCGCGGCGTCGGCCGCCGGACCACCCGCGCCCTAGTACCCTCCTGAGTGGTGTGCCGACCTTGATCGTCGGTGGTGCGTCGATGGCCGGCATCCTCAGGCCGCGAAACCATGCGGGCACCATTCGGAGCCGAATAGCGGTTCACAGCCGACCGCGCTACCGCCTCACTAGATAGCGATACGGAGGTTGACGCCAAATAGCACGAGAGGCCAGAGGAACGTAGCCACCATGAAGAACAGAGCTTCGCCAGGACTAGTGATCACGTATCCGTTCCTGAACGCTACCACCGCACCGATGATGAGATACACGAGAGCCAGAATCGAACCGCCGAACATGATTGCTCCTCAAGACAGGACCATTTATTTCCCATAATTCTGGATGCGTACCAAACGCCGCCGTACAGATCCGACGGCCAAACAGAGTACGGCTCTGCGACCAGCGAAGCCGCGTCGAATGGTGCCACCACCGCCTCATGTGCAGCAGTCGCTTCGCCTCCGGCACGGGTCCTCCCCAGTGTCCTGGCACGGAGTATAACCGTACCCGCCCGACCGTGAGCCCTCCACTGTGAAGGGGAAATCGACCACCTCGCCGTCGGCCATCACGAAATCCTTGGCTCGTCCGGACCTTCCCGGGTGTTGGTAACAACGGAACCCACCAGCACCCAGGAGGTCCAGTTGCTGAACAGTCCGGTGGGTGTGGCGGTCAGCGTGGGCGGGAGGGTCATTGGCGTAGGCGGGCTGCTTGCGATTGTCGCCGCCATGAGCATGGGGACCCCCAACGAGGATGGGACCACCCGGTTGCCAGTGATGGGGCTACTCGGCGTGCCGCTCCGTGGGGGTTGATCACTTCGATGCCGAACCTCTCTCCCATGTCATGCCACGTGGAGGTTCGGTAGGCGTTTTCGAGAGGCCTCGGTTCGCGAGGGTGGCCATCCCAGCCGGTCGAACACTACGACCCGGCACGGTTCCGATCGGAGTATCGTCGACGAGTCGGCGGCGTACTGAGCACGGGGCCCGCCCACCTTGGCGAAGGAGGCCGTCGTGAGCTTCGCGGACAAGTTCAGGAACAAGGCTCAGGAGCTGCGCGGCCGCATCAAGCGCAACGTTGGCGAGGTCACCGGCGACAGGGGTCTCCAGGCCAAGGGCAGAGCTGATGAGGTGAAGAGCAACCTGAAGCAGGCCGCCGAGAAGGTCAAGGACGCATTCCGCGGGCGGGGTACTCGCCGCCGCCGCCGTCACTACTAGCCCGGCGCTTCATGATCTTGGACAGGCGTGGCGGGGTGACGACGTGGCGCTGGCCGAGATCACCGCCGCGCCGAGTCCAGCCTCGACGGTGCCCCGCCCGCGCATAGCCGAGCGAGACACCACAAAGCCGATACTCGATAGTCAGCTCTCCGAGATTTCGAAGCTGAAGGGGTCGCTCTTGCCGTCCGCCCCCTCTACGGTCACATCGAATGTGCCAGCGCCGTCAGGGACTCTCACCTCCAGGACTTCGCCATCGATATCGAACGAGGCCTCCAGGTCGCCGAGGAAGACCCTCTCCACGGCGCTCAAGTCGTCACCTTGGATGATCACGGTCGAGCCGGGCTGCGCCGGATTCGGAATAATGCTGTCGATCCGCATAGGTGCTCCTCATTGGGGGTAAAGGATCGTGAGCCTCAAAATACTAGCTGTGTGAACCAGCGCAGATGCAACGTCACTCGGTCGTTAGCAGGTCGGTCAGCTGCTTGTTACCGACGGTCTTCACTACGGGTGTCGCCGACGCACACACATCCTCGGTGGAGCTTGCCAGCGACCGTAGCGGAACAATACCTGAGTCCGATCGGATCGTGGGCGCCCCATTCGTGCGGACACACGGCACAGGTGAGGTAGGTCCGGTCTCCTGTACTCGGCTCAGCGGCGGGCGATTTCAGCTCAGTTGTTCGCATGTTCATTGACCTCCGTCTGTGGTGCGCCTTCTCGCTCTCAGTGATCAAAACGCCCTGGGTCCTTGCCGGACTGGCAGGGAACCGCAGACCAGAAGACCGGCATCCGACAGCATTTCGCGCGCACGCCGCGACTCCGATCATCAGCAACGTCTCGATGGATCCCACCATGAGTTCCTCCTGAGCCCCGTTGCGTATGTTCACCAACTGATCGGGCTCGAAGAGAGTTCGCTCGCCCGGGCCGCCTGTCGGTTCACTCGGTGTCGCCGAAGTCCGGAGCGATACCTTCACGCTACTCCGAATCCACGATTGACGGCGACGGCTGCTGGCGAGGATTCGCTGGTACCCACTCGGCCAGTGGCCCCGAAGACGAAACCCGCGCACCGCGGAGCAACTTGTCCCGCCGCCGCACCCAGCCCGTCCTGTGATCGGGATGCGCTCACGTCGAGCGTTCGTGCTGGACGGGGGTGCGGGTGACCGCAGACCAGCCGCTGCGGTGTGGCCCACGCCGCCCTAGACCCTCCGCACCATCCTGGGTCGTCTGCGCCACGGTGCTGTCATGTTCCTGGTGAGGGCGAGCGCTCTCCTCGTGTCGGTCGTCGCCGGGGGTGGCCCCTCGGTAGCCAGCGGGCTTAGCCCCGTGGTGGGCGCTTTCGGCTTCAACCTCAAGCTGGCCGCCCAGGGTGTTCGGGGTAGCCGAGGGACTGGACGTCAGCCAGATGATCTGTTCTGCTTAGCCTTACCTAATGATCGCCTTGCCTAACCATCGTCGATCCCAGGGGCATCGGAGCCATGTACGTCTGCATCTGCCGGGCAGTGACGGAGGCAGAGGTGCGTGGGTGCATCGCCGACGGAGCGTGCACCGTCAAGGACGTGATCCAACGCTCCGAGGCCGGTACCGGATGCGGATCCTGCGTCGGGAAGATCGTTGCCATGCTCAGCTCGACTGCCGAGGAACTGCGCGGCCGGCTGCGGCGCAGCGCCTGACTTTCAGGCCCAAATCCGGCATAACCCCTGGTCAGGGCAGGCTCACCTTCAGTGACACCGCTGGCTGAGACGCGTAGCGTCTCGATCATCCACCAGTGCTATCCGGAGGGGGTTCGGCAACATGCGGGGCGACGACAAGGTCATCGAACTGCTCAACGAGCAGCTCACCAGCGAGCTGACCGCGATCAACCAATACTTCTTGCACGCCAAGATGCAGGCCAATTGGGGCTTCACCAAGCTGGCCAAGCACACCCGGGACGAGTCCATCGACGAGATGCGTCACGCGGAGAAGATCACTGACCGCATCCTGTTCCTGGAGGGCCTGCCGAACTACCAGAAGCTGCTTCCACTGCGGATCGGGCAGACCGTGCGGGAGCAGTTCGAGGCAGATCTGGCCGTCGAGATGGAGGTCGTCGAGCGGCTGCGTCCCGGTATCACGCTGTGCCGTGAGAAGGGCGACATCACCACCGCCAACCTCTTCGAGCACATCCTGGCCGACGAGGAAGGCCACGTCGATTACCTTGAGACCAACCTGGAGTTGATTGACAAGCTCGGCGAGCAGCTGTATCTCAGCCAGCTCGTGGAACGGCCGCCGACCAACGGCTGATCCACTACCGTTGGCAGCGTGGATGAGCAACGGTTGTTCAGGGTGCAGCAAGCCCGCGCCCTGCTGCCCGAGGTCCGTCGGCGCGTCGATGCACTGATCGAGATCCGAGCGGACCTCACCGAGCTGTCTGTCGACCTGCGCCGCATCGGCTCGTCCTCGCTCGGCGGTGTCGCCGAGATGAAGGCGCTGCAGGCCCGGTTGGACGACATGCTCGAGTGGTTCCGAGACCAGGGCATCGAGCTCAAGGGGTTCGCGCCATTCCTCATCGACTTTCCCGCCGAGCTGGACGGCGTCTCGGTGCGACTGTGCTGGCTGGAGGGAGAGGAGGCGTTGGACTGGTATCACCGGTCCGACCTCGGCATTGCGGGACGCCGCCGGCTCCCCAGAATGCCTTGAGGGGATCAGCGCATGGGGCGCACGGCCAGCTGGGCGCCGATCTCGGTGATCACGGGGTGGAGCAGGACGGGTGATGTGCCGCTGAGCAGTCTCCGCTCAGCCAGCTGCAGGACCACGACCTTCCCGCCGGCGAGCAGTTCCCCGGCTGACCGTGGCGTGGCCGCCACGGTTTCGGGGTGGACGATGGTGATGTCGGTGAAGGCCGCCGCGAGGTAAGGGCTGGCGAACTGGGTGAACGAGTCGGCAATCATGCGTACGGGCTGGCCGACAGTGCCCGCGGCGGGCGCTGAGGTCAGGCTCAGCGGCGCCCGGAAGTCGCTGGCGATCGGGCGGGTGCGGTCTGGCAGTCCGGCGGGGGCCAACGAGTACGTCGGGATCGCCCGCCCGCCGCTGCGGCCGATCAGCGGGCTGATGTCGTCGGACCACGGGATCCACCCGGCCGAGGCAACCTGCCAGGTCTGGGTGATACCGGACTCGACGCGGTCGGCCAGCGCGTAGGTCATCGCCAGGCCACCTTCCTGGCTCCAGTGCGTGTCGGCCGGGTAGTAGACCGGGGATCCCTTGCGCTGGGCTATCTCAGCAAGCGCCGGCCGCAGGTCGATCGCGCCGGTTTCGGCCACCACCCGGCGCCAGAACTCACCCCTGGCCCGGGACGCGCAGTCCCGTCCCAGATACTCGGCGGGCAGGTGCTCGGGCACCATGGTCGTCTTGTCTGGGGCTACCACCAGCACGAACTGTCGACCAGAGGCCTCTACCACGCTGCGCAACAGGCGTAACGAACCCAGCGTGTCGTCCAGCGACCGAGACGGCAGGCACGCGCCACTGACATCCGCGCCGAGGTAGAGCCAGCCGTCGCGGCCCTCGATCACGGAGGGGAACGCCTGCGCGACGGGCACGTTCGGAGCCACCGTCCCAGGCTCCGATTGCGGCACCGGAAATGGTGCCGGTTCGCCGAAGACTCCCCTGCTCACCGCGTCGGTCGCCAGCACCGCGCCATCCCGGAACGGCAGGTGGTCGGCCGCCCAGGCGGGCAGCCCGGCCAGCCAGACCCAACCGTCCCGCGGGTCGCCGAACGCAGCCAGCGGCCGGTTCTCGAACCGGGCAGCCTGGGCACCGAGGCCCCACGCGATGGTCGGGCCGGCAAAGAACAGACCTGCGCAGATCAGCGCGGTCAGCTGGCGACGACCATGACGAGGACGGCGTATCGGGTCTCCCCGACCCAGCCCCCGACCCAGCCCCTGACGCAGCTCCGCCTCATGGACGTCGGTGTGCCTGCGATCGGTCACCGACATGGCGTGCACCGTAACGCTGACTCGCTCGCCTATCCTGCACCCCCGACGTGCCGACCGTGGGGAGACCGCGAATGGACGACAGCCACCGGGGGCCTGCGGACCGCCGCATCGAGTGGACCGGTGAGCGTTGCGTGCCGTGGACCGACGACCTGCAGGTCGTCTACGAGCACTACCACCGGTACGCGCTGGCCGCCCCCTTCGCGGTCGACGCACGGGTGCTCGACCTCGGCTGCGGGGAGGGCTTCGGGCCCGCGCTGCTCGCCGCCGGGGCCCGCGAGGTGGTGGGCGTCGACATCGACGCGCTGACCGTGGAGCACGCCGCTGCCCACTATTCGAGGGACAACCTGCATTTCGCAGTCGGGTCGATGATCGACCCCGAACTGCTCGGCGGGGCGGAACCGTTCGACGTCATCACCTGCTTCGAGGCGCTGGAACACGTCGTGGAACAGGACACGCTGGTCGCGCTGGTACGCAGGCTGCTCGCGCCGGGCGGGCTGTTTCTGACCAGCACGCCGGACGTGACCGTCTACAGCCACGGGCACGGCAACGACAATCCCTTCCACGTCCGTGAGCTCACCGAACCGGAGTTCCGGGCGCTGCTGGGTGGCGCCTTCGGCCACGTCGCCATCCTGCGCCAGAACGTCGCCGTCGGATCGCTCATCACCGGCGATGCGCAGGGACCCCCAGTGGCGAACGCTCTGCGGCGGGCACCGGACGGTGGCTGGCGGGTCACAGCGGAGATGCCGCACACCTACCTGCTCGGCGTCGCCTCCGACGCGGCGCTGCCGGAACTGCCTGAGCTCAGCGCGCTGGTCGACCCCGAACTGACCCTGGTGCGCGACGCGCACCGCGCGCTGGCCCACGAACGGCACCGGGTCAACGAGCTCACCACCGAGCTGGCCGGCGAGCAGCAGCGCGCCGCCGCCGATCGAAGCACCGCGTCGCGACGGCTGCAACGGCTGGACGGCGACGTGCACCGGCTGCGTACCGAGCTGGCCACCGCACAGCGCCGGGCGCAGCGCGCGGAGTCGCTGGCGTCCTGGCGCCACGAGATCGGCAGCGCCGCGGAACGCCGAGCGACTGAACTGGAACGGGAGGTGCTGGCGTTGCGGGCCGAGCAGTCGGCCACCGCGAATCGGCTGATCTCCCGCTACCGGGGCACCGTCGAGCGTGCGGCCCCCCGCGGAACGCTGCGTCGTGACCTTTACGAGCGCGCGCTGGGGCGCGGTCTTGGGCCGGCGTCGGTGCCGCAGACTCCCGGCCCGGTGGAACTGCGCACCAGCACGTCACCGCTGGTCAGCGTCATCGTGCCGGTGCACGGCAAGTGGGAGTACACCTGGGCGTGCCTGACCAGCATCGAACAACACCGACCGGCGGTGCCGTTCGAGGTGCTCGTCGTCGACGACGCCTCACCGGATCGCACTGCCGAGCTGGTGGCAGCCAGCCCAGGAGTGCGGCTGGTGCGCATCGAGCGCAACGTCGGGTTCGTGGGGGCATGCAATCTCGGCGCGAGCCACGCCCGCGGGGCCTACCTGCTGTTTCTCAACAACGACACCGAGGTGCGGCCCGGCGCCCTGGACGCGCTGGTCGGCGCCGCCGACTCGGACGACCGGGTCGGCCTGGTCGGCGCGGCGCTGGTGTACCCGGACGGTCGGCTGCAGGAAAGTGGCGGCATCGTCTGGGCCGACGGTTCCGGCTGGAACTACGGGCGGGACCGGGACGCGGCCGCGCCTGAGTTCCAGGTGCGGCGCGACGTCGACTACTGCTCCGGAGCGGCGATCCTGGTGCGCCGGGACCTGTTCGAGGCCGTCGGCGGGTTCGACCAGCGGTATGCGCCGGCCTACTACGAGGACACCGACCTGGCCTTCGCCATCCGGGCGACGGGACACCGCACGATCGTCGAGCCGCGCGCGGTGGTCATGCACCACGAGGGTGTCTCACATGGCACCGACGTCGGCACCGGCGTCAAGCGGTACCAGGAGATCAACCGCACACTGTTCGTGGAGAAGTGGGCGCCGTCGCTGGCTGATCACCTGCCGGCCGCCAGCGAGCTCAACGTGTGGCTGGCACGGCAGCGGGGGCCGGCCGGGCACCGGGGTGGCCTGGTCCTCGTCGCCGACCACCAGGTTCCCACGCCCGACCGCGACTCCGGATCCATGCGCATGCACCGGCTGCTGGCCCAGCTCGTCGAGCTGGGCCAGCGGGTGGTGTTCTTCCCCGCCAACGGTGCCCTCCTGCAGCCCTATACCGGCGAGCTGCAGCGCCACGGGATCACCGTGATCGCCGACGCCGCAGGGCAGGAGACCTTCCTGCGTGAGGCTGGCGCAGCACTCACCCTGGCTGTGCTGTCCCGCCCGCAAGTGGCCTGGAAGCTGCTGGAGGAGCTGCGGATGCACGCGCCGCGCTGCCTCGTTGGCTACGACACCGTGGACCTGCACTTCCTGCGCCTGCGGCGACAAGCCGACCTGGCCGCGTCGACGGGTGACGAGGAGGGCGCGACGCGGCTGGCGGGTAAGGCGGCCGCGTCGAAGGAACTGGAGCTGGGGTTGGTGCGGGCCGCCGACCTGACCTTGGTGGTCTCCGATCACGAGCAGCGCCTGCTGCACGACCTGGTTCCGGAGGCCGATGTGCGGGTGCTGTCCAACGTGCACCATCCGGCCGGCGAGATGCCTGGGCCACAGGGACGCGCCGGGCTGCTGTTCGTCGGAAGCTTCGACCACCTGCCCAACCGGGACGCGGTGGCCTGGATGGTCCGTGACGTGCTGCCGCTGGTGCACCTGCAGCACCCGGGAACTGTGCTGCACGTGGTGGGCAGCAACCCGTCGCCCGACGTGCTGGAGCTGGCCGCTGACACCGTCGAGGTGCACGGCTGGGTTCCTGATCTGGCCTTGTTGCATCAGAGATGCCGGCTGTCGGTGGCGCCGCTGCGGTTCGGGGCCGGTGTGAAGGGGAAGGTGGGCGAGAGCATGGCCGCCGGCCTGCCCACGGTGTGCACGCCGGTGGCTGTCGAGGGGATGCGACTCGTGGACGGTCAGCACGTGCTGGTGGCCGCAGACGCCGCCGGGTTTGCCGACCGGGTGACGACGCTGCTCGACGACGACGTGCTGTGGCGCACGGTGTCCGAGGCCGGGGTCGGCGCGGTGGCCGAACGGTTCGGACCGGACGTCACCCGGACCGCGTTGCAGGACGTGCTGGACACTGCCGCCAAGCAGTCGTCCGGCAGGTAGCTCGCCTACCGTCTCACCGTCTACCGTCCCCGGACCGTCGGCGGCGCGTAGATCAGCTGCTGGGTCACGATGGAGTCGAAGGTGGACAGCACCGCGTCGTAGTCCGAGCCGAACACCTCGAGGAAGATCGCCCGGTTGTAGAGCACGTAGACCCCGCGGTAGACGGTCGACCGGGTTCCCGGGGCACTGCCCAGCACCGCCAGGCCCTGCTGCGCGCGGGATTCGTCGACCTTGAGCCCGCCGTCGCGCTGCACGGTGATGATCGTATTCACCACATCAGTCGCGGCCTGCTCGTCGGCCAGCGTGAAAGCGAACATCCCGATGGTGTTGCCGTCGTCGGTGGTGGTCTTGAGCACGCCGTCGGTCATCGCGCCGGCGCGCAGAGCGTTCAGGATGGGTCGGGGCAGCAGGTTGGTGCTCTCCAGCCGGGGCAGGTCCAAGAACCCGCCACCGCCGCGAGCGTCGCCGGGTGGCGCTATCAACGCCTGTGGGGTGTCCACCGGCGCCGCTTTCGGTGCCGGTGGGGCCGGCAGCTGACGAGCGGCAGTAGTCGGCTCGGACGGGGCCGGCTGGAACGGGGCCGGCTGCGCGCTGCTTGCCAGGTCCTGCTGGGAACCCGCGCTCAGGACGTAGGCCACGCCTGCGCCAGCCAGCCCCACCATGAGGACCGCCAGCACGACGATCCCGATGATCTGCTTGGACCGGTTCTGCAGTGCGGAAGTCTCGAACACCTCAGGACCCTGGCGCATCCAGGCGTTCTGCTGGTCAGCGATCGGGGGCAAGTCTGAGTTCGCCCAGGGTGGCGCTGAGTTGTCGACCGAGGGGTTGTCGACCGAGGGGTTGTCGACCGAGGGGTTGTCGACGGAGGGCTTGTCGACGGAGGAGCTCTTGATGGGCTCGAACAAGCCCCGGACCTGACCCGAGCTCTGCTGGTACGAGGGACTGGCCTGATAGGACGGGTTGGGCGGCACCGCCTGCATCACCTGCGTCGTCGCTTCCGGCGGCGAGGTCTCCCAACGGAACGCCGGCGGGAACGGGCTGGCCTCCTGGGATGCGCTGGGCTCCTGAGATGCGCCGGCCGCCCCGCGCACCAGCTGGTCGCGGCGTCGGCGGTGGTCCTCAGGAGACAGCCGCCCCGCGGCGAGATCCTCCTCGAGCTGCTGCAACTCGTTCGACCGGGTCACTGCACCACCCCCTTGGAGACATCGGGTCGGGGCACATTGTGCACAGCAGCCACGCTGTGTTCCCGGCCGACCTCCCCCCGTTAGCAGCCCTGTTACCCTCCCGCCCTGATGGGCGACCGGATGAGCGGTTCCAGGCACGCGCGGGACGATCGGCCCCCACGCGCGGCAACACCTGTGAAGGCGCATCCGAACACCGGCTTCGCGTGGTTGCGGATGATCGGTGCGCTGATCGTCGTAGTCGATCACTCGGCGCCGCTGACCGATCCGTCGCGCCTGACGGCCTTCCCCGCGTCGTGGAACCTATCGCCCGGCTACGTCGCGTTGATGGGGTTCTTCGCGATGAGCGGCTACCAGATCAGCGACAGCTGGCGCCAGGATCCTTCGTGGTGGCGCTTCTCGGCCAAACGGGTGCTGAGACTGTGGCCTCCGCTGCTTTTTGTGGTGCTCGTCACGGCCTTGGTGATCGGACCGCTGGTCTCGACCCTCACCCTGACGGGATACCTCTCTGCTCACGCCACCTGGGGATACATCGTCAACAACGCAGGGCTGTACACCTTGCAGCATCAGCTACCCGGTGTGTTCGTCGACAATCCCTACCCCTGGTCGGTCAATGGCTCGATCTGGACACTGCCGATGGAGCTCACCGGCTACCTGCTGGTGCTCGGGTTCGGCGCGCTGGGGCTGTTCCGTCGAGCCCCGTGGTTGACGATCGTCCTGATGCTGGCCCTGGTCGCGCTGGACCGCCGATTCGAGGCGAGCATCGGCAACCCCGGAGATGGCGGCTCGTTCCTGCAGGTGCCGATCGGGTCGATGGTGGCCTTCCTCGTCGCGTTCAGCATCGGCATGGTTCTGCACGCCTACCGGGACCGGATTCCGCTGTCGCCTCGGGTGGCGTGGTCGCTGGTCGGGCTCCAGATCGCGGTCCACACCACCGAGGTGGGGGCTCTGACGCTGCCCTTCATGGCTGGGTACGGAGCGATCGTGCTCGCGTTTCACTGGCCGGCCCGCCTCGAGGGCTACGACTCGTGGGTCTTCGGCAGCTATGGCTTGTACGTGTGGGCATTCCCGGTCCAGCAACTGCTGATCATGGCTGGCGTCGATAAGCAGTGGTCGTTGACCGTGACCGCGCTGCCGCTGTCCTATCTGTGCGGGTGGCTGTCATGGCATTACATCGAGCAACCCACCTTGTCGCTGCGCCGTTACCTCCGGCGTCGCAAGCCCCGCCCCAAGGCCAGCCGACCCAGTGCCGCCAGCCGACTCCGCCGGCTCTCGCAGCCCGCGCCGTCCTCACCTCCCTCGCCTCCCGAACGGGAGCCGTCCGTGCCGGTGGCCTCGGCGTAGCCTGGCGGCATGGCACTGTTCGGACGTAACAAGACCCGCATGGTGGCCGCCGAGGAGGCGTTGCCCGGGCGACCCAGCCCGATGCAGGTTCCGGAGCACCACGCCGTGCACGGCCACCGCATCGTGGCGCCGTTCCCCGACGGCCTGCGCACCGCGGTGTTCGGGATGGGCTGCTTCTGGGGTGCCGAACGGATCTTCTGGCGTACTCCGGGGGTGTACTCCACCGCGGTCGGCTACGCCGGCGGTCACACCCCGAACCCCAGCTACGAAGAGGTGTGCTCCGGGCGGACCGGGCACACCGAGGCGGTGCTGGTCGTGTTCGACCCGGCGCAGATCTCCTATGGCGAGTTGCTGCGGGTGTTCTGGGAAGGCCACGACCCGACGCAGGGCATGCGGCAGGCCAACGACGTGGGCACCCAGTACCGTTCCGCGGTCTACACCACCGACGCCGAGCAGGCCACCGAGGCCGAGGCGAGCCGTACCGTCTACCAGCAGGCGCTCACCGCCGCCGGGCGCGGGCAGATCAGCACCGAGATCGCGCCGCTGACCCAGTTCTACTACGCCGAGGACTCCCACCAGCAGTACTTATCTGATGCCAAGAACCCGAACGGCTACTGCGGCATCGGCGGCACAGGTGTGGTGTGCCCGGTCGGTACGGGCGTGGAGTCGGCGTCGGATTAGTAGGCGACGCGCGGATCAGTCAGGATAGGCACCAGCCGAGCCGAACACGCCCCCGAGCTCCAGACACGGTTTCGTGCCTTCGTGCTGCATGCCAAGTCGGTCCTCGTCCAGGAGTCACAAAGCTGGGCGATGCTCGTCTACAAGCCGGAGTTCGAACCCACGGTCTGCCCCGGCGAGGAGGACGCGATGCCGTACGAGATCTTCATCAGTTACAGCCGGCAGGCACCGGGGATGTGCCGGGATGTGCTTCGGATCCTGGAAGAGGAACTCGGCTACGTCGGGACGGTCTTCGTCGACACGCAGGCGATCCCCGGCGGGTCCGAGTGGGCGGCCCAGATCCGGAGCACCCTTCGCGAGGTCCAGTATGTACTACTGCTGGCGACCTCGGAGGCCGTGGACAACCCCGACTTCATCCGCAAGGAAATCTCCGCGGCCCGCGAGCAGGAGCCCAGGCCCGACATCATCCCGATCGAGTTCGACGTGGACGCCGCCGAGAAGCTGCTCGGCGAGGGAACGATCCAGCACATCAAGGCCGGGCGGAACGGAGACGCCTGCCTGGATCCCATCGACCTCGAACGCAGGCTTCGGTTAGCGCTGACCCAGCGAACCAAGAACAGGCATCGCAAAGACGCGAGCGAGTGGGTTGACGGAAACCTCCCGTTGCCCTCCTTCTGGGAGAACCTCTGGGAGAGCTTGTTACCCCGTACAGGCTCCATCGCGATCGTCGCACCGGCAGGCCGCGGAAAGTCAGTGATCGCGGCCCACCACCTACAGCACCAGCTCTGCAATCCCAGAACGTGGCCCGTAGTACTCAGGCCGGGAATGGTTGGCGGAGACTTCGGCGAGCTACTGCAGAGCATTGATGCCAAGGATCTTGACGATCTCTCTGGCCAGCTGCAAACATTGCAGGAGTACGATCACAACATGGTCTTCGTTGTGGACGGCCTCGACCAGATTCGGTTCGACGATGACCCGGAGCATATCCGCACCGGCGACCTCCTTCGATGTCTGTCGGAGGCCGCCAACCTCGTGGTCACCTGCCGCGATGATGTGTGGGGAGCAGCCTATGGACCACAGCTCGCGATCGACGTGGCCGTGGTTGATGAACTTGCCGAGGCCGAAGTGTCCCGCTTCGTGCCCGCAGGAGCAGGGAACCGGCTGCTGCGGACTTCGCTCTTTCTGGATCTGGCAATCCACCGCCAACAGGTCTGGTGGTCCATGCCCCGAACCGACATCGACTTCTTCCGGAAGCTCTTCCATGGAGTGGAGAGTGACGCTGGCGGCTTACCCGATGCGACCGGCCGTAACAAGCGGGCCATCTTGCGGAATCTTGCAGCGCACCAGCTCAACGAGCTCACCTATGAGGTCCCGCGGAGCGCCGTCGAAAACGATCTGAATCTTCCACCTGCTGAGTTCCGGCGAGCACTGAGAAGCCTCAAGGACGACCGACTGCTCGTCGAAAGATCATTGACTCTGGTGCTCGGCAGGAACGTGGAGCCCACCCTCCGCCTGGCCCACGACCTGCTCGACTGCTTCTCGATTGCTGACGCCATGTTCTCCGCCGAGGACCGGTACGCCGCTGCCCGCAGCGTATGCAACCGATCCGAGCGCGAGTGCGGTTGGTCCGTCCTGTCGATGCTGGTCCGGCTAGCCCACTACTACAGCGACGACGTGCTTCTACGCACCGTGTTCGGAGAGTTCCTCGCCACGCTCGACCGAAAACGCTTCAACTCCTCTTATATGGCTCGCGCGTGGGCGGTGACATACGTTCTGCGCGAGCAGCTTCCAATCCTCCTCCCGCTCGTATTGGAGGCGCTGGCCGGGCGGCCCGCGCTCTCCCTCAAACCCGACGCCGTCAAGCAGACCGGCAGTCGGCTCGACGACGACGCTCGCCTGACCCCCGAAGCTGCCAGCAGCGTCGCCTCCGCATTCCTCGGGCTGGAGGCAGGCGACCAAGCCGACGTGTCCCGGGTGGTCCCGCTGCTGAGCGCAGGTCTCCATAAGTGGGAGCTCAAGGGGAGATTCATCGACGCATTGGCAAGGTACGAGACCGACGAGGTACGGCGGATCCTTATCGACTTCGGCAACCAGATGCTCGACAGCCACGAAGACCTACCGTGCCTCCGCTACGTCGCCGAGGGCCTGCAACGATTTCAACGCGACCGCCTCCTCGTTTCTCTCCTGGAAAGGATCGCCACCCACCCCGAGGTGGACCCGATCACCCGTAGGCGCGCCTATCAATCTCTGCAGGCGCATGACCGCCGTGCTGTACCTGAACGTGACGACGAAGAGATCGTCTATGGGCTCGCCCTCCGTGACGAAAAAGGACGGCCCTCGGACTGGAGAGTCGTCCGCGAGTACGCACTGTACATACGAGAGCAGGTCACGATAAACAGAGGCCAGTTCGGCCCGGCCGTCTGCGGCGCTCTCATTACCTCACTTCAACACGACATGACCTACGTCAGATCACCTGCGGCAACCGCACTTGGGTGCTTCGACGAGCCTATGGCCCGTGACGCGCTGCTGGACCAGCTTATCAACGATGTCTTGCCCGCTGAGATCCGTGACGCTTGCCTCCAAGCACTCGAACGCCAATATGAACGGATCTCCGATCCTGGGCGCCGGCAGACTTTCCGACTGCTCCTTCTGCAGACCGCCCGAATCGCCGGGGAACGCCCCTCGGTTTCATTGGCGCACAGACTCTCCGAGCTTGCCATGAAGGGGGCGAAAAGGGATGGATGGCTGGCGGATCCGGGTGCCCTCCAAGTCGTACCACCGTGGCAATTAGCCCGACCCGTCACCATCCGGACAAAGGTACGCGATGGACCGCCGATTGAGCCGACATTCGCAACGCTGATACGCCAGTTCAATGATTTTGATACCGGGCCCGATCTGGAGGTGAAGTACCGCTTCACCGACATTGCCTACCGCACCGACCATTCGCTGGAAATCTCGCTGGCCCCCACCACGTGGAGCGACTCGAACAAGTTCTACACTGCCTTGCGCAGCGGTCCCGGCGCAGCAAGTCATGACTCCGCTGGAGCCTGGATCGAACCGGTCCCTCTTGGCCGCACGGCTCTGCCCGGCATCGCCGCCGTCCATGGAATTGTGCTGACCACCGACGATCAAGTGCTGCTCGCCCAGCGGAATATCAAGGTCGGCTATGCTCCGTTGCACTGGTCCGCCAGCTTCGAGGAGCAGCTCAACGAGCACGACCTGGGCGCCGATGAGGATCCTTTCACCCATGCGGCGTACCGTGGATTCTATGAGGAGTTCGCCGCTGAAATCGATCCCGCGCGAATCTCAACCCTGTCCGCATTGCTACAACTCGATCTACTCAACTTGAGCATGGTCATGCTGCTGCTTCCCAGCCTGACCGCCGCCCAGATCGAGGAGCGATGGAGTAACCTCGCCCAGGATAGCCGGGAGGCCAAATGCCTTGGCTGGCTTCCCTGCGGATCCCTTCACTACCTGACCCGTCGGAAGGACTTCTACCCGCTGCACGTCACCTCAAGAATGCGCTGCGAACTCCTGCGCCGGTGGATCCAAGAGAGTTCCCGCGAGGCGCAATGACTACCGCGATCGGGGCACTTGAGCCACTTTAGAGCGTTGATCAGTGGAAGTTCGGTTCCCCGGACGGAACGGACGCGCTGCGGCGGGAGTAACGAGCCCCGGTGCGGCCGACGGTCGACCGATATCCGAGATTTCTTGTAGCCGTCGGGTCGGAGCGCGGCGACGAGAAGAGTGTTCGAAATCGCCGAGCTTAATACCAAGATGGGCCGGCCTCAAAACTCGGAGAACCCGGCGGCCAGACTCGCGTTCTCCCGGCAGCCCTGGCGCAACACGCCATCGGTCACCGGATGTCACCGACCAGGAGTACTGCAGGATCACCGGATCGCAACAAGAGCCGTACTGGTGGCACCTGAGTAAGTGGCCCGATCGGCAGGGGTGGCAGGCCCGGCGACACACAAGGTACGCGAGACTGTCCGGGTGTCATCAGGCAAGGACAGCCGTCCCCACCAACGCGATGGACCGTTCACGGTGAGCGGCTGGTGGACGACACCCGGCGGCTGCGGTTGAGCATCGCGCTGGTGGAGTTGCCCGACGGGGTGCACTTCGAGCAGTACGTGTTGCGGATGCCGAAAACCGCGATGACGGTGCTGCTGGATGCTGCCCGTAAGCAGGTGCTGATGATCTGGCGGCACCGATTCGTATTCGACTGCTGGACCTGGGAGCTGCCCGGCGGCTACGTCGACCCAGACGAGGTTCCTGCGTTGACGGCTGCCCGTGAGGTCGAGGAGGAGACCGGCTGGTGGAAGTGGGCGCATGCGTTCCTGACCATCGCGCCAGCACGAACCACCGCGCCATCGAACCGGATTGATGAACGGGCGCCTAACGGCGCCAATCAGGCCCGGCCGGTTGCTACGTGACCCCGAAACCGTAGCGACCGGCCGCACGGTCGGCAGGGTGGAGTATGGCGCGCGCCCCGACGCCATGACGCAGTATTCCCCTGCCGACCATCCAACCAGTCCAGTGTGAGGGTCGTGACACGAACGCGACATGTGTTCTTTGACAACACATGCGCCACCCGAATGGGGATGCGTGCGAAACTGCGCCAGACGGCGCGGAGCACGCCTCACCACGACGGGCAGGGAGCGCGATAAGCCAGGGCCACGTCATGATTACTGAGTGTGTCGAGTGTGACGTTAAGTAGCTAGGAGTGGGAGGGTGCGGTTGCGGTCGCGGCAGATCATCTCGGTCGCTTCTTTTATTTTGTGTAGGCCGTTAAGGCGGAAAAGTCCTGCGGCGAGGTTGCGGAGTGCTGCCATGGAGTGTGGTCCGTTCCCGACCCAGGCTTGGTGGTGGTCTTCGCGCCAGGTGGTGTCACGAACGTGGTGGCTTTTGTTCTCGATTCCCCAGTGTTGGCGGACATGGGTGTGCAGGTCGGCGGGGCTGGTGTGTTCGGCGGGGCTGCTGGTGATGATGAGGGCGAACTCTTTGCTGACGGCTATCCCGTCTAGTCCCTGGACGTCTCGGCGGATGCAGCCGAGTTGGGCGGCGTGGGGGAAGTCGATTCCGGTGGCGTCGGTGGTCGGGGTCGACCATCGCTTGATCCAGCCACGGGTGCGTTCTTCGACGACGTGTCCGGGTGCGGTGGTCAGCAGTGGAAGGTACTTGGCGAATACCTTTTTCTGCAGGGTCGGCTGGTTTGCTTTGACCGTCATGACGTAGTCGAAGCCCCGTTCGGCGCGCAGGTGTTGGGCTGTGTCACGGTGGGTGTGCGCGGCATCGAGGGTGAGGATGACGCGCTCGGGTGTCCCGGCCGGGATACCTGCCAGGAGAGTGTCGACTTGGGTGATCTCGTTGGTTGCGTCGGGGACCCGGATCTGCGCGAGGGTGACACCGGTGCCGTGGATCATCGCGGAGAACAGGGTGAACTGGCCGTTGTCGTCGGTCCAGGCGCCTCGAAGGACCTTGCCGTCCACCGCGATCGCCAGCAGGCCGTCGGTGTCGCGGTGTGCCCGTTCGAACAGCCACGACCCGATCAGCAGGTCCAGCTGTCCGGCGTCGATGGTCTGCAGCACCCGTCGCAGCGTCGGTTCGCTAGGCCAGTCATACCGGTTGTGAAACCAATTCCATGTCGCGCCCAGTTTCGCGAGCAGCGACTGTGGAAGATCCCCAACCTGGGACGCTACTTGACGATAGTTCGACGCACCCGCCAGCACCGCGACCACCGCGCCCGCCACAGTGAACACCAACTCGTGTCGCCGTCCCTGCGGGCTACGCGGATCAGTCAGGCGGCCTAACATCTCCAGCAAGCTGGAGATGTTAGGCTCCCGCTTGTCTTGTCCGGCGGATGTACTCGACTCAGCGACAGCGATATGCCACAATGACATCGGATGGCCTTCTGTTCTGGGTGGTGGGTGTTTGGCGACTTTCACTATCCCAGATAGGAGGCCATCTTTGGATGTGCCACGCCGCGAACTGCCACAGAACAGATACTCAAGGCTACAAGGCGACCGGCACCACAGATCCGGCGTGATCAAATCCCATCACGACAACTCAAAACACCGAGGGTCGGTGACTGATGCGCCGACAGGAAACCCGCCTCCACTAACACCATTGCCGACACCCACGACGACCCAACACGCACCCACAAATACGCCGCCCAACGCAACGACATATCACGCTAAGTAATCATGACGTGGCCCTGGATCTCACGTGACACCACAGAATGGTCCCGATTCAGCAGTCGCCCGATCCACCGACACGAACGATTGGCGGCGAGCTCTCGAGAGATGGTTTCTCGCTCCTCGGCAAGAATCTCCACACCTCGCACTGGCAGTGACCTTTCTCTTACTGACTGGACGATCGAAATGGTATCATTCTTTGTGGTGCACTCATCCTATGACACCAAGGAGAAACCCGCTCCTTTAGACAGTCAGCGCGGCTTGCCAAGGTTTGAGCCCGCCCAACGTCGTCCGCGGGAATCTCGAAGTGAACCACTCTGCCCGTCATCCCGACACCTCCAGCTGTGACCGGCCGTTCCTCATGGCAAACCTATTTCCGATCTTCGAATCCCATGCAAGAAGCGAGCATCATCTTTCTGAGTCTAGGGCCATGGTCCTCAATGCTGTATCAAGTGAATCCTGATAGAAACCACGCCATCGGATGTAGGCGAGCGTTCAATCATCAGCGGACTGTAAGGCGGACCTCTACCTTCCCATCTTGACACCGCACCTCGTAGGAAGGGGCGGGCACGGTGGCGGGTCCTCTTACCACTCCACCGTCTGAAAGCCGAAAGATGCTTCCATGACAAGAGCATTCCACCATCAAGTCGTTGACCTCCCCCTGGTGAAGTGGGCATCCGCGGTGGGAGCACCGGTCCGATACGGCATAGAGCTTTTCGCCTTTTTTGTAAAGCATGATGCGCACGCCATCCGCTCTGGCGGGGGTAAGGGTGTCCTCGGCCAGATCCCCCTCTGCGATCACCGGCGTCCACTCCTGCGTCCACTCCTCGAACGCTGTCTGATTTACGCCCACTCCCTTGACGAAGGAGAGATGGCCACCAAGGTAGGCCGACGCTCCGGCGATGGTCATGGAGGTGAGTGACAAAAGGCGCGCTCTCTTTCGCTTGCCGCTGCGACGGGCGTTGAAGGAAAGGACCTGAAAGGAGAGAGCGGTGGCGTTCCCCAAAGCATGGATAGACCCCAGCCGTTGCTGTCCGCCCCACAGCTCCGCCCAGTCCGACAGCCCAGCGGCGATGGTAGGAAGCGCGGCCACATTGCCGATGGAGACAAGTTGGTCGGCTGCTCTTTCCGCCCTCTTGCCACCCAGGATGTCAAGCAATGAGGCGCTCGTCCAGACTCCAATCACGACATCAGTGAGCACGGGATGCAGCGGGCGACCTAGCCAGGTGCCGCTAAGCAGATCCTTCAGAGCCGATTCCTGCGGAACGATCCGTGAAACGGCTTTTTGCATGAGGTTCGCGAATCGGTCAAGAGCCTCCATCTCCTCGACTCTCTTGGTCACCTGCTCGATGGTCTTCATTCATTCGCTCCTGAACATTCGCCGGCGCCGGTGATCCAAGGACTTTCGATCAAGTCTTCGCGGCTTGTTTGTGCTCTCCAACTTCCTTCGAGCAGAGTGGCAAGCTCTTCGGCAGCGGTTCCAGCTACCTCGGGGGGGCCCAAAGCAATAGCCCGCTCGTAGGCTGCCTTGGCGCTGCCCTTTCCCCCCCGATCTCTATGAAGACGGGCCAGATTGAGCGCGCCCAAGGAGGCGAACTCTGGATGGCGTAGCGCGATCACTAGCTCGAAGATCTCCTGAGCCTTCTTGTCATCTCCTTGACGGGCCGAGATGTCGCCGAGTTTCAACGCCGCCCAGGAGGTGATCTCCGGATGCCCGAAAGCGATGGATTGCTCATAGGCCTCCTTCGAGCGGACCAGGTCTTCAAGCCTCTCCAAGAGAACCCCGAGGTTATATGCGGCGAGCGCGGCAAACTCCGGGTGACCTGAAGCGATCGCTTGCTCGTAGGCTTCTTGCGCTCGAGACGTTTCCTCTAACTCTTCGAGCAGAATGCCCAGGCCAAATGCAGCAGCCGGTGCAAAATTCTCGTGTCCCGAGTCAATCGCTTGCCGATAAAGCCTCTGGGCTCGTTTCCGCGAATGTTCTCGTTGTGCTGCAAGAAGACCAGCTAGCCTTAATCCTGCTTCCAATGACTCGTCTTTACGGCCGGCTTGCACCGCTACACACCACGCTCGCTGTGCGTCATAAAGGTCAAAACGAGCCCGGCGGAGGCTTTTGTTCTCCGGAGAGCTGGAGCGGTGCGAGCGCATGACCAGAGGAAACACCTCTCGGCGCATATGCGATAAAGATCGCATGCGATCGTAGCGGCAGGTACCCTCGGCAGTAGGCCCGACTGCGGGGGACACTCTGTCGATGTGGACATATATACGGTTGTTGTCTGCAAGCGAAAGGTGAAGACCGGACCCGTTCGTGATCTCCCGCACGGAGATCTGCCCGCGATGCAATAATCCGCCTCCCACTGTATCCCGACAGAAGCGACCTGTGGCCAGCAAGTCCTGCAGAAAAGCTCGGTTGTCCCTGGTTGTGAAGTGGGCGCCGCCAGCCCCTGTTGTCAGAGCGCCTCCCACAGATCTAATGTGCCGCCATAGACCGATCTCTAGCAAGCGCCTGTAGAGGAGCGCCATCGTCCTGCGTGCCCTAGCGTCCAACTTAGAGGCTTCTCGCACCTTCGAAGCACCCTTTCCCCTCAAAAATGTTCAAACCAAACGTAGACCCTGGCCCGAAGGCCCCTCCGTTGCCCCTCACCACCGGCATTCCCCGACTCAGCCGCTGAATGCGCTCAGGACACTGCGGCGTCGACCGAGAACAGGCCTGTACAGTCGGCGGTGACAAGGGCCTCGCCGGTGCCGGATCGGTGTAGGGCGCGGATGGTCCATCGGCCGGTGGCGGCGAAGATCCGAAACTGGTCCGAGGCCGAGGACACCACCTCGGCGGTGAACTCCCCGGTGCCGTCAAGTAGCCGCACGAAGGCACCGCCGACGGGCTCACAGCCGTTCGCACCGTGCCGATCAGCACGGTGGGCTTACTCAAATCCGTGCCCGGCGGCAGCTCCTGGGTCTGTTCCGGTGCCCCACACATGGCGATCAGCCCTTGCTACCCAACTCGATAGGTGCCCGACCAGTGAACCGTACTCGGTCCAGGAACCGTCGTAGTTCTTGACGTCAGACAGGCCCAGCAACTCGTGCAGCACGAACCAGGTGTGGCTGGAACGCTCGCCGATCCGGCAGTAAGCGATGGTCGAGCGGCTCTCATCCAACCCGGCCGCCCCGTAGAGCGTCCGCAGCTCGTCATCGAACTTGAAGGTGCCATCTTCGTTGGCGGTCTTGGACCACGGCACGTTCAACGCGGTGGGAATGTGCCCGGCCGCTGCGCTGACTCCTGCGGCAGGTGCGCCAGAGCCGTAGGCGGTGGTGAGCTTGCCACTACCCATCCTCCATGTCTGTCGGGCCAGCTCGATACGTCATCCGGTGGAACCTCGTATTTTGAGACCTCGCGGCGCGGGGCGAATGAGGAATCCGAGCGCGGTGACAGCTCGCTGCATACCGCCGCAGAGCTCGATGTGCTCTTCGCGCAGATGCTGGCAGGTAGTCAAGAGAGCTCACCGCTGCGGCTGATCGCCCACGATGACCAGCGGGCCGCCCCACCGCCCGACGGGACCGGAGTGCTGTTCGCAACATCGAGGCGATCCCCGAGGTGGTGGCCGCGCTGCGCTCTCTTGGCGGGCGGACCAACCGGCCCATTGTGTACCTCGAGTACGCCACTGGCATGGACCTTGGACGATTCGCCGAGATCGGTGAGCAGTTGCAGGACGTCGACGGGGTCGGCCTGTGTATCGACACCGGGCACGTCGGGATGCGGTGCGCGCGCACCCGATTTACCGCGCTGCATCCCGGCCTTCACTTCGGCGAGCTCACGACGGACGACCCGCGGTTGCCCGACCTGGTGGGCGATGTTCAGGACGCGACCGCAGCCGCGCTCCCCGCACTGCTGCGCCTCATCAACGCCACCGCCGAGTTCGGTGCAACCGTTCACTATCACCTGCATGACGGCCACCCGCTCATCCCGGAGCTGTCGGATCACCGCAGCTTCCTCTACCGGCTGCCTATCCCGTTCGCCCATGACGGCCGGTACTCGTTGGACCCGCTCTACGGACCGGCCGGGCTAGCTCGCATTCTTCACGCCGCTGTGCAGGCTGGCGGGGTGCACCCCCCGTCATTCACCCTGGAAGTCCATCAGGCCGAGGGGCGCCTTCCCCTTGATGACGCGGCGAACTTCTTCCGGCACTGGCGCGATCTCACCAATGCCGAGCGGATGAACTACTGGCTCTCGGTCATCACCGCAAACCACATCCTCGCGACGACGGCGCTTGGCAACCCCCACCTGGTACTGCCAAGCACTAGGCTCGGCGGTGAGGGATGCGGCCCTTGACCCGCACCGGGCCACCAGTTGATGCTCCCGTCGCACACGCCGGAGGGATCGCATCCAGGGCGAACGGGCCCGGACCCAGTACCGCGATCAATAGGAAGATCCAGCAAAACAGCGCAGCCAGTTTACTACCGTTTGCCGCCCCATCGAGTTCTGCACCACGCTCTGCGCATCCTTCCCGGAAGCTGTGGATCACCGCACTGCTCGGGGTAGTAGTGCGACGGTGGCGCTGCGTTACCTCACGGTCCCCGTCCTGACCGTGGAGCTGGGTAGGAAGTGGGCCCTGTTGGCGATTGATCTCAGCCGGTGCTCACACCCAGGGCGGTGAGCAGCACCAGCACCACGGTGACCACGGCGAACAGGCCGTGCCCGATGACGACGGGGACAGGCAGGTGTCGCTCGGCCGGCTCCGCCTCAGCCGGTCCGGAGCTGGCCGCAGCGGAGCCGGCGGCGACCGTGCGGCCTCGGTAGACCGGGATCCAGCGGATCAGCATGATGAAGCCCAGCAACGCAACCGGGATCAGCAGCACGAACGCCACCCAGGCCAGCCGATCCTGGCCGGTGAGCAGGTAGGCGATCCAGACCACCAGGCCACCCGCGGCGAGCCCGAAGTGGGAGAACATCAGGCCGGCGGGAAACCGGGTGGTCCCGCTGCGCTGCTGGCGCAACCCGCCCCGGGAGATCCACTGGCCCAACATGACGAAGCCGCCCAGCGCAGTGACCACCCAAGCGACCAATGCGGCGATACCCATGACAGCGATGCTCATGACCGAGTCTCCTTGAGATATGTGGAACAACCCCGGCGGCGGGGTGGCCTCAATGCCCGCGATCAGCCCGGCCACTGGGCGGCTGCTGAGTCCGAGGAAGGGGGTGGCGGTAGCCCGCGGCCTGGGTGGCTTCATCGGCCACCCGCACCCCGTAGCGGAAGGCGAGCGTGCCGCCCAGCCATCCCGACACGGCCAGAGCGACCAGGCAGGCAGCGGACAGCGCCAGCGGACCCCACCCGACGCTGGTGGAGAGGTCGCTGGTCTTTCGCCACAGGAAGCCGCCGAGGTACCCGGCGGTCACCGCCAGGTTGAGCACGGCGTGCACCAGCCCGATGCGAAACACCGGCGTGCGGGCAGGGATGGCCAGCAGGTCCAGGAACCCGACCAGCGCGGCAGCCAACGCCCCCACCACACCCAGCCCGATCAGCCACAGCGAACCTCTGGCCAAAAACCCCGGGTCGGCGACCAGATGCGAGGCGAGGTCGAACACCAGACTCGCCACCCAGGCCCCGATCGGCACGGTCACCAGGATCGGGTGCAGCGGATGTCCGTAGGGCCCAGCCAACACCGCGCTCACCGGATGCTTGGCCTGCTGCAGATCGCTGGTCATCACCAGCCTCCCCACCGAACCAATTTCTCCAAATTAGTTTGGCGCTATCCGTCTCCCAGGTCAATAATCCGTGGCAGGGCACTGCCTGAGGATTTTCGATGAGAGGCACCGCCGTTAAGGTGAGCCTTGTGGACCCCGCAACCAACTCCCGCGCCGGGGCCGATCGCCTGCCTGCCGCAGCCGCGGTGGCGGCCGTGGCGGCGCTGAGTGATGAGCTGCGACGGCGGATGTATGGATTCATCCGCCGGGCCCGCCGCCCGGTCAGCCGGGAGGAGGCCGCCAAAACCGTGGGGATCTCCCGGAGGCTGGCTGCATTCCACCTGGACAAGCTGGTCGAGGTGGGGCTGCTGCGGGCTCGCTACGAGCCGGTCGGCGGGATCCGAAAGGTGGGCCGCACCCCGAAGGTCTACGAGCCCACCGACACCGAGGTGCGGATCAGCATCCCGGCCAGGGAACACGATCTGCTGGCCGCCATCCTCATCGACGCCTTACTCACCAAAGATTCTGATGCCTCTGGCGCGGCGCTCGCGGGTCGATGAAACTGGGGGTGCGTCGCCCGCTGACGTCGTTTCGTCTTGGCGCGGGTTGAGCCCGGACCAAAGATTGACGCTGGAGCCCGC